>NZ_JBFAPA010000025.1:0-231424 GCF_040675465.1 Actinocrispum sp. NPDC049592 | reverse complement strand
CGACCACCACCTCCAGCGGCCAAGCCTGGACCATCAACGATCGCCACGTCCACGCGACGCGATTACAACGCCAACGTTGCTTGATGCGGCACTAGCCCCGGTCTTTCACGAAGTGCGTTGACCGCTCATTGTTGATCTCGCGTGACGGTGGATTTGGCGTGTGCATGCTGATGACCCGGCGCGGCGGCCGGTGTCTCCAGGGCTGTGGTCGAGGGCTGTGGAATTGTCCTGTGTGGACGGCTCAGGTGACGGGCAGTGCCAGGGCGGTCAGCCGGGCGAACGCGGCGGCTATCTCGTGTCGCCAGGGCCAGTGCTGGTTGATGCGTAGCCAGGTTCGGCGGGCGCCGCGGGTGAGCCGGGCGGCGACGTGCAGCAGCCTGTAGCGCAGGGTTTTCGGCTCGGCCAGGGCGAGTTCGCCGTCCAGCAGCATGGTTTGGGTCCAGGCGAGCAGGTCGATCGCGGTCAACGCGAGTTCCAGCCACGCTTGGTTGACCGCGAACAGCCGGGAAGGGAACCGGACGATCCCGGTGTCCTTGCCGGTGCGAATCCGGTCTTCCACCCGCGCATGCGCCCGATGACGAGCCTCCAGGAACGCGATCGCCCCACCCCTGCCGTGTGGGGTGTCGGTGGCGAAAGCCAGATGTCGAAAGCCTTCCTCGTGATCGAACAGGGTCAACTGCGCGCCGGGATGCGGCCGTTCCCGACGCACGATCACTCGCGTGCCGGTGGGGTAGCCGGCCAGCTCGAGCAGGCCCGTGAGCTCGGCGACCCAGGCGCCGTCACGGACCTCACTGTCGATGTCGATTGCCGGTGTCCAGGCACTGGCAGGCAGGTGCCGGATCGCGGTACGTACCTGCGCGTCGATCGCGAACCCGACCGAGAACGACACCAGTGTGTGCTGCTCGCGCAGGCCGCGCAGATGCGCCAGGAACGCGACCGTGCAACCTGCACTGTCAGCACGCACTAGAATCGGCATGCCATGACGGTGCTCATCGGGGATCTGGGCCAGCGCAGTATCGATGACCGTGATGTGATCGGCCGCGGTGTTCGACCCGGCGTTGCCCGGCCGCAGGATCCCGGCCAGGGCCTCGCGGGTGCCTTCCCGTGACCGGAACATGGACCCTCAACAAGCCCATCTTCCCTTACAGGACAGGCACTTTCCCCATCTCAACCACGCGTGTCACCAACCGATCATGAACCGGCCGGGCTAGGACTGCTACTTTGCAGCGGCGCGTCGTTCGGGGAATCGGCACCGCTGACCTCGAAAATGGCGCGCTCCGAGCGGACAACCCGTCCGACCGTGAGGACCATCCCGACTACGCCGAAGAGTTCGAGGATGACGCCTGCCTTGTACTGATCGACGTTGCCCCCACTTACGAACTGCCCTTACTCGAAGAGATCAAGATCCAGCACGCCTACGGAGTCAAGGACTGGACGCCCCTACTGGGCCTGCACAAAGTCCATACACCGGTGGACGACTCCGCGCCGAACAAACTGATCGGTGCGGAGTCGACCTCAGCCGACGCTGAAGGGCACAGTGTTGGCCGGTACTTCTGACGATCGAAAGTGCGCTGGGGCGACCGGCATAAGTTGGCAGGTCACGTTGAAGGTCCTCGATGCGGCGAGCAGACAATTGTGGCCAAATCAAGATCAGATTTCAGGTACCGATCAGCAGGTCGTCTCGACAGCGAGCCCTCTGCATGCGACGCTTGCATTCACCGGACGGGCTCTCCCCAGACCCTGGTCTGCGCGCCTCGGCTAAGCACCAGCCCTCAGCTAGATACCAGATCGGTTGTCGGAGGCCACAATGGTACAGCCTGTTGCCCAAGCATTATGTGCAACGTTCTTTGAAGATCTTGTGGCGGCGTACGCGAGCCTCGCGGGTTGACGTCTGTGACGTGTCGGTGACGAACGGCCTGCACGCTCTTACCATGGAAGCGTCTCCATTAACTGGCGGCAGATGCCTCGTGCGAGTGGAGGTACAGACGGCAGACGTGCTGGTCACGGTTGTCACTGACATTGATGGCGCCGTCGACCGTAAGGCCCGAACGCAGTACTTCAATGACTTTGCCGGTGCTCTCGAAACGGTGCGTGCGTTTCTCCTGGCGTTCCGACAGGCACACACGTTGCCAGATCCCGGCCCCGCGCCATGTCCTCCGGGAAGGCTGCCCCAGCCATGATGACAGTAACCACCCGAGGAAGCCCCGAGATGCTGGTGTTGCATCTGTTCGGTGGCCCATACATTACGGTCGCGGGCGAACGTCAAGAGATCCCGGCGGGCAGCCAGCGATTGCTTGTTCTCACCGCGTTGCATCGTGGTCGCGTCGATCGTCACTTTGCGGCAGGGCTGCTGTGGCCCATTGGGAATGATCAGCGAGCCGGGGGGAACCTCAGGTCCGCGATATGGCGGCTGCGCGGCGTAGGGGTGGATGTCATTCGCACGGACAATGTCTCGATCTTCTTGCGCGATGAGGTCGAAGTGGACGCGCAGTTCGCCAGCGAGTGGGCGCGCCGGATGATCGACGGCACCTGCGTCGGCCCGGACGTGTCGCTGTTTCCGTGGTTCGACGACGCACTGCATCTGCTGCCAGGCTGGTACGACGACTGGGCAATCATCGCGCGTGAACAACTGCGCCAGCGGGTGTTACACGCCATTGAAGGACTCTCGCGCCGGTTTTGCGAGGCCGGTCGACTCGCGGAAGGGGTGGAAGCCGCGATGACGGTTGTCTGTGCGGAACCGCTCCGCGAGAGTGCACAGCGGGTCCTGATCGAAGCGCACCTCGCCGAAGGCAATGTGGGTGAGGCCAGGCGTGCATTCGAGGAGTACCGGACCTGTGTGCGCACTGAGCTCGGCGTGGACCCGTCACCCGCACTCACGCGACTGGTTTCGCTCAGTTCACCCCGAGCACTGCGAGCGGTAGCGCACCGGTGACGCCGGCGTGACACCTGACGCGGCGCAATAGACCCGCGGGAAGGAGCCAGGCCATGTCGCTCGACCTCAGTCACGGCTTCCTCGCGGAGGTTCAGATCAACGCGCGCGTGGCGCAGCGGATCTTCGCCGCCAGCTTCTTGCGCCGCGTCGGGCTCGTGCGGACGACAGTATCCCCGGGCCGCGAGCTGTCGATGTGGTTCGACCGCCCGGATCTCACGTTAGTCAAGGATCCGGACCCGGCGGCCGCCCGGGTCGAGGTCGTGCTTCGGCTGTTCGCCCGGCTCTCCGACCGGATCGACGAGGCGCGGATCTTCATCACCGCCCGAGGTCGGATCACGGACCGGAAGCTACTCGTCGGGACCGTCACCCGTACGTGCCCGTCGGTGAACTTCGGCGACTCGCCGGCCTCCGACATCGTTCTGACGTTCAGCACCAACAACGAGTACGACGCGGTCGTGCTCACCGCGGTACGCGCGATGCTGCGACAGGAGTCGCCGTTCGCGCTCGGTCCGCTGGCTTCCGACGCCGGCACAAGGTTCTACCGGACCTATTTCGATGTTCCGGACCATCCCACCGGCCTGCTGGCGATGTTCGTCACGGCCTTCGGCGAGCCGCCGACTCCCGCCTCGATTCCCTCGCGGCTCTCCGCGCTGTCCGACGCGATCCTGCTCGTGCCTGACGACCTGGTGAACCCCGGAATCCAGAAGGGCCTCGTCAAGGCGGGGTTGGGCACCCTGCCGGCGCAGTTGAATCCCAATGTGACGGTTCGCAGTCTCGCCGTCTCGCTGCAGAACGGGCACATCCGCATCGCCGGAGCCGGTACCAAGACCTCCGCCATCGAATTCCTCGGCGTCCCGAACATCGACTTCACCTTCACGGCCTTCGTCCAGCTTCTCGTCCAGGCCGACGGCAGCATTGGCATCCACGTGATCTCCACGCGACAGGACCTCGACGACACCTTCGGCGAGTTCGCGGATTTCCTCCTGGCGGGTGCGCTGACCCGGATGATGGAGGAAATGGTCCCGGTGGCGGTCGCCGGCATTTCGCTGGGATCGTTCCAGGGACTCGACTTCTTCTCCACGACTGTGCCTGCGGAGGACTCGGCGCCCGCGAAGGTCATGTCGCTGCTCGGCATCTTCGTCAACGGACTGGGGATCTCCTACGAAGTGACAACCTCAACGCCGGAGGAGCTCAAGCCGCCGTACATCAGGGGCCATGTCCACAGCCGGGAATTCCACGTCGTCAAGGGGTGCGGGTTCGGGGATGTGATCGCCGCCAGAAATCTGCGCAAGTTCCCTTCGCGGGAGGCCGCGATCATGGCGGGTTACGACGGGTGCTCCACCTGCCAGCCGGAGTTCTCGATCGCGTCGTTCGGCGACCTGACGGTCACGGTCATTCACCCGCAGGATGTTCAACCGGACAGTCCCGTGACCGTCCGGGCAACCTACGCCGGTGACCTCGTGCGGTTCGGTGTCACGCTCGCTCCTGCGGACGAGGAGAACGTCGGCGCGCATCCCTTCGACCACGATGGCGTTCCCACCCACGTCACCGCGTTCGACCACCTCGTCCCGACGAACTGGACTGTTTCGGTCGAGTCCGGCAGCTGGTCGGTGGCGGCGACAGTTGGTGTCAGCACGCGGTTCATCGATGCTGACGGTCAGCTGCAGGGCGCGCGAACGGAGCTCCGGGCGACGGTTGGGCAGCCGGGGCTCGAGCAGGTCGGCGGCTGATATCTCGTCGTCATCGGTTAGGAAGCGACAGGGAAATGTCGTACCGGCCGGTTCCGGGGACGTCGATTTCCTCGGTCGCCTCCGCGAAACCGACGGCCCGGGCGCGCAGGCGGTAGGTGGCTTCAGGGAGCCGGGTGAACGTATACCCGCCGTTCGCGTCGGTCCTGGCGACGTGCAGGGTAGTGCCGCCGAGGGTCTCGATGCGCACCCACGCGCGGGCGACGGGTTGACCGGTGTGGTCGACCACGACGCCGCCGATCTGCACCAGGGGAGCGTCCTCGCCGATCGTCGTGATTCGGGCGGTGACCAGCGGACCGACGGGCTCCGTGCCGGTGACCGCGACCGGGACCGTCACCGTGAGATACAGCGCGGGCCGCCACGGGTGCGTGCCGGCCATGGTTCCCCAGAACTCGGCGTATTTCGGGAATCCGTCAGCGGGCAGCACCGTGGTCGGCAGCGCCGCCTCGGCGATCAGGGTCGGGAAGCCGTTCGGCAGCGGCTCGGGTTGGTAGACCTTCGCGGGGACGAGTGGCTCGGCGCCGATCAGCGCGGCCGCCGCGGCGTAGAGCAGGCGGTGCTCGTCGTCGGTCGGTTCGACCGCAGGCGACGGCTTCGCCGGGCTCCACGCCGTGATCAGGTAGTGCAGGTCAACGCGGCTCGGCGCCACCGTCCTGTGCAGCTCACCGCCGATCAGCTCGTGGGCGGGCTCGTTGCTGCGCAGGCTCCGGTTCTGCCGCAGATCGAGTAGGTACACGTTGAGGGCGAGCTCGCCGAGCGTGGAGACATACCGGCGCCAGTCGTCATCCGGCGGGTCGAAGCGCACCTGGGTCTCATCGGCCAGCTCGGTGACGCTCGACATCAGCAGGTGCCGCAACAGGTTGTCCAGATGCTGGATCATTCTTTTACCGTCTCCCGCACAGTGATTGTGGGCCGGCGTCCGGTGAGCTCCTCGTACGCCGCGGCCAAGCGGGCGAGGCGCTGGCCGGACTCTTTCGACAGCTGAGGCACGGTCACTGTCGCGTAGTCGCGGGGCTGGGTGGAGCCCATGGTCGGGGTCAGCAGATCGCGCCAGATCTGGTCGAGCTTGCCGTCGGACAGCTTGCCCTCGAGGGTGAACTCGTGCACACCGTGGTCGCTTATCCGCAACTTGTCGCCGGCCTCGGAGCGCTGCCGCAGGTCGCCGCCGTCGCGCGTGATGTCCTCCGCGATGATCCGCTCGTACACGTGACCGAGCTTCTGGGCCTTGTCCTTGTCCGCCTTCAACTCGGCGATCAGGGCGTCGTGTTGAGCTTGTAGATCGCCGCGTACCTTCTTGGCGGAAACGCCGACCCGAGCATGGGGATCGTGGCGGAGCCCATCGTGACGTTCGACACCATGATCGGGCAGGTTCTCGAACTCGCCGAGGTTGGGCCGCCGGTTCTTGGGATCGAACGGCTGGTCGCGTCGCTGCCGCGGTGCTTCTCCAGGATTCTCGGCAGATCGCGTGACCCGCTCGAGGTGCTTCTCGGAGGTCACGAGCTCATCCTGTCGCTTCTTGGCCTGGTGGGATTCACGCTCAACCCGCTTAGCGGCCTTGGTCAGCCGACCCTCGGCACGCTCTACGACTGTCCGCGCGTCAGCCACCGCCGACTCGGCATCGCGGAGATCTCTCCTGGCCGCGGTGTCAGCGCTTCTCGGCGCTCGCTTCGCGCCGGGCTTGGCCTGCGCGTATACCTCGGCGGCCTGCGCGGCATCCGTCGTAGCCTGCTCGTGGCCGGCCTGCGCTTGTGCGAGCTTTTCTCGAACGGCGGCGACCTCAGCCTGTGCTTTGATCTGCGCCGCGATGGCCTCGTCGACGCGATCCCGCGCCGTCTTAGCCCTGCGGCGTCTCCGGTCTACGACGTTCTGCTGCTTAGGGACGCCCACGGGCTTGACGGGTGGGGTAGGCGGGATCATCACCGCCGGTGTGTGCTCAGTCAAAGCGGTGGTGGGTGTGACCGGGATTTCGGGCACAGTGGTGTGCGCACCTGCCACCGGTACCGCGGACTCCGGCGGCATAGCCACGGTCTCGGGCGCGCTGGAATGCGGGGCCTGTTCGAGAGCCTGGGCCGGTGCCTTCGTGGCGATGGCCGGCTTCGGTTCGGCAGTCGCGGCCTTGGCGGTGGCCGGTGCCTTCTTCGCGGGGGGCGCGGTCGACTTGGCTGCCTTGCGGGGTGCTTGCGCACCGGACAGGCCGGCGGTTGATGCCGCGGCGATCGAGGCGTTCTTGGCCGCTTCCCGCCAGGTGCCACCAGTCGCCACCGTCGCGCCACCCGCGACGACAGCGGCGCCGCCGATCTCCAGCCCTTTGGCGATCCTCGTCCGGCCCGCCGAGGAAAGCCGCGCGCCAGCGGCACCCAGCGGAGCGGTCACCGCACCCATCCCGAAACCGATCGCACCGGCTTCCAGCACCTCGCCAGCGGACCGGCCCGCCGCGACGGCCTCGGTGGCCTGCCCGACCGCACTGGCCCCGCCCTCGACGACGGCTCGGCGGGCGAGCTGCTGGCCGAAGGTCAGCCCCTCCGCGCTCACACCAGCGGCACTGCCCAGGCCAGCGGCGGTGCCCGCGGTGAGACCGGTGACCAGGCCCTCCTTCGCGCCGCGCTTGGCTTCCTTCCAGACCGTGCCGGTCTTGACCTCGCCTTCGACGATCTTCTGGCTGGCCGCGTCGGCCCCGGCCCGCAGCCCCGCGCCTGCGCCGGCTCCGACAAGCCCGGTGCCGAGCATGGTCGCCCCGGTTGCCAGTGCGCCGGTGGCGCCGAGCCCGGCCACGCCGGTGGCAACCACCGGCGCGGCGACGATCACCGCGGCGGTGATGGCGATGGCGAACGACACGTCCCGAACGATTTCGAGCTCACCGACGAGATTCTTGGCGCCTTCCTCGATCGCGTCCATATAAGCGTTCCACTGGCGGACGCTGTCCTGGTAGGCGCTGGCGGCCATTTCGAGCAGGCGAGCCGACTCGCGGAGATTGCCGTCCGCCAGAGCTTGCTCGCCGGCCGTGGCCAGCCCTATAGCGTGGTCCCACATCGCTATCGGAGGAGGCACCACACCGGCTCGGATGTCGACCGCGATGCCGATGAGCGCCTGGGGGTTGTTCCAGACGTCACCGAGAGACTCGGTCTTGCCGTGCACCTTCTTGATGAACCACTCGTGGGTCGAGCGGTTGTTCTCCGCAGAATCCTTGGCGCGGCGGAGCTTTCCGCGCAACCGATCGCCCGCCTGCTTGCGGAGCTCGGCGAGCTGGTCGGCGGAGACCTGTTGGTGCTTGCCGTTCTCGTCCACGTACTCGTACATGACCGCGACCGCAGGGACCGGCGCCGCCTGCTGAGCGGATTTGTCGACACGGGCCACGCCGGGTGCCGCGCGGCCGGCGACCGCCGCGGGCCGGCCGGCGGTGACGGCGCCGGCCGCCTGGTTGGCATCGGCCTCGAGCGTGCCGCTCTGCGCGGGCCCGCCGGCGCCGCCGCGCTGCTGGACCACATGGGCCAGCTCGTGGGCCAGAGTGTCCACATGCGACACGGAATCGTCGCCGAGCACGATGTGGTTGCCGACGGTGTAGGCGTTGGCTTGCAGGGTGTCGGCCGATCGGGTGGCCGAGGCGCCGGTGTGCACCCGGACATCGCCGAAGTCGGTGCCGAACCGGTGCTCCATGACCCGGCGCACGGGTTCGTCGAGCGGCTGAGCCGCGCCGAGCGCATTGTCGAATGCTAGGTTGCCGACCGCCTTCTGTATCGCGAGGGCGTCGTCGAACCGGCCCCGAGCGGGCGGTGTTCGGTCCTGGTGTGGCTGACCGTCTACTGTGGAGACGACCGGCTCGTGCGTGTGTGGGGCGGGCTCAGCCATCGCGGCTCCCGAACGGGGCGAGCTCGGCCTCGGTGAGGGTCTTGCCGAGCTTGTGGTACTCCCTGGCCACCGCGTGCAGCAGATGCGCCATGCACACCGGGCCATCCTCGGCGAGGAATGCCGCCGCGAGCGCGATGTTCTTGATGTTGCCGCCGCTGAGCTTGAATCTGGTGGCCAGCAGGTCGAGGTCGACGTCCTCGGCGAGCGGGGTGCGCGTCGGCCAGATGCCGCGCCAGATGAGTGCGCGATTGGCCTCGTCGGGGAACGGGAAATGCACGGTGAATGCCAGCCTGCGCGCGAACGCGTCGTCCAGATTGTCGCGCAGGTTTGTCGACAGCAGGGCGAGACCGTCGTAGGACTCCATCTGCTGGAGCAGGTAGGCCACCTCGATGTTGGCGTACCGGTCGTGCGCGTCGTGTACCTCGCTTCGCTTACCCAGCAACGCGTCCGCCTCGTCGAACAGCAGGATCGCGTTCGACCGCCGCGCCGCGCCGAAGATCCGCTCGATGTTCTTCTCGGTCTCGCCGATGTACTTGCTGACCACCCCCGCAAGATCGATCCGATACAGGTCGAGGCCGAGTTCGGCGGCAACCACCTCGGCGGCCATCGTTTTGCCGGTGCCCGGCGGCCCGGTGAACAGCGCCGTGATTCCCATGCCCCGAGACAACTTCTCGGCGAATCCCCAGCGGTGCAGGACCCGCTCCCGGCCGACCACCCGGCCGCAGATCTCGCGCAGCGCGGCGATCCCGTCCTCGGGCAACACGAGGTCATGCCACGTTGCCCGCGGTCGTACCGGTTCGGCCAGGCCGGCCAGCTCGTGCCCGGTCTGTTCCCGAGCCGCCGCGCAGAGCTCGGGGAGCGAGTGATCGCGCGCGCTGGCTGCGGCATCGGCGATATGGCCGGGTGTGAGCCGGAAACGCTCGGCGACGAGCCGGAGATCGGCGCCATCGACGGATGCTGCGGCGAGAGCTTCATGCCAGCACGCCAGCCGATCCTCGGCGTCGGGTATGTCGAACCGAACCACAAGCACGCCCAGCGGCAGGCCGGGATCGGAAGTCCACGGCCGATCACCGGCGAGCAGTGCTGGAGAGTCCAATTGGGACAGTTCGGTGCGGACGAACCGCCGCTGATCGGCGCCGAGCCGGTCGATGTTGCCAAGGTAAACGATAGCCTTGAACAGGGCGGCCTCTCGCATCAGGCAGCGCACGACGTCGACGAACCCGGCCTGCGGTACCACGGCGAGATCGGCGGTGAGCAGGGGCATACCGAGGTCGGCGGCCACAGCCTCTGCGGCGCGGAGCCTGCCAGAACCGGGCGGCCCCTGCAGGTACAGTCTCCGGTGACCGTCGGCGAACAGGCTCGCGATGCGGGCGGCAGGCTCTGCACCCCAGCCGAGTTCGGCAACGCCGTCCGTGGGACTGGTGAGCCGGCACCAGGATGCGAGCCTGCGGTCCAGTGTGGACACTCCGAGCAGGACGTCGACGATCTGCGCGTCGAGCGTGACGTAGTGCGCGATCAGCGGTGGCTCGTGCTGGGCGGGGTCGGGTTTCAGCGCGATGATCCGGTGCGCCGACAGTGGCGCGGCCGGGGCGAACCGCGCCCGCCGAACTATCTTGTCGAAAGGGCCCTCGCACAACAGGTTCAGCGTGAGTTCGACGGTTGGCCAGCGCCGGGTGACGTCGTCCTGCAGGTAGCCGTAGACGCGCTCGTAGCGCGAGTCGACCTCGGGTGCCAGAGCGATCAGCACCACGTTCAGCTCGAAATCGGACAACCCGTAGGTATGGGCGAGCCAGGTGAACGGGCCGGTGTCCGGTGCCGGCAGTTCTTGGTAGCCGAGCGGGGACGAGCCGGGCTCGCGATGGAACAACCCCGCCACGTCGGCGGGCCCGATGTGCAGGCCGCGGAAGAGATCGTGCTCGCCGAACGACGTCCCGGCCGCGTCAACGGCGGCGGCCAGCCGAGCGTCGAGTACATGCAGGCAGTCCAACACCGTGGCTGGCTTGACCGGGGCTTGCGGGTCCGCCGACATCCTCAACCACCAGATCCGTGTGCTCGAGCCGCGGACATCGCGGCGTATCCGATGGCACGGTGAGCAGGCTCGCCGTGCGCCTCCGGATGCCGGAAGTTGCCCCGATCCTCCTCGGCCTTGTCCGACTCCACCACGAGCGGATGTGCGGCCGCGTAAGCGTCGTGCCGCACGCCGGTCACCTGCCAGCACACGGTGAGGTCCGGCCCGCCTCCCGCTATGGTGAACGTGTTGCCGGACAACGGTTTCGACACATGCAGGTCCGGCGCGGCCGCGCCGATAGGGGTGAGCTGGTAGCGGAACCGCTCGTTGAGCGCCCCGAACCAGTCGGCGAGTACAACGGTCGCCTCGCCGGTGACGTCCAACGTGACCTCGCCGTCGTAGATGGTCTTCATCTCGTCGCTCTCCACGGCGGAGTGGCTGAGATACCGGTTCTCCGGGTCGAGCGGGTGGTCGATCTTGAACTGAACGTCGCTCTTGGTGATCACACCCCGCACGTCCACATTTCCCACGAACGCCGCCGCGTATGGGCTGCCGAGTGCCCACAGCCCGTTCCCACCGCTGATGCCGACCGCGACGATCGCATGCGCTGCCGGGTTACTGACGACCGACAACCGCACGTCCGTGAAGGTTTCCGTTCCGACGCCAACATGGCCGGTGACGGCCAGGTTGCCCACGCCGGGGTCACCCCAATTGAGGGCGCCGCCGACGTTCATGCTGGCCGAGGACATCGGGTGCGGCGTGTGTACCCCACTCGGGAACTGCCCGTCCTGGTTCAACCGCAGGTAGGCGTCCCCGCTGGAGATGGCAAGCCGGCCATCAATTCCGAGGTTGCCGGCCACGTCCAGGTGGTGGTGCGGTTCGCTGGTGCCGATGCCGACCAGACCTCCCGTGTCCTGCAGAACGACTTTTCCGCCGCCGGATGCGGAACGGATGTACCAGTCGCCGGTGGATCCCCAGTGGATATGGCTCCAGTTCGGTCCGAGCGCGGGCTTGTGGAACGCCGCGGTGTTCCAGGTACTGTCCGGTGTCGGGTCGACGACCGTGAACGTCGCGTTCGCGTCGCCGGCGACGTGGCCCACGTTCAGGCTTCCAGCGGACAGCTTTGGGGTACGCACGCCGAGAGGGAAGGCGTTGTTCTTGTTGAGGTACAGGAAGTTCTGATCCATGGTGACCACAAGCAGGCCACCAATGGCGATTTCCTCAGGAAGATCGAGCGTCGCCGCCGGGGTCGCCGTCCCGATGCCGAACCGGCCGGCGAGCACCGTGAAGATCAGCCTGTCGTCCTCGGCGACGCGGCTGTAGAGCCGGAGCCCTCGGGTTCCGCCTTCGTCGTCCACACCGAGGTGGAATTTCTCCGCGTCTCCGACCGTCCGGCTGGACCCCGCACTGTCCACTAGAGAATCTCTGAAACCCAGCGCCTGCACCGTGATCCCGACCACTCGACGGGGCGCGACGGTCAGCGCGGTGACGTTTCCGGCGCTCAGGTCGACCGTGGCGAGCACGACTTCTTTGCCGTCGTAGACGAAACCAGCGGCGGGGCGCAGCCGCACCAGGGGAGTCTCATCGAGCTGGAACACACCGGTCGCAGTGTACGTGGCCCGGTCGAAGGTTTCGGCCCACGCGATGGTGACGAGTTGGACGCCGGTCAGGCCCGCGGTCGGCAGCGATACTCCGGAGGCGTCCGCCGGTATCGTGGTCTGTTCGTCGAGCTTGGCTTTTCCGCCCTCGGCAAGGCAGATGTGCCGCCCTAGAGTGTCCAGCGCGACACCGGGGGAGACGCGGATTCCAGGCGCACCAACGGTCGCCGTCACGGTGAGACCGGCGGCCACGCCCCAGTCGTGCAGCTCGGCGGCGTGGGCCCGGAGCACCGGCTGGAGATAGCGTTCCAGGTCGACGCGGCTTTCGGTGTTGCCTGTCTTGTCCTGGCGTGGCCGCCCGTTCGGCTCGATATAACTGGTGCGGGTGAGTTTCTCAGCCATCGCCGTTCACCGGCTCTTGTCTCGTGTGGTGTCCGAAACCGCGCTCGGCGGGCTGCCCATGCGCTTCCGGGTGGAGGAAGGTCCCGCGCTCCTTGTCGGGCTTCTCGGCGTCGACGACGACGGGATGGGCGACGGCGTAGGCGTCGTGGCGGACCCCGGTGATCAGCCAGCAGACCTTGGTGCTCGGTTCGCCGCCCGCGATGGCGAAACTGTTATCGGACAGCTCCCTGGACACGTGCAGGTTCGGTGCGGCGGTGCCGATTGGGGTGAGCTGGTAGCGAATCCGCTCGTTGAGCGCCTCGAACCAATCCGTGACAGTGACAACTGCCTCGCCGTGCGCGTCCAGCACAACCTCTCCGTCGTAGACATTCTTCATCTCGTCGCTCTCGACTCCCGAGTGGCACAGGTACCGGTTAGCCGGGTCGAGCGGGTGGTCGATCCTGAACTGCACATGGCCCTTGGTCAGCGTGCCGGTCACGGTCACATCGCCGACAAACGTCGCTGCCGAGTCTGTGAAGAAGTCCTTGTGAACGGCGAGACTCGTGTCCATCTCAAACGGGTGGATGCCAATCCCGATCCGATCGTGGACGAACAGGCAGTTTCCGCCGGCAGAGCCCTCACCGCCGATCGAAATGCTCTCGGTGAACAGTTGGCCATGGAGCACGCACTCGCCGAATTCCCCCGCACCGTTCAGCTCCAGGACGGACAACGCGTCGACATCCAGTCGAGCGGACAGTTTGACGAAGCCTTGAGGTGTTACGTGGAGTTCGGCGACCGTCTCGTGCGAGACTGTCATGTCGGTGCCGTTGGTGGTCAACGTCGCCCGGTCGAGCGCGATCAGGTCGCGGGCGCTTCGACGCAAGTCCGGGTCGAGGTGGCTCACGTTTCCGGCGTCGATGATGACCGCAGCGAGCACGACTTCCTGGTCGCCGTCGACGTCGATGCCCTGCCGCAGCAGTAGCAGGGGAGTGTCGTCGGTCTGGAAGATCCCGCTGGCGGTGAGCGCGGCTCGATCGAAGGTCTCGGCCCAGGCGATGGTGAGAAGAAAGACGCCGGACAGGCCCGCGGTCGGCAGCGTCACTCCGGTGCTGTCTACGGGAGTCGTGGTCTGATCGTCCAGCTTGGCCTTTCCGCCTGGGGCGAGGGTGACGTGCCGTCCTTCGAAGTCGAGCGCGACGCCAGGGGACACCCGCACACCTGGTGCTCCGACGGTCGCGTGCACAGCCAGTCCGGCCGCGATGCCCCAGCGATGCAGTCCGGCGGCGTGGGTCCGGAGGAGCGGCTGGACATAGCGCTCCAGGTCGACGCGGCTTTCGGTGTTGCCCGTCTTGTCCTGCCGGGGCCGCCCGTTGGGCTCGACGTAACTGGTGCGGGTCAGCCTCTCCGCCATTGTGTCTCCTTTGGACAGTGGGCCTACCCGGCGCCGATCGCGTCCAGGTATGTCGGCAGTGTCGACGCGGGACGTTCCCGGTCGACGATCTCGCCGATTCCGCGTACGACGGATCGCTGGTGCTCGGCGGAGGTGTTGTCCTTGTCGAAATGAACGATCACACCGAACTCGTGGGCCGCCGTCCGGAAGTTCCGCTCGCCGTCCACCACCTTCGGATCGTTGGGATCGCCGCCGTCGCAGAGGTAGGCGATGCCGTTGTGCAGCACCATTCCTCGGGGAAAGACCAGCTGGCCGCCGCCGGTCACGCTGGTGACACTCGGCCCGGAACCGAGGTGGACGCGGTAGACGGCGGCGGGTTCGATCGTGGTGCGCAGATACGGCTCGGTTCCGTGGCGATCCGGCCGGAGCCCGACGTCCAACACCAACACGCCACCGTCGGCGTCCTCGGCGATGGCGTACGGAGCGACCAGCGGGTTGGCCCCGGTAGCAAGCCCGGTGAGCAACGAGGTGCCCACCCAGTTCGCCGGGTTGCTCCGATCGACCGTGACCAGATCGCCGGGAGTGGCCGAATTCTGGTTGCTGGCGTCGCCGACGATCAGGGTGCCGGCCCGCGTGACCATCAGCGAGCGCGGCTGCACCAAGCCGGACACGAATCGCGTCGTGGCGACCACCGGATTGGTGGACAGGTCGAGATCGACAATGGCTCCGTCGCGATCGAGAACGAGCAGGTGGCCGCCATCCGCGATCATCGCGGCGGGGTCGATCGAGAGCGCGGGCGACACCGTGAGTCGTTGCGCGGCATGCACATCGGTGGACAACATTCGGAACAACCGCAGCTCGACATCCAGCACGAACAATTGCCAGGCTCCGGCACTGGCCGCAGCGGCCAGACAGATCGGCGTGGCGGGCGGCCAGTTGGCCGGTCCGAGCGGTGCGGGTGTCCGAGCCGGACCCTCGGTGTGGTCGGCGTAGTCACCGCTCCGGGTGATCCGCCAGACGCCTGGACCGGGCGGTTTGTCGCCGGGCCCGCCGGCGTCGCCGACCAGCAGGTGACCGTCCGGAGTACGCGCGACGCACTGCGGGCTGACCAGTCCCGAATAGGCGAGGGTCCCGTCCGGCCGCGGGTGCGCACCCTGCGACAGCAGCGCGTGCACGGCCGGTTCTCGGTCGGGCCGCAGATCGGCGAAGAGGATCTTGGCGCCGTTGTCGATCACGATGCGCTGCCGGGCCGCGGCGCCCGCGTAGAGATCGAGGTACCGGGCCAAGCCGTCCTTGGCGCCGCGATGCGCGTAGATTCGCACCATCTCGGCGATCGCGGTCCGCTGCTGACGCTCGTCCCATCCAGACTGGAGCTCGAGGCCGAGCCAACCGGCCAGCCACTCAAGGAATCGCTTCTCCGTCCATTCAGGACTGAGTAGGTCGGCGAGCGAGTCGATCGTCGGCCCGACGCCCCGATGGGTATGGACTTTCCCATCAACACTGTGCTCGATGGCAACCGAATCGTCGAGCCCGCTGAGGACTTTCTGGAATCCCTTCAGCAGCTTGCCGAGCAACGGCTGCTCGCCGGGCCACAGGACCGGCGGCAGGTAGGCGAGGTATCCGTCCCGAGAGCTCATCTCATCACTCCAGGTCCAGCGGCGGCACGTCCGCCTCGCCGAAACAGATCAGCTCGTAGTCGGCGACGCGGACGTGGGAGGCCTTACCCGTCGGCAGCGCGAACGGGCGCTCGGCCTGGGTGAACGGCCCGGTGGTCACGTCGTGATAGAGCGGAGTACCCGGGGTGAGGCCCAGGTCGGCGATGTAGCCGACCCGGTCGTCTGGCTTGATGGCCCGGTAGATGTCGGCAAGGTAGATGCTCTGGCCTACCTGCCATCCGTGCCCGCCGGGCCCGCCGTGCACCGGATGCAGGAATCGTTCGACTCGGGCGCTGATTGCCGCGTACTCGGCGTGGGCACTGGGGATCAGACCCTGGTCGACGGCCCGCTGGAACAGGATGGCTTCCACCCTGACGTTGATCGGCAGGTAGCGTGGGCCGGTGACCTTGAGCAACGCGGTCACATCGCGCCGGCTGTCCAAAGCAGACAGAACCTGATGGATGTGCGCGATCGAGGGTTCGGGGCGCGGTTCATCCCGGCCCAGATCCGGGACGATGATGACGTTCACGTTGCCGGGGGCCCGTTGCAACGTGGCATAGGTCCATGGCGTGTGATCGTCGTGCACCCGCGGGGGCAGGCACCGGACGATGACGATCTCGCTCGCGGCCTGCCGGGTGAGGAACTCGTAGTCCTCCGCCGTCACCGCGCGATCCCGGGTCCGCAGCAGCGTTGGCGCGCGCGCCTTCGTCTGCTCGATGGGCTCCTCGTCGACGCCACCGGTTCCCGGTACCGGGTTGGACACCGCGATCACGTTGGCAATGCCCTCGGCAAGGGTGGTTACCGCGCCGCGAATCACGTTTCCGGCCGAGCTGGCCGCGACGTACCGATACGACGCGGTGACCCGCAGGCCCGCCGCCGGCAACTCCCAGTCGGGGCTCACCCCGAAGGTGATCTCCCCGGTGACCGGGTCGAGCCGGTAGAACCGGCCGGGCCCGGTCGCGGAGGACGCGGCCATCGTCCACTCGGTACCGTCGACGGTGACCCGCACGTGCGCGTACGGCGATCCGCTCACCGGGATGGCATACACCGGACGGCCGCGCAGCGCGAAGGTCTGCCGGGTGCCTCCCGCGAGACCGAGGTCTTCCGGCGCGACCCGACCGGCGAGCAGCGCCGTGCTCGCCGCGACGGTGTTGAGGAGTACGTGCTTGACCTCGACGCTGATCCGGTCAGTGCCGCCGTCCGCCGCGCGTGGCGTGGTATTGGTCAGCCGGAGTCCGATCCACCGGCGGGTTTTGGTCGGCGCCGGCGGTCTGATCGACCAGGTCGTCGTGTCCTGTGTGGACCACGGTTTGTCGCTGGGACGCAGGCGCACCTTGCCCGCGCGGGTGAGTCCGCTCGATGAGTCGTCGACCACCGTGAGCGCGGGCCACCCGGTCGGGTCGAGCGAGCCGGAGGAGTACACCCAACTCGCGCTCACCGTCGCGCCCTCGGTCCGGCCGCCGAGCTCGGCGTACACCTCGAGCTCGACGCCGGCGAACCCCACGTCGAAGCCGAGCAGGATGCTGGCGGTCTCATTGGGCGCCAGCGTGACGCTGGCCCCGGAGGACTCCGGCGGCAGGAAGGTCCTCGATATGTCCACACAGGACTGACCGCCGCGCAGCATGGCGATCTCGACGGTGGCGGGCACGAGCAGCAACGGTGCCTCGGTCTGGAACACGACCGGCGCCACCGACTCGGATCCCTCGGTCTGCGCCAAAGATCCGGCGGGCACGGTGGCGCTCTGCCCTGGCAGAGGCGTGAACGTCAGTAGAGTCCGCGCGGGTGTCGCCGGCTCGCGGAGGATGCCGAGCAGGTTGAGGAACGCGACGTAGTTCTTCTCCGGGACCCGGTTGAGCTTGTAGATCAACCCTTCGACCAGCCACGCGAACAGCTCCACCAGCGTGATGCCGAGATCGCTCGGGCTCCGGTCTGTCCACTGTGGCGCGTACCGGTCGATCAGCGCGGTGGTCTCGGCAACGAGATCCTGCCAGCGTCGGTCGTCCAGATCGGGCGCGATCAGCCGGCCGCGGTCCGACTCGGCCGGGCTCATGACGGCGGCTCCAACGCGAACGGGAACACCAGCGTCTGACGCTGGTGGGTGCCTTTGATCCGGTAGTCGATGGTGATCATCAGCGCCCCACCGTCGACATCGTTGCCGACCACCACGGAGAGCACCTCGACGCGCGGTTCCCAGCGCCACAGGCTCGACTCGACGTAGTGGCGGGCCAGGTTCGCGGTCGCGGCGTTGTTCGGCGCGAAGGCGAGGCTGGCCAGGTTCGCGCCGAACGTCGGCCGCATCGCCCGCTCGCCGTGCTGGGTGCCGAGGATGATCCGGATCGACTGCTCGATCTTGTCCAGGTCCGCCGCCTCCAGGACGCCGCCACCCCGGCTGATCGTCAGCGGGTGGGCGATCCCGCGCCCGAAGTCGACGGTGCTGTCGGCTGCCATGATCACCTACCCGACCGTCAGCATCGCCTGGTTGGCGATGGCCGTGAGCCCGGGTTGCGGCCCGACGTTGGCGACGACGCCGTCGGTCATGCCCGCGAAGCCCGCCTGCGCCAGGACCGGCATGCCCCCGACGGTGAGCCTGGGCGCGAACCCGCCGGTCACGGTGAGAACGCTGGCGCACTTCTTGGTCAGCGGATTGGCCTGCGGTAGTGATCCGCACGTCGTCAGCGGACCCACCGTGGTCAGCGGCGCACCCTGAACACCATTGATGGTCAGCACGCCGGCTCCCGCGACGGTCAGCCGCGGCGACCCGGTCACCCGGACTGTGCCCGGCGGGTGGGCGCAGGTCACAGTGCTGGCAGCGGTGAGGACCGGGTTCATGGCACCAACCCGCTGACATCCATGACGCCCGCAACCTTGACGCGCACGTTCTTGGCCGTGATCTCGATGTCCCCGAAGGGCGTGAAGGTGATCGAGCTGCCGGCGATGTGCTCGATGACGATCTTCTCCGCGGCCGGGGTGTCGTCGAGGGTGATCGTGTGCCCGCCCGGCGTCTTGATCTTGCGGACCGTGTTCAGGCCTGGCACGCCGATGACCGGCTTCGGCTCCGTGACACTCCACAGGCTGCCGATCACGAACGGATGCGCGAGGCTGCCGTGTTCGAAGGCGACCAGCACCTTGTCCCCGGGCTGCGGCAGGAAGAACGCACCCGAGCCGGCTCCGGCCATCATCGTTGTGCACGAGGCGGTAATCAGGTCGGTGAGGTCGGAGAACCACGGGAAGTGGACGCCTACCTTGTACTGCAAGGGATCGGTGAACATCACCTCGCCGACCGCGACACCGGGGAACGGCTCGGGCCGGTTCGGCGGCGGCGTCTCGACCGTCGCCTTGCGCAGCAACTGCAGCAGGCTGGAGCCTGCTCGCTGGGTCACCTCGAACTGGGTTCGGTAGCCGCGCCCGTCCAGCACATGGGTGACTTGCTTGAGCCGGTAAAGCCCGCTGAATCGTTTGCCGACTCCGCGCACCGACACGAACGTATTGGCCCGCAGCGCGGGAATCCCGATGCACGAACCATGCGCCTCATACATGCCGTCCAGCAGTTCCTGCAGGATCGCTTTGGCCAGAGCGAACGCGTCGACTGGCGACTTGATCGGCCGCCCGCGCACGACCCGCCGGCCCAGCGCGGTCAGCGCGCCGAGCGCGGCCTCGCCGAGCCGCTCCACGATCGAGTCGAGGTCCAGCGCGGCCGTGGTCATCACCCCGACAATGCTCTGCGCGAGATCCTCGTTGTAGCCGCGGACGACCTGGATACCGGCGAGCCCAGCGTTGGACACCCTCGGCTGGAAGCTGGACAGGTTGGTGCCCCACTCGAGCACCACCGCCTCCGTTTGCGGGCGCGGGAACCGGAAGAACAGCTTGTCCCACCAGACGTAGACATCGAAGAAGTTGGCCGCCGCCCGTTCCTTCAGCAGCGCCATGTCCGTGGAGGTCTGCGGCAGGATGGTGTGGAAGAACGGTGACGGGTCGACAATCGGGATCAGCCCGTTCTCGAGCGCGATCTGTGCGGCCACCGCGGCGTCGTTGGTGAACCGGAACGACGGTCGATCCGGCATGTCGTGCCGCATCCGCTGCGACTTGTCGTACCCCGAGATCGTCAGGGTCGGCGCGCCCGACTCCGGAAATGACGGCTCGATCGATGCGATCTCGCCGAGCATCATCGGCTCCAACTCGTCGCCGTAGCCAAGGTGTATTTCGACGTTCTTGCCCAGTTCGAACAGCGGCGAGTCGGTGAATGCATTGTCGGCGTTGTCCAGCACGACGGTGAACATGTCGGCGAGCTCGAGGTTGTTGTCGTAGCGCACGCTGCACACCCGCCGGGAAACGTCGGCGGCCAGCGTCACGCCGCTGATCCGCACCTCGGCGCGCGGCGCGTAGGTATCCAGCTGGGCGATGCTGGCGGTCATGTCGTGCTCCTGCCCGGTATCGCCAGGCGCTTGCCGGGTGCCAGCCGCAGCGGGTCGTCGAGGTCGTTCGCCTCGGCGATCTCCCGCCAGCGCGCGGGGTCGCCGAGGTAGGTGGCGGCCAGGTTGGGCAGAGTGTCCCGCTCAGCGATGTTGTGCACGGTGGGTGGTCCGATGAACAATCCGGAGCTCACCTCAAGCTCGACCCGCACGTACTCGGTGAACCGGACCGACATGCGGGCTCGAACCGGGGTTCCGTCCGGCAGGAACATCGTGAAGTGCTGATCGGCCTCGGCAAGCACGCACTGCATGGCGAACCGGCCCATCACGAACAGCAGCACGGGCGGGGCGAACGTCCCCGGCGCCGGGTTCAGCAACGACACCACGCGTTGGGTGTGGCCTCGGACGTCGGCGGCGCGCTCGTAGGTATCGAAGAACAGCTCCATGGTCAGCGCCCGGGCCATACCTCGGACGTACTGAACGGGGGAGACAGCCAGGCCCGGCACACCGATCTCGGCGATCTCGTTGCGCTGCTCGATCCGGTATTCGTCGGGGTTGTACATCACCGGCACACGCTCACCGGAGTGCGTGTTGACGATCGTCGCCTTGGACAGCTGGACCGGCATAGCTATCCACCCCGCTCCATGTCGATCTTCACTTGGCGGAGCACGTCACGGTAGAGCTGCTCGCGCAACACCCCCGGGTCTAGGCCTTCCCGCTGCTGATCTTCTTGCCGGACAACGAGATCCCGGTTCCGGCCGGCCGTCATCGGCCGGCCGGCGGGCGAGTCGGCAGGAGCGGGTGTGGCCGGCGGCTGGGCGGCTGGGGGGCGGGCGGGCTGCCGGACCGGCTGGGTGCGGTGGGCCGTCGCGCCGTGGTACCCGTTGCGTGCCGGGCTCGTGGCCGACGTGGGCAGGGCGGCGCCCAGCACCGCCCTTTCCAGGGCGATGGCGTGGCTTTCCTCCTCGGCGGCACCACCTTCGGTCGCCCGATGGGTGGTGCCGCCGCGCTGGTCGGCCGTCGCGTGCCACGCCTCGTGCGCGAGCAGCGCGAGGCCTTCCGGCTCTGTTGGGCGGAATCGCCCCGTGCGGAAGTGGATCTCCTGCCCGACCGTGACCGCGTCGGCGCCGTGCGCCGTGGCGAACTCGTCGGCGCGGTCGTCGATGTGGATCGCTGTGCGTTCGATGCCGGCGCCGATCACCGGCCGAAGGCGTTGCCGGACCTCGGTGGGCATCGCAAGGGCGGGCTCGGCTGCCGGCGGCCAGGACACCGCGTCGGGCTCCACCGACCAGGCAGGTGGCACCGCCGCCTCGGCCCGCCGGAGCGGGCTGGTGGCTGGGGTCGGGAGACTGCTCGCCCGGTTCAGCATGGTGTCGAATGCGGCTAGCCAGCCGATCGTGGCCGTCCGGCGCGCTCGCAACTGCCTGACCCGTGCCGCCAGCCGCTCGCCTGCTGTGTCGGTGTGCACCTCATCCCCCGTCTGTCTGGGCAAGGACGGTCGCCAGCCACTTTCGGCGTTCCGTGTGGTCGAGGTTCATGAGCTCGGTGTGGGTCCAATGGACACGCTGTCCGAGGAGGGCGACCTCTTGGTAGACCCGCTCCAAGGGGTAGCCGACGATTCCCCCGGCGGGGACATCTCCGTATCGAAGAGTTCCTGGCAATGAGGGCACATCATGGTCGTGCTCGACCGAGCGAGCCCGTTGATCCGGTTGTACATGTCCTGCAAATATGTGAGATCCTGCGAGAAGAGGCCCTCGATAATCGCAGGATTGACCTCGGCAATGGAACCGAGCCGAACGATGACCCGGGAAAGCAGGATGACGATCAGATAGGTCGGCAGCGCCTGTACCCGGGGGTCTTTCATCGGCAGGATCTCGTCCGCGGCCGTCGCCAGCCGCATGACACCGTGGTTGTGCAGTGTCCCGCTCGAATCCAGGTAGCCCAACGGAAGCTCGAAATCGTGCTCAGTGGTGAACATGGTCATCACCTACGCTCGCGCGATTCCCTCGTGCGCGAGCACGAGGGTCTCGACCGCGATGTCGTTTCCGCTGGCGTTGAACGAGGGGCCCTCCCATTTCGTCGGCCAGGCGTTGATAAAATTCCACCGCGCCACCTCACGCCGGTTGGCCAGGTCGTACACCACGATCGAGCCGTTCTTGCGCTGCGGCCGGCCCTCGATCACCTGTGCCCGCCATGCCCACAGTTCGGTGGAGTCGGTGAGCCCCCATTTCAGCGTGATGTTGGTGTAGGTGGTCTTTCCCGGAAGCTTGCGCACCGTCACGTTGTCGCCGCCCTCCCTGGTCTCGATGACCTCGGTGGTGGCGTCGAGTCCGGTGCACTCCCGGAAGCTCGCCTGCGAGATCCCGTCCAGTTCGACCAGGAAATTGAAACTGGCGTAAGGGTCGACCCGAGCGCCTGTCTGTGCCATCGCGCGCCTATCCTTCCCGGACCTGCGATCCGCCCTGGGTCATGCCGATCCGGACCACGATGAATTCGGCGGGCCGAACGGGGGCGACCCCGATCTCGACAACGATCTGCCCGAGCTCACGAATGGCCGGCGGGTTGTTCTCGTTGTCGATCTTCACGTAGAACGCCTCCGCCGTAGACGCTCCGAAAAGCGCTCCCGATCCCCACACTCGGGAGAGGAATTCGGTGACCGTTCGTTCGAGACGCTTGCGCAGCGAGAGGTCGTTCGGCTCGAAAACCGCCCAGCGTAGCCCTTCCTGAATCGACTCCTCGATGAACAGGAACAGCCGCCGGACGCTGACGTATCGCCACGCGGTCTCGTGCGCGGGTGCCGTCGTTCGCGCACCCCACACTACGGGCCGCCCACCGCCGCCGAACACCCGCAGCACGTTGACACCTTCGATGTTCAGCTCACCCTGCTCGACGTCATCGAGCAGGCGACGCAGGCCGAGCGCCCCGGTGATGGGCTCGTTGGCCGGTGCCTTGTGCACCCCGCGTACGGCGTCGCTGCGCGCGAAGACACCCGCGACGTGGCCGGAGGGCGGAACCATCAGTGTGCCCTCGCCGGCGGGATCGGCGATCTGGATCCACGGGTAGTACAGCGCGGCGTAGCCCCGGTCTGAACCGAGCGCGGCGCGGTGCGCCAGCACGCCGGTCGGACCGGCATCGAGCGGGTCGGCGTTCTCCGCGCAGTCGAAGATGGCGAACCGATCTTGCAACTTTTCGCAGTGCGCCAACACAAGTTGCTGGATCGCCGGGGCCGCCGCGGCGTCCGGCGCGCACACCAGGCTCACGTCGTCGACCTTTGCCAGCCGGGCCAGCGCCGCGTCGTAGTCGCTCGCGCCGAGTTGGGTCAGGTCGTCGGCCACCCCGCCGGCCAATTTCGCGGCGTCGGCCTTCTTCGGCAGATTGCCGGGTGGGGCCGCCAGGTTCGGCTCCTCCGGCAGCGAGACCTCGACCAGTGCGGAGTCCACCAGGCGCTCGAAGTACCTGCTGTGCCGAGGATCAATCGACAGGTTGTCGAACCGCTCGACGGAGCCCGGGCCGGTGACGTCCAACGAGAACTCCACGGAGCTGACCTCGACCGCCGGGTCTTCCGGCTTCAACGTATACGTCTTAGTCAGTCCACTTGCGAGGGTCAGCACGTCGCCGCTGACCGTCTCGACCGAGACGAACTCGGACACGGCGCCCTGCTTGAGCAGCAACACGCTGCCGCGTTCGATACCCGATCCGGCGACGCGCAGCCGCCGCTGGTCGGCGACCGTGTCGGCCAGCCGTACGGTGGCCGCGGGGATCTTGGCAGGCAAACTCGTGGTGAGCGTCAGCTCCTTGCCACGCACTCGCGCCACCTGAACTCGCTGGCCACCGACATCGACGATGTCGTCGACCAGGAACAGCGCCGCGTCTTCCGGCTTCTGCATCGTCACCGTGTTGCCCTCGCCGGAGGCGTTGGCCGCACTCGCCACGAGGATCTTGGCGCCGGTGACGACCGTCGCCTCGCGCACCGCGACGGCGACATTGTGGCCGCTAGGTCCTTCCTCCCGTGCGGTGACCACCAGTGCCGTCCCGGCGGGAGCCGCTCGGTCGGTGAGCCTGAGGCTGGCCGGTCGGGCGGTGCCAACCCTGGTGATGTAGGCGACCGTCCCGCCGTTGTCGAAGAAACCCCGTACCGCGTGCGCGAGGTAGCGGCGCGGGCCGCTGATATAGGCGCCGAACGTGCCGGTGAACTGCGTCCAGCTGGTGACCTTGATCGGTTGTCCGATGGCGCCACGGAGTGCGGGCCCGATGAACGCCGCGGTACTGGTGCCCACCCCGGAGATCGGTCCGGTCGCCTGCAGCTCCTCGATGTAGACCCCTGGGGCCCGATAGTCCGGCATCGGCCCGTTCCCTTCGTCGACGAGTCGGGCACCCGTCGACGTTGGCAAAGCCCCGTCATCCCAGCGTCACGGCCACGTCACGCAACACATGTGGACTCCACTCGCACGTATACCGATCTGCGACCTTCCACGCCTGCCGGGCCATAACGGACGATAGGGATTGCAACGTTTCAATTACGGTGCGGATCGTAACAGCAGACTTCGGCTGCGATCAATGACGGCCGGGAACCCCTGCGCCGCAAGGATTTCTGGCTCGTGAGCCGACAACCGGCACCGGCCATCCTGCCGTCGATCACAGCCGCCGGGTCCTACCCCGGTGCCACTCGCCGGCTGGGGTGTGGTGCGCGCAGTTCCAATGCCGCGAGGTCGCGCAGAGAGCGCCGGGATCAACCAGAAGACCGTGCCGGGCCTGCTACACGAAGGTGGCATCTTCTCCGCGAACGGCGCGACGTGAGGTATAAGGCGGCCATCCGAATCACTCTCGCCGCCGTCCACATCGGACGAGAAGCGCCCGGGCTTTGACCCGGTTGACGCACCGGTTAGCCTTGAAGCGGGAACGAAGCCAACGCGTGCACCACGCAGACTTCTTCGCAAGAGTTACAACGTTTCCCGCCCCGGTCCCTGGCGGCAACCACACTCGTGGTCAGTGCGCCTAAGGGGCTGTGATGCCGAGTCGGACCCGTTCGCCGCTGCGCCCATTCGGTGCCCGCAGTGTCGACGGACTCATCGCGGCGACTCCCAGCGCTGGGCCGACAGCATTGGAGTCCCGGTCGTGATCCACAATGACACTCTCCGCAGGGCGGCACAGGACAGTTTCAGCTTGAGCCCAGAAGAACGGTATCGCGCCGTTCGCCTGGTGGCGTCAACGGCCAGCGATGCCGCCGATTGTCTGCTGCTGCTCGACGCTCTCGGTCTCGATCCGCACGACGGCCGATCGATGGCCAGTCGCCACAGAGAAGAGAAGGCGCGTCAGACACGGCCGGGCCGGCAGTTGCGCCCATACCCGAGCCGCAGGACGAATCGACCCTAAAACCATTGCCCAGCAAGGATTACCGCCAGCTGACTGTCTTCAGTGCCCGGATTCCGATCGTATGACCGCCACCGGGCAGGCCGAGTGGTGCAGCAGTGCCTGGGTGGTGGATCCGAGCAGCATGCCCTTCACGCCACCGCGGCCACGTGACCCGACCACGACGAGCTGGGCCTCACGCGTCTGGACGAGGAGGCTGTGCGCGGGGCGGCCGGGAGTGAACACGCGCTGCACCGACACTTCCGGGTACTTCTCCTGCCACCCGGCGAGCACGCGCTGCTCCTCTTCCTCAACGGCTTCGGGCACTGCCGACGCCGGTATGGTGTCGCTCCACGTGTGCAGGGCGACAAGGAGAACACCCAGCCACGATGCCTGTTCGAAGGCGAACCCGATCGCCGCCTCACTCGCCGGTGAACCGTCGATTCCCACGACCACCGGCCGGCCACGCTTCTTGGTCGAGTGCTCCGCGCGGACCACCACGACCGGGCAGTGACCATGGGCTGCCAACGCGACCGCCGCCGACCCGACAAGCAGTCCCGTGAAGCCACCAAGTCCGCGGGAACCCAGCACCAGCACGCGCGCCGCCCGGGACTCGGCGACCAGTATCTGAGCCGGCGAACCAGTGCGCAGATCCGTCGACACGCCGACCCCGGAAGCCAGGTCCTGCACTGACTCCGCGGCCTGCCGGAGCGACTCGCGACCTTCACTGGCCACGGCGTCGTACATCGTCTGCGGCAACGCCACCGGGGTGTATCCCCCGATCGCCACTGTGGCGTGTACCAGCCTGAACGGTGCCTTACGGCGCGCGGCTTCGCGTGCGCTCCAGAGAACTGCCTGCTGAGCGGACGCGGATCCGTTCACGCCGGCAACGATCGGCGGATTGGTAGTGCTCATCGGAGAACCTTCCATGGACTTCCGCTTTGGGAGGCACCGCGACCGCATTCGCGACTGTCGGCGCGCCCATCGAGCGAACGGCTTCAGGGTTGGTGTGGGCCTTGGCGCAGCTGGTCGTCGCCGATCGAGCCGCTGATGATCTGCGCGGCGACATCGCTCAGCCGGAGGTTGCGGCTGCGGGCGTAGGCACGCATCACCTGGAAGCTTGGTCCATCGGCAGGCCGGTGCGCTGGGCCAGCACGCCCTTGGCCTGTTCCAGCTGGACACGGCTGGTCAGAGCGGTCTGCAACTGGGTGGCCAGGAGTTCACGCGTCGCGATGGCACGCTCCTGCATCAGGCCGACCGTGGCCACGTCCGCCATCGCCTGGCCGATCCCCAGGTCCGCGTCGCTCAGCCGGCCAGGCCTGATCCGGAACAGGTTCAGCGAGCCGATCGTCTCGCTGCGCAACCGCATCGGCAGTGCCTGTACGGAGCGGAACCCGACTTGCTGCAGTTGCATGGTGAAGGCGGGCCACGCGGTCCGCATTGCGGACAGGTCGTCCTGAGCCATCGGGCGTCCCGACCGGAAGCAGTCCAGGCACGGGCCTTCGTTGTTCTGCAGTTCGTAGAGTTCCAGCAGGCGGGCCTCCTCGGCGGAGGATGCCATCACATGCGGGTCACCGTGTGCGTCGGCCAGCATGATCCCGGCCGCGTCCGCGTCGAGCAGCTGCACGCTACGGGTGGCCAGGTGTGCAAAAAGTCGATGACGTCGAAATCCGCGACCAAGGTGTCGGCCAGATCCACGAATGTGCTGGCATGAGTTGTTCCCTGCTCGTCATGGCCGTTCCTGCCGTGTCATACCGCCGAATGCGCTGTCATCGAAGCACAACTTGCGGTTGACCACATCAGCGGCGACGGCGGAGACCGTCCGGCCGGTCGCGTACGCGTGCGCCCGCAACCGCAGCAGCGCCTCGGCCAGCGTGATGCCGAGCTGGATCGTGATCATCCCGGTCGCCTGATGGACCTCGGCGCGGTTGTCGATCGGCTCGGCAAGCGGCGCGTGCGCGCGGTCATGCTCGTCGTAGTCCTGCAGGTGCAGGACCACAGCCGTCGCAGCGTCGGCGAAAGCCAGCGCCTCGTCGAGCTGAAGGGCGGTGAGCGGCCCGGGGTGTCACGGTAGAGATCCAGCACACCGACATGGATGGCGCCGACCCGCAACGGGAACGCGAAATCGCGCGGACACCCGCGTCCAGCACGGCTTCGCCGAATCGCGGCCAGCGAGCCGGCCCCGCCGTCCGAGGTCTGGTTCGAGGACCGGGCGACCACTGCCGGACGCTTCGACGCAAGGCCCCTCACCGAGCGTGAATTGCAGTTCCTCCAACTGCCATGCTCGCTCATCGGTGCTCGCCAGCACCACTCCGCTGGGGCCGTCAACGGTCATCAGCGCCACACGCCGATGCCACTGACAGGCAACACCGACAGACCCTCCAGACACAACCTGGCGGGCAGCGTGACCCGTTCCCCGCCACGGCGCTCGACCGCCGACAAGATCTCGGCGACCCTGCGGTCGTGCACGGTGCTATCCACTCAGACCGCTGAGGGCGTGGAAAAGGTACGGGTAGATGTCGAACACGCTGTCCAGCTCAGTGACCTCCAGCGGCCGCAGGACCGCCGGGTGCAAGCGACCACGCACACACTTGCTCCAACAGCGGTAGCCGCATCCTTGGCAGTGAACAGAGCGGTGAGGCCGGCCGCGCCGAAGAAGGTCACCCTCAGTGAGGTCGACGACCAACCGCGGGCAACTGCGCCGCAGGACAGCCAAGAGCGCGACAGTCAGCCGCGGGCTGGTGAACAAGTCCACCTCGCCACGCACCGCGACCACGGCCACCCCGGGCCGGACCGAATGTGCCGTGACAGTCAACGGAGTGACCAGTGGGCTGCTGGACAGCTCCACGGGAGCCCGCGGGTGGCAGCTGGACGGTACAGGTGCACGAACAGCGATCATGGTGTCCTCCTCGGTCAGGGCATTGTCCTATTAGGACGCTCCTGGCGGGGGCCTCGGCTGAAGGTGCTCATGCCCATGTGCGCAAGATCGAGGCTACGTCTGACGATCAAGCCGTAGTCGGTTGTGGACAGTCCATCGAAGACAGTCACTGGACTGCTCCGGACGAGGCCCGGGGAGGCGAACACCGTGGTGCTCACCGGGTCGGACCAGAAACAGATCCGGCTGCTGGTCGTGCCACCCGCCACACCCGGTGGTGTCGCTCGCGCGGTGCTCAGGTCCGTGTCCCGTCCGGACACGGTTGCCACCGTCGAGGAAATCCTTGCCAGCAATGGAGTTTCCCTCGACGAACAGCCGAAAGCAGCGCCGGTGACGACTCTGTCATCGCACGCCATCAGCTGATCAGTGCGTGGTCCTGGTCTTGAGTTTGCGCGCCAGGCGCTCCGGCCGGGGCCAGCGGACTTTGGTGGCCCCGCCCAGTTTCTCCAGCAGCCAGATCAGGCGGGCGGAAACGTCGATCTGGCCGCGGCCGACTCCGTGGCGTGCACAGGTGGAGTCGGCGTGGTGCGAGTTGTGCCTGAGCTTGCCGAAACCTCATCCGTGCTGGTCATTTCATGTGTTGTCGTTATCGACTCCGGCCGCCTGCCAGCCACGCGGTGAACAACGGCGCGGTCGGGCCGGGAAAGTTCCGGCGTCGCCGGCTCCGATGACCTCGCCGGAGCCCGGCCCGCGGACCCGGCCACCGCAGCCCGGAGCGGGCAGCACACTCTCCCCGGCGCGCCAGCACCACCCGGTTGCTGTCCCGGCCGGGCGGGCTGGGTGGCCGTACCCGGCCACCGACGTCGGTCCTCTTCCGTATTCCGCGGGGCGTTGGGATCACGTAGTGTGCTATCGCCATACAAGGCCCCCTTTTGAACAGGAGACGACATGCAGTTCGCACGTGAAGAACGACAGGGGCCGCGGCAAGTGAAGGTCCTCGACCGTGAAGATGTCGGCTTCGTTATCGACGAAGGCAAAAGCTTCGGCTCCGGTAACGCTCACGTTTACTGTGTCGGCGTTCACTTCCCGGACACCGGGGAAGTAAAGTTCTACGACAAGAGCAAGGTCATGACGGTCTGACGCCGAGCCGATCGACCGAGCAACCGCTGTCGGACGAACCGGCTGCCGGCAACCGGCCTACTGCGCGACTTCGTCGACCGATCCGGTCTGCGGAGCATCTCGCCGAGCCAGACTCCGTCGCGCAGCGGCATCAATGCGACGCGGCTGCTCCGCGGAACAGTTCGGTGTGCACACCAGGGAGTCGGGTCGGCAGCCTGGTGAGTTCGTCGGTGTCAACCACAGGGGAATCGGCCGTGCGGATCGACGCTGCTGCGGCACGCCGCTCGAACTCGTGGAGCACCTTCTCCTCCGCATTCGGTCGTGTCTCAGCCAAACTAGTGGTCACTCTCCGCATTCGCCAGGCCTGCGTCGGCGCGGCAGATCCGACGCCGGCCCAGGAACCTGGCGCGCCTGCAAGAGCGTGTCGTCCGGCGCCGTCCCGGCCCGGACAAGTAGGCTCGCGGGAACAACGCCCGGTTGAGTGACGTCGCCCGCGCGTCATCGCCGACCGAAGCCGATCCCGTCGTCGTGGCCAACGTAGGCACACCACCGAACCGCTGAGCGTCGGCGGCGAATCAGACCGGCCTTCGAAGGGAACACCGCGTGCACATTCAGATCAACACAGACAAGAACGTCCACGGCAGCGACGAACTGATCCAGCGGCTCGAGGCCGAACTCCAGTCGACGCTGTCGCGCTTCAGCGACCACATCACCCGCCTGGAAGTCCACTTGAGCGACGAAGTCGCAACCGGTGCAGCCAGCGTGGATCGGCGGTGCGTGATCGAGGCGCGCCCGGAGGGTAGGCCGGCGGTCGCGGTCACCCACCATGCGGGCTCGGTGGACGAGGCGTGCCACGGCGCCATCCGCAAGCTCGAAAGTGTGCTCGAGAGCAAGTCCGGACGGGCGGACCACCGCAAGGGAGGGGAATCCATCCGGCACATGACGCAGGACGGTCCGCGGTGAAGCGCGCCGGTTCTGACCGGGGATTTCGTGGTGTTCTGATCTTGACCACGGGTTCTCACCTGGATGATGTCGCGCGGCGGGCTATCCCCCCGGCGCGGCAGTCGGCCGACGAGGACAAGTGCCCGCCTGCGGCTGGTCGACCGGCCGGTTGATCCAGGCACGTCGGCTGGTTGACGTGGTCGGGGCGGCGCGTGAAGCGTTGCGGGTGCTCGGCGTAGGCCTGGTTGAGCATGGCCTGCCGCTGGGCTCGGATATGCTCGGCAGTGCCGAGGTGCACGGAGGCAAATGTGTCGCATCCCGATTCCGGAATGGCGGTGTTCGTGGTTGTAGGCCATGAAGAAGTGGTCACAAAAGGTGCGGGCGTCCTGCAGAAGCGCCAGTTCCTGCTGAGCGGAAACCTCGACGACCTGGAAGCCGACGTGATGGAGCTATCAAGCTGAGGTCTCCGGAGGAGGACTCTGTACCGCTCGAAAGTCATCGCTGCACGTCAGGCAGTGTACCGGCATTCGGCGACAAGTCCATTGAGGACGCGGATGCGTGGCAAACTCACGAGTGTTGTGGGCTGACCTTTCCGGAAACCGCGCAGGACTGCAGAACTACCGCGTCGAGATTTCCGGCGTCCCGCGCGGCGACGTCCGCGCGCTGTGTTTCGACTGGACCAACTTCATCAGCGACACCGAGGTCTGCGACCACCGGCTCTACCTGCCTCGCGCCGAGGCCTCCGAGACCGAGGTGGCCCAGTGGCCCACACCGAGGAAGACCGCTGGGCATGACCTTCGCCGCACTGGCGCCGCCCGGCGGATCCACCGTGCTCGGCGTGTGGCTCACTGATGACCCGGCCGCACCCACAGCACACGACGAGACGAGCTGACAGCTCAGGTCAGGCAAGAGTGCTCAGTTGCTGGCGAAGATCGGCGATGTCACTGTAGGCCAGTTTGACCGCGCCCAACCGCCACGGCTCGTCCCGTGACCCGCCATAGAGGACCACTGGCCCGTACAGCTGGACGAGGTCACCGTCCACGACCGGGGCCGACCACACACCGGACTTCACCCAATCCGGGGAGGTGGTGACGAACTGGCGATAGGCGTCGTGATCCACGATCTGATCGAGCGCGGCCACGACCTTGCGCACGTCCTCGACCGGGATGGCGAACGCAATACCGCGTTCCACCCCGTCATCCGGTGCGATACCGGTGCCGTCGATCGGCACGGTGCGATGCCGCAGGACGCGAGGCACATGCCGAGGTTCCGGCTCGCCGTCACGTTCGTGCCCGAGAGGGCTGACCCCATGCAGGTAGGCAGACTCCCGTCGTACCTCCACGCTCCACTCACCCATCTCGGGAGTGGCATCCAAGATGACGCCCACGTCCTGCTCCTGCCTTGATGCTGACCACTTGCTCAGCCCGCAGTATCCCAAACCGCCCAGCACCCGGCCCCGGCCAGTAGCAAGGAGAAACCCCCGAGGGACCAACAGCCAACGCGCCGAAGCGACCCGCAAACCCGCCGCACCCCAGTGGTCCGAGGTGCCATGGCGAAGGGTACGGTCCACGCTGCCGGCTGCGGCTGCGATACCTTGGGAGCCGAGGAGGAAGGCAGCACACACCAGTCGCGGTGGTGTCACTCGTGTTGATATCCGGAACAGGTACTGGGCGGTTGCCGCTGTCCGCACTACAGCCAGTCGGCCGGGTGGCGGAAATCTGGTGCCTCGCCTGACAGGGAGCGGGTCGGTCGGGTGGACTGGCTTTTGCCTGCGGGAGAACGCGGGAGGGCCGGGATATCGCGAGCTTGCGCGCCGCGCGCATTACACGGCGGCGACGCTGTCGGAGGGGCTGCCGGCAGGAAGCTGCCGACGTTGAAGGTGACGCTCGCGTACGTGGAGGCGTGTGGCGGGGATCGCGGTACATGGCAGGCGCGCTGCCGGCGGTTCCAGGAAAGCGGCCGCGAGTCGCAGGCGTCCTCGGGCGGCCGCGCCTGTCGTACTCGACCGACTTCAGCCACCGGCCGCGCATGAGGCTGGTGCGTCTCTCCTCGATGTCCGGCTCGGAGCGGACAGGTTCGGACGCTCCGCCGCTGAACACTTCCTTCGCAGCCAATGCTCGAAGTCGGTTCAGGTCGCTGATCTGCGTGTGGGCTTGCTCGATCAGGTGATCCAACCGCCGGGTATCCGGCCGCGGGTCGGCCTTGCCCGGGCACGCAGCGTCCGTCAGGCGGTTCGATCGCGCAGAGGAGCACCGGCGTTGTGCAGGTGGCGCAGGACTTGGGCGTAAGAGTTGGCCAACGTGGCCTGACTGTAGGGGATACCGTTGCGGGCGCAGAAGTTCTCCACGATGGGCTGGGCGCGGCGCAGGTTGGGGCGTGGCATGTGGGGGAACAGGTGGTGTTCGATCTGGTAGTTCAGTCCGCCCAGCAGACCGTCGACCCATCGGCCGCCGGAGATGTTGCGGGAGGTCAGCACCTGCTTGCGCAGGTGGTCGAGGTGCTGTTCCTTGGTGAAGATGGGCATGCCCTTGTGGTTGGGGGCGAACGAGCATCCGAGGTAGACGCCCATCAGACCCTGGTGCACGACGATGAACAGAATCGCCTGCCACGGCGACAGCACCAGGAACACCGCCGCCAGGTAGCCCGCGAGCGGGATCGTCAGCAATGCGGCTTCCAGCCAGGGGCGTTTGACCTCACGGTGCAGCACCGCTTGGATGCTCGTGATGCGCAGCAAGGCCGCTTCCAGCAGCAGCAGGGGGAAGAAGAGGAATGCCTGGTACTTCGTGATCCACCGGTGGATACCCTGTTTGGTGCGGGACTGTTCGCGGCTGAAGGCCAGCGCCGGGATCTCGATGTCGGGATCCCGGTCCTCGTGGTTGGGGTTGGCGTGGTGCAGGTTGTGTTTGCCGACCCACCACTGGTAGCTGATCCCGGTGACACCGCCGTGCAGATAGCCGACGAGGTCGTTGCGCCTGCCGGAGCGAAAGATCTGCTTGTGCCCGGCGTCGTGCCCGATGAACGCGAACTGGGTGAAGACCACCGCGAAGAACGCCGCGGTCAGCATCTGCCACCACGAGTCGCCCAGCAGTGCGAAGGCCAGCCCGCCTGCCGCGAGCAGCAGGACGTTGATGGCCATGCGCGCGAAGTAGTATCCCCGCCGCCGGTCCAGCAGGCCGGCTTGTTTGATCTCCCGGGACAGCCGGGCGAAATCACTGCCGCGCCGCGGATCAGCGACGTGCGGGAGTGACGTGTCCACTGTGGTCATGGTGACTGCTTTCCGGACAAGCGGCACTTGTCCTGGGACTTCCGGTACATGGCCGGAAACTTCAGGTTTCGTCGCAAGCCGGAGTGGACGTCGCGCATTGTCATACTCGAACCCACCTCCGCAACGGCGAATCGGTTCTGTCGCCGGGGGCTGGGGCGAGCAGCAAGCTGTATGGACACGATGGTGTCCTCTGTCATGGGATTTCCGGACCAGGCAGGACCAAACCTATGTGCCCCGTTGCCTTGCTCACGGGACCGGTCGCCTTCACGATGGGTGTCTTCGGTGTACAGGTGGGGTGACGAGACCGACCTCCGCCGATTCGCGGCTCGCGCATGAAGATCTCCGCGCCACCGTTGCCGCCGGAGCCGAAGCCCACTCGCTACAACTCGGCCGGCGCGCGATTCGTTCCCACGACGTGCCCGGTGTCGCATCGCACTTCGGCCCGGTGGACATGGAGACATCGCCCAGCCGGGACCGCAGCGCGGCTGGGGAGCTGTCGCCGCCGCCGGCTGGGTCTTTCGTGGTGAAATGACCGATCGTGGCTGATGGGGTGTACTGTCGAGGTGTCGGAGGCTCGTCGTGTGTGAGCAGTCAAGCTCACATCGTTTTCGACGACGCTCATGTCGGCCGGTTTGATGGCTGGGACGAGGTTCCCACCGAGTACGCGACCTTCGACCCGTATTCCGCGTCTGTGCAATCTGGCTGGACCTTCCGTCAGAGAAGAAGCCGGGCCACAGGGCTGCCACGGCATACCTTCGCGAACGTGCGTCCGGTCGGGTTCTTGGCCGGGAATTGGAGTCCAGTTGCTCGACACACCAACCGTTCTCACCACCGAGCACCTGACGTTGCGGCCGTGGCGCGAGGACGACGCGCCTGCCGCGCTGGAGGTCTATGGGCACCCGGCGGTGGCTCGCTGGCTCAGCCCCGTGATGGACCGGGTGCCGGATGTGGCGGCGATGCGTCTGCTGTTGCAGCAGTGGGTGGCGGAGGACGCCAGGATGCCGCCGCCCGCGGGCAGGTGGGCGATCGAACTCAGCGCCGATGGACAGGTGATCGGCGGTGCGATTCTGTTGCCGTTGCCGCCTGGCAACGAGGACATGGAGATCGGCTGGCAGTTGCATCCGGGCATGTGGGGTAACGGTTACGCCAGCGAGGCGACTTACGCCCTGGCTGGGTGGGCGTTGGGTCAGGACGTCGACGAGATCTTCGCCGTCGTGCGTCCGGGCAACAGCCGCGCGGCGGCAACGGTTCGCCGCAACGGCATGCAGTGGGTCGGTGAGACGGACAAGTACTTCGGTCTGCGGTTGCAGGTTTACCGCCTGCGCCTCGCGGATCTCGACCGGACCGCCCGCGAAGCCGATCATGCTCCATCTCGCCGGGATGGCTGAGCACACCCGATAGCTGCGGATCGGGTGCGCCTTCGACTGTCGGGCCGAGGTCGAGACGCCCACCGTGTTCCAGGTGCAGCCCAACGGTGACGGAGCGCGGGTCAACCGTCGAGCGGTGGTTGATGCAGCCGGATGTACCGGTACGCCACTATCGCGACCTGGGATACGAGGCACTCGCCGAGGTACCGGATGCGGTTGATGACGTCGCCGAGGACGCGGCAGAGGTGCCGCCCGGACAGGCTGCCGGATGATGTCCTCGTCCACACCCTGCCGAGCAGGTACTGCCTGCCTGATGTGCTCGGCGACGAGGCTTGGTCCCGGTTACCGGCGCGTGCAGCGGATCTGCTGGCACGTGCATGAACACCTGACCTTCCGGTACGGCAGTTCCACCGCGACGTCCACCGCGGCGGATGTCAACGCGTCGGGGTTCGGCGCTGCCGGGACTGCACCCACCTGGCGATCTCCTTCTGCCGTGTGTTGAACATTCTCGCGCGCTACCCGCAACAACACACCTCGCAAAGGACGGGTGCCGATCGGTCGCGGCAGGGACGCCCCCGACGTCGCGATGGCCACCGCGTTTGGCGGGCCGCACTTGGCGCGGATGTCGGTCACCGCGGAGGAATGTGTTCGGCCGGACTGGCCCCGGGAATGCTGAGTCTATTGTGGACAGTAGGGGCGACGTGGCCGTGTGCTGATCGGCGGGGCGGGCAGCGGCGCGCGTTCTCGTCCGGCAGACATGTGCTGTTGCGGCTGAGGTTGAAGCCGTCGTCGTCTCCTGCGGGGGCGATCGATGGGCGGCTAGTGGCCGCGGTCGATGGGTCGATGGCGGAGTGCCCCGCGATGATCGCCGGTGTGACCGAGACCGCGAGTCTGGTGGTTGCTGAACCAGGCCAGCCGGGACAGGACAGCGGTGAGAGGCGAAACGAGCTTCGCGACGTCACGTTCTCGTCCGCTTGCCGTGGATTCGATACGCGCGCGCCTTTGCCGGTAGGAGTTTCTTCTCTACCCGGCGATCAGCGTGAATAGGGAGTACTGTTGACCCAATCGAGACGTTTCGGCGCCGGTGCCGGATCCGGCGACCTCGATAGTGGAGTGGCCGGATCCCCGGCCCTGACAGGAGTCGCCGCTCGTTGTCGCCTCGAAGCGAGTCACATGCCCACCGGCTGCCATGGCCATTGAGCATCGTCGGTTGTCGCACAGCCGATGGTGCTCGTGTGGGGTGTGTCGAGCGCTTCGGCGTGGCCACGCCTCCTGTCTGTCGGTTGAGCCTGTGCGTGACCGGCGATCCCGGTACGTGCGGGCTCAACCAGGGCGGTATCCAGACTTGGAAGGTAGGGGTCATTGTGCGACGCACACACGAATCCGAGCGGAGGCTGCTACGGCACCCGCACGCGCATGTTCTACTGTGTCCGGACACAATGGACTTGAATGTGTTTCACCCCACGGCCAGGATCCCAAGAGGACACAGGCCACCCACGTGCGAGCGACCTGACCACTGGCGACGATGTCGGCCGGGGTGAGTGTTCCCGTGAGCGACGGCCACCAGGATGTGCGGTCGGACCTGTCTGCCGGCCACCAATGACACGGTACCCGAATGGCGGGATCTCCGGCTGTCCGTCGCGGGCGCCCTGTGGAGTTCACCGTGGACGAAATTGGCCCGGCTAGACAACACGCCTGTCACGATGGGGCGTACTGTCGGGGTCACCGGGTGCACTTCGAGTGTCGACTGTGTTGTCGGCGCCGTGCCCGGCGCAGGTCAGTACGGCCGGATCCCGGCCGGAGGGGAGTACGGCATGATGCCGGGCTCGGATATCCGGAAATACCCTGTCGGGCGCGGCGTCCGGTGATCCCGCCGTCGACGTCGAACGGGGAGATCCAACGGCGGCTGGACACCAGGACCTACCCGGTAACCCGCCAGGTCGCCGAAGTTGCGGTGCCTGACGAGGACCGTGCGGCCGGGTCATGCGAGAGCTGCCCGCACCCGTGGAGCAGCCACGACCGGATCTCGGTCCGGTTCTGCACCGCGACCAAGGACACCGGCACCAGCCGGAGCTGCGTCTGTCCCACCGAGGACAGCTGACGATGACGAAAGTGGCGCGCACTGAGCCGGGCAGCCACCCGGCTGTTGTCACGCCCGGTCGCGGACATCCGGCACCGCCGCCGCAGGACACGCCAGCCCTCCAGTGGTGCACCGTGGTCTTGCCGCAGGATTCTTCCAATGCCGTCGGAAATCTCGTGGGAACAAACTCGGCACTGCCAATGTTGTAGGATCGGAGGGCGGAGGCTCGAGTGAATTCGAGCCGTTCGCCGCACCGGGCACGGCCGCACTGTGGTCCGCCCCCGGTCCCATCTTCGTCCGGAAAGGACACGCATCATCACGACCGCATCGCGAACACGTCTGGAAAACCCGACGCGCGACCTGTTCAGCCACCCGTACACCGACCAGCCCGCTGCCCAGGGCGGCCGGTCCGAAAAGCCACGGGTCTCACGCGTGAATCTGTTCCGTGAGCCGGGTGCGCCCGTCGCGGTCGGTCAGCCGGACGGGCGCTGACCGTTTCTCCACATCGACCCCAATGAACGTCCACAGTGGAACCTAGTTGCGGCGTCTGTAGCTCTGCCCACTCGCAAAGCGATCGACGTCGTGGATTGGCAGCGACGCGTATCCGCACCTTCATCCGTCCGACGTGTGCTGTTGCGTGTCCTGGTCGAAAACTCGGGTTACCGGTTCTGGCTTGGACTTTCATGCGGCGGGTTGGTACTCGTTGAGCAGTCCGCCGAGACACCGTCGGCGTCGGATGCTGGCTATCTGGGCCGGGAACGGGATCGTGTTCGGTTTGTCGTCGGGAGCACGTAGAAGCATTCCGCCGTCTTGGTGGCTGCGCCCAGCGTTGTAGTGGGCGACGTAGGCGTCGAGCACGACCTGGGTGCCGATGGAGGCGAAGACCGCGTCGAAGGCGGTACCGAACTTCGCGTCACGGTCGCGAACCAGGTGTCTGAACCGGTGCCCGGCCTCCTCCAGATCGCTGGCAAGACCGCGGGCCACCTGAGCCACCCAGTCCGCGGTCGGATGCTGGGTAATGCCGAGTAGGTGGACCCTGCGTCTTGATCTCGATGACGAACGGCGGACGACCCGGTGGTGTCGGCTGCCGCCACCGCGCAGCGATGAGCCTGCAGTGCCAGCGCAACAATGTTCCCGGTGTGACTATCCGGTGGGCGTAGGGCCTTGGGAAGCATCCGGGCCAGCCCGGCCAGGACCGCGCGATCCGGCCAGGACAGGCGAGGCTTCGGGTTGTTCCCTCGCAGCACAGCGACTTCATGCCGCAAGGTGAGGATCTCCGCGTCCTTCGACGCCGACTTCGGCAGGACTCTCAGTTGCCGGGGGTCACGGGGACTCTGATCGCGCCGCGGATGTTGCGCGAAGGGAGGCGCACCACGGGACCCGAGATCCGCAGGTGCGGGAACCGTTGGAACAGCAGGCGCATCGCCGTCGCGGCCTCCAGCCGGGCCAGCCCCGCGCCGACGCAGTAGTGGATCCCGGAGGAGAACGACAAGTGGTCGCGACTGTTCGGGCGGTCCAGGTCGAGCCGGGCCGGGTCCGGGAACACCTGCGGGTCGCGGTTCGCCCCGGCCAGCAAGACCACGACCATCGTGCCCTCCGGGATGTCGACACCTTCGACTGTGACCGGCTCGGTGGCCGCGCGCACCGTGTACTGCACGGACGAATCCCAGCGCAGGACCTCTTCCACGAGGTTCGGGGCGATGTCCGGCTCGGCGATGATCCGTTCGCGGGCTTGCTGGTTGGTGAGCAACACCATGCCGGCGTTGCCGATCAGGTTCAGCGTCGTCTCGTAGCCGGCCAGCATCAGCAGTTCGATGGTCGCCAGCAGGTCCTCGCGTGCCAGGTCCGGCGCGCCGTCGTGGGCCCGGATCACGTTGCTCACCAGGTCATCGCCCGGGGCGCGGCGGCGGCGCTCGACCAGGTCGACGAAGAACGCCTCGACGTCGACCAATGTCTCCCGCACGTTGCGCAGCTCCCGAACCGATCGCACGCCGTCGAGCGTCGGCCCGAGCACGGCGCCCCACCGGGTGAACCGGTCGTAGTCGACCGAGGCGATACCGAACATCTCGCAGATGATTCGGATCGGGATGCGCGCGGCGAAGTCGTGGATCAGCTCCCAATCGGCGCGCCCGTCGAGTTCGTCGAGGAACTCGGTCACGACCTTCTCCACGACCGGTGTCAGGTCTCGCAGCGCGCGTGGTGTGAACCAGGGAGCGACGGTGCGCCGCAGCCGGGTGTGCAGGGGCGGGTCGATCGCGATGAACGAATCGTCCACAGGGTGGATCGGGCGCCGGCCTCGCGAGTCGCGCAGCAGCACCTTCATGTCCATCAACGCCGCCCGCGTGTTCACCCCGAACCTCGGGTCACGCAGGATCGCGTCGCCCACCCGGTGCGACGCGGTGACGTAGAGGCCCAGCTTGCTGCGGCTGAGATCGCCGAGCGCCCGCGCGTCCTCGTAGACCGGGTACGGGTCGGTGCCCGGCGGCGCCGAGATGATCCGGGCGAGTGGATCGCCCCGCCATGCCTGGGCCCGGGTCACAGCACCGAATCCGAGCAGCATGGCACGCAGGCGAAGCGTCTGCTTGACCGACATGGCAAGTCCCTTCGTGGTCAACGGACAACGGCTTTGGCGAAGGCCCGGTCGATGACCGTGTCGGGGAGCAGCCGGGCGAGCAGGCTGCCCAGCCGCGCATCGAGCCCGACCTGGTAACGGATCTTGGGGCGGGTAGCGAGCAGAGCGTGTGCCACGACGGCGGCGCAGTCCCGTGTCGTGGTGCGGCTCGACCGCGCACGCTTGTCGTTGGCGGTCAGGAAGTCCAGGAACGACCGGCGGTAGAGGTTCCCGACCGCGGGCTCCATCGCATCCAGCACATCGGCGCCCTGCTCGGCCACCTTGGTCCAGATCGGGGTCAGGATCGCGCCCGGCTCCACAACGGACACACAGACGCCGAACGGCCGCAACTCCCGGCGCAGCGCGTCGCTGATGGCCTCCTTCGCGAACTGCGACGCGGCATAGGCGCCGAGATAAGGCGATGCGACGCGGCCGAGGCCGGAGCTGATGTTCACGACCCGCCCGCGTGCGTGGCGTACCAGCGGGAGGAAGGCGCGCGTGACGGCGACCGCCCCCACGACGTTGACCTCGAGCTGCTCGCGCAGCCGGTCAGGCGACAGGCATTCCAGCGGTGCGGGTACGCAGATCCCCGCGTTGTTGACCAAGCCCCACAAGCGGTCGCCGTTGACGGTCTTCACCGCGTCCCGTACCGAGTCCTCATCGGTGACGTCGAGCGGCAATGCGCGCAGGCCACCGGCCGCCGCTGCCTCCAGCGCGCGCCCGTCGTCGTCCCGGCGCACACCGGCGAACACCTGGAACCCCAACCGATCCAGGTGCAGTGCGCACTCCCTGCCGAGTCCGGTCGACGCGCCGGTCACCACGACGGCCCGGCCGTCCGGCGAGATCCGTTTCACGATTCGACTCCTCACGTCGCTGACAGAACGGTGGTGACGCTGTCGTCGGCGATGCGTTTCGCCCGTTGCAGGGACATGGCGCGCTCGACGTACGAGAAATTCCAGAACAGGTGGCCGTGGCTCGTGTTGACGGCCGCGGCGAGGTATCCGCTGATCGACAGCCCGGTTGTGAACTGCGCGTCCGACACCCGCCACGGCCCGATCCGGCTGGGGAAGTCGTACACACCGATGTTGGACAGGCACAGGTTCCCCGGCCCCCGTGCCTCGACGAGCCGCCGGAACGACTCGCTCTCGCCGGGGCTGGGCGGGCACATCCAGCGCAGCAGGTTGATCGTCGAGAAATGGTCGCCCCGCCGCCTGCGCATCGCCACGTCCCGGCTGACGGCCCTGGCCAACGGCCAGAATCCGCCGGTCGGCGTGTAGTCCACAAAGGATGACACGGTCGCGATGTACGCGCCTGCGTCCTGATTGGACACCGGCCCAGTGAGTTCGGCCCTGAAGTCGATCGGCGACCCGATCGAGTACTCGCACGGTGCCGACACCGCCGCGTCGCGGGCGACGGCGGTGATCATCGCCGCGGCGAGCGCGCCGTGCACAGTGGACCCGTTGCGCTTGCAGGCTGGCAGCAGCGCGCCCAGCTGGCCGGGCGCCAGTGACCGGTGTACCAGCTGGGTGCGCCGCAGCTCGTCGGCGACCGTCTCGGTCGGCACCAGCCGCCGCAGGCTTTCCCGGCGCAGCTTCCGCTGGTCCGGCAGGAGCCGGGCCGCGGCACCGAGCGCGCCCCTCAGCGCTCGGTGCCGGGCAGGGAACATGTCCTCGGGTGCGGGGAGCGCGGGCCGGTCGCCGACCACCTGCCCGGCCGCCAGCTCGAGCCACTCCTTCGCCAGCGACATCACGGTGGTCGCGTCCGCGATGATGTGCGACACGGTGAGGAGCAGGTCGTGCACATCCGGAGCGACGGTGAGTACAGCGGCCCGGCACAGCGGACCCCGGCGCAGATCCATGCGGTCGGACAGCTGGTGCTCGTTGACCTCAAGCTCCCACTGGTCACCACATTCCGTTCGCAGCGCGATGGGGTGCACCTCGCCGGTCACGAAACGTGGGTTGCGGCCCACATGATCCGCCACGATCATGGTGCGCAGCAACGGATGTTTGGACTGCAACGCGTCAAGTGACTGCCGCAGAGCGGAGATGGTCACCTTGCCGTGCACCCGCACGCGGGCGATCACGTTGAGCGGCGAGAAGTGGTCGGCGATCCAGTACCACCGTTCGACCGGGCTCAGTGGCCGGTTGATGTCAGTGAGTGTCGGCATGATGCGCTCCAGGCGACGGGAAAACCAGTGCAGACTCGTTCTGCCGGACCAGCATGGGCCTCGGCATCCAGCGGAAGACCGCGTCGCGCAGCGCCGCCGTCCACGGCAGCGAGGCCTGCTCGACCTTGCTCAGCAACCGGGAGACGCGGACCATCCGCCGCGTTCGTGCTCTGCGTTGCGCCTCGTAGGAACGCAGGGCCTGACAAGGATCCGCAGCCCCCGCCAGGGTTCGCGCGAGCACGACGGCGTCCTCGATCGCCATGCCCGCGCCCTGTCCGAGGCTGGTCAGCATCGGGTGGGCCGCGTCGCCGAGGAGCGTCACCGGCCCGTCCCCCCAGCTGGGCAGCGGCGGCCTGTCCATTGCGGACACCGTGGTGATCGCCTCCGGCGGTGTCGCCGCGACGGCGGCCTGGACTTCCTCCGCCCACCCCCTGTAGGAACGGAGGGGGTCGTCCAGGCCGCCGTTTCGGGTGCCCCACCAGTACACGCGGCCGCCTCCGAGGTCGATGAGGCCGAACCGCTTGCCTCGGCCCCAGTAGTGGCCGACGTACCCCGGGGTCACCCGGTCATGGCGGAACGGGATGACGGCCAGCCAACAGCCGTATCCCGCCTCGCGGGGCGCTTGCGGGCCGGCGAGCTGCCGGCGGACCGCCGAGTGCAAACCGTCGGCCCCGATCAGCACGTCGCCGCGGGCCACCCGGCCGTCGGCCAGCCACAGCCGGACGCCACGCTTGTCGTACCCGTAGCGGAATGCGTTGGCGCCCAGCATGATCGGGCAGTCGCCTGCGGCCAGCAGCAACTCCTGCTGGAGTTCCGCGCGGTGGATGCACACGCTGGGCACGCCGAGCCGGTCGGTGATCTCCTTGAGCGGCACCGTCCTGATGGGACGCCCGGTCGACGTGAGCAATTCGAAGGTCTCGATCGACTGGCCGCCGTCGAGATCGACGTCGCACGACCGCAGGGCGGCCACCGCGTTGCTCATGATGGACAGGCCGGTACCCGCCGCTCGCAGCTGCGGCGCACGCTCGTAAAGCTCGACCTCGATGCCCGCCCGGCGCAGCGCCACCGCGGCCGTCAGGCCGCCGATGCCCGCCCCCACCACCAGCGCCTTCATCGCGCGCTCCGGTGCAGGAGCTCCGACAGTGCGGCTGCGACCGTGCGCACGTGCGGTTCCGCCATCATCTCGATGTGGTCACCGGCCACGTCGACGACATCGAGATGCCCGGCGGTCAGCTCACCCCATCCGTTCGCGGGATCGCGGTACAGGCTGCCCGCGGCGTCGTGCGCCGGTTCGAGCAGCCGTGGCAACGGTTGCGTGGCGCGGACCAGGGTCATGTCCCCGGCGATGACCCCTGGCTGATAAGCCAAGGCCGCCGTCCAGTTCGCCTGGAACACCCGGAACAGCCTGCGGACCACGGCGGTCGAACTGCCTGGTGGCAGCACGCCCGCTTCCACTGCCTTCGCGGCAATGACTTCGAGCTGATCCCCGGCCGGTAAGGGCTCGATATGTGTTGTGGTGTCCCGCATCCGCAGCAGCTCCCAGCCGAACCACTCCAGCAGGACGTCCGCGGGCACCTCGGTGCGTGGCCCCGGGGCGAGGGCGATGGTGTCGAGCAGCACCAGCCGGTCGATGTCCTCGCCGGCCGCGTGGAGCTGGCGGGCCATCTCGAAGGCCACGATCCCGCCGAACGACCAGCCCGCGATCGTGTACGGCCCGCACGGCTGAACCCGCCGCATCGCGTCGAGGTAACTGCGGGCCAGCTCGGGAACCGTGCGCAGTGGCTCGGTTCCCGGTTCGCAGCCGGCGGCCTGCAGGGCGTAGCAGGGCCAGTCGGCGGGCAGGTTGCGGACCAGCGGCAGGTAGCACAGGACGTTGCCACCGATGGGGTGCACCAGGAACAGCGGCGGCCGGGTGCCGTGTGTGCGCATTGGGACCAGCGGGTCGAAGGTCGCGCTCGCCGCCTGCCGCAGACGGGTGGCCAGTGCGGCCGCGGTCGGTGCTGCGACCAGCACGGAGAGAGGAAGGTGGACGTTGTAGCGCTTCTCCAGGAGGACCGCGAGCCGCATCGCGGTGACCGAGGTGCCACCGATGTCGAAGAAGTCGTCGTGCACGCCGACCGCGGGCAGGCCGAGCAGTTCGGCGAGGATCTCGACGAGCGCACGTTCGTTCTCGTCGCGTGGTGACGAACCCGTTGTCACCCGGCAGGCCGGCGCGATCCGGCGCAACGCGGCGTCATCGCGCTTGCCGCTGGGCGTCAACGGCAGACTCGGCAGCCACTGGAACTCCGTCGGCACCAAGTACTCGGGCAACCGCGCGCGCATAGCCGAGCGCAACTCGGTGAGGTCGGTAGTGCCGTCACCCACCAGGAACGCCACCAGATGCGTCTCCCGGCCGCCGTCGCGCGCAACCACGGCGACCTCGCGGATCCCAGGCGCGTTGATCGCCAGCTCGACCTCGGCGGTCTCCACCCGGAAACCGCGTATCTTCACCTGTGAGTCCGACCGGCCCAGGTAGACGAGGTCGCCGCTGGGCAGCTCCATGCCGATGTCGCCGGTCCGGTACCAGGCTTCGCCGCTGGCGGGATCACGGACGAAGCGCCGCGCGGTCAGCTCGGGCTCGCCGTCGTAGCCGGTGGCCAGACCGGCACCGCCGAGGTGGATCTCACCGCGGGTGCCGGCTGGGACGGGCCGCATCCGGGAGTCGAGCACGGTGGCGCGCAACCCGTCGATGGGCGTGCCGATCGGTGGCAGCGCGGGGAAATCCGCCGGGTCCCCGGTCATGGTGTAGCTGGTGGCCACGTGCGTCTCGGTGGGCCCGTACTGGTTCTCCAAGACGATGCCAGGTAACGCGGCACAGAGCCGCCGGATCTCGTCGGTGACCCGGAGTTGCTCGCCGGAGGAGATGATCACGCGCAGCCCGCGCGGCAGCAGCCCGAGCGCGCCCGCGGCCTCGGCCAGCTGCTGCAGTGCCACGTAGGGCAGGAACACCCGATCGATCCCGTCCAGCAGGCGCAGGACCGTTGCCGGATCCCTCCTGTCCGGATCGGACACCAAGGTCAGCGTGCCGCCGCCGCACAGGGTCGAGAAGATCTCCTGGAACGACACGTCGAAGCTCAGCGGCGCATATTGGAGCGTCGTGCCACCGGCCGCGCCGCTCGCCGTCCGGTTCTGGTGTGCGACGAGGTTGGCCAGCGCCCGGTGCGGCATCACCACGCCGTTCGGAGTACCCGTCGACCCGGACGTGAACAGGATGTAGGCGGTGTCGTCGAGCGTGACCTCACCGGATTCCGGCGCGTCGCCGGGGTGCAGCAGGGTGGTGAGGTCCACCGTGTCCTCGGCCAGATCCGCGTACCGGGCGTGCGTCACGACGACGGCCGGCCGGGCCCGCTCCAGCATCGCGGCGAGCCGGGGGCGGGGGTAGGCAGGGTCCAGCGGTACGCACGCCGCGCCCGCCCTGGCGATGCCCAGCACCAGGGCGATCATCTCGAACGACCGGTCCACGGCGACGCCGACCCGGGTGCCGCGTCCCGCACCGATCGCCACGAGCCGCCGTGCCACCCGGCCGGCCGCCAGGTCGAGTTCCCGGTAGGTCCACTTGTCCGGGCCAAAGGTGACTGCGACGGCGTCGGGTGTACTGGCGGCCTGGCGCGCGAACACGTGCACAACGTGCCCGGGCTCGTCGGCCGCGAGGAAGGCGAAGTCGACCTCATCGTCCGGCGCCGCAACGATCCTGGCCAGGATTCCGGTGTAGCACCGCGCGAAGAGGTCCGCCTGGTCGTTGGTGAAAACGCTGGCGGCGCAGTCGATCCGCAACCAGGTACGCGAGCTGACCGGGTCGACGATCGCGTTGAGCAGCAGCGCGAAGTTCGTCTCCTCCCAAGCCTGGAACCCCAGGAGCGCCACGCCGGGGACCGTCAGCACGGGTGCGAGAACGTGCGGGTGCATGAAGTTGAACGCGGTCTCCAGCACCGGCCCGCCGTGGTCGCGCTGGATCGCGCTGAGCGGATACCGGCGGTGCGGGTAGCCGTCACGTTCCTGCCGCTGGATCTCGCGCACCGCGTCAGCCCAGGTCCGCGGTGTGCTGTCCACGCGTACCGGCACGGTGTTGAGGAACAGCCCGGCGACCCGGTCGTCCGGCCGTCCATGGGTCACCAGCCCGGTGATCACCGGGCCGTCGCAGAACATCCGAAGCGCCAGGCAGTGGGCCGCCAACAGCACCGACTTCACCGGAATACCGTTGCGATGGGCGAAATCACGCACCTTCTCCGCGTGCGGCAGTTCGACGAGCCGGACGAGAAGTTCGCCGTCGCCCGGCGGCTCGTGTGGCCGGAAGGCCGTGAGCTGGGCCGGGGACGAGCCGGTGAGCACCTCGCGCCAGTGCTGTGCGGCCTCAGGTGAATTGAGGGCGCTGCGTTCGTCGAGCACATGCTGGGCCGCGGAGGACGCTGGACCGGCCACCACCGGCTCGATGTCCGCGCCCAACGCGTGCAGGTAGTCCTGGAGCAGCTCACGAAGCAGGGTCGCGACGCTCCAGCCGTCAAGGATCGCGTGGTGGAAGCTGAACACCAGGTCGACCCGGTCCGCCAGGACGTGGACGCGCAACAGATACAGCGGTGGCCGGTCGAGTTCGTAGTCGTGCGATCGCCGGTCCTCGATGTGCTTGCGCACTTCGACCTCGGCCTGGGCGCCGTCCAGCGCGCGCAGGTCGACGACCTCAAGTCCATTGTGGACATTGCGGTGCACGACCTGCAACGGCTGGGAGGACCGGGCGAGGTCGAACGACGAGCGCAGCACCGGGTGGCGCTCGGCGAGCAGGTCGAACGCCCGCCGGAACTCCACCTCCTGCCAGCCGATCGCCAGGGTGTAGCGGAAGACGTCGTGGTACATGGCCGTGTTCTCGTGCGTCCGGCTGTGGTACAGCAGGCCGAGCTGCAGCGCGGACGCCGGGTAGGCGTCCACGGCGTCCGCCAGCCTGGCGCGGTCCACGGCGGGCACGAGGTCGAACGGTGCCGGACCCGGTGTGTCCGGCTGCTCGGCGTACACCCTGCTCGCCAGCGCGGCGACGCTCGGATGCGCGGCGACATCGGTCAGCTCGAAGTGGATTCCCCGCTGCGCGGCCAGCGCGCGTAGCCGCAGGACCAGGATCGAGTCGCCGCCGAGCGTGAACCAGTTGTCGTGCACGCCGACCGGTGACACGTCCAGCACCTCGGACCACACCGCTGCGAGCGCAGCCTCGACCTCGGTCCGGGGCGCGGTGTTCTCCTGCGCGGCCTTCGCCGCCGGAAGTGCCCGGACGTCCAGTTTTCCGTTCGGTGTTAAGGGAATTCGCTCAACGGGCACGAACAACGCCGGAACCATGTACTCCGGCAACCGGTCCGCGAGATGCAAGCGAAGTGCGTCAACGTCGGCATCGGCCGCGACGACGTAGGCGACCAGCCGCCCCCGCGTGTGCACGACGACCGCCTCCCGCACACCGGGGAACGTCAGCAGGCAGGCCCGGATCTCACCCGGCTCCACCCGGTTTCCCCGGATCTTCACCTGGTCGTCCGCGCGCCCCAGGTACTCCAGGTCGCCACTGGCCAGCCAGCGCGCGATGTCGCCGGTGCGGTACATCCGCTCGCCCGGTGTGAACGGGTCGGCGGCGAACTTCCCGGCCTGCAGCTCCGGCCGGTTGAGGTAGCCGCGGGCGACGCCGACGCCGCTGATGCACAACTCTCCCGGCGCCCCAACGGGTTGCGGCTTCCCGTACTGGTCGAGCACGGCCAGCCGGATGCCGTCGATGGCCCTGCCGATCGGTATCCGGTCCACCGGGTCCGCCGGACAGTCGAAAAAGGACACGTCGACGGTCGCCTCGGTCGGCCCGTAGAGGTTGACCAGTCGCGTGCCGCCCGCGATCCGGCCGAAACGTGCCACCAGGTCCGGGGGCAACGCCTCGCCGCTGCAGAACACGCGGCGCAGCGACCGGCCGAGCTCGGGCCTGCGCTCCCACTCGTCCAGGAACGGTCCCAGCATCGACGGGACGAAGTGCACGACGGTCACCCCGTGCTGCGCGATGAACTCCAGGACCCGGCGGGGGTCCTTCTCGGCCCCGGGGGGCAGCAACGCCAGCCGGGCACCGCCGAGCGCCCACCAGAACAGCTCCCACACCGACACGTCGAACGTCACAGGGGTCTTCTGCATCAGCACATCGGTGTCGTCGAGCGGATAGCGGTCCTGCATCCAGGCCAGCCGGTTGACTACCGAACGGTGCTCGACCATCACGCCCTTGGGCTGTCCGGTGGAGCCGGAGGTGTAGATGACGTAGGCGAGTGAGTCCTCGTCCGCGATGGCGTCGGCCGGGTCCCCGGTGAACCGGGTCCGCTCGCTGCCGGTGATGAGTACCTTGGCCCCGCTGTCGGTCCGCACGAACCGTGATCGTTCGGCCGGGTGTGCCGGGTCGAGCGGAACGTACGCGCCGCCCGCCTTCAGCACGCCCAGCAGCGTCACGATCAGCGCGGGCCCGCGGTCCAATTGCACTGCGACCCGGTCGTCACGGCCGACACCTTCGCCACGCAACTCCCGCGCCACCACCTCGGCCCGCGCGTCCAGTTCCGCGTAGGTCGTCGACGACCCGTCTGATGAGACGAGGGCGACCCGGTCGGGCGTGCGTTGAACCTGCTCCTCGAACAGGCCGTGCACCGTCCCGGACCGCACGGCCGGCGACGGTGCGGCAACCAGTCGTGCGTGCTCGCCGGGGGAGAGCATCGGGATCGCGGACACCGGCGGTTGCGGGTCGGTGAGACCGTTGTCCAGCAGCGCGAGCACGTGCCGGGCCGTCGCCTCGATCGGGAAGTCCTCGTCGAACACGTCGGCCGCGTACTCCAGGTCCACCAGAACGTGGCCGGTGTCGTCGAACTCGGTCAGCACGACGGCCAACGCGTCGCCGTCGTGCGCGTGGCCGAGGCCCACCATGTCGCGGCTGAGACCGGGAACAGGAGACCGGCGCGGGTAGTGCATGTACGACACGGTCACGTCGAACAACCGCCGGGGCCCGGCGTCGTCCGCGGGCAGAGCGCGCAGGATGTCGCCGAGGGACAGGCGTTCCCGGCGTTTGAGCGCGTAGGTCCTGGTCCGGACCGTGGTGGCCAGATCCCGCAGGGACTGCTCTCCCGATACCGGCACCCGCAACGGCATCGTGCTGGCGAACTGCCCGACGGTCCGTTTCTCGGTGAGCGTCCGCCGGTTGAGGGCCGGGATGCCCAGCACGACTTCGTCACTGCCGTGCACGCGCGCCAGATAGGTCGCGAACGCGGCGGTGACCACCATGAATGGCGAGTGCCCAGCCTCGCGCATCCGCCCGACGAGGTCCTCGGGCAGCACGAACCGGTGCCGTCCGACCTGCCGGATGCCGGTCCTGCGTGGGAAAAGCGCGGGCGACACACCGGCCAGCGCCTCCCGGTGGAAGTCGCGGTCGTTCTCGAACGCCGGGGACGCCAGGTAGGCGGCTTCACGCTCCACAAAGGACAGAAAGGATGGTGGCCCCGGCTCGGGCGGCTTGCCGGTGCGTTTGACGTGGTCGTAGTCCGCGACGACCTGGACGACGATCTCGTGCAGCGCCCACCCGTCGGCGACGATGTGGTGCGCCGCGACGCACAGGCGGACCGCGGCCGATCCCTCCTTGAGCAGGGCGGCATGCACCATGGGGGAGCGCCGCAACGGGAACGGGCGGTTGAACAGGTCCTCGATCCACGTGTCGCACTCGGCACGTCCGGCCAGTTCGACGACCGGTGCCGCAACCGGATCCGGGTGCAGCCACTGGTACGGCACGCCGTCGCGCTCGTCGAACCTCAGCCGCAGCGCGTCGTTGTGGCGCAACGCCCGCGCCAGGCAGGCGGCGAGCAGGTCCACGTCCACGTCGCCGGTCAGCCGGTCGACCGCGACCGACGTGTGTTGCGGGGAGTCCGGCCGGTGTGCCCCCGCCGCCCAGATATCCCGTTGGGAGGCGGTCAAAGCCATCATGGTTGGGGCCATGACATCGATGTGTAGTGCCGTTCGGTTGTTCGGTGTCGTCCTGCCGACGCCGAACGACAATGGGGAACAACTGCCCAGTGCGGTCATGGTCGCTGATCACCTCGCCGCACGGATGGAAAGGGCGTGGTGGAAGACGTCGCGGGGATCCCAGCGGGCCTTGATCCGCTGCAGCCGGCGGTAGTTGTCCTTGTAGTACAACGTCTGCCATGGCACACCTGAGGTGTTCAGCTGAGTGGCGAGGTCGGTGTCCGGGAAGTTGATCCCGGCGCCGTCGTACTTGGCGTTCGGCGCGGGCACGCCGCCCGCGTCGGCGTACAGATCACGGTAGAAATCGCGGGTCCAGGCGGAAAGCTTCTCGTCCTCCTCGGGACTCGCCCAGAAGGCGGTGAGCCACGCCTTCAGGATCGAGTCGCGGTGGGGCATCGCGGTCTGCGCGGGCGGCACCGTGTTGATCCGGCCACCGTATGAGTAGACGAAGACCCCGCCGAGTCCGGTCATCCGAGGGTCGCCCAGATACTGGTACACGGTCGCGATCTGCGCGTCCGACCAGGCCGCGCGCAGGAACGCGTCCTTCGATTTGGTCCGGTCCAGCCCCTGGGTGTCGAATCCGTTGCCCAGGGTGGCCTTCATCCACGGCTGGGTGAACTGCTGTATCTGGGGTGTCACCCCGACGCCGTCGGTCAGCGCTGCGATGTACCGGGTCATCATCTGGCCGGCGTCCGGCAACGCGCCGTCCAGTTGGGCGATCAGGGCGACTGCCCCGAGCGAGCGGTGGGACAGGGTCAGCTGGCTCCACAGGCTCGCGTAGGGCGAACCGTCGGCGCTGTTGCGTGCGTGCCACGTGCCGTGGTTGCGCACGAGCCTCGTGAACGCCTGCTCGGTCAGCTCCTGCCACGGCCAGGCGACATTGGCCCTCAGCAGCGTTCCCGGCGCCTTGGGCAGCAGCGCTGACGGGTCGCCGACGGCATTGGGGGAGCGCAGCCAGTAGCGGGTGACGATTCCGAAATTGCCGCCGCCGCCACCGGTGTGCGCCCACCACAGGTCGTGGTTCGGGTCCGCTGGATTGCGGGTGGCCACCACGGCTTTGGCTCGGCCGGACTGGTCCACCACGACGACCTCGACCGCGTAGAGGTGATCGGAGATCAGTCCGTCCCGGCGCGACATCGGCCCGAACCCGCCGCCGGCGATATGCCCGCCGACACCGATTTTGGGGCATTCGCCACCGGGAACGGTTACGCCCCAGCCCAAGTACAACGTCCGATACATCGAGGCGAGGGTGGCACCGGCTTCCACGGCGAACGCCTGATGCCGGGGGTCGAAACAGATCTCGTTCATTTCGGAGATGTCGATCAGAATCTGCGCCGAGGGGTCGTCGACGAAGTTCTCGAAGCAGTGGCCACCGCTGCGCACGACGACTCGTTTGCCGGACCGCACCGCTTCGGTCACGGCACTGACGACCTGGCCGGTGGTGTGCACCAGGTGGACGGACTCCGGTTTGGCCGTGAACCTGGCGTTGTAACCCCTGCTGATCAGGTCCTGATACCGCGTATCGCCTGGTCCCACGGAGATCATGCCGAGTGCCTCGGTGGCGTCCTCGGCGCTCGCCGGTCCGGCCATCGGTCCGACGGCTAATCCCGCCACGGCACCGCCCAGAGTGGCGGCGGTCCCCAGAAATCCACGACGTGTTGATTTGTCCACAGTAGACACCTGACTTTCAGTGCTGGGTGATTGGCGCAAACCGCGATTCCGGCCGGCCGAAGCCCTCACATTCGGGGCTGTGAGACCGATGTATAGTGCGGTTCGGTTGTTCGGTGTCGCCGTTTCGATGCCGAACGACAATGGGGAACAAGCGACGTGGGCCCTCTTCGGGGAGGTGGGTGTGCCTCGTCCTGAACGGCGGCTGGATGACGGGGATGACGAGCTGCTGCGGTTCGCGGCGGATCTCCGCGCGCTGCGGGAGGAAGCCGGCTCACCGCCCTACCGGGAGCTGGCCCGCCGCGCCTTCTACTCGCCCGGAACGCTGTCCGACGCGGCTGGCGGGCGCAAACTGCCGAGCCTTTCGGTGACCCTGGGCTATGTCCGCGCCTGTGGTGGCGACACGACCGACTGGGAGACGCGCTGGCGCGAGCTCGCCGCCGCGATCACACCGCGGACCGACGACACCGAGACGCCGTACGTCGGGCTGGCGGCGTTCCAGGCGGAGGACAGCGAGCGGTTCTTCGGCCGCGAGCGGCTTGTGCTCGACGTGCTTGACCGGCTGGGCAAGCACCGGTTGTTGGTGGTGTTCGGCGTGTCCGGGGCTGGCAAGTCGTCGTTGCTGCGTGCCGGGGTGCTGCCGAGGGCGCAGGCCGCCGGAACCCCGGCCGTGGTGCTCAGCCCGGGGTCGAACCCGTTGCGGGAGTGCGCTTCCCAGTTCGCCGCGCTGACCGGGCGCGACCAGGGCAAACTGGCACGTCAGATCGCCGGTGACCCGGCGGCGATCCACGAGGTGGTCGCCGAGGTGATGGCCGGCCACTCGCCCGAGGTCGATCTGCTGTTCGTGGTGGACCAGTTCGAGGAGATCTTCACGCTCTGCTCGGACGCCGGGCAGCGTGAGGCGTTCATCGAGGCGCTGTTGTCGGCCGCCGAGTCCACCGGCAGCCGCTGCCGGATCGTGCTCAGCGTGCGCGCCGACTTCTATCATCGCTGTGCGGCCAACGCGCGGCTGGCCAAGGCGCTGACGGACGCCCATGTGGTCGTCGGTCCGATGACCGCCGACGAGTTGTCGCAGGCGATCACCAAGCCGGCGGTCAGGGTCGGCGGCATGGTCGAGGGCGCGCTGCTGGCGAAGATCATCGCCGACGCCAACGGCCAGCCTGGCATGCTGCCGCTGGTGTCACACGCGCTGCTCGAAGCGTGGAAGCGGCGCAGGGGCAACGCGCTCACCGTCGCGGGTTACGAGTCGGCGGGTGGCATCCACGGCGCCGTTGCGCAGACGGCCGAGCGTGCGTACACCGAGCTGACGCCGCACCAACGCCGGCAGGCCAGGCGGCTGCTGCTGCGGCTGATCACGATCGGCGAGGGCGCCGAGGACACCAAACGCCGGGTGGACCGCGACGAGCTCACCGACGACGACGTCGTGCGGGACACCCTGGCCCGCGCGCGGCTGGTGACGCTGGACCGCGACACCGTGGAGATCGCCCACGAGGCGCTGATCCGCTGCTGGCCGCGTCTGCGGGACTGGCTGGAGGAGGACCGCGACAGCATCCGCGTGCACAGGCAGATCGCCGAGGCCACCGCAGCGTGGGAGTCGGTGCAGCGAGACCCCGGCGCGCTGTACCGCGGCGTGCGCCTGGCCGTCGCGTCCGAGTGGGCCGAACGGCATCCCGACAACCTGACCAGCAAAGAACAATCTTTCCTGGACGCCAGCACGCACACCGAACAGAGGGAACAGGCGCTGCGCAACCGGCGCAGCCGGCAGCTGCGCGTGCTGACCGCGGCGCTGGCGATGCTGCTGGTAGCGGCCATCGTGGTCACCGTCGTCGCGGTGCGCCAAGGCCAGGACGCCGTGCGCAGCGGGGAGATCGCCACGTCCCGGCAACTGGCCGCCGAGGCGAGCACAGTGGCGAGTCGCGATGTCGCCGCCGCGATGCGGATGAGCCTGCAGGCGTACGACAGCTACCCGACCGCGGAGGCGCGCAGCGCGGTGCTCAGCCTGGCTTCGAGGCGCGACCACGACGCCATGCTGCCCGCCCCGTTCGACCTGGTGGCGGAACCGGCGTTCAGCCCGCACAGCAGCCGGCTCGCCACTCCCGGCCGGCCGGGGCACATCGACTTGTGGGACGTCGGGGAACGCGCCCGTGTGGGCGACTTCTCCGGGCAGTTCGGCCAGGTGCTCACCGTCGCGTTCAACCAGGACGGCACCCGCATGGCCGCGGGCGGTGCGGACGGCCAGGTCCTGATCTGGGACGTCGCCGGCCGCTCCGTCGTCGCGCGCGGCACGATGGCCGGACCTGTGGGGAAGGTCCGCTTCAGCCCCGACGGCACAGTGATCGCCGCCGACGGCGACACGGGAACCCAGCTGTGGTCCGCGCTCGCCATGCAGCCGCTGACCACGCTCACCCACCGGTCCGAGCGCGGCGACATCGCGTTCACCGCGTCCGGGCTGCTCGCCTACATCGACGACGCGAACCGGCTGGCGTTGTGGGACCCGCGAACCTCGGCGGTGGTGGGCTCGATCGACACCCCGCTGCGGTCGCTCGCGGTCAGCCCGGACGGTCGCACGATCGCGACCGCCGGGGCCGGGAAGGCCGTGCGTCTGTGGGACGCCACGACCGGTGCGCATCTCGCCGACCTCGACCACACGGATGGCGTGCTGCGGGTCGTCTTCGACCCGACCGGCGACCGGCTCGTGTCGGTGGACGTCGGCGGATACCTGTTCATGTGGGACGTCCGCAACCGCGCTCGGCTCCCGCAACTCAACCGCAACAAGAACAACAAGGTCGTCGACGTGGCGTTCAGCTCGGACGGCCGGTACCTCGTCGGCACCAGCGCGAGCGGCAGCACTTTGTTGTGGGACCGCACCAGGTTGCCGTTCCTGGGACACGTCGACACGGTGAGCGTCGTCGCGTTCAACCCGCACGGCGGGACGATGGCCAGCAGCAGCCCAGACGGCGCGCTGATCCTGTGGGATCGCGACACCCGGACCCCGCTCGCCACCGCACCGGGTGCGGGCACGTCGCCGATCGACACCAGGGGCCCGGTGTTCAGCCCCGACGGCCGGTCGATCGTCACCAGTTACCTGCAGGAGGTGGTGGTCCGCGACCCGGCGACGCTCGCCGTCACGGCGACGATCATCCCGCGCACCGAGGGCCACACCGTCCAGCGGGAGGTGTTCAGCCCGGACTCGCGCACCCTGGCGATGATCATCGACGGGCACACGATCCGGTTCGCCGACCTGGCGACCCACCAGCAGCGCGACCGCGATCTGTCCGGCCAGACAGCGCTGGACATCAACTACAGCCCGGACGGCAAACTCCTCGCGATCGGCACCGCCAGCGGCAAGGTGCTGCTGTGGGACACCGCCGGCGAGGGCCACCGCGAGCTGTCGATCGACGACGGGCAGGCCGCCACGGTCGAGTTCAGCGCGGACGGCAAGCGGCTCGCCGCCGCGGCCTACCGGGAGGGCAGCGGCGAGGTGACGATCTGGGACCCCGCGACCGGCGAGCGGACGGGCCGGCTCACCGATCCGACCGCGCAGTTCGAGTTCCTGGCGTTCAGCCCGGATGGCCGGCTGGTCGCGACGTTGGGGGACAACGACACCGTGGCTTTGTGGGACACCGCCACGGGCACCAAGTGGGCGACGCTGTTCGGCCACACCGCGACCGTGACGGACGTGGTCTGGAGTCCCGACGGCCGGACGCTGGCCAGTGCGGCCCGCGACCAGACGATCACTTTGTGGACGATCGATACCGGTACCGCGATCCGCGAACTGTGCCGGTCGCTGGCGAAGGACTTTCCCAGCAGCGGCCCCCAGCCCGCTGCTTGCGGCTCCTGAACCGGAGTTGTTCGGGATCGGCCCGCACTGCCGAACGACAACCACCGAACGCCGGTCCCCGCCGGTGAATGTGCTTGCGTGCCAGGCTCCATCCCAGGTTTTCGCCACATCCCCGGGGAGCGACGAACATGCGAGCCGAGCACATCGAGGACGGTATGTCGGCCATTCCGACCGACCGGAAATGCCCTTTCAGCCCGCCCGAGGAACTGGGCCTGCTCCGCGACCGCAGCCCGATCGCCCCGTTCCTCTTTCCGGACGGGCACCGCGGCTGGATCGCCACCGGTCACGCGGCGGTCCGGACGGTGCTCACCGACAGCAGGTTCAGCCATCGCGCGGACCTGGTCCGCCCGACACTGGCGATGGACCGGGTGGAGATCCCCGAGGTGCTGCCGGGGATGTTCACCCGGCTGGACCCGCCGGAGCACAACAAGTACCGCAAACTGCTCAGCCCTGAGTTCACCCCGCGCCGCCTGTCGCCGATGGTGCCGAGGATCGAGCAGATCGCCGAGGAGCACCTGGACGCCATGGCGGAGCACGGATCGCCGGCCGACCTGGTGCGCGCCTTCGCCTTGCCGCTCCCGTCGCTGGTGATGTGCGAGATGCTCGGGCTGCCCTACACCGAGCACGAGCGGTTCCAGCACGACTCCGAGGTGCTGTTCGACCTGTCCGCCTCGGAAGAGGACACGATCGCCGCGTGGACGTCGATGCTGGCGTTCCTCAACGAGGCGATCGCCGAGAAACGCGCCCATCCGGCCGATGATCTGCTCGGCCGGCTCGTCAGCAGCGGCGAGCTCACCGACGGCGAGCTGGTGACCATGGCGATGATCCTGCTGATGGCCGGGCACGAGACAACCTCGAACACGTTGGCACTCGGCACGTTCGCCCTGTTGGAGCATCCCGGTCAGCTCGCCGCGCTGCAGGCCGACCCGACGCTCATCGACAGCGCTGTGGAGGAGTTGCTGCGCTACTTGACGGTCAGCCACATCGGCCCGGTGCGGACCGCACTCGAGGACATCGAGGTCGCCGGCCGGCTGGTCCGTGCGGGCGAGTCGGTCACGATGTCGTTGGGGGCAGCCAATCGCGACCCGGTCCGCTACGACCGTCCCGACGAGCTCGACTTCACCAGGCAGGCGAGCGGGCACCTGGCGTTCGGCGGCGGTGTCCACCTGTGCACCGGTCTGCAGCTCGCCCGGATCGAGCTGCGCGTCGCGTTCACGGCCCTGTTCCGCCGGTTCCCGTCCCTGCGCCTGGCCGTCCCGGCCGCCGAGGTGCCGCTGCGCACCAAGATGGTCGTCTACGGCGTGCACGAACTACCGGTGGCCTGGGCGTGACGGCGACGTTCCGCCCCCCGGTCCGTACCCGGCCGTTCCCAGTCGCCACCAGTGCGGCGGGCCGGACGTTCGGCGCCGAGGAACTTGCTGCCGTACAAGCCGTGCTGACCGACGGTCGGCTCAACGCGGTGGGCGGCGCACAGGTCGCCGGCCTGGAGTCAGCAATGGCGCGGCTCTACGACATCCCGCACGTGGTCGCGTGCAGCTCCGGGACGGCCGCGCTGCACATGGCGATCGGCGCGCTCAACCCCGATCCCGGCGACGAGATCATCACCACCCCGGTGACCGACTTCGGCACGGTGATCGCCATCCTGGCGCAGAACGCGGTGCCGGTGTTCGCCGACGTGGATCCGGTCACTGGCAACCTCGCGCCGCAAGCCGTGCGACGGTGCATCTCCGAACGGACCCGCGCGATCGTGGCGGTGCACCTGCTCGGCGCACCGGCACCGGTGCGTGAACTGAGCGAGATCGCCCGGGAGCACGGGATCCTGCTGATCGAGGACTGCGCGCAGGCGTTGCTCACCGCACCCGCGGGCGGCCTGGCCGGGACGCACGGCGACATCGGGTGCTTCAGCCTCCAGCAGTACAAGCACATCACCTGCGGGGACGGCGGCCTGGCGATCACCGCCGATCCGGAGCTGGCGCGACGGCTCAGGTTGTTCGGGGACAAGGGCCGGCCCCGTGACACGTCGTCCCGCGTGCACGTGACGTTCGGGATGAACTACCGGATGACCGAGCTGCAGGGCGCGGTCGCGCGGGTGCAGCTCGACCGGCTGCCCGATGTGGTCGGCCGGCGCCGGGCCAGTGCGCGCCGGCTGACCTCGGCATTGCGTCACCTGCCGGGGATCGTACTGCCCGACGAACGCGGGCACAGCTTCTGGTCGTTCCCGCTGGTGCTGCCTGGCGGCGGCAACCTGCGATGGGCGCAAGCCCTTCGGGCGGAAGGGATCCCGGCTGAGGGCAGGCTGTTCGAGCAACCGGCCTACCGCACCCCGGTGCTCGCGTCCGGCCGGATCTACGGCAACTCCCGGTTCCCGCTGTCCAGCCCGCCCGCACGCCGCGACTGGACCTACCCGCCCGGCCTGTGCCCGGTGGCCGAACGGCTGTTGGAGGACACCCTGCTCATCCTGTTCTGGAACGAGAACTACACGGACGCGGATGTCGACGACATCGCCGCGGCTGTGCGAAAGGTGCACGCCGCCCTTTCCTGAAAGGACCCCATGAGTTCCCACATCCTGTTTCTCAGCGCGCCCGCGTACGGGCATGTGTATCCCACCCTGACGATCGCGGAGGAGTTGGCGCGCCGAGGTCATCGGGTCAGCTACGCGGTGACCGAGCAGTTCGCCGGTGACGTCAAGCGGTCCGGGATCGAGCTGCTGCTCTACGGGCCGGAGCTGGCAGCGATCCCGGCCGCGGTGAGCCCCAAGGCGGACACGGCCGAGATCGTGCTGGCCTGTATGCGGTTCTACGAGGAAGGCCTCCGCCGGGTGTCCGATGTGGAGCGGTTGCCGGACACGCCGCCGGACCTGATCGTGTTCGACCCGATGATGTACGGCGCCGCCGCGGTCCTCGGTCGCAAGTGGACTGTCCCGATCGTGCTCACCCATCCGAACCTCGCGTTCAACGACACGTTCGACTGGCCCGCGCTGCGCAGGCGGGAACTGCTGGTCGGGTCGCGCGCGGAAGAGGCCGAGGTGATCGAGTCGGGGCTGGTGGAGCTGTTCACCCGGCACGGGATCGACGAGGGCGGGCTGAACCGGGCGGAGGATCTGGCGCTGGTGTTCGTGCCGCGTGAGTTTCAGCCGGAAGCCGGGTCCTTCGCCGAGAACTACGTGTTCGTCGGTCCCTGTGTGGACGGTGAGGTGTTCAGCGGTTCGTGGCGACCGCCGGTCGGCGACCGGCCGGTGCTGTTCATCTCGCTGGGCACCGTGCACAACCAGCGCGTGGATTTCCTCCGGTTGTTCAGCGAGGCGTTCGCGGGGCTGGACTGGCATGTGGTGGTCACCCTCGGCGACCCGGCGCACAACGGTGACATCGGTGAGTTGCCGCCGAACTTCGAGGTGCACCCCTGGGTGCCGCAGCTCGCGGTCCTGGAGCACGCCAAGGTGTTCCTGTCCAACGGCGGTCTCGGCGGCGTGATGTCCGCACTTCGGCAGGGCACCCCGATGCTGCTCGCACCCGAGGTCGCCGAGCAGGACATGGACGCGCGACGAGTCGTCGAGCTCGGCCTCGGGCAGATCGTGCAGCTCGATCAGATCACCGCGGACGGACTGCGGCAGGCCGTTGTGGACCTCGCGGCCGACGACGCCGCGACCGCCCGCGTGCAGCGGTTCCGCGAGTACATCCAGGCCGCGGGCGGCACCCGCCGCGCAGCCGACGAGATCGAGGCCCGCCTCGGTCACTGATAGTCCGCTGGTCAGCGACCCTTTCCCGGCACGTCCGGGAGAGGGTCTCGCCCCGGCAAACTCCACATCGGCGGGCCAGGCGCAGCCATGGGCTACTGGCGCGACGAAGACAAGACCAACGCCTCGTTCATCCGCCATCCCCGCACGGGCGAACGCCTCTACCGCACTGGAGACCTGGGCCGCTACATCCCCGACAGCAACCTCGAATTCCTGGGCCGGGAAGACTTCCAAGTCACAATCCACGGATTCCGGTTCGAACTCGGCGAGATCGAAGCTGCACTACTGGACCACGACACGGTCACCGGCACCGCCGTCACTGGCGTTGGCGAACGACACGACGGCCGTCGGCTCGTCGCCTTCGTCACCCCAGCGCAAGCTGTTCCCGAGCAGCTCCGGGAACATCTCGCCAGGAAACTCTCCGGCTACCTGGTGCCGGACCACATCATCGCTATGGCGGTATTTTTCCCTGACCGCCAACGGAAAGGTTAACCGGACGGCACTGCTCGCGCCTTGTGTCATCGCTGGTCGTACAGCTTGCGCTAGATGGTCGTGAGGTGTGGTGGCGTTGCGGTGCGCTGGGGGAGTGCGCCTTCGACGGCCAGGCATTGATAGCGGTGTCGGTGTCGGTTGAGGTCTTCGACGGTTCGCCACGAAGTTGATGCATGCCGGAGAGCTGGGCTTTGAGCGCCGGGTCGAGCACGGTGACCTGTCCGAGTTCGCGAACGACTCGCAACCCCAGCCGATGGTGGAGGGGATGTTCGATAACGTTATCGATAACGATTGACATCGGCTCACGCTTGGGGCAGCCTGGTGGGCGCTTGGCTAGCGGTGTGCTTCACGTCACCACGACCGCTGCAAGGACGGTGCCCCGTGTTGAGCGAACGCCGCCTCTCCCTCCTGCCGGCTGGAGGCCGCCGGGGATGGCGATTCCTTGTGTAGAGCGAAAGTTTCGAATTCCTCCCCTGCGAAGGAGTCAGTCGTATGAGACCGCGCTTGGTTGCAGTGGTCACTGTGGGCGTGGCCATGCTCGCCGCCGTTTCCACCGCGTCCGCGACGGTGGGTGGTGGTGGCTCCGTGCCCGCCGACTCGCTGCGGGCGCTGGGCGCGCAGGTGGGTCTGCGGGTGGGCTCGGCGATCATCCCGTTCGACCTGGACAACGCGCCGTACCGGCAGATCGCGGGCGACCAGTTCTCCACTGTCACACCCGGCAACGAGATGAAGTGGCAGCTGGTCGAGCCGACGCGGGGGTCCTACGACTGGTCGGGCGGTGACCGGCTGGTCCAGTTCGCGCGGCAGCACCGGCAGCTCGTTCGCGGTCACACGTTGATGTGGCACAACCAGCTCCCGACGTGGCTGACCCAGGGCGTGGCCGACGGCAGTATCAGCAACGAGCAGCTCCGCGCCTTGCTGCGCAAGCACATCACCGACGAGGTCACGCACTTCCGGGGCCAGATCTGGCAATGGGACGTCGCCAACGAGTTCTTCACCGACAGCAACCCCTCGACGATCAACCCGAACAACTTCTGGGTCTCGCACCTGGGCACCGGCGTCCTCGCCGACGCCTTCCGGTGGGCACGCGCGGCCGACCCGCAAGCACTGCTGTTCTACAACGACTACAACATCGCCGGTGAGGACGGCTCGAACGCCGAGAGCGACGGCGTCTACGCCTGGGTGAAGCAGATGCGCGCGCAGGGCGTCCCGGTCGACGGCATCGGCGACCAGGGCCACCTCGACCTGCAGTACGGATTCCCCGTCAAGATGCGCCAGGACCTGCAGCGGTACGCCAACCTGGGGCTGAAGGTGGCCATCACCGAGGCCGACGTACGGACGTTCGTGGACGACCCGGTCAGCCAGGTGCCGACGAACTCGCTGGCGCCGTCCGCGCACGCGTTCTACTACGACCAGATGCTCAAGGCGTGCCTGGCGGTGCGCAGCTGTCTGTCGTTCACGGTTTGGGGGTTCGGCGATGCCGACTCGTGGGTCCCCGGCTTCTTCACCGGCGAGGGCTACGCGGGAACCTATGACGTCAACCTGCAGCCGAAGCCGGCCTTCTTCACGATGCAGCAGGACCTTGTGCTGGCCGGTCGCGGGGCGCCGCACCGCCAAGACGACAGTAGGTAGGTCGTTACGAGTCGAGGGCCAACCGGACCCCGCTGCGGGTCGTGGTTTCCTATCGACCCGATTCGGACGCACGGCGCCGGTGGAACGACAGCCTCGCTCCGCCGGAGTGGCGAGTGGGTTAAGCCAGTAGTTCAGCGGGTCAAGACCGCGATCGGTGGCTGGATCAATAGCCTTCGGTCCACCAGGCTTGGTCGGGGTGCGCCTCCCATGGCCACTGCAGGACAGCGGCTGAGGAATGGTGCTCGCGAACCCGGAGACGAGGCGCACACGCGCGAGGTACAGGACGCCGATGCGACGTTGGCTGCGTGACGTGGGCCGTCACTGTACGTCGGTCTAAGGAGCCGGCCATCATCTCTGGGAGAACCAGCGCTTGAAGCCGGGCCGGAAAGGTCCAGCCGAAGCGGACTGCGGCCAGACGCACGACGGCGGTCACTGACGGCGCAGACGAGACCCGCCGTCAGTGTCGACGTACCGAATGCGACGAGCACGATGAGTACTCCGGCCCCTGCTCCGGCGGCGACGGCGTAGAGCGTGCCGACGTGAAGGAGGGAGAGCGGCAGGTTCAGGATGACGTCACGCAGCATGCCGCCGCCCACGGCTCCGATGACGCCCACGACCAGCGCCCCGGCTGCGCCCACGCCGAGAGACAGCGCCTTGGAGGTGGCGATCGCGCCGAACCCGTCATGGCCGTCACCGTGATCAGACACGGCGGTGACGGGCTGAGCGCCCAAGAGCTCGGCGACATCGCCCGTGCCCAGGTGCCCGAAGGCGCGGCGAGTCCTCTGGCCTTGATGATCGAGCACTCAGCCGGTGAGCCGGGTGGATCGGTGTTGGACATCGATGGCGTCGTTCCTCGCGGAGACCTGCGCGATCATGCGCGCGAAATCGTGAGGATTACCCCGCTGGAGATCCTGTATGCCGCTTGGTGTGCGACGACGGAGATGCGCAGGTGGGCCGAAGACCTGTGTGGCGCGGTGGAAGCAGAGCTGGATACGGGGCGTCCAGCTGTTGGAAAACCCCGCCGTCCTGCCGGAGTTCATCCGGCCGGTGGTCGGCTTCTGACCACTCGGACAAAGCAAGGACGTGACGGCTGGCTTCGCCGATTTGTTGATCTCTCCGGGGTGAGCGGCCCGGTGGTGCATGCTTTGCCAGGCTCGGGACCGGCTGGTGTCCACGCGGTGTGCCATTGTGGACATAGAGGCGCTGCTGCTCTTCTCGAGTGAATACGCCTGATGTCGTGTCATAGGCCGGAGTTCTCCGCGTCGCGCAACCACCTGCGTGGAGGAGGTCGACCGGCGATGGCGAGTGACGATCTTGTTGCCGGGTGGGTACGGAAAGTCCGTCCGTGGGCCGCGCACCGGTCGCGGCCAAGTGTTGGTGGGAGTCTGCGGTCCGCGTTCTACGGTCGGCTGTCTACTGTGGAGCATCAGGATGCGGCGAGTTCCATCGCGTGGCAGCGGGAGGCGGCCGAGTCGGTGATCGCTGGGCGTGGTGTGATTGTGGCGGAGTATTTCGAGGAGACCTTCGGCAAGCGTGGGAAGACCGACATCTACCTGCCCTGGGATGGTGGACCGGTGTTCCTCGCAGAGTGCAAGTGGTGGACTGGGCCGAAGATGTTCACTGAGCATGATCTGCCGCAGTTGCTGGATCGCTGCGTCGTCTGGCGGGACACGAATGCGGCGATGGTGCTGTTCAACCGCAACAAGGACGTGACTGCGATGATCCCCTCGGCCGGGGAGAACCTCGGGCGCACCCGCGTTCCGTCCGGGACGGAGGCGTGGTCCACGGCGCGGCCTTTTCGTGCTGCACAAGGACGGCGATCACGAACCGGGCGATGTTCACAGCGGTCCTGGCGGCGGGACGGTCGGTGTACTGCTTGGTGACCTTCTGCCAGCCGGTGACCTGTTCACGGGTCGATGAGCCGACGGGGATGCCTGGGAACTCGCATGTGAGCGGACGCGGAGGCCTTCGTATTCGCAGCCGCGGTTCATGATGATCGGCGGACTGTGCGCCATCACGGGATGAACAAGGTCACGATCTTCTCGATCAGCCGGAAACCGTGTCCGGCGTAGAGGTGTTGTGCGGGGTTGCCTTCGGTCACCGCGAGGCTTATGGCTGTGTGGCCGGCGTGTGCGGCGTCCGCCAGGATTCTGCGGAGCAGCAGGGTGCCCAGGCCGGCGTGGAGGGGGGCGGGTTGCCGGAACAGTTCGGTGATCCACGGGCCGGGCCGCGGGGCCTCGCCGGCGAAGTCGTTGACCAGTGCGGCGGCGACGATCCGGTTGCGGGGATTGGCGACCAAAGCGCTGAAGGGCAGCAGCGGTCCGTACAGCCGCCCGGCGATCAATGGGCCGAGGCGTTCACGTACGGCTGTCTGGTCGTCGGCGGGGAAGTGGTCGGGGTGATCCGCCGGGTATGCCGCCCGCCACGCTTCGAGCAGATCCCGGGCCGGCCGGTCGCACGGAACGATCCGGAACGCCGCGGGCGGCCGCTGCCCGCGCCAGTGGGGTGGCGGGGGGACCTCTCGCAGATCACACGCCATCCGGTTGCCGCGCCGGGCGACCACGGCACCGTGGGCGATCAGCGGTCCGGCCAGGTCCTCCTGACAGGACACCGCCCAGCCGGCCAGCCGGTCGAACACGATCCTCGCCGGGCCCGGTCCGGTGGCCCGCGCACGGTCGGCCCACGGCCGTCCGTCCCGTGTCCTGGGCACGTAGCTCAGGACCGTGCCGTCCGGATCCGTGATCACTCGGCGGCTCGCTGCGGTCACCGCACCCTCCTCGACGCGTCCATGGCGGCGGCACACCTGTCCGGATTGACCGGTCGTTTCGCGACGTTCCGCCCATCGAGATCCATTCGTCTGTCTACTTAGGACAGTGAGCCGGGGGTCGCGGTTCCACCCTGGCACACCGGCCGGACGCGACGCTGTCGGGTCCCGTCTGCGACGCGTGGCACAGATCCGGTGGAAAGGCGGTAGCGTGCCAGTCAGCGGGTGGTCGCGCGGCAAGCGGTATCCGTCCGCGGCACGGGTGGGGGTACTGATGAACTCGAGGACGGACTTCGGAATCCTGGGCAGGCTTGAGGTGTCCGTCGACGGCAGGCCGGTGCCCATAGTGGCGGGCAAGCACCGTGCGCTGTTGGCGTCGTTGTTGCTCCAGGCCAACGAACTCGTCAGTGCCGATGTCCTGATTGAACGCCTGTGGGGAGCGGCCCCGCCGCGCAACCCGCGACCGACTTTGCAGACATACATCCAACGCCTGCGCAACACGTTGGGTGATCCGCAACGGGTGGTGACCGCGCCCACCGGCTACCAGGTCATCGTCGGGCCGGACGAACTCGACCTGTCCCGGTTCCGGCGGCTGGTCGAGCGGGCGGCGATCACCGAGGACCTGTTCGAGCAGGCCGATCTGCTGCACGAGGCGTTGGCGCAGTGGCGCGGCCGCCCGCTGGCGGATGTGCCGTCGGACAGCCTGCAGACCACCGAGGTGCCGCACCTGGAGGAGGAACGGCTCGAAGTCCTCGAACAGCGCTTCGACCTGGAACTGCGCCTGGGCAGGCATGCCGCGCTGATCCGGGAACTCCAGGTGGTCGCCGAGGAGAACCGGCTGCGCGAACGGTTCAGCGAGCAGTTGATGCTGGCGCTGTACCGGGCCGGCCGGCAGGCGGACGCGTTCGCCGTGTTCCAGACGGTGAAGGACTCGCTGGCCGAGGAGCTGGGTATCGACCCGAGCCCGCAGCTGCGCAGCCTGTACCAGGCGATTCTGACCAACGATCCGGCCGTCGCGGCGCCCGCCGTCGCGTCGGCCATCGAGATCACCACCACGGTGGTCGGTCCGCGCCGGGTACCGAGGGAACTGCCGCCTGGTCCGGGTGATTTCGTCGGCCGGGACGTGGTGACCGGCGAGATCTCCGAGCGGTTGGTGGCCGGTTCGAGCGCGGCGGTGCCGCTCGTGGTGATCTCGGGGGCGCCGGGTGTGGGCAAGACAGCGTTGGCGGTGCACGTCGGCCAGCGGCTGGCCGAGCGGTTTCCGGACGGTCAGCTCTACGCCGATCTGCGCGGGTACTCGATGGTTCCGGTCGTGCCGCCGTCCCAGGTGATGTCCCGCTTCCTCGCGTCGCTGGGCGTTCCGGACCAGCAGGTGCCGTCGGACCTGGATGAGCTGATCACGTTGTACCGGACGCTGTTGGCCGACCGGCGGGTTCTCGTTCTGCTCGACAACGTTGCCACGCCCAGTCAGGTGCGGCCGCTGCTGCCCAACGCCCCGGGCTGCGCGGTCCTGGTCACCAGCCGCAACGAACTGCGTGGGCTCACGGCCCTGCAGGGTGCTCGGCCGTTCAACCTGGACATGCTCGCTCCGGAGCAGTCGTACCAGCTGCTGGCCAACATCGCCGGAACGGCACGGATCGAGGCGGAACTCGACGCGGCGGCCGCGATCGCCGATCTGTGCGGACATCTGCCGTTGGCCCTGCGGATCGCCGCGGCCAATCTGGTCTCGCGCGGCGCCAGTTCGGTCGAGGAGTTCGCCGCGGAGCTCAAACAGGGCAACTTGTTGGCACGGCTTGCCATTGACGGTGACGACGAAGCCGCCGTACGTGCGGCGTTCAGCATGTCGTACGCGACCGTGCCACCCGCCGCCGCCCGGCTGTTCCGGCTACTCGGCCTGATCCCCGGTCCGGACTTCAACGCCGAGGCGGGCGCGGCGCTGACGGGCCTGCCCGTCGACCAGGCCGCGCTGCTGATCGACCAGTTGACCGCGGCGAACCTGGTCGTCCGCATGGACGGCGGCCGGTTCCAGTTGCACGACCTGATCCGGTTGTACGCCACCGAACAGTGCCACCTGGAGGAGGACGAGCACTCGGTCACCGCGGCACGGACGCGGTTGTACCGTTTCTACCTGGTCCATGTGGACGCGGCCGCGGAACTGCTGTACCCGGTGTGGATCAAGCTGCTCAGGCCGCACGACGAGCCGGGCGAACCGCCGGCCGGGTTCGCGGACTCCACCGCGGCGCTGGCGTGGATGAACGAGAACTTCCTCAACGTGACCGCCGCGATCGTGCAGTCGATCCAAACCGGTCCCCGCGACGTCGCCTGGCCGATGGCGGAGTCGTTGCGGTCCTACCTGGTCACCCAAGGACGGTACCGGGCCGAAGGGGTGTCCGCGTGCACCGCAGTGCTGCGCGTTGCCACGAAGGACAACGACAACCGTGCGGCGGCCGCGATGCACAACACCTTGGGCGGGGTGTACAACCGGCATGCCGAGTACCAGCGCGCGTTATGGCACTACACCCAAGAACTACGGGTACACGAAGTCGACGCATACCTGATCGGCCAGGCACGTGCCCTGATCGCCATGGGAAACGTCTACCAGGCCATGGGCGAGCTCGACGAGGCCGTCCGACGCATCACCCGAGGGCTGCGGCTCGCGCGGGAACACGGTAACCGCGAGGTGAGCTGCCTGGGTTTGCTCAACCTGGCATTCGTCGAGATGCAACGGGGAAACCTGCAGGAGGCCGAGGAAGCCGCGCGGCAGTCGCTGCTGCTCTGCGATTCCGATGGCGGCGGGCGGGTTGTCGCGGGGGAGAGCCACAGCATCCTGGGTGAGCTGATGCTGCGCCGGGGCCGGTGTACCGACGCGATCGGGGAATTCACCCAGGCATGGCGGCTCTACACCGGCAACTCCGTGTTGCACTACCAGGCGGATGTCCTGGGCCTGCTGGCCCAGACGCATCGGGAGCTCGGGAACTACCGGGCCGCGGTGGAGCACGCCGAGCAAGGGGTGGCGATCGCGCGCGAGTCCGGTGCCCACGACGAGGAGGCGGACGCACTGGCCATCCTGGCCTCGATCCACCACCGGCTGGGCGACCCGATCAAGGCGGTGGCGATCTGCCAGCACGCACTGGCCTTGGCCAAGCAGATCGGTCACGTCCGGGCCCAGATCGTGGCGTCACTCGGTCACGCCGAACACCGCCGGTCGGTCGGCGATCTCGACGAGGCGACCGGTTATGCCGAGGAGGCACTGCGACTGGCTCGCTCTGGCGGATTCCAGACCTTGGAGGGACAGACCGAGACCCTGCTGGCGTGGATCCGGCTGGACTCCGGCGAAGCCGGGCAGGCCGCCGGTCACGCTCAGCGCGCCGCCGGTATCCACCGCAGCACCGGTGGTCTGCTCGATCACGCACGAGCCCTGCATGCGCTGGGCCTGGCCCGGCAGGCCGATGGTGACACGCCCGCCGCGCTCGAGTGCTGGCGCGCGGCCCTGGCCTTGCTGCCGGACGCCGAACCGGTACCCGACATCGTCGAGTTACGCAGGCTGATCGGCACGCTCGACACTCGTTGCTGAGCAGCCGATCAGCCTGCGGTACAAGCGATCACGGCAAGGCGGTCAGAGCACCGTGACGATCCGGACGGGTTCCGGGCGGATGAGTACGTCCATTCCGGACACGAGGATCGTGGGTGTCGTGCTGGTGGTGGTCACATCGATGTCGCCGGACGCACCGAGGTTGGCCGACAGTTCGCTGGCGTCGGTGTAGGTGGCGTAGGCGGCGATCAGGTTTCGGATACTCATGGCTTGAACCTGCGACTTTCTGCTGGTTGTCGGCCGGATCACGACGTGATGTCCGGCAATGAGGGGGATGTGGTGTTGTGGGAGGGCCTGCCCGCGACGATGTTCGCCGCGGTCAGCGCCGCGGTGAGGCGGGCCTCCAGGCAGATCGACGGGTCCTGGGCGTGCGCCAGCAGACCCGTGGCGATCGCCAGCGACCGGTGTTCGCCGAAACTCCGCCCTCGGAATCCGGCCCGGGAGTCGTCGGGCTCCCATGCCGTGGCCACGCCGGGGCCGAGAGGGCTGGCGTACAACGAGATCGACCGCCCGAGGCCGGGCAGGTCGGCGACAGCGGCGGCGACTTCGCGAGCGGCGTGCCAGGCCCGCGGGCCGAGGTAGATCACCAGGCCGTCGCGTCGCGGAAGCCCTGCCCGAGTGGAGGTGATCTTCGCTCGGTACGGCACGGCAAGCAGTTCCAGCCGGCCGAGGACGGCGGACCACAACCGGACGGCGTGGCGGGCATCGGCCAGGTGCATGTAGACACGCAGGATCGGGCCGTCGCCCAGCCCGTTGCCCGCCGATCCTTCGACGAGCAGGAAACCGGGGGACAGGCGCGGCCGCACACAGTCCACTTTGAGCAGAACGTGCTGTCCGGCACGCGGGGTGCCGGATACCGGCAGTCGCACTCGAACGCCGGCGAGCTCGACGGTGGCGATGCCTGTCGCCGGCGAGTGGTCCACGATCGACGCCGGAGCCAGCGTGTGTGCGTGCGGAACGACCGAACGCAGCCGGCTCTCGAAATCCTCGTCCTGATGGTCCCTCGGCCGCTGGCCCCCAGGCTTGTCACGGCCCACGTGCAGCATGTCGTAGAGCGCTGAGGCCAGCTTACCGCGCAGTTCGGCGGGCGATCCGGCGCTGACCCGGCGGTCACCGAACCGGGCGGTCAACCGGACCGGGTCGATGTCGGCCGAGCGCAAGGCCTCGGCCAGCGCGGCGGGAACGGTTGTGATCAGGGTCGTCATGACGTTGCCCCCAGTCCGATGGCGTCCGCGAACCCGTCCGGGTCCAGCATCGCCAGCCGGCCGATACCGACCGTCGCGCGGTCGAGCGCCGACAACCGGGAACGCTTGTGCGCCTTGGCGAATGCCCGCGTGAACTGGTGCCACCCGGCGAACACGGTGGCACGCCGGACAAGCGTGCCGTCCGGACGGTCGAGGCCGGTCACGTATGCCCGCCAGAACGCGGAGATGAGCGGGCGGACCCGCTCGAACTCGGCTGTGGCCAGATCCACGATGTCCTCATGCGACAGTTCGGCCGTCGCTCCGCCGATCTGGATCACCGAGTGGTGCAGCCATTCCCCGGCGAACGCGCCGATGTCCCTGGCCGGGTCGGCCAGCCGGAGTTCCTCGAAGTCGGTCAGGTACAGCCGGCCTTCGCAGGCAAGGAACTGGTCGAGGCGCAGATCGCAGTGCACCGGCGTCGGCGTGGCCGCCTGCTGCTCGGCGTGCAGACGGCGCACCGCGGGGATCATGCTGCCGTCGGACTGCAGGATGCGCCACAGCTCGAGTTCGGCACCTGTGGCGTGCGCGAAGGCCTGCCACGACAGGGATTCCAGCGGTTCGACCGGCGGATAGGCGTCTGCTCGTTCAACGGGAAGGCGGGCACCGTGCAACGCCGCGATCAGCCTTCCGGCCTGACGGGCCAGGCCGTTGCCGAACTCGCCGTCGGCGGCCAGCCGCGCACCGTTGCTGGCAGGGGTGAGCAGTTCGAACACCATCAGCCGCGTCTTGTCGTCCCAGCCGAGACACCTGGGCACCGCCAGATGGGACGTCTTGACGGTGATGGCGCGGCGCAGGCGGATCGACGCGTCGTTCGCGTCGCCGCCTATCTGCTTGACGAACACGCGGATGCCCGCGTCGGTCGTCCCGGCCCAGTTGTGGTTGCGGCCGGCGAAGGTCGTCACGGAGTCCGGCGCGAGAGTACCCAGCCCCAGACTCGTCAGCATCGCATTGAGCTGTGGCATCCGGTCCAGGTCCGGCCTGATCCCGGAATCGCGCATTACCTGCTGATTTGGCATGTTTCGACCCTCGACGTCCATTGTCCGGCCAGTAGTGGCATACCCCATTCAGCGGTTTTCTCACCGTGCCCCGCTACCTCTGGAATGTGCCACCGGACATCGATCACAACGCAGACGCGGCCCGTCTGCCGGGTGTCTGTCGCCGGACTGCGAACTGCGGCACGCTCGGAATCACCTTGATCGGCGCGCTGGGCAGCGAACGAACGCCTTTTGCTTGAGGCACCTGAGATGACGCGAAGAAACTAGGGGGAGCGATGGGCTTCACCGCGGACGCGGTCCATTCCGGTGCGACCACGTGTTCCGGACAGATCGTGCGATTCGAGGTTCTCGGGCCGCTGAGCATAGTCGGCGCGGAGAACCGGTTACAACTGCGGGCGTTGCGCCAGCGGACCATTCTCGCGGTCCTGCTGCTGGACGCCAACCGGGTGGTCAGCAGCGAAACGCTGATCGACGCCGTCTGGGACGACGCGCCACCGGCGACCGCCCGCAGCCAGGTGCACATCTGCGTGTCGGCGATCCGCGGTGTGCTGAGAGAGTTCGGGGCCGCGGAGCTGATCGAGACCGAGCCGATGGGCTACCGGATCAGGATCGCGGACGACCGGCTCGACGCACGCCGGTTCGCGCGGCTGACCGCGCAGGCCACGCAACTGGCCGGGCGGGGCCAGATCGCTGACGCGGCCGCGCTGCAACGGCAGGCGCTGGAACTCTGGCGTGGACCCGCGTTGGGGGACGTGGCCGGGCCGGTGGTCGCCACCACAGCCGCCCGCCTGGACGAGGAGCGGCTCGCCGCTCAGGAGAACTGTGTGGACTGGGAGCTGGGGATGAACCGGCACCGCGAGCTGATCAGCGAGCTCGTCGAGCGGGTCGCGGCCCATCCGCTGCGGGAACGCAGCCGGGCACAGCTGATGCTGGCGTTGCACCGGTCCGGCCGTCAGGCCGAGGCGCTGGAGACGTTCCGCAACGTCCGCAAGGAGCTCATCGACCAGCTCGGCCTCGAGCCGGGCGAGCAGCTGCGCCGGCTGGAGGCCCAGATCCTGGCCGACGACCCGCGACTGCATGTGGACGCGCCGGCCGGGCAGGCAGTCAGGCCGGCGCAACCGGCGCAGCGGACGCAACCGGCCGTACGCACACCTGTGCGGCAGCTTCCTGCTGACATCGCCGACTTCGCCGGGCGGGATGATCTGGTCGCCCGGCTCACCGGCCTGCTGTCCGGTGAGCCGGCCATGCCCGTCGTGGTGGCGACGGGAATCGGTGGGGCCGGCAAGAGCGCGCTGGCCGTCCACGTGGCGCATCTGTTGGCCGGTAAGCGATTCGCCGACGGCCAGCTCTACGCGAGGCTGACCGGTGCCGGGCGCCCGCAGCAGGCGTGCGACGTCCTGAGCCGCTTCCTGCGGGCGCTCGGCGTGCCCCACACCGGCATACCCGAGGACATCGAGGAACGTGCCGAGCTGTACCGCAGCCTGCTCGCAGATCGCCACATGCTCGTCCTGCTCGACGATGCCGGCAGCGAATCCCAGGTACGGCCGTTGCTGCCGGGCAGCGCGAGCTGTGGCGTGCTGATCACCAGCCGGGCGAAGCTGACCGGCCTGGCCGGTGCCCGGCTGCTGCACGTGCCCGCGTTCGACACCGGTCAGGCGGGTGACCTGCTCGGCCGGATCGCCGGGCCGGAGCGGGTCGACGGCGACCGGCGGGCGGTGACCGAACTGACCAGGCTGGTCGGCGGGCTGCCGTTGGGCCTGCGGGTGATCGGGGCGAGGCTCCGTGCCCGTCCACATTGGACACTCAGCCGGATGGTACGGCAGTTGTCCGGTGAGGACAGACGGCTGGACGAGCTGACCCACGGCGACCTGAGCGTGCGGGAGACCATGGCGTCCACCTACCACGGCCTGCCGGTACGCGAGCGGCGGCTGCTGAGTCTGCTGTCCGACCTCGGCACGGACGCGTTTCCCGGCTGGATGGCCGCGGCCGTGCTGGACACCGGCCAAGCCGACGAGTACGAAGCGTTGGAACTGCTGGAGAATCTGGTGGAGACTTACCTGATCGAAGTGGTGACCGGTGAGCCGGTCCGCTACCGGGTGCACGAACTGGCCCGGATCTACGCGGGCGAACAGACCTCCGGAGATCTCCCGCGGTTGCGGGCGGCCGTGCGGTCACGGATGCGGATCAGTGGTCTCAGTGATCTGGGCGCCGCTCGGCGGCGTCCATCGCTTCGTCCGTCATTTTCCTTGTGGTGAAAAGGGTTGCCAGCGACAGCAACCCCATGATGACGAACACCGCACGGACGCCGAACAGCTGCGCCAGCACTCCGGCGGCGACGGCGCCGAGCGGCTTGATGCCCCCGGCGACGAACAGGATGCCGCTGTTGACCCGGCCGAGCAGGCGCTCAGGCGTGATCCGCTGGCGCAGGGACAGCATGACGACGTTGGCGATGACCAGACCGGCGCCACCGACGAAGAACGCGGCACCGACCAAGTAGGGGTTCGCGGTGAGGGCGGGCGCACCCACGAACAGCGAGCCCGCGATGAAACCCAGCACGAGGGTGCGAGTCCGGCCGACGACCCGTTCGATCCGATCGGCGAGGAACGAGCCGAGCAGGCTGCCCACCGCGATCGTGCTCAGCAGCCAGCCGTAGGCCTGTTCGCTCAGCCCCATGGCGGAGGTGGAACCGACCACGTACAGCACGAGAACGGCCTGCATCGCGCTGCTGGCGAAGTTGAAGACGCCGGCGACGGCGGCGAACATCCGCAAGAACGAGTTGTGCCACAGGAAACGGATGCCTTCGGCGATATCGTGACGCATGCTGGCGGTCTGGCCGGGGTCGCGTTCGATCCGGAACGAGCCACGCACCAGCAGCAGTGCCACGATCGCGACGACCCAGAGCGCGGCCGGGGTGGCGAGGGCGATGGCCGCGCCGGCCGCCACCAGGAAACCGGCGAGGGGTGGGCCGACGAACTCGTTGCTGGTCAGTTCGGCGGCGTACATCCGGCCGTTCGCCCGGGGCAGCTGGTCGCGCGGCGCCACCTGAGGGACGAGCGACTGCGCCGCGGTGTCGTAGATCGTTTCGGCGGTACCGGCGAAAAGTGCGACGATGTAGAGAACCCAGATCGATCCGACGTCCAGCAACACAGTCAGCGCGGTGGCTCCGAGCAGCGTCGCACGCAGGACATTGGCTCCGAGCATCAGCTTGCGGCGGTCGAAGCGGTCCGCGATCGCGCCGGCGGGCAGGGAGAACAGTAGCCAGGGCATGGTGAAGGCGAACGCCAGACCGGCGATCAGGCCCGGCGACCGGGTGAACCCGACCGCCACCAGGGTCAGGGCGATCTTGAGGATCCCGTCGGCCAGGTTCGACAACGCCGCCGAGGTCCACAACCGCCAGTAGTTGCCGCCCAACGACGGTCGGGCGGGGCGGGTGCTGGCCGGTACAGGTTCGTGGGAGTCCACGGAGTCAGGGTCCCATATCGATTGAGAAAACTCCACCGATTGGTCCTCTCCATCGATGGACTATTATTCACGTCATGTCATCTGCGCCGATGCGCCGACGTGAGGCGACGGTCCGGGAAGCCAAGGCCCGGGCCCATCCGCTGCGCCTGCGGATCCTGCGGTTGTGCTGGCAGCAGGAACTGACCAACAAGCAGCTGGCGGACCGCCTCGAGAAGGACCCCGGCACCGTGCTCTACCACGTCCGGCACCTGGTCGCCGCCGGTCTTCTGGAGCAGGCGCCGGTCCGCACCGGGCAGAGCGGCGCGCTCGAGAAGCCCTACCGGGCCAAACCCCGCTCCTGGTGGATCGACGACCCGCCGGGCACCGAGCCGGACGCCGCCTTCGCTCCCATCGAGGCCTTCCGGGACGAACTGCGGGACGCGGGCCCGGATTCGGTCCGGACGTTCGCGCGGTTCGCCCTGCATCTGTCCCCGCAAGACGCCGTGGAGCTCGATCGCCGGATCCTGGAGGTGCTCGACTCGTATCTCGCCACCGACGAGCAGCGCCTCGACCAGCCCGCGTACGGCGGCCTGGTCGTGCTGCACCAGCTCGCCGGCCAGAGCGATCCCCCCGGCTGCGGCGCCTGAGCGGCGTTACGACCGGCGCGTCGCCGGTGCGCCGGAACTCAGCACGGTCGAGGGCTTGGGCAGCCGGGGCTGCCAGTCGGGCTCGCCGATGTCCGCGCCCTTGACGCCCAGGACACCGATCCGGCGCAGGCGGTTGATCGCCGTCCTGCGCATGCCCGTGCCCTTGGCCGAGGCCACCCAGTCCCGCCACACCGGCCACTTCTCGTGGTCGAACTCGGTTCCCCGGTAGTCACCGATGTGCAGGATCGCGTCGCGGACCGTCTCGACCTGGTCCTGGCCGGCCAGGATCGGGTCCTCGAGATAGAGCACGTCCCACGCCAGGCGGCGGTATCCACCCACGGATGAGTGCAGCAGGTTGGTGTGGAAGGCGATCACGTCACCCGGCTCGGTGTCGATGCCGTACGCCGGAACCGGCCACTCGTCCGGATCGTCGACGATCCCCTGCCTGCGCGGATCCTGCGTCAGGTAGTCCCAGATGGCCGGAGCGGCCCCGGGCAGATGAGATCCGGGCAGCACCTGCAGCTGGCCGGTCTCCGCCGAGCAACCCTCCAGGTAGGTCATGAACTTGACACCGGGGACGGCGGGCGGCATGTCCGGGTGCCACTTGGAGTTGGACAGGAAGCACGTGGCCTCCCCGTTGGTGGGCAGGGTCGCGACGCCGGTGAGGTAGTGCGACGCCTGCCAGAACCGCGGATCGTCGGCGACCAGGCTGGACGCCAGTGGTGTGTCGTCGGACATCATCGGCATGTCGAACCCGGGCGTGACGGTCATGTCCACGCCCTCCGAGTAGCCATCGCCGTAGCCGTTGGTCAGCGTGTGGCTCACCTCCTCGGTGAGCCGGCCGACCTCGGATTCCGACAACAGCCCTCGCAGTACGGTGAAGCCGAAGGCCTTGAAGTGTGCGACGGTCATTTGGCTGAGCATCCAGTCACCTGCCGGTCGTTGATGGGACGGACGGCCGCGGGCGACGCGCTGGGATCGGCGCGCGCGGCTCCGCGACCTGACGGCTTCGCCCAGGTTACGAATCGCCGCTATCGCGGTGCTTTCCCGTCGATATCAGTGTCCGCACCCGGCCGTGTCATGCCGGGGATAGCGCGCCAAAAGGCCCCCGATGGAGCCGGGTCGCAGAGTTTCCCCGAAGGCGGTCGCCGGAGCGACCGGACAGCTAGCACGGGAGACGGTGTGCACGGAAGTCAAGGAAGTCCAGGACGTCAAGGACGTCGTGTCGAACTCCGCAGCGACACATTCACCCTGCCCACCCCGGCCATGCTGCAGGCGATGGTGACCGCGGAACTGGGTGACGACGTCTACGCGGAGGACCCGACGGTCCGCGATCTCGAGTCGCTGGCGGCCCGCGTGCTGGGAAAGCAGGCGGCCTGCCTGATGCCCAGTGGAACCATGAGCAACCTCGCGAGCATCCTGACCCACTGCCCGCGCGGTTCGAAGGTCATCGTCGGCGAGGATTCCGACATCTACATCTACGAGGCCGGCGGTGCCTCGGTGTGCGGAGGGGTGATGTACCACCCCGTCGCCAACCAGCCGGACGGGTCGCTGGACCTCGGTGCGATCGAGGCGGCCTTCCCGCCCGATCCGGCCGATCCCCAGTTCGCCGCACCCGCCTTGCTGTGCCTGGAGAATCCGCAGAACCACACCGGCGGCCGGGTGCTGCCGATGTCGTACCTGGCCGACGTTTCGGCGTGGGCGCGGGAAAAGCAGCTGCCGATCCACCTCGACGGTGCGCGGATCTTCAACGCCGCGCTGAGCATCGGCGTGCCCGCGTCGCAGATCGCGGCCCACGCCGACTCGGTCCAGTTCTGCCTGTCCAAAGGACTCGGTGCGCCGGTCGGCTCGATGGTGGCCGGGACCACGGAGTTCGTCGGGCGGGTCCGGCGGGTGCGCAAGATGCTCGGTGGCGGGCTGCGCCAGTCCGGTGTCCTGGCGGGCGCCGGGATCGTGGCGCTGGACAACCGGGCCCGGCTCGCCGAGGACCACGACACCGCCCGGCGGTTCGCGGCCGGGCTCGCCGACATCCCCGGGATCGCCGTCGACCCGGCCAGCACGGCGATCAACATGGTCTTCTTCCGGGTCGTCGCCCCGCAGTGGGACACTCACGCGTTTCTGGCCGCCGCCCGCGCGCGGGGAGTGTCGCTCGCCGAACTCGGCCACGACCGCATCCGCGCGGTCACCCACCACGGCGTCGGGTCCGACGACATCGACTACGCGCTTGACGTGATCCGTTCCCTGCTCGAAGACCAGCCCGTTCGCCCAGTGTCGGTCAGGAGGAACCATGACGACCACAGTTCCGTCCTCGCTCGTTGACGTACGGCCACCACTGACGGCCGCGCAGTTCCACGCGGAGTACGTGAACAAGAAGCCAGTGTTGATGAAGGGCGCGCTCGCCGGGCTGCCCGCCACCGACCGCTGGTCGCTGTCGCACTTCGCTTCGATCGCACCGGATCTGCCGGTGCGGCTGAAGACCGGCAGGGTGGCCGACGGCGTCACCACCACCGTGCGGATGGCCGACTACTGCAGGACGGTGACCGAATGGGAGGACCGGATCGCCGGGCTGCCCGACGACGAGGTCGGCAAACCGCCGCCGTACCTGCACGATGTGCCGTTGCTGTCCCTGCTGCCCGCCCTGCGCGCGGACCTCGAGCCGTTCCCCGCCGAGGTGTTCCCCAAGTTCTTCCGCGACCAGTGGTGGGTGTTCCCGCAGTTCTTCGTCGGCCCGTCGCACGCGGTCACGCCGTTGCACTTCGACACGCTGCTGACCCACAACCTGTTCTTCCAGTTCGACGGAAGCAAGCGGTTCGTGATGGTGGACGCCGCCGACCGGGACCGGTGCTACATGTACAACTGGCGTTGGTCCAAAGTAGACCCGGATGACCCGGACCTGGAGCGGTTCCCGCGATTCCGGGGCGTGCGGACGAGCACCTGTGTGGTCGAGGCCGGCGACCTGCTCTACATGCCGCCGGGGACGCTGCACAAGGTCACGTCGCTGGCGCCGTCGGTGTCGTTCAACATCGACTGGCACGACCGGCACAGCGCGCTGCGGGGCATCAACGTCTTCCGCGACCGGATGCCGTTGCGGAACCTGCGCTACAACCTGCTTTTCGCACTGGGCGTCCGCGCGGGCGTGCCGTTGAGCACCCTGATGCCGGCGCTGAAGTCCTACTTCGTCTACATCTCCTGACGTGTCTGTCCATTCCGGAACCAAGAGGAGGCACGCTTGCTGCGGACGCTGATGAAGTCGAAAGTCCACCGGGCGATCGTGACCGAGGCCAACCTGCACTACGTCGGCTCGCTCACGATGGACAAGGACCTGATGGACCTGGCGGACCTCTCCGTCAACGAGAAAGTCCAGGTTGTCGACATCGACAACGGTGAGCGGTTCGAGACCTACATCATCGAGGGAGAACGCGGATCCGGCGTGCTGTGCCTCAACGGCGCCGCCGCCCGGCGCGCCCAGCCCGGCGACAAGGTGATCGTGATCTCCTACGCGGTGTACGACGAGCAAGAGGTGAAGGAGCACTCGCCCCGCGTGGTGGTGTGCGACGAGCACAACCACGGCGACCTGCTGGTGGCGCACGAGTCACCGGCCACCACCACCGAGCAACTGCTTGCCGGCGACGAACGTGAGCCCGCTGTTCTCCAGTCCACCTGAAGATGAGGAGTGCCCGAACCATGACCGAGCAGATCACTTACTCACCGGTCCAGATCCGCGACATCGTGCTGAAGCTGTACCAGCAGGTGCTGGGCAACAGCGACATCTGCGGGCAGGACGACTTCTTCGACCACGGCGGCGACTCCGAGAAGGGCGTCATCGTGCTGCACACGCTGCGGGACCTGACCGGTGCCCGGATCGCCATGTCCACGATGTACATGTGCCCCTCGGCGGACGAGCTGTCCGAAGAGGTCGCCTCGGCACTCGCCCGGTAGGCGGTGCGCGATGGATCTCTCCGGCGGTCGCGTCGACGCGACGCACGTCGTTCTGCCGTCCGGCAAGTGGGCGGTCTGGAAGCCGTTGCTGTTGCGTGCGTCGGGGTTCCCCGCCTCCGGTGTGTCCCGCCTGACCGCGCCCGAGCTGGCGCGGCAGGCGGACACCGTGGCCGAGGAGTCTCCCGGCTCGCCGGGGTACGCGGCCTACCAGCAGGCGTTCGACGCGGAGATGGCCCGGCTGAGCGGCGAGTTGCAGGCCATTGTGCGCGAACCCGGCTTCCGGCTCGCGCTCACCTGGCAGAACCACCGTGTCATCGACACCGGCCTCAACCCGTTCCTGCGCCGCAGGCCGGGGATCGACAAGCGCAACAGCCAGTACCGCCAGCACGAAGATCTGCTGGCCAACTACTGGCAGCGGTACTGCGTCAAGAATGACGCCATCGGGTTCTTCGGGCCGGTCGGCTGGGGCCACCTGGATGCCGGCACCGCCACGAGTGAGGTCCGGGCAGGCCCTGGCCTGATCGCGAGCTCCGAGGTGTTCTTCGAGACGTGGGCGGTGGACGAGCTGGCCGCGAGGGTCGAGGCGACCGGCGGGCTCAGGAAGTGGCTGTGCCCCAGGATCCTGCCGTTCGTCCGGATCGAGGACGAGCATCTGCGGGTCCCGGGTGTGCGGCCGGTGCCGCTGAAACCGGAGGAGCTCGCCGTCCTTGGCTCGTGTGACGGGCGGACACCTGCCTGGCAGGTCGTGAAGTCCGTTGTGGACACAGTAGCCGGACTGTCCGTCGAGGACGCTTATGCGGTCATCGAACGACTGTGCCGGCGACGTGTCCTGGCGTGGCGGATCGACGTTCCCGTCTCGTTGCGCCCGGAACGCGATCTTCGCCGGGTGCTGTCGGAGCTGGGAGATCCCACTGTGGCCGCTGAAGGCCGGGCGAAGCTCGACCGGCTGGAGGCGGCGCGGGACGAGGTGCGGCTGGCGGCGGACGATCCGGCGGCCCTGCTCGGTGCGCTCACGGATCTCGACGCGACCTTCCGGGAGCTGACCGGTGCCGCACCGACCCGCAATCAGGGCAAGACATATGGCGGGCGCACATTGGTCTACCACGACGCGCTGCGTGACGTCCGCCCGCTTCTGGGGCGCGACTTCCTCGAGGCTTTGCGGCCGATCGAGCTGTTGCTCGGCAGCATCCGGTGGTTCACCCATCAGGTCGGCCAGAAGCTGCGGTCGGCACTCGGCGAACTGGTGGACGAGTACGTGGCCGGTCATGGCCACATGCCCACGCTGGCGTGGATCTGGATGAACGCCATGCCATTGGTCCACGGACCCGAGGCCAGGATGGCCGAGGACGTGTGCGCCGAACTGCACCGCCGCTGGGAGTCTATTTTGGACTGCCCGGTGGACGGCGCCCGAGTTCGTTACGACCAGGAGCAACTCGCCGACAAGGTGGCCGAGCTGTTCGACGCCCCGGGGCCGGGGTGGAGCGGTGCCCGGTACTGCAGTCCCGACATCATGATCTCGGCCAGTAGCCGGGAAGCGTTCGAGCGCGGCGAGTTCACCCTCGTGCTGGGCGAGTTCCATGTCGCGGTCAACACGCTCCGCAGCGCGTTCCAGGTCGAGCAGCACCCGTGTCCGCAGGAGCTGTGGGCCTGCCTGGCTGCCGAGACCCCTGGGCCGAGACTCCATCCGGTACTGCCCAAGGAGAACGCCGGGCGCCTGTCCGCGCGGACGCATCCGGCACTGACGCTCGACCGGGACTTCCTGGTGACCTTGTTCGACCACACGGTCGATCCGGCCAGGTCCCGCGTGCTGCGCGCCGCGGACCTGGAGGTCGAGCGGTCGGCAGGCCGGCTGTGGGTGACCGCGCCGGGTGAGTACCGGTTCGACGTGCTGGACGTGTTCGCCGAGATGTTGATGAACCTCGTCGGTGACAGGTTCGGCATCTTCGGCGTGCTGCCGCACACGCCGCGGGTGACCATCGGCAAGGTCGTGATCACGCGGGAGTCCTGGATGTTCGGCCCGGACCAGCTTTCCTTCGCCACGGCCAAGAACGAGGCCACCCGGTTCGCGCAGGCGCGCCAGTGGGCTCGGGCGAACCGCATGCCGCGGGAGGTGTTCGTCAAGGCGGCGAAGCAGAAGAAACCGTTCTATGTGGACTTCGACAGCCCCGTCTACGTGAACCTGTTCGCCAAAGCCGTCCGGGCGGCGCGATCGGCACCGGACCAGGTGCCGGTCCAGATCACCGAGATGCTTCCGGCCACAGCGGACCTCTGGCTCACCGGCGGCCCGGCCGAGAGGTACACCTCGGAACTCCGGCTGGCCGTCTTCGACCTCGCCGAGGCGTGACCGGCCCATGAAGGAGGTGGACACCATGATCACATCGAAGTCCTGGCCCACCGCGATCGTCAGCGGGGATCGCGAGCAGGTGGCGGACGGGCTGCGGGAGTTCCTGACGCGGACACACACCGGTGTGCGGCCCGCCGACCGCCCCCGCCTGGTCTTCGCGTTCTCCGGTCACGGGGGACATCAGGCGGGAATGGGCAGGGAGCTGCTCACCGCTGTTCCCCCGTTCGCGCAGTCCATGGCGGAGTGTTCGCGGGCCATCGAGGCCGAGACAGGCTGGTCGCTGATCGATCTCCTGCTCGACGGCGGGCCGATGACCGAGGTCAGCGTGGCCCAGCCGGCCGTGTGGGCGTTGCAGGTGTCCCTTGCGCGGTTGTGGCGGGACTGGGGGATCGAGCCGGACGTCATGATCGGCCACAGCATGGGCGAGATCGCGGCGGCGGTGACGGCGGGCAGCCTCACCGTGCGTGCCGCCGCCGAACTGGTGTGCCGCCGCAGCGCTCTGCTGGAAACCCTGCGGGGCACCGGCGACATGTGGGCGGTGGCGCTGAGCGAGGACGATGCGCGCCAGGCGATCGGGCCGTTCGCCGACCGGGTGTGGGTCTGCGCCATGAACACCGGCCGGTCCACCACCCTGGCCGGTGATCCGGACGCGCTCGCAGAGATCACCGCACCGCTCCTCCGGCGGCGGGTGTTCTGCCGCAAGCTCAAGGCCGGGGTCGCCGGGCACTCGCCGCAGGTCGATCCGATCCTGTGCGACCTGCGCGCCGGACTGTCCGGTTTGGAGGCACGGCCCGGCCGTATCCCGCTCTACTCGACTGTTCTGGACAGGTTCGTCGACGGCTCGGAGTTCATCGGGGGATATTGGACCGCGCACGCCCGCCGTCCGGTCCGCTTCGCGTCCGCGTGCCGGTCGGTCCTGGCCGGCCCACCGGGACGGACATTGTTCGTCGAGATCGGACCGCGGTCGGCGCTCGTCGGATCCATTGAGGAGAACCTCATCGCGGCAGGCGGAGAAGGCATCGCCCTGCCCTGTCTGCGCCGCGACGTTCCGGAGCTGACGTCGATGATGACGAGCCTCGCGGCCGTCTTCGCCGAGGGATGCGACCCTGTCCGGCCGCCTGCGAGGCAGCCGTGATCGACAACAACCCCACCGAAGCCCTCACCGGCCGGATCAGCCGCCCGCCCAGCGCCGCGCTGCGGGAACTCGTGCTGGAGCCGCAGTTCCGGTACGAAGCCGACCACCTGCTCGCGCACTACGTCCAGGTGGAGAAGGTTCTGCTGGCCGAGTACCGGCGCTTGGGCGTCCTGGATGGCGTGCAGGTCCGGTCCATCGCCGGCGCACTCGGCGACGTGATCCGCGACGGCCTGTCGGCCGATCCCGTCGCGAACCTCTCGGACATCGCCCTCGCGATCGAACGGCATGTCACCGGGCGGCTGGACGTGCCGGCCTGGCACGTCGACCGCAGCCGCAACGACCTGCAGGCCACCGTCCAGCTGATGTTCGGGCGTGACCAGGCGCTGCATGTCATGGCGGACATGCTGTCGTGCGCCTCGGCTGCGCAACGGCTGGCTGCCCGGTACACCGGCGACATCATGCCGGGATTCACCCATCTGCAGGCCGCGCAGGTCATCACACCGGGTTTCTTCGTCAGCGCGATCTCGGCGCACCTGCTGCACACGATCCGGCGCATGGTGGCGACCTACGACGTCGTGAACCTCTGCCCGCTTGGCAGTGGCGCGCTGGCCGGGCAGGAGCTCGGGTGGGATCGCGACCGGATGGCCGGTCTGCTGGCGTTCGCCGGTCCTCAGCCGCATGCGCTGGTGGGCGTCGCGTCGAGGGGATGGCTGCTGGAAATCGCGGCGGAGTGCTCGACGTTCGCCGTCGGACTGAGCCGGTTGCTGACCGATCTGATGACGTGGGCGGGCAGCGAGCACGGGCTCGTCGAGCTGCCTGACGAGCTCGCGGGGATCTCCTCGGCGATGCCGCAGAAGAAGAACTACCCCGTCCTCGAACGGATTCGCGGCCGGACCGCGCATCTGACCTCCTGGTACGCGGATGTCGCGACTGCTCAGCGCAACACGCCGTACAGCAACACGGTCGAGGTGTCGAAGGAGAGCTCCGCGCAGCTGGGCACCGCGTTGGGAACGCTGAGGTCGTTGCTGCGCCTGTTCACGGAAGTCCTCGACGAGACCGTGTTCCGCACCGAGCACGGCCGCCTTCGTTGCGATGAGGAGTATCTGGGCGGCTTCTCCCTCGCCAACCGGTTAACGCTCGACCAGCAGGTGCCGTGGCGCGACGCGCAGGTCATCGCGGGTCGTTACGTGGTCGCCGCCCTTGACGCGGGCCTGGGCGCGGGCTCGGTGGACGGATCCCTGCTCGGTGCGATCGCCGCGGCGCACGGCCACGCCATCACCGGCGCCGGCCAGCTCCTGCGGGACGCTTTCGACCCGCAGGCGGAGCTGAGACGCCGCCGTTCGCGCGGATCCGCCCATCCCGGTGAGGTCTCGCGCCTGCTGGCCGCCCAGGAAAGCGAGCACACACAGCTGACGAACGAGATCTCTGCCCGGCGTGCCGCGCTCGACGCGATGCCGGCGCGCATTGACCGCGTATTGACTTCTGTGCACGGCGTGATGCCGGGCACGCGACCAGGCGAGTGGCCATGACGAAAACGCGACGGCTGATGGCCGGACCCCGGGAGATCGGTGAGACGTTCGGGAGCGCCACGGCGTTCGGGACGTTCGGCGAACTGCTGCAAGGCGCACTGCCCGACGGCACGGATTTCCTGGTGACCATGCCGATCGCCCGTTGGAGCACAGCCCGCTTCCTGCTGGAGCCGAGCGTGTCCGACGTGCACGTGCGACCGGCCCACAAGACGAAGTCACGACGGCTGGTGGAGGCGATGCTCGGCCGGTACGGCGTATGTGGCGGGGGTTTCCTGTTGCTGGACAGCGATCTCCCGGAAGGCAAGGGGCTGGCCAGCTCCTCGGCCGACCTGGTCGCAACCGCCCGTGCGGTCGGCGAGGCCATCGGGATCGTCCTGGATCCCCCGGAGATCGAAGAACTGTTGCGGGGCATCGAGCCGTCCGACGGGGTGATGCACGACGGCGTGGTCGCGTTCCACCACCGAGAGGTGCGGGTCCGATCGCATCTGGGGCACCTGCCGCCGGTGACGGTCGTCGGCGTCGACGAGGGCGGTGAGGTGGAGACGGTCGGGTTCAACAAGCAGCCCAAGGTTTTCACCGCCGCTCAGCGACGGACCTACGCGGTTCTGCTGAGGAGCCTGGCGCAGGCGGTCCTGACCGGGGACATCGCCGCGGCCGGCGAGATCGCCACCCGGAGCGCGCTGATGAACCAGCGGCTGTGCCCGAAGCGCACGCTGACGGAGATGATCGAGATCTGCCGTGCGGTGGACGGGCTCGGCGTGATCGCCGCCCACAGCGGCACGGCGCTCGGTGTGCTGCTGGCCGACGACCATCCCGGCCACCAGGACCGGCTCGACCGGACAGTACAGGCGTGCGAGCGCTTGACCGGCACGGTGTGGATCGACCACAGCCTGCCGGAGCCGGGCGCCCACAGCAGCCTGCCGCACCGGCACGACCTGCGGTACTCGACCACGGCCTGACCAATGAGCGGGGAAGCGATGACCGATCTGCATGACGATGTCCTGTCCACTGAGGACGCTGTCCGGGCGATCTGGGCGGAGGCACTCGGCGGGGCGATCGACGACGACAGTGATTTCTTCCTGCTGGCCGGGAGTTCCGCAGCGGCGCTCACGATCACGTCGCGCATCGAGGAGCTGTCCGGTGTGCGGCCGCCGCTGCGGATGCTGTTCGAGTACCCGCGGTTCGGCGACTACGTCCGTGCCCTGCTCGAGAAGGGGCGCTGACGTGCCGTCCGCTCGCTGGCTGCATCAGCTCCGGCAGGCGAACGCCCCGGCCGGTCGCAGGCTGGTCTTCTTCCCGCCCGCCGGATCGAGCGCCTCGGCCGCGTGGCCGCTGACCGAAGGGGCCCCGGCTGACTGGTCGGTGTACGGCGTGCAGTACCCGGGCCGCGGCCCGCGCCTGCGTGAAGCCCCGGCCGGATCCATCCGCGACATGGCGGCCGCCTGCCTGCCGGACCTGCTCGACGACGCCGGCCGGACAGTCCTCTTCGGACATAGTTTCGGTGCGCTGGTGGCCTACGACGTCGCCCATCTCCTGGCGGGCAAGGGCAGGCCGGCGGCCGGGCTGCTGGTGGCCGGCAGCTCGGTGCCAGCCGTCGCCGTGGCCGGCATGCCCGAGGAAGGGCTGAGCGACGAGGAACTGGTCGCTTTCCTCAGCCACCGGGGCGGTACGCCGTCTCACCTGCTTGCCGACGAGGAGCTGATGCGGCTCACCCTGCCCGCGCTGCGGGCCGATCTGGCGATCGGCAGGTCCTATGTGGACGATCACGCCGGCCGGCTGCCGACGGGGATCGCCGCTGTGGGCGGTCAGCACGACACCGCTGTGACCGAGCGGCAGCTGAGGACCTGGCGTGAGCTGACCGGATCGTGGCTGGGCAGCCACCGCGTGGCCGGTGACCACTTCTCCTGGCTGCGGGATCCGGTGCTGATGGCGGGCGTGCTGAACCGGCACTGGCCGGCCTGACCGGTGCGGACTTCCACGGAGGGACGATCGTGACGACAACTTGGGACACCACCGCGCCGGCCGCGTTGCCGGTGCCGCGAGTCCAGCAACGGTTGTGGCTGGCCGACCAGGTCACCGGGGCCGGGGCGGTCTACCTGGGCAGCGTGTTCCTGCGCCTGCACGGGCGGCTGGACGTCGAGGCGCTGCGCCGCGCGCTGACCGAGGTCGTGCGCAGGCATGAGGTGCTGCGTACCTCGCTGCGCGTCGACGATGGCGAGATAGTCGGTGTCCTGCACCCCGCGGAGCGGTTGCGGCTTGACGTGACCGAGGTCGATCCCACCGGTCTCGACGAGGCTGTTCGCACGGAGGCCGGCACCCCGCTGGACGTCAGCACCTCGCTACCGATCCGCGCACGGTTGCTGCGCGTCGCCCCCGACGACCACGTGCTGTCCATGGTGGTGCATCACGCGGCCGTGGACCGTGGGTCGCTTCCCGTGCTGTACACCGAGTTGGCCGATTTCTACAACGCCTTCACCGCGGGCCGCGCTCCTCGCGTTCCGCCGCCGGTCACACAGTTCCGTGATCTCGCCCTGGCGGAGGATGCCCGTGAGGACGCCGGTCAGTGGGCGTCGACCCTCGCCGAGCGGTGTGCCGCCCTCGCCGATGTGAGTCCGTTCGAACTGGCCCCAGACCTGCCACGGCCTCCGGTGCGCACCGGTGAAGGAGCCCTCTGCCACGCCTTCGACCTGCCCGCCGGTACGGTCCGCAAGCTGACCGACCTCGGGCGGTCCCGCGCGGCCACGTTGTTCATGGTGCTGCTGGCCGCGTGCCAGACCTTGCTCTACCGCTACACCGGGCGGACCGACGTCACCACGGGCACGTCTTCGTCGACCCGGCGCGGCCGGGAAAGCGTGATCGGCCCGTTTTTGAACATGCTGGTCGTGCCGGGCGATGTGACCGGCAACCCCGCCTTCACCGAACTGGTCGGCCGGGTTCGCAACCAGGCCCTCGACGCCTATGAGGCGCGGCACGTCGCCCTCGACACGCTCGTCACCGAGCTGGGAGTGGAACGGGACGCGGCCAGGACGCCGCTGTTCCAGATCCTGGTGGACTTCATGACGAAGGTGGACCCGCCCGGGCTGTCCGGCCTGCGGGTGGCGGAGATCCGCACCCCGGGCGCCGGGGCCAAGTACGACCTGTCGATCGAGTTCCACGAGCGCGGCGACACCATCGGGTTCTTCGTCGAATGGGACACCGCGCTCTACGAGAAGCCGACTGTCCTGCGGCTCATGGCCCATCTTCGTGCGGTCCTCGTCGCGGTCGCCGAGGATCCGGGGTTGCGTGTCGACGACGTGCCGGTCCTGAGTTCGGCGGAGGTCCTCGAGCTGCGAACGCTGGCGGCGGCCCGGCAGGTCGACCTGCCCGGGCCCACACTGCATTCACTTTTCACCGAGCAGGCCGGGAAAACCCCGGACGCCATCGCGGTGCGAGAGGGCTCACAGGTGATGACCTACGCCGAGCTCGATGTGTACTCCACTGCCATCGCCCACGGTCTCGCCGCGCGCGGAGTGGTGCCGGATGTTCCAGTGGGTCTGCTCATGGACAGGTCGATCGAGCTGGTCGCGGCGCTGCTGGGGATCCTCAAGGCCGGGGGCGCGTACGTGCCCATCGATCCGGAGGCCCCGTCGGCTCGCGTGGGCAAACTCCTCGCCACGGCCGGGGCGCCGATCTGTGTCGTCTCCGGCGCGGCGGAGCCTGACCTTCCAACGGCCGCCGTCGACGCGGGTTGTGCGGTTGTGGACATCGATACCTTGACTGAGGCCGGTATCGCCGAGCTGGGGACAGTGCACCCGGATCACCTGTGCGCCGTGTACTTCACTTCCGGCTCCACCGGCGAACCCAAGGGCGTCGCGTGCACACACCGCGGCTGGGTCAGCCAGATGGTGAACATGCACGACCGCTACCAGCTGACGCCCGAGGACGCCGTTGTGCTGAAGACGCCGTTGAGTTTCGACGACGTTGCGCGGGAAGTGTTCTGGCCGTTGATGGTGGGCGCCCGGATCGCGATCCTGCCGCCCGGCCTGCATCATGACCCGCAGGCTCTGCTGGCGGCGGCGATCGAGCACCAGGTGCCGTGGCTGCAGTTCGTCCCGGGCACACTGGCGATGTTCCTGGAGCAGGTCGGACCGCGCCACCTCGAGGGCCTGTCCCGGCTGCGGCACGTGGTGTCCGACGGCGACCGGCTGCGGCCGGAGATCGTCCGGGCGTTCCACGAGCGACTGGGTCCGCTCGGCTGCCGGCTCAACAACCACTGGGGTACCACCGAGGTCTCGATCGACTCGGCGCACCACGCCTGCGTTCCGTCCGATGGGGACGGTGAGGACGCCGTGGTGCTGGGCCGTCCGATGGAGAACAACTCGATCTACGTGCTGGACCAGGCCTTTCAGCCGGTTCCGTACGGCGCGGTGGGAGAGCTCTGCATCGGTGGTGCCGGGCTCGGCCGCGGTTACGTCGGTGAGCCGGGCCGGACAGCGCGCGTGTTCGTGCCACATCCCTGGCGGCCCGGCGAGCGCATCTACCGCACCGGCGACACCGGCCGGCTGCGCACCGACGGCTCGTTGCAGTACCGGGGGCGCAGCGATCACCAGGTCAAGGTCCGGGGCGTGCGGATCGAGCTCGGCGAGGTCGAAGCGGCCGCACGGGCGTGCCCGGACGTCGTGGACGCCGTCGCCGCGACCTGGGAGCCGGTGCCGGGTGATCGCCGGCTCGTCGTGTACGCGACGATCACGCGGGGCACCAAGGAATCAAACACGGATGAGTCCGACCGGACGCGGCTGCGCGACTTCCTCACCAACCGGCTGGCGCCGGCCGCGGTTCCCAGCGCGATCGTCGTGCTGCCCTGCCTGCCCCGCAATCCCAGCGGCAAGGTCGACCGCCGGTCGCTGCCCGAACCGGACCCCGGCGAGTTGAGCGACGAGCCGTTCGTGGTCCCGGAGACGGACGCCGAGCAAGCCGTGGCCGACATCTGGGCGGCCGTCCTGGGGACCGCGAGACTGGGCGCCAACGACGACTTCTTCGCTGTGGGCGGGCATTCCCTGCTGGTCACCCGCGCGGTGAACAGGATGCGCGACGCGTTCACCGTGGATGTCCCGGTCCGGCTCGTGTTCGAGTACCCGACCGTCCGGACCGCCGCCGCCCGGGTCGAGCAGCTGATCATCGCCGAGATCGAGGCGATGAGCGACGCCGAGGTCGAGCGCCTGGCGTCCGCCGAACCCGACGAGTTCCCCGTAGCCCAGGAGGTGCCCGATGCCCGGATCCAGTGAGCGCGTCTACCAGGTCGTCGTGAACGACGAGGAGCAGTACTCGATCTGGCCGGCCGGGCGGCCGGTGCCCGCGGGCTGGCGCACCGAGGGCACCAGCGGCACCGAGGAGGAGTGTGTCGCGCACATCGACCAGGTGTGGGTGGACATGCGGCCCAAGAGCCTGCGGTAACCGGCCGCAAGCACCGACCGTTCGCCAAGGGGAGCGATTTCATGACCGACACCAGCAGGGCTACCACCCTCTCGCCGGCGAAGCAGGCCTTGCTGCGCCGGCGGTTGCAAGGCCTGGGGACCGGCGCCGGGCGTGGCATACCGAGGCGCCCGCCCGGTCCCGCGCCGCTGTCCCCGGTCCAGCACGGCATGTGGATCACCCAGCAGTTCCTGGAGACGGGCGCGCTCTACAACGTTCCCCGGGTGCTGCGGATCACCGGCCCGGTCGACGTCGGTGCCCTGCGCGCCGCCCTGGATGCCCTGACCGAACGGCACGAGATCCTCCGCACCACGTACCCCGACCCCGCTTCGCCCACGCAGCACGTCAACCCGCCAGGGCCGGTTGTCCTGCGCCGCACCGACCTTCGCGATCTGCCCGCGGCCGGACGGTGGGACGAGGCGATGCGGCTCGCCTACGAGGAGATCTCGGCCCCCTTCGATCTGGCGGCCGGTCCGGTGTTCCGGGCGCACCTGATCGACCTCGACCTCGACTCGCGCATGCTGGTGCTGAACGTGCACCACATCGCCACCGACGACTGGTCCTGCACGCTGCTGCTGCGCGAGCTCGACCAGATCTACGCCGCCGTGGCCGCCGGGCGGCGGCCGGACCTGCAACCGTTGCCGATCCAGTACGCCGACTACTCGCACTGGCAACGCGAGCGCCTGTCCGGTGGGCTGGACCAACGTCAGCTGGACTACTGGCGGACCGCGCTGGAGTCGACCCCGCACGTGCTGGAGTTGCCGACCGACCGGCCTCGGCCGACCACACCGTCTCACCTGGGCGATGTCGCCCGCCACACACTCACGCCGGAGCTGAGCGCGAGCATCCGTGCTCTCGCGACCTCCAACGGCGTCACCGTTTACACGGTGTTGCTGACTGTCTTCTCGCTCGTCCTGCGCCATTACTGTGGCCAGCGAAGGTTCGCGGTCGGCACCCTCCTTTCCGGACGGAACGTCGCCGATACCGAGCACTTGCTCGGGCTGTTCGCGAACTCGGTCGCGCTGCCGATGGACCTGCCCGGAGACCTGGCTTTCAGCGAGCTGCTCGGCCGTGCCAACAAGTCGGTCCTGGCGGCGTTCGACCACCAGGACGTCACCTTCGAACAAGTGGTGTCCGCGGTCCGCGCCGATCGGTCGGCCGTCCGCAACCCCGTCTACCAGGTGTTGTTCCAGTGCCTCGAGGCCGCTGAGCGTGCCTCGGAGCTGCCCGGCCTGCGTGCGCGACCCGTGGGCATCGTCGAACTGACGGCCAAAGTGGACCTGACGCTCAACGCGATCAACGGGCCCGAGACCATCGATCTGAAGCTCAACTACGCCACGGACCTGTTCGACGCGACCACGGCGAACCGGCTTCTGTCCTATGTGGTCACTTTGGCCGGGAACGTCGTCGCGCGACCGGACGCTGTCGTCACCAGCGCGATGATGACCAGCGCGCGGGAGCGGGAAACGCTCACCCGCGACTGGCCGGTCAACACCGCGGACTATCCCGGCGCCGACCGGTATCCGCTGGGCCGGACATTCGTCGATCTGTTCCGGGCGCAGGCCGAGGCGACACCTTCGGCGATCGCGGTGAGCTGTGGCGAGCAGTCGTTGACCTATGGCGAACTCGGGGAACTGACCGATCAGCTGGCCGCCGGGTTGCGCACGATGGGAGTGTGGCCTGGGCAGGCCGTCGGCGTCGCGCTGCCGCGGAGTGCGGAGATGGTCGCCGCGGTGCTCGGGGTGCTCAAGGCCGGTGCGACCTACGTGGCGCTCGATCCCGGGTATCCGGCCGCGCGGCTGGCGTTCATGGTGGGCGACGCAGGGGCGCGAATGGTGATCGTGGCGGAGGACCTGCCCGCTTTGCGGGCCGAAGGCACCGCGCGGCTGGTGCCGTTCGACGGCCTGCTCGGCGACCCCCGGCAGCCGGCGCCGCCGGGACCGTCGTCCAGCGATCTCGCGTACATCATGTACACGTCCGGCTCGACCGGGCAGCCCAAAGGGGTCGAGATCAGCCATGAAGGGCTGACCAACCTCCTTTCCGGCGTGCGGGACCTGCTCGGCGCCGGGCCGCGGGACACCTGGCTGCTGCTGACGTCGCTGAGCTTCGATCCGTCCACATTGGAGCTGTTCGTGCCACTGATGACCGGTGGCAAGGTGGTGGTCGCGCCGGAGTCGGCGCGGCTCGACGGAGCCGAACAGGCCCAGGTGATTCGCGACCACGGCGTCACGCACGTCCAGGCGACCCCGTCCGGTTGGCGATTGCTGCTGGGCGCTGGTTTCGATTCGCCCCTGGAACTCGCGATCACCGTGGGGGAGGCGTTGCCGGAGTCGTTGGCCCGGCAGATCCGGCAACGGGCCGCGCGCCTGGTCAACGCGTACGGCCCGACCGAGGTCACGGTCTATGCGACCTACGCCGATGTGCCGGCGAGCGGATCTCCTGTGCTGATCGGACGTCCCGCGGCCAACGCCCAGGTGTACCTGCTCGACGGCTCGCTGGACCCCGTGCCCTTGGGGGCGCTGGGCGAAATCTGCGTTGGCGGTGTTGGAGTGGCGCGTGCGTACCACGGGCGTCCCGGGCTCACCGCCCGGCGGTTCGTCCCGGATCCGTTCGGTCCGCCGGGATCACGGCTCTACCGGACCGGCGACCGGGCGCGGTACCTGCCCAGCGGGGAACTGGACCTGCAGGGGCGGATCGACAACCAGGTGAAGATCCGTGGCCACCGGGTGGAACCGGGCGAGATCGAGGCCCGGCTGCTGGCGCACCAGGCGGTCGCCCAGGCCGCGGTGGTCGCCCGGCCAGGTCCCGGCGGCGGTCCTCAGCTGTCCGGCTATGTCCTTGCTGCCAACGGCACACCGGGGTTGGAGCAGGAGTTGCGCCGGCACCTCGCGGAGAGTTTGCCCGGCTACATGGTCCCGGCCCAGTTCGCCGTGCTGGACCGGATGCCGCTCACCCCGACCGGGAAGATCGACCGCAAGGCACTGCCCGTGATCGACCGCCCGGCCACCGGCACGGATCCGTCGGACGCTGCGGCCACGGACGCGGAACGTGCGCTGGCCCAGGTGTGGTCGAGCGTGCTCGGCCGCGATCAGGTCGGCCGGCATGACAACTTCTTCGACATCGGCGGCGATTCCGTGCTGGCGATCTACGTCGTCGCCGGTGCCCGTGCGGCCGGTTTGACGATCACTCCCAGGCAGGTCCTCACCCAGCAGACACTTGCCGGGCTGGCCGCTGTCGCGGTGCAGGCCTCACCCGAGGGCGACGAGACGCCGCCCGCCGACCTGGCCGGGTTCGACCCGGAGGCAGTCGAGCAGGTTTATCCGTTGTCACCGCTGCAAACCGGCATGGTGTTCCACACCCTGTTCGAACCGGAGAGCACCGACTACGTCGTCCAGTTCGTCTACTCGCTCGACGGGTCACCGGACATGTCGGTCCTTCAGCAGGCGTGGGACTTCGTGGTGCGCCGGCACCCGGTCCTGCGGACCACGTTCGCCTGGGATCCCGAGCCGATCCAGGTCGTGCACCGCGAGGCCACCATCGCGTTGCGGCACTTGGACTGGCGTGACGTTCCGATGACGGGCGTCCCGCAGCGGTTGTCCGATCACCTTGCCGCCGAGCGGGCGCGTGGCGTCGACCTCGAACAGCGGCCGCCACGGCGTCTCGACGTGATCCGGCTGGCCGATGGTACCTGCCGGATGATCTGGCACGGCCACCACGTTCTGCTCGACGGGTGGAGCCTGCGCTTGGTCCTCGATGAGGTCCGTACCGCCTATCAGGCGTTACGTGCCACCGGGACGCTGCCGCGGTTGCCTGAGCCGGTGGCGTTCCGGCGGTATGTCGACTGGCTCCGCAGCCACGATCCGGCCGAAGCCACTGCGTACTGGCGAGGTGAACTGTCCGATGTCGCCGCGCCGACACCGCTGACGATCCTGCGGCCGGAACGCGGCGACAGCAAGGGGGCCACCAACCAGGAAGTCGCGCTGCTGCATGCCGAGGTGCCTTCGCATGTCAGTGCGCGGCTACGAGAGATTGCCCGCGAGCACCGGATCACTGTCGGTTCGGTGGCGCACGCGGCGTGGGGCCTGCTGCTGAGTCGCTACGGCGGCGGGGAGGATGTCGTCTTCGGCTCGACCACGTCCGGCCGGTCGGGTGGTCTGCCGGGCGTCGAGCGGACCGTCGGGCTGTTGATCAACACGCTGCCGCTGCGGCTGAAAGCGCGTCCGGGCGACAAGGTCTCCGACTGGCTGCGCGCCGTGCACGATCGACTGCTGGTACACCGCGACTTCGAACACTGCTCGTTGGTCGACGTCCAACGGCAGAGCCAGGTCCCGGCCGGCAAGCGACTGTTCGACACCATTCTGATGTTCGAGAACCACGCCGGTCGGCGCGGGCCGGACGAGAGCGGGCTCGGCCTGAAAGCGGTCCACACCATGGAGCAGACCGGCTATCCGCTGGTGCTCAACGTCGGCCTGCACGATGAACTGCTTCTGCGGCTGGACTACCAGCCCGCACGCGTCCCGGCGGATGTGGCCGAGCGCCTCGTCGCTCACTACCAGCTGCTGCTGGAACAGCTGACCATGCCGTCCGACGTGCGGCTCGCCGACCTGGCGCCGTTGCCGCAGACGGAGTGGGACTCGGTGGTGCACGCGTTCAACGACACGCGGGCGCCGTATCCGTCAGACCTGTGCCTGCACGAACTGTTCGAGCGGCAAGCCGATCGCACTCCTGACGCGGTGGCCGTCATGTTCGATGCCGAGGCGGTGTCGTACCGGGAACTGGACGAACGTGCGAACCGGCTGGCCCGGTACCTGCGGGAATTCGGTGTGGTGCCGGAGTCCCTGGTGGGGATCTGCCTGCAGCGCAGCGTCAACTCGGCGGTCGCGGTGCTGGCCGTGCTCAAGGCCGGTGCGGCGTACGTGCCGCTCGATCCGGACTATCCGGCCGACCGGCTCGAGTTCATGCTGGCCGACACCGCGACCCCGGTCGTGCTGACCCAGAACGCCTTGGCGGACAGGCTTTCCGGTCACACTGTGGTGTGCCTGGACGATCCGGCGGACGCCGCCCGCATCGACCGGTTCGAGCCGGGCCGGCTGTCCAGGGTGGCCCGGCCGGGCAATCTGTCCTATGTGATCTACACGTCCGGGTCCACCGGGCGTCCGAAGGGAACGTTGATCCGCCATCAGGGAATCGTCAACTACGTCTGGTGGATGGCTGCGAACTTCCCGCTCGCGCAGGGCGACAAGGTCCTGCAGCTGGCCAACCTGAGCTTCGACATCTCGGTGTACGAGATGTTCTGGCCGTGGAGTGGGGGAGCGGCCGTGATCCTCGCGCGGCCGGACGGGTACAAGGATCCGCAGTACATCGCCGACATGATGACGCGGGAGAACGTGACGGCGGCCCATGTGGTGCCCTCGATGCTGCGTGCGCTGCTGCCCTTGACCGCGGACCGGCCGCTGCCGTTGCGCTGGCTCTTCGCCAGTGCGGAGGCGTTGACGTTGGACGTGGTGCGGGAATGGCAGAACCGGTGCCCGGACACGGAACTGCTGAACCTGTACGGCGCCACAGAGGTCTCGGTCGACTCGACGGCTTGGTCGTGCCGGTCGTCCGCGGACCACGTCTCGGTCGGCTCACCGATCGCCAACACGCGTGTGTACGTTCTGGACAGGTCGGGTGATCCGGTGCCGATCGGCGTGGCCGGTGAGGCCTGTCTGGCGGGCGACAGTGTCGGGCGCGGATACCACGGGCGTCCGGGCCTGACCGCCCGGCGGTTCGTCCCGGACCCGTTCGGTCCCCCAGGTGCACGGCTGTACCGGACCGGCGACCTGATCCGCTGGGCGGTGGACGGCACGCTGGAGTTCCTCGGCCGGCTGGACCACCAGGTCAAGATCCGGGGTTTCCGGGTGGAGCTGGGCGAGGTCGAGGCCGCACTGGAGACGCATTCCCAGGTGAACCAGGCGGTGCTCGTGGCCCGCGACGAAGCGGCCGGGCCCAAGCGCTTGGTGGCCTATGTGGTGCCGAGTGGTGAGACGGCGCCGACGACGTCCGAGCTGCGGTCACACCTGCAGGCCCGGCTGCCGGACTACATGGTCCCGGCGGCGTTCGTCATGCTGTCCGCGTTGCCGCTCAACCCGAACGGGAAGGTCGACCGCAAGGCCCTGCCTGCTCCGGAAGGGGCCCGGCCGGACCTGCGGGCGCAGTTCGTGGCGCCCCGGACATCGGCCGAGAAGGTCCTCGCCGAGGTGTGGAGCGAGGTGCTCGGCGTGACCGACATCGGCGTCCACGACAACTTCTTCGATCTCGGCGGCGACTCGATCCTGTCGATTCAGGTCATGGTCTCCGCCCGGCGGGCCGGCCTGGCGCTCACGCCCCGCCAGATGTTCGCCGATCCGACCATCGCCCAGCTTGCGTCCACTGTGGAGGGTTCGGCGCTGCCCGCGGCCGTCCATGCCGAGCAGGACGTTGTCACCGGTGATGTGCCGTTGACGCCCATCCAACGGTGGTTCACCAACCTGGAGTGGCCGCATGACCACTACAACCAGTCAGTGCGGTTGCGCTGGTCCTCGACGATCGCCGAGGAACCGTTGCGGCAGGCGCTCACGGCGTTGATCCGTCATCACGACGCCTTGCGACTGCGTCTTGATCCACAGTCGGGTCACCAGTACCTCGCGGCTCCCGGCAGCACGGACGTCCTGTGGGTCGTCAACCTCCACGGGCTGCCGCCCGGCCGGATCGACCAAGAAGTGGAGCAGGCCGCCGACCGGCTGCACAACAGTCTGGACCTGCGGTCCGGGCCGCTGCTGCGCGCCATGGTGCTGCGTTACGGCGATCGGCCGGACGAGCTGATCATCACCGTGCACCACGTGGCTGTCGATACGGTGTCCTGGGGCATCCTGTTGGAGGACCTCGCCGCCGCCTATCGGCAGCTGCACGATGGCGAACCGCTCGAGCTGCCGGCCAAGACCACGTCTTTCCGTTACTGGGCGGAGTCTTTGGCCGGCTATGCCTCGAGCGAGGACTTCGCAGCGGAAGCGGCATATTGGCGGATGCCGGTACCGGTGTCCGGGGTCCTCCCGGTGGACCATCCGGGCGGCCGCAACTGCCAGAGCTCCAGCGCCACCGTGCGGCGGGATCTGGACGCCGCGCACACGGAGGCCTTGCTCAGGTCGGCGCACACGGCCTACCGGACACGTGTCAACGACTTGCTGGTCACCGCCTTGGCGCAGACCTTGGCCGGGTGCTCCGGGAACCCGAATGTCCACATCGATCTCGAAGGGCACGGCCGGGAACCGCTCTTCGACGACGTCGACCTGACGCGGACCGTAGGGTGGTTCACCACCATCCACCCGGTGCGCATCCAGGTGCCGGCCGACCCCGGCGGTGGCATCAAGACGGTCAAGCAACACCTGCGTTCCACGCCGCGGCACGGTATCGGCCACGGCATCGCCCAGGTCGACTCGCCGCCTGCCGCGGTCAGCTTCAACTACCACGGGCAGACGCGGATGGCTCAGCCGGCCGGCCTGTTCGTGCGGCTCGACTCCGTCCCGGGCGCGAGCCGGGCCGCGACCGGCATCCGGCCGTACCAGATCGAGGTCAACGCCGTGGTGGTCGACGGCGTGTTCAGGGTGATGTGGACCTATTCCACTGATCTGCACCGTGAAGAGACGGTGGGTTCGCTCGCGGACGAGTTCATCTCGAGGCTGGCCGCGCTGCTCGACCATTGCGTTGGGCGGCACGTGGCGGCCTCGGCGCGAGACTTGCTCTCCCGGCTGTCCCCGGGTGTGCCGACGACCAGGCTTTGCTTGCAACGGCATCACGTTCCCGGCGCCAGCATCGCGTTGGCCGCCGATGGCGAGGTCGTCGGTGCCTGGGGTGAGGGCTTTGCCTGCCCTGGTGTTGCGGTGGGACCGGACACGGTTTTCCAGGCGGGATCGGTCAGCAAGCACGTGACCGCCCTGGCGGTGCTCCGCCTCGTCGAGGACGGTGTGCTCGATCTTTCCGCGGATGTCAACGAGTATCTGCGTTCGTGGCGGCTTGCGGGCGGCGTGACCCTGCGTTCGCTCCTTTCGCACACCGCCGGGCTGACCGAGGACGATTTCGGCGGGCTCGGCGCGGTCCATCCGTCCGGGCCCATCCCCGGTGTGCTCGACGTGCTGACCGGCCGGGCTCCGGCCCGCACCGCACCGGTCCGGTGCGAGTCGCCGTTCGCCGGCCGGTTCCGGTACTCGGGGAACAACTACGTCGTGATCGAGCAAGTGCTCGTGGACGTCACCGGACAGCCTTTCCCGCAGCTGATGCGGGACCTCGTGTTCTCACCTTTGGCGATGCGGGACAGCCACTACGGGAGCTCGTCCTGCCACCCGCGTGCCGTCGGGCACAACGTGGACGGGACCCCGGTCGACGGTGGCTGGCGCGTCTATCCCTCCGCCACCGGCGGACTCTGGACCAGCGCCCGCGACATCGCCCAGGTCTCCGCTGAGATCCAACGTGCCCACTCGGACAAGGGCGCCATCCTCAGCTCCTGGGCGGCACATGAGCTGCTCATCCCCGTCTCCGGCACATACGGCCTTGGCACGGTCGTCCGCGCGCCCTGGTTCGGCCATTCCGGCGAGACAGCGGGATTCCGCGCCCACGCGGCGACCGACCTGGAAACCGGCACCGGCCTGGTCGTCCTCACCAACGGCGACTCAGGCATGGACTTCGTCGTCGACCTGCTGGTCCAGCTCGACGTTGGCCTCCGCGTCTGGATGGACCGCGAGACCTCGTGAATCGCGGCAAAAGGGGCCAGCCGTTGCGGCTGGCCCCTTTTGCCGGTTTCCCGATTCACCCCGGCTGGGACTCGGCTGACGTGTCGGTGACCGCGATCCGGATCAGGTCCAGAGCACGGTCGAGCCTGGACTCGACCTCGGCGGAGTCCGGGCCGCCCGCGATCACGTGACCGATCCGGCCGTAGGCGTCCTGAGCCCGTGCGACACCAGAACCTGGAGCTGCCGATACGTGCACCCGGTGGACCCCGGGCAGCGCCATGGCCTGCTCCACACCGGACACCGAAGCCACACGGCCGGTCCGGTCCACCATCAAGAACCGGATCCCGGCGCAGCGGTCCTCGCGGCGCACCGGGGTCAGGTCGACGGGCCGGCCGGCGACCGCCCGGATCTGCTGCTCGATCAGGTCGATCCCGTCCACCAGCCGCACCAGCTCCGGGATCATCCCGCCGGCCAGCCGGGCGTTGATCTCAACGACCGCGGCCCGGCTCGGCGACAGCTTCACCTCGATGTGAGAAGGCCCTTCGCGGAGCCCGACCGCGTCGAGCGCATCGCGGGCCAAACAGATCAGCTGCTGGGTGGGCGAAGGGGACAGCGCGGCGGGGTAGTGGTGTCCGGACTCGACGAAATAAGGATCTCCGCTGACGGACTTGGCGGTGATGCCCACGCAGGTAGCCGTGCCCGCGGAGCTGAACATCTCCACGCTGTACTCAGCGGCGTCCAGGTACTCCTCCACCAGGGCGACCCCTGGCACGGGCTGGTCCCGGGCATTGACCCGGGCGCTCAGGATCCGCCGCAGATGCGCCCGCACCTGGGGCTCGGAGTGGCACAGCACCACGTCCTGCGAACCGGACTCGTTCACTGGCTTGACCACACACGGAAGGCCAACCTTGCGCAGCGTCGGTGTGAGGAGCCGGTGATGGCGTACGGCCACGAACCTGGGCTGTCCGACCCCTTCCCGCGCCAGTGCCTCGCGCGTTGCCGACTTGTCCCGGCACCGCCGCACCGCCTCGGGCGGATTGCCGGGCAAACCGAGACAATGAGCCACCTGCGCGACGACTTCCAGGAAGTACTCGCTGGTCGTGGTGACCCCGGCGATCCTGCCGGGCAACCGGGAGGCGATGGCTTCCGGCGAGTTCGTGTCGCACTCGATCACCTCGACGCCGGTCTCGGCCAGCCCCGCGTACCGCTGGGGCCGGCCGGACAGCAGCACGGGATCGAGTCCGAGCCGCCGCGCCGTGGTCAGGGCGAGCATGCCCGACCCGGTCGTGTTCGACTCGACGAAGATCAGACGCCCTGGCATGCCACGTCCCGCGCTCCGGCCAGGTAGCTGTACGCCCAGCTGGACACCGGTTCGCCGTATTCGACCTCGGCCGGACTGTCCATCTTGGGCAAATCGAGCAGGCCGTGCCGGGTCCAGTGCTCGTCGCTGTACACGGTGTCGGCGTACCGGTCGCCGCGGTCGGCGAGAATCCCGACCATGCGGGCACCTGGTCCAAGCCCGCGGGCGACGTGGCGCATCACGCGGTACACCGAGCCGGCCGTGTTCCCGCCGAAGATCTGCTGTTCCCGTGCCAGATCCCGCGCCGCCGCGAACGCCTCGTGGTCGTTGAGCCAGTGCACCTCGTCGATCACCGAGTGGTCCAGATTCGGCGGGATCATGCTGTTGCCGAGACCGCTCTGCAGCCTGCGAGGCTCGTCCGGCTGTCCGAAAAGGACGCTGCCGACGCAGTCCACACCGATCACCCACAGCTGGGGAAGCCGTTCACGCAACGCCCTCGCGGTGCCGCACAGCGAACCGCCGCTGCCGACCGAGCCGACCAGGACATCCACGTGGTCCAGGTCGGCGAGCAGTTCCGTGGCCAGGCTCCGGTAGGCGGCCGGGTTCTGCGGATTGCTGTACTGGCGCGGCCAGAACGCGCCGTCCAGGTCGCGTCGCAGCTGCTCGAGGCGCTCGAGCCGGGCGCTTTGCCAGCCGTGCGCCGTCATCCGCGGCACGACCTCCACCACGCAGCCCAGTGACTTGAGCTTCGCCAGCGTCATGGGGTCGATCCGGGGATCGGTGACGATGTACACGGGATGTCCGAGTGCCGTGCCGACGAGGGCCACGCCAAGGGCCATCGTGCCGGACGAACTCTCGATGATCGGGGCGCCCGGCCGCAGTTCGCCGGTCCTGCGCGCGGTCAGGATGACCTGCCTGGCCACGCGGTCCTTCATCGCGAACATGTTCTGCAGCTCGAGTTTGGCGTAGCCGTGGATCTCGTCGTGCCCGGGCAGATCCAGCCGGACCAGGGGTGTGTGTCCGATCGCGTCGATCATGGTGTCGTACCGCATCCGAATCCTTCCGCGCGGGCCGGTGCCGAGTCGTCGGACACCACCGTGCTGGCAGCACCCATCGACGGGCTTTCGGGCCGGTATCCCGTTCACCACAACGCCTGCGCGCGTCAATAGGGACGTGATAGCCGGCCCGGTTAGCGTCGATCCGTGCCAGCACTGGCACTTGCCCGGCGAGTATCGCAAGGAGTGGGGTCCATGGATGCCTTGACCGAAGCCGTTCTGCGCGGCGCGCCACCGGACGAGCTGAGTCGCACGCCCGTGCCCGCCGACTACGTCGCCGCGCATCTGCGCGAGGAGGACGCCAGGATCTTCAAGGGGGCGCTGCAGAAGGACGTCCGGCGCACGCTGCGCGTCGGCAGCGTGCCGATGCCGGAGCTGGCCCCTGACGAGGTTCTGGTCGCGGTGATGGCCAGCTCGATCAACTACAACACGGTCTGGCAGTCGATCTTCGAACCGGTGTCCACCTTCGACATGATGAAGCGGCTGGCCCGCGGCGGCGGTTATCTCGCCCGGCACGACCAGCCGTACCAGGTCGTGGGATCGGACGCCGCCGGCGTGATCGTCCGGGTCGGTGCCGGTGTGCGGCGCTGGCAGGTGGGTGACCACGTGGCGGTCAGCACGGCATATGTGGACGACCAGGATCCGGTGACGCACGCCGATGGCATGCTCGGGACCGGCATGCGGGCCTGGGGGTACGAGACGAACTTCGGCGGCCTTGCCCACTACACGGTCGTGCGCGCCACCCAGCTGGTGGCCAAGCCGGCCCATCTCACCTGGGAAGAGACCGCGGCCATCCCGTTGTGCGGCGGCACCGCCTACCGGATGCTCGTCAGCGACCGCGGCGCCCGGATCAAGCAGGGCGATGTCGTGCTGGTCTGGGGCGCGACCGGCGGGCTCGGCTCGTACGCCGTGCAGCTGGTGAAGAACGGCGGCGGTATCCCGGTCGGCGTGGTCAGCTCGGACGAGAAGGGCGAGCTGTTGCGCCGGATCGGCTGCGACCACGTGATCAACCGCAAGGAGATCGGCCTCGACGGCGAGGTCAGCGCGGAGAACTCGGTCCGGTCGGGCAAGCGGCTCGGCAAGGTCATCCGGGCGATGGTCGGCGAGGACCCGCACGTCGTGTTCGACTACGTCGGCCGGGCGACCTTCGGGACCTCCGTGATCGTCGCCCGCCGCGGCGGGACCGTGATCACCTGCGGGTCGAGCACCGGGTACGACCACACCTTCGACAACCGGTACTTCTGGATGAACCTCAAGCGCGTCATCGGCAGTCACGGGATGAACCTCGGCGAGGCGGCCGAGATGATGCGGCTCTACGAGCTGGGGCACCTGGTCCCGGTTCTGTCCACTGTGTACCCACTGGCCGACGTGGCCGACGCGGCTCGGCTGGTGCAGACCAATCAGCACATGGGCAAGGTGGGCGTCCTGTGCCTGGCTCCGCGGGAAGGGCTCGGCGTGACCGATCCGATGACGCGGGCCCGGCTCGGCGAGGACCGCCTCACGCCGTTCCGTTCCCGGACAGTGGAAAGCGTCACCAGGAAACCGGTATCCGTCTGAGTCCTGAAGGGATCCGGCGTGACGAGAACGCGTCTCACCGCATTGGGCGACAGCTTTGTCGAAGGCTACGGGATGGCCGCGGCGGACGGCTGGGTCCGGCTGTTCGCGGACCTCTTCGGCCTGCCCGAAGAGTCCATTGTGAACCTCGGCAGGTACGGGGCGACGACCGGGGACGTGATCGACACCCAGCTCGGCATCGCCCTGGCGGCCCGGACGCCCCTGATCGGCGTGATGGTCGGTGCCAACGACCTGCTCGGTGCCTATGTGCCCGAGCAGTTCCGGGCGAACCTCGCCACTCTCTTTTCGGCGCTAACCGGACCGGACACAGTGGTGTTCACGTCGACCTACCCGCGGATCCCGCGCCTGGAAGCCATGCCGCGGGCCTTTCGTGAACTGATGACGGCGAGATTCTTCGAGGCCAACGAATGCGTGCGTGAGCTGGCCGCGGCCACGGGTGTGCTGTGCCTGGACATCGCGCGGTCGCCGAGCTGGGACCGGCCGGTCATGTGGTCGGCTGACGGCCTGCACCCGAGTCCGGACGGCCACCGGGTGTTCGCCGATGCGATGGCCGATCTGGTAGCGACGTCAGGAGGACTACGGTGATCAGCAGGCGGCTGGCGGACAACCCGATCGCGATCGTGGGTGTTGCGGGGCTGTTCCCGCAGGCGGGCAACTACCGGGAGTTCTGGCAGAACGTCGTGGACGCGCGCGACTGCACCGGCGAGGTGCCGGCCAGCCGCTGGAACGTGGCCGACTACCACGACCCGGATCCACAGGCGCCGGACCGGACGTACGCGCGGCGCGGGGCCTTCGTGCCCGATGTCGCGTTCGACCCGCTGGAGTTCGGTCTGCCGCCCAACCAGCTGGAGGTCACGAGCACGCTGCAGACGCTGAGCCTTGTGGTGGCGAGGGATCTGCTTCGTGACGCCGGCGCGATCGGCTCGCAGTGGTATGACGCTTCCCGGACAGGTGTCGTGCTCGGGGTGACCGGGCCGGTTCAGCTGACCCATTCGCTGGCGGCCCGCCTGTCCACGCCCGTGCTGAAGGAAGTGGTGCGCAGTTGCGGCCTGAGTGCGGCGGACGCGCAGCTCATCGCCGACAAGTATGTCGAGGCCTTCACACCGTGGCAGGAGAACACCTTCCCGGGGTTGCTCGCGAACGTTGCGGCCGGGCGGATCGCCAACCGTCTCGGGCTCGGCGGTATGACGTCCACAGTGGACGCCGCGTGTGCCTCCTCGATGTCCGCTGTGCGGCTCGCGATCGCCGAACTGCTCGACGGGCGCGCCGACCTGATGATCACCGGTGGATGTGACACCGAGAACTCGATCTTCATGTACATGTGCTTCAGCAAGACGCAGGCGTTGTCCAAGTCCGACGAGATCAAGCCCTTTGACTCGTCCGCCGATGGCACCCTGATCGGTGAGGGCATCGGCATGCTCGCGCTGAAACGGCTTGCCGACGCGCAACGCGATGGCGATCGTGTGTACGCCGTGATCCGGGGAATCGGCTCGTCGAGCGACGGCCGGGCCAGGAGCATCTATGCTCCGCTCGCCGATGGGCAACGTGTTGCCTTGCAACGTGCTTATCAGGACGCGGATTGCTCGCCCGCTTCGGTCGGCCTGTTCGAAGCTCACGCCACCGGTACTCCGCTGGGCGATGCGACCGAACTCTCTGCGCTCACGTCCGTTCTTCGTGATGCGTCGGCGCAGCCGCGTTCCGCCGCGGTCGGTAGCGTGAAGTCACAGATCGGTCATCTCAAGGGCGCCGCGGGCGCTGCCTCGCTGATCAAGATGGCGTTGAGCCTGTACCAGAAGACCTTGCCGCCGACGATCAACGTGCGGCGGCCGCATGAGGTTCTGGCCGATCCCGATGCGCCGGTCTACCCGAACACCAGGACCCGGCCCTGGATCCGTGATCCCCGCCGTCCGGCGCGGCGGGCCGCTGCTTCGGCAATGGGGTTCGGCGGGGTCAACTTCCACGTGGTACTGGAGGAACACGGTGACAGCGCCCGTGTTCTGCATCGGACCGCTCGTGCCTGTCTGTGGCATGCTCCCGATACTTCGGCGCTCCTGGACGCTGTCCGCTCCAGCCCTCCGGTTGAGGGCCCGATTCCCGCTGACGCCGCCAGGATCGGGTTTGTGGCCGCGGACGAGTCGTCTGCCGAGCGGCTGCGGGATCTGGCGATCACGCAGCTCGCCGAGAACCCGGACAGTGCCGAATGGTCGCATCCGGCTGGGATCTTCTTCCGGCGCCGCGCCCAGGAGGGGTTGCGCGTCGGTGCCCTGTTCGCCGGTCAGGGTGGTCAGTACCTGGACATGGGTCTGGAGACGGTTCTGAACAACCCAGTGGTGGCTGGTGCTTTCGACGATGCCAACGACGGTCTGCTGGCCGATGTGGTCTTCCCGCCGCCGACCTTCGACGCCGAGGAACGCCGGCGGCAGGAATCGGTCTTGCACCGCACGGAGAATGCGCAGCCGGCCATCGGGGCGCTTTCCGCGGGCCAGTTCCGCTATCTGAGCTCGCTCGGGTTGGTCTGCTCGGGCGTGCTGGGGCACAGTTTCGGCGAGCTCACCGCTTTGTGGGCCGCAGGCTCTCTCGGTGACGCCGACTTCTTCCGCCTCGCCCATGCGCGCGGCGCCGCCGCGGTGGCTCCGCTGGGCTCGGATCCTGGCACGATGGCCGCGATCCAGGCTTCTCACGCCGAAGTCTCCCGGATGCTCGAGTCCTTTCCGGACGTGACGATCTGCAACCACAACGGTCCCGAGCAGATCGTCGTCGGCGGCGGCACATCCGCGGTCGGGGATTTCCTGGCGCATTGCAAGGATCACGGGGTCACCGCCAAGCCGTTGTCCGTTTCCGGCGCGTTTCACACCCGGTACGTGGCGCACGCGGTCGAGGCTTTCCGCTCGGCTGTAGCGGGCTTCGGCGCTCCGCGGATCCCCGTGTACGCGAATTCGCCTGGCGCTTCCTACGGATCCGACCCGGAGGTGAACGCCGAGACGCTGGTCACGCAGATCGCGAAGCCTGTCGATTTCGTTTCCGGACTGCAAGCCATGCGCGCCGACGGATGCACGGTCTTCGTCGAGTTCGGTCCCAGACAGGCGCTGACGCAGCTGGTCAAACGCAACCTCCCGGATGCGGTCGCGATCCCCACCGACGCGGGCCCGCTCGGCGATGGTGACGTCGCTTTGAAACAGGCCGCCGTCCGCCTTGCGGTGCTCGGCGCACCGATCACCGACATCGACCGCCACTGCGCACCCGAACCGGTCGAATCGCCGTCCTCTCCTTCGGCTGTCCTGCTCAACGCCGCCGAGTACGTTCCTTCGAGTCGCCACGCCGCCTACCAGGCTGCTCTCACTGATGACCGCCGGATCTCCCGCGATCCCGCGTCCAGCGATGTCGTCAGTCAGCACCTGGCTCTGCATTCCCGGTATCTCGACGGGCAGCTGTCCATCGCCGAGGGCCTCGCCTCCGCCCTGCGCGCCCCCGGTCCCGACTCCGCGGCCCTCCTCCAGGCCGCCGAACAGCTCAAGCAGCAGAGTCTCGAGATCGGCCGCACCCACATCAGGGCCAACGAGATCCTGTCCCACATCGCCGGCCTCGAACACCAGCCGCCCACCCCACCTCCTGTTGTGGAGGCCCCCGTTCCAGTTGCCCCGCCGCCCGCCCCGGATGCTCCGGCGACTCTTCTTGAGGTGGTGGCTGACAAGACGGGGTATCCGTTGTCGATGTTGGATGTGTCGATGGATCTTGAGGCGGATTTGGGTGTGGATTCGATCAAGCGGGTTCAGATCGTGGGTGTGCTTCAGGAGCGGTTCCCGGGTGTGCCTGTGGTTGGGCCGGAGCGGTTGGCTGAGTTGCGGACGATTGGGGATATCGCTGCGCTGATGGGTGATGTTCCGGTGCCGGTGGCCCGGAGTGGCGGCCTGGAGTCCGGTGTGGTTGAGGGCGGCGGGGTGTCGGTGGAGGTTGTTCTTGAGGTGGTGGCTGACAAGACGGGGTATCCGTTGTCGATGTTGGATGTGTCGATGGATCTTGAGGCGGATTTGGGTGTGGATTCGATCAAGCGGGTTCAGATCGTGGGTGTGCTTCAGGAGCGGTTCCCGGGTGTGCCTGTGGTTGGGCCGGAGCGGTTGGCTGAGCTGCGGACGATTGGGGACATCGCCGCCTTGACGACTGGCGTTGAGGCGGAGTCCGCGCCGCGGCCTGTTGCGGCTCAGCCACCTCATACCGAGCCGGTTCGGCGGCAACCGAGTCGTCATCCGGTCCGGTGGGCCGAGTTGCCTGCGGTCGATCGGCTGTCCAACCCGTTCAGGGCCGGCAGGGTGGCGTGGGTGGTGGGGGACGGCGAGATCGCATCGGCTCTGCGAGACGAGCTGGAGCGTCTGGAGTGGACAGTCGTGGGCAGTCCGCGTGACCAGCTCGACCTTTGTGTCTCGGTGGTCGAGGGACTGGGCTGGGACGAGTCGGTACAGGTTCTCTCGGACACGGTTGATCTGGCGAGCCAGGCGGTGGCGCCACTGGCGGCAGTCGCTGGGGCAGGGCATCGCGCGGCGTTCGTGACTGTCACGAGGCTGGACGATGCGAGCGAGCCGGGCGAAGCCGTGGTCGGCGGTGTCGGGGGAGTGGTGAAGACACTCGCCCGTGAACACCCGGAACTGTTCTGCCGTGCGCTGAACATCGATCCGACGCTTGGCGTTGCCAGCGTCGTGCTCAACGAGATCCACGATGCCGCGGTCGACACGATCGAAGTGGCGGTGAGCGAGCCGGGACGCCGTACGCCCGTTCCCGGGCCCTACGATGGGGCAACTCCGGCAAAACTGCCGCCGGGTTCGCCGGAGTTGACGGTCGGTGCGGATGACCTGCTGGTGGTCAGTGGCGGCGCCAGGGGCGTGACCGCGGCCTGCGTCGGGGAGCTCGCGACGCGCACAGAGGCGAGGTTCATCCTCTTGGGACGCACCGAGCCGGAGGAACCCGAATGGGCGGCCGGCGTGCCGGACGACCAGTTGGTGGCAGCCCTCGCCGCCGAACAGCTGACACCGCGGGAGCTCCGCGAAACCCGTGACCGTGTGCTGGCGGTGCGGGAGATGCGGGCGACGCTGGAGGCATTGGGTGACCGTGCGGAGTACATCAGTGTGGACGTATCCGACCGGGAAGCGGTCCGCGCCGCGCTGAAACCGTACCGGCAGAAGGTAACCGGGATCGTGCACGGCGCCGGAGTGATATCCGACGCTCTGCTCACGGCGAGGCGGCCCGGCAGCGCCATGACTGTCCTGCGCACCAAGATCCTGGGTCTGCGTGCTCTGCTCGACGCCCTCGGCGAAGCGCCCATTCGTCACGTCGTGCTGTTCACCTCCGTGGCCGGGCTGTTCGGCAACGTGGGCCAAGCCGACTACGCGGCGGCGAACGAAGCGTTGTGCCGGGTCGCGGCGAGCCTGAAGCACCGTTGGCCGTCCCGCCACATCACCGCGATCGACTGGGGCGCATGGGAAGGCGGAATGGTCACGCCCGAGCTGCGGGAGGTTTTCCAGCAACGCGGCGTCGACCTCGTCTCGCTGGATGCGGGCGCCAAGGTCTTCGCCGACCAGTTCACGGCCGGCCGCACCGACGACCTGCGGGTCCTCGCCGGAGGTCCGCTCACCCCCACGCAACCGCTGACTACCCAAGGTTTCGAGGCAAGTCGCACGTTGACGGGCTTGGCGGACACCGAAGTGCTGCAAGCACACCGTCTTGAGGCGTACCCGTTGCTGCCGGCCACCTTCGGCCTGGGGTGGATGGTGAACGTCATCGAGCGGGCCAATCCGGGCAGGCAGGTCGTCGAATGCCATGGATTCGAGGTGCACAAGGGAATCGTGTTCGACCCGGACCAGGACCCGGACTATGTGGTCGAAGTCGACGGCGGGCGAGTGCGGGTGTGTTCGAAGGGTCCCCACTACTCGGGCACCTTCACCCTCGCGGCCCAGCCGCGGACCGCTCCGGAGCCGATGCCCTGGGAAACCGGAACAGGACTGGACGGCTCCACTCTGTACACCACTGGAGAGTTGTTCCACGGAAGGGCGTTGCAAGGGATCAGTCGCATCCTGGAAAGCGAGGAAGGCAGGATGGTCCTCGAATGCCGGTTGCCTGACTGGCCGGTGTGGCAGGGAGCGTTCGCGGGCCGGGCGCACAGCCCGGTGCTCGCCGATCTGCTCATGCAAGGCGCATGTGTGCTGGCCGCGCGGCGACTGGGTGAGGCCTGTCTGCCACTGAGCATCGAACGAGCCGAGTACTTCGCGCCATTACCGGACAACGAGGTGTTCGTGGTGATTGTGGACAATCCGCGGCCGGGTCCAGCGGGTGTATCCGTCACGGTCACGGCATGCGCTCCGTCCGGATCTGTCCTGATGAGACTTACTGGCGTATCCGTCGTCGCAGCACCAGGACTCGCGGCCAAGTTCGCCGGCGCCGCGAGCGGCCACGGGGAGGTATCATGATCGAGTTCATCGGTGAGCCGTTCGATCCACGGCAACTGGGCCGTGCGGCGGCGGTACCGGCGGTGTCCACGCTCCTGGCGCAGATGCGGGAGATGATCGTGACCGCCCACGCCAGCGCGCTGGACACCCAGTCCCGCCTGCAGCGCCGGTTCGCGCCTGGTGGCACGATATGACCACATCGCTGGAGACGAAGTCCCTCTACCAGACCGTCGCGACGTTGGAACGGCCCTGCTACGTGACGTGCGACGAACGCGGCGTGACGGTGGTGAGCGACGACCGGTCGATCTCCCCGGCCGCGCAGGTCCTGGCGGCCGTCCCGTCGATCACGCCCGAACGGCTGGGTGCTCCTGGCTTCCTGCGTGACCATGGTGTGCGATACCCGTACATGGCAGGTGCCATGGCGAACGGGATCGCATCCGTGCCGTTGGTCGTGGCCATGGCCCGGGCAGGTTTCCTGGCTTCCTTCGGCGCGGCCGGACTGGTGCCGAGCCGGGTCGACGAAGCCCTGACCGCGATCCGGCGGCAGGCGCCCGACCTGCCGTTCGCCTGCAATCTCATTCACAGTCCGCACGAGCAGGCGCTGGAACGGGCCACTGTGGATGCTTGCCTGCGGCACGGCGTCCGTTGCGTGGAAGCCTCCGCGTTCCTGGACCTCACCGCTCAGGTGGTCCGGTACCGGCTGGCGGGACTGTCCGCGAGCCCGTCCGGCGGGGTCCGGATCGCCAACCGCGTGATCGCGAAGGTGTCCCGGCCGGAGGTAGCCGAGCTGTTCCTGCGTCCCGCCCCGCCGCACTTGGTGCGTGCGCTGCTGGACCAGGGGCTGATCTCCGCGGAGCAGGCGGAGCTGGCCGGACGGGTCGCGATGGCCGACGACATCACGGCAGAGGCGGACTCGGGCGGGCACACCGACCGGCGGCCTTTGCCGGTGCTGCTGCCTGAGATCCTCGCCCTGCGAGACCGGGTGCACGCCGAGACGGGCCTGGATGTCAGGATCGGCGCGGCGGGCGGGATCGGCACGCCCACCGCGGCGGCCGCGGCGTTCGCGATGGGTGCGTCCTATGTGGTCACCGGATCGGTGAACCAGGCCTGTGTGGAGGCAGGACAGTCCGAGGCCGCGAAACAGCTGCTGGCCGGCGCGGGTGCGGCCGACTTCGGCATGGCCCCCGCCGCCGACATGTTCGAGCTCGGCGTCGACGTCCAGGTCCTCAAGCGGGGGACGATGTTCGCGGCCAAGGCGAAGCGGCTGTACGAGCTCTACCGTGCCTGCGCCGGGATCGACGACCTCCCGCGCGAGGAACGCGCGAGCCTGGAGGCCCGTGTGTTCCAACGCCCGTTGACCGAGATCTGGCAGGACACCGTCCGCTTCTTCGAGGCCCGTGACCCCGCCCAGATCACCCGGGCCCGGAACGACCCGAAACGGCAGATGGCGCTGATCTTCCGCTGGTACCTCGGCCTCGCCTCGAGCTGGAGCACGACCGGTGATCCCACCCGGCTGGCCGACTACCAGATCTGGTGCGGCCCCGCGATGGGCGCGTTCAACACCTGGGTCGCCGGCACCCCACTCGCCGACCTGCCCAACCGCCGTGTCGCCGGCGTCGCCTCCCAGCTCATGCGCGGCGCGGCTTTCGCTGCCCGGATCACCCAGCTTCGCTTCGCCGGAGTCCGGCTACCCCAATCCTGCTCGACCTACCGCCCCGAACCAGCCTGACCACCGACAATGACCACAAACCGGACACGCCCCTGTAGGCAGGCAAGGTCGTCTGTAGGGGCTCCAGCTGGACGTACTTCGCCCGCCTCTTTGACGCCCGCAGTGGCTGCGGCTCCGCGGTGACGCTGCTGCTCGAGTTGGTTCTGCCGTGGCTGCGTGGGGCGCTCGCGGGCTGTGACCATCCCGCGCTGGGCGGCGTGTCCGATGCCGCGCACGATGCGTGCGAAACGATCCTGCGTGGCCTGCCGCAGTACACCGGCGTCACACCGGCGGACTTTCAAGATCGGCTGGCAATGCTGGGTGCTGCGTTGACGCGGCTGCCAGACCACGACCGGCACGTAATCGAGCCGCGTTTCCTGCCGACGTTCGGCGTGCCGAACGTGTCAAGCGTGTCGTCCTCCGCCGGTCTCGGCCCATGCCCTGTCCGTTGGCGCGGGAACGATGATGGGGTCATGGCGTTGTCGACGGGGTTGACGGAGTTGTTGGGTGTGCGGCACCCGATCGTGCTGGCACCGATGGGCGGTTCGGCCGGGGGCGCACTGGCCGCCGCCGTCTCCCGAGCAGGTGGCCTCGGGCTGCTGGGCGGTGGGTACGGGGAGCGGGAGTGGCTGGAGCGCGAGCTGGCGATCGTCGCGGAGGGCACCGGCGAACCGTGGGGTGTCGGGTTTCTGACCTGGGCGATCGATGCTGAAGCGGTGGAGCAGGCGCTGGAGTTCAATCCCGCGGCGGTGATGTTGTCCTTCGGCGACCCGAGCCCGTTCGTCGATCGGATCCGCCGGTCGGACGCGGTTCTGATCATTCAGGTCACCGATCTGGACGAGGCCAGGCGGGCCGTGGACGTGGGCGCCGATGTCATCGTGGCGCAGGGGACGGAGAGTGGTGGGCACGGTGCCCGGCGCGGGCGGTCCACGTTGCCGTTCGTGCCACTCGTGGTGGATCTCGCGGCGCCTGTGCCGGTGCTGGCGGCCGGCGGGATCGCCGATGGCCGCGGCGTGGCCGCGGCGCTGGCCTTGGGTGCTGCCGGAGCGCTCATCGGCACCCGCTTCCAGGCCACCGCCGAGGCCTTGGTCGACCCCTCGATCAGCAAGGCGATCGTCGACGGGCGCGGGCAGGATACCGAGCGCAGCGGCGTGCTGGACATCGTGCGCGGCGCGAGCTGGCCGACGGAGAAGTACACCGCCCGTACTCTCAGCCACCCCTATCTCGATCGATGGCGCGGCCGGGAGGCCGAACTGGCCGGCGACTCCCAGGCCCGTCAGGACTACCAGGACGACGTGGCACGAGGGGTGATTCCGCCCCTGCCGGTCTGGGCGGGCGAGGCCGTCGACCTCATCACCGATCTGCCTTCCGCAGCCGACCTCGTCACCACCCTGGCCGCCCAAGCCGAGGATGCACTGACCTGGGCCGGAAGGCACCGGCCGGACAACCGGCCACGAGCCCACGGCTAATGCCGTCGAGCCGAGAGCGGTCACCCCCGGTTACATCCACAACTGGCGCGCTTGCCTGCCAGACCGAGGTGGTCCGGTCGCGACGGGTGCGAGCCGACGCTCAGCAGAGCATCGCCCGCATCCTCGGCGCTGCGCGGAAGGTGTTCGCGGACGCCCCGGTGGAACGGGTGGCCGAGGTGGCCCGCCTCCCATCAGGTGACCGCTCAGGTCCGCGCGACGGAAGCCGGTGTGGTGGGTGCGGCCAGGAGATCTCCCAGCCCGCCTCGGACGTCCTCGATGACGAGCGACTCCGCTGTCGCCGAGTCGCCCACGCGCAGTGCGCGGACAAGCGCACGATGGCTGCCGTAGCGCTCCATGCCGAACATGTCGTCCTTGCTGATCCGTTCGATCAGCCTGGCCCGCCGTTCCGGTCCGGAGAACACCCGAGTCTGGCCGAGCAGGCGAACGAGGACCGGGTTGTGGGCGCACGACTCGACCACTTCGTTGAAGCGTTGCATGGCATCGAGCAGCCGGTCCAGGTGCCGGGATACCTGCTGCCCGGCCTGCTGGCGTTGTTTGATGACGATCAGCAAGTCGTCGGCTTCGTCGAGAACTGCGTCCAGATGGTCCAGCTGGGCCGGGGTCGCGTGCCGCGCGGCGAAGCGGGCCACCATCCCACGAAGGGCCACCTCGACCTCGGCGAGGTCCTGTATCGCGGTGTCCTGGAAGGCCGCCACCTGCACGGTCCGCGGTCCGGTCCGGTCGAGCAGGCCGTCCTGCTCGAGGCGCCGGATGGCCTCGCGCACCGGCGTCGGGCTCACTGACAGCCGCTCGGCGAGCCCGCGTTCGGTGACCTTCTGTCCCGGCCGGAGCTCGCCGGTCGTGATCGCGTCGCGGATCGCCCGGTACGCGCGGTCGGCCAGCGTGTCGGCCACCAGGCCCTTCAACGTCTCACTCGCCATGGCATCACTCTAGTGGCCATGGCAAAAGCAATATGAAACTCTTGACCTTCTTGCTATAGCAAAAGTACCTTGATGGTCGCCGCACCGGCGGTGGCTACAGGGAAGGTGCCGTATGACGACGACGTCAAGCGCGCAGCGCGTGCGAACGGGGCGGATCACGTTCTTCGTGGCCCTGGCGGTCTTCGCGCAGGAGTCAACGTGGAACCTCTACGACTCGCAGGTTCCGCCGTTGCTCCGTGAGCACATCGGTAGTGCCGCGGTTGTCGGCTTGCTGATGGGGATGGACAACGTGCTCGGCATCTTCATCCAGCCGTGGATGGGCAACCGGTCGGATCGCACCCGCACCTCATGGGGCAGGCGCATCCCTTATCTGGTCGCCGGAATGCCGTTGGCGGCGCTGCTGTTCCTCGCCATCCCGCACGTGGCGGCCTCGTTGCCGCTGCTGATCCTGGTGATGTTCGGCTACGCGCTGGTCGCGAACTCGTTCAAGCCGATCGCCGAGTCCCTCCTGCCGGACTTCGTCCCGCCCGAGCGGCGAAGCCGGGCGAACGCCGTCGTCAAGATCGCGTCGAGCCTCACCGTGATGGTCGCGGCGCTGATCAGCATCTTCCTGATCGACGATCATCCGAAGTTGTCGTTCGCGATTCCCGCGATCCTGATGATGACGTCCTTGGCGGTGCTCGCCGCGAAGGTGCGGGACAACCGGTCACCGGCCTACCGGACCGCCCTCGATGAGGATCACGCGGAACGCGACCAGGAAGCGCCCGGCGTGCGAGTCCGGGACTCAGTGCTCGACATCGCGAGAGACGCGGACCGCAGCAGGTTGCTGTTGCTCGTGTCGATCCTGCTTTTCGGGGGCGCGTGGGCCGCCTCGCGGGCGCTCATGACGCCGTACGGCATGGAGACGCTGGGCATGTCCCGCGGCGAGGCGGGTGGCCTGACGCTGCCCAGCGGAGTGGCGTTCATCGTGGCCGCATACCCGGTGGCGAGGCTCGCCGAGCGTTTCGGCCGGCTGCGGGTGATGACGGTCGGGATGACGGTGTTCGCGGCCGGAATGGTGCTCGGCACCGTTGTGCAGACGCCCACTGGTGCCGTCATCGCCCTCTGCGTGGCGGCGGCCGGTGCGTCCTCGTTCCTGGTCAACGCGGTCGTCGTGCTGTGGAACCTCGCGCCGTCCGACCGTGTGGTCGGAACCTACACCGGGCTCTACACCGTCGGGTGGGTGAGTGGCGGCTTTCTCGGACCGGCCCTGGTCGGCGGCATGGTCGACCTGACGGGCTGGTCGCTGCTGCTGCTCGACGTCGCGGTCATCGCGCTGCTCGCCGTGCTGGTGGTCGCCCGCGTCAATGCCTTGCAGCGACGGTCTTCCGTGAGCCGCGCGCTGTGACGACCTCCGTGCCCCGCGTCCTGATCACCACGGACTACCTGCGTCCCGGCGACGATGTCGACCTGTTCCTGAGACGTTCCGGGCTGCGGACCCTGCACCTGCCCATGGCCGGCCGGCGTGATCCGAGCCGGCTCGCGGCGGCCCTCGCCGGGGTCGAGGCGGCGTTGGTCGCCAACGAACCGCTGACGGCCGGCATCCTCGCCGGCGCATCACAGCTGCGCGTCATCGTGCGAACAGGCGTGGGCTACGACTCGATCGATGTCGCCGCCGCGGCGCGGCTCGGCATCACCGTGAGCAATCTGCCCGGTATCAATGCCAACGCCGTGGCGGAGTACACAGTCGGTCTGCTGCTCGCCGGAGCCCGGCGTCTCGTGCAGTCCGCGCAAGGCGTGGCACGGGGCGGCTGGCCACGCGAGGACGGACACGAGCTGCGTGGCGCGACGCTCGGCCTGATCGGTTACGGGGCATCGGCACGGGCGGTGGTGCCATTGGCATGTGCGTTCGGCATGCGTGTCGTCTGCACCACCGGTGTGCCGGAACAGCTGCGGAGCGATCCCGCGGTCCGGTTCGTGGCACTGCCCGAGCTGCTGGCCACCTCCGACTACGTCTCGGTGCACACCGCCCTCACCGAACGGACCAGGGGCGTGCTGGACGAGTCGGCGTTCAAGCTGATGAAGCCGACGGCGTTGCTGGTCAACACCGCACGTGGCCCGATCGTCGACGAGGACGCGCTCGTCGCGGCCGTGCGGTCGGGAGAGATCGCCGGCGCCGCACTGGACGTCGTGCGCGAGGAGCCGCTTTCGCCCGGCAGCCCGCTCCGCGGCGTGGACGGCATCGTCGTCTACTCCCACCTGGCTGGGCAAACGGCAGAGGCGCGAGCCGCCGCGGGCCGTCGAGGTGCCGAGGAACTCGTTGCGGCGCTGGAAGGCCGAGCACGGTTCAAGGTGAACTGACACGCACAGAAAGAGGGACATGCACAGCCAACCGGTCACGTCGGTCCGGATCCTCTCGCCGAGCGGCATGCTCGGCGCCGGGTGGGACCACGCGACGATCGAGCGCGGCATCGCACTGGGTGCCGACGTCATCAGCATCGACGCCGGATCCACTGACTCCGGCCCCTACTACCTCGGGTCCGCGACACCCAAGACGACGGCCAAGGCGGTGGCTCGTGACCTGCGCAGCCTGCTGACGGCCGCCGCCGGCGCGGGCATACCCGTGATCGTGGGCTCCTGCGGCACGAGCGGGACCGACAGCGGTGTCGACTGGGTCGCCGAGATCGCCGCCGGGGTGATGGCCGAGGAGGGCCTGGAGCTGAAGGTCGCGAGGATCTACAGCGAGCAGGACGCGGCCGGCCTGAAGGAACACCTCGACGCGGGCCGGATCCACCCGCTGCCACCGTTGGGGGAGTTGCGGGCCGAGACCCTCGAGAGCTGTGCCCACATCGTCGGAGCGATGGGGCACGAACCGATCGTCGAGGCGCTGCGCGCCGGTGCCCAGGTCGTGCTCGCCGGCCGCGCCACCGACACCGCGGTGGCCGCCGCGTACCCGCTCATGATGGGGATGCCGGCCGGTCCGTCGTGGCACGCCGCCAAGATCGTCGAGTGCGGTGGCCAGTGCACCAGCAACCCGCGCGCGGGCGGGGTCCTGGCCACCATCGACGCCGGCGGCTTCACCATCGAGCCGCTCGATCCCACGGTGTCCTGCACGCCGATCTCGGTGGCCGCGCACATGCTCTACGAGACCGCCAACCCGTTCGAGATGCGGGAACCCGCTGGCACCCTTGACGTTCGCGACGCGCGGTACACCGCCATCGACGACCGGATCGTCCGCGTCGAGGGGTCGGCGTTCCACGTCGCCGCCCAGTACACGATCAAGCTGGAAGGCGCCCGGACCACCGGCTACGAGACCATGTCCTTCACCGCGATCCGGGACCCGCTCATCCTCGCCGACATCGACGCCTGGGCGCGGCTGATGCGCACGATGATCACCCAGCGGGTGGGTCAGACGCTGGAGCTGGCGGACGACGAGTATGCCTTCGACCTCCGTCTCTACGGCCACAACGCGGTGCTGGACGACCTCGAACCCGAGAACGGGCCGCCGCGCGAGGTCGGCGTCATGCTGCTCGTCAACGCGCCCGACCAGGCGACCGCCACGGCGGTCGCCAAGATCGCCAACCCGCTGATGCTGCACCTCCCGACACCACGGATGAACTATCTGCCGAGCCTCGCGTTCGCGACCTCGCCCGCCGAGGTCGAGCGCGGTCCGGCGTACGAGTTCGTGCTGAACCACGTCGTCGACTGCGCCAGTCCCACCAGCCTGTTCCGGACCGAGATGGGGGAGAAGACCCGTGCCTGAGACCACCCTCGGGGACCTTGCCCACGAGGTCCGCTCCAAGAACGCCGGTCCGTTCTGGGTCACCATGGAACTGTTCATGCGCGACGCCGAGGGCTACCGGATCGCCGCGGACGAGTCCTTTCTGAACGAGCGCGTGATCGCGGAGCTCTACCGGGTCGAGCAGACGACGGTCCGGATGTTCCGGATCCCGTCGCTCAACGTCGTGAAGATCTCCTTCCCCCGCCCGGTCAGCCAGGGCTCGCTGCGCGACCGCGACATCCACGCCGGACAGCACCACGTCCCACTTGCCCGCATGCCGATCGGGCGACCTGCGCAGGGTGCCGGCCGTGGCGATCGCTGAGGCCGCGGCGAGCTGGTCACGCCCATCGTTGCCCGCAACCCCAAGGGAGAGATCATGATCCGCGTCGCGGACCTGCCTGTCACGCACCCCGGCAGGCGGCTGCTCAGCAAACGCACACCGTTCTTCGTCGCTCCGACCGAACCTCGATGCAGCTACTGCCTCTACGTGCCCACGACTTGGACCCCCGAAGCCGAACTGTCCGTGATGGTGGCCGTGCACGGCACCGGCCGCAGCGTCGGAGAACTGCGGGAGGGATTCATTCCCTTCGCGGAACGCCACAACGTGATCGTCGTGACACCACTGTTCCCGGTCGGCATCGACGATCCGGACGACGTGCACGACTACAAGGTCGTCGACGCCCACGGCATCCGGTTCGACCTGGTGGTGCTCGACATCCTGGAGCAGGTCCGGTTCAGGTGGAACGCCCGCGTCGACACCGTGCTGCTGTGCGGGCACTCCGGTGGTGGCCAGTTCGCGCACCGCTTCCTCTACCTCCACCCGGACCGGGTTGCCGCCGTCGCGGTCAGCGCACCCGGCGGCGTGACTCTGCTCGACGACTCCCTCGCCTGGCCGGACGGCACCGGCGACACCCAGCAGCGGTTCGGGATCGCCGTGGATCCCGGTGCGGTCGCCCGCGTGCCGGTGCTGCTGGTCATCGGCGGAGACGACGACGGGCGGGCCGACCTGGCCGCCATGGGCGAGCCCGGTCACAGCCGGCCGGAGCGACTCGACCGGCTGGCCGAGAGCCTGACCCGGCACGGCACAGCGACCCAGCAGGTCGTGGTCCCCGGCGTGGGCCACAGTGCCGCCGGGACGCGACCCCCGATTGTCGACTTCTTCACCGGCCTACTCACCGGCAACGCCTGACCTAACACGGACACACCGCGAAAGGCAGATCGCCAGGGATTTCAGGGTCCAAACGAGGTCCTGCGCCGGGCGACGGCGTATTTGTCGCAGGCGAACCTGCCGGGAAAGGCTCTCCCCGCTCGTGAGCGAGCCGGCCGTCGACGGGATTCCTACCTCCCCGCGGTGCTCACGCTGGAAAGCAGAGTGGCATGTGCGGGCTGATGGCGACGGTGCGGATCTGCCCGGGTGGGGCGATCTTGGCGGGAACGCGACGTGCGCACAAGGAGATGAGATTCGAGCCCGTGGGCACGGATCGGCGGATAGGCTTGAGGTGCAACGCGTGGCACTACGTCGCCTGGAGCCAGCGACCGCTCGCGACGACAGGTGCGGACCGCCCCGCCGAACCGGAGTGATACCTGGGGGGCCGATGTTCATCCTGTGGATCCTCTACGGCGTTGCCGCCCTGCTCGGAATCGCCTGGCCGCTCGCGGCGCTGATCGCGGACGCCCGGATCCGGCCGGAGCGGCTGGCGACGGTCGACCTGGAGCCGGAACCCCGGCTGCTCGGCATGCTCGGCGGTGGGCCGGGGCGGCTGGTCGACGCGACCGTCATGGACCTGGTCGACCGCGGCATCGTCACCGCCCGCGGCGGGACGCTGACCGCGACCGGAACCGGGGACCTGGACCTCACCAGTGCGTCAGTGCTCGACGTGATCAAGCAGGCCGGTGGGATGGGGATCGCCGAGGTTCGTCGTCGGACCGGTCTGCACATGCTGCACTTCGGTAGTGCGTACGGGCACCTGGCCGACCGCAGGCTGGTGGTCCGCTCGACGCGGCGCCAGTGGGAACCGGCCGGCCGTGCGTACGCCGTACTGGCGCCGTTGGCATTGCTGACGTACGTGATGATGGGCGCGGGTGACTTCGGGACCAGCGCTTACCAGACCTCGCTGGGGCTTGCGCTTGCCGGGTGGGTCGTGGTCCCCGCGCTGACCTGGTACCTCGGGAAACGTCGGCAGGGTTACCACGGTCCGGATCCGCGCACCGCGCTCGGATTGGCGTACCTGCGGGCTGTCGACACCGACACCCCGGCCCGCCAGGTCGCCGTGCACGGTTTCGCCGGCCTGGCCGATCAGGAACTGGCCGCGTCGATCAAGGGCAGGGACCGGGACAGCGCCTGGGAATCGCTGCCGGGCCGCAAGCACGCGTACGGGATCGACGACGTCGCCTGGTCACTTCTGCACCCTGCGGCCAGCGACTTCCCAATCAGCACCTGATCGTGTTGCCCTGCACGGAAACCAGCTGCCAGGAGCCTTCGGCGCGGGCGTAGACACGGGTGTTGGCGCGGAGTTCATCAGCGAGATGCACCGGATCCTGGAGCGAGATACGGCCGGTTGGACCGCCTTGATGCGCGTGCATCTGCACGTGCATCTGCACGTGCGGTAGAGTGCTGTCAACTTAGTGCGATGAGCGCACTCTCGCAGTCCGGAGAGCGAGGGAACCAATGAAGCAGCCCTGCGATCTGCCGCACCACAGGTCGATCATCGCGCTCGATATAGCGGACTCGACCAGCCGCGCCGATACGGTTAAGGCCAAACTCCGTGAACTCATGTATGAGATGGTGGAAAAGGCTCTGCAAGACGCCGGGATAGCGCCGTGGCATCACGACAACTTGATCGACCGTGGCGATGGAGTCCTGGTTCTGGTTCATCCTGTTCCCCAGGCTCCTAAAGCCCTTCTGCTGGCCAAAGTCATACCTGTGTTGGCCGGTGCGCTGCGGATGCACAACCTTCAAGCGCCTGACCAGCGCTTACGACTTCGCACGGCCATGCACGCCGGCGAAGTGAACTACGACGGTCATGGCTGCTTTGGTGAGGCCTTGGACATAACGTTCCGGCTCCTTGATGCTCCGTTGGTCAAACGGATACTGCGGGAAGTCGCGGAATCGATGGTGCTGGTGATATCCGACCACGTCTACCGATCTGTGGTTCGCCACGGCTATCAGGGGGTCCTGGACGTCTACACGCGGCGCACCACCGTGCTGGTGGCAGGGCACCACCACCGGGGATGGATAGCATCAGTGGAGTAGCACAGGCCACAGTGGATGCTCGGCGAGGGGTTCGGTCAATTGGCGTTGGGTGAGCCGGGTGAGCCGTGTAGCGGGGTCAGTCGGCCTTCATCCAGACGTACCGCAACAGCGACACCGAACACCGAACTATCTGGTCGAAGTCCATTCTGGAGCCGAAAACGCCGGATACCGTGCCGCCACGGTCCATGCCGTGAGCGAGGTCGGGCAGCTGATCTGGGGCTGGCTGGCGAACGACCAACAGCGGATCGATGCGATCAAGTGGGAATGGTTGTCCTGAGGCATGGCCGGTGAATGGCGAATGGTCCGCCGCTACCCGGTCTGGACAGTGAGGGCGGCCAGTTCGGTGCGGTTGGCGACGCCGAGTTTGGCGTAGATCTGGGAAAGGTGGGTCTTGACGGTGCTTCGGCTCATGAACAGGCGGGCGCCGATCTCGGGGTTGTTCAGGCCGGCCGCGGCGAGTTGGGCCACCTTCAGTTCGGTGGGGGTGAGGCTGTCCCAGCCGGCGGTGGGGCGGTTGCGGGCGCCTCGGCTGCGGCGGACGTAGGCGACGGCGTCGTCGAGGGAAAGGTCGCTGCCTGCCGCCCATTCGGCGGCGAAGGCTTGGCCGAGGGTGTGTTCGAGGTCGTCGCGCAGGTGGTCGTAGGCGGGTTGGTCGATGGCCCGGCGTGGGCAGCCGAGGGATGTGCGGGCGGCGGCACTCGCGGCGAGGACGCGGGCGGCGTTGGGTGGTGGCAGGAAAGCGGCGAGGGCGTCGAGGCTGTCCGGCAGGAACGCCCGCAGCCCGTGGGCGGCGCGGATGGTGAGGGCCTCGTGGTGCAGGTTGAGGTCGTCGGCGAGGAAGGCCTGCTGCGCCAAAGCGTCGGCGAGGGCGCGAGGCATGCCGAGGGTACGGGCGGTGGCCGCGGCCTGGTCGAGTTCGCGGCGGGCGTCCTCGGACCGGCCCGCGCGCCGCAGCGCTTCCCCATAGCCCGCTTGGATCTGCGCGGCCAGATAGGTGGCGGTGCCGGGCTTGTCGCGTTCGAACCAGCGCAGAGCCGAGTCGAGGTCGCCCTGGGCGAGGTGGATTTGGCCGAGGGCGGCGGCCATACCGGGGACGAACACGGCGCGGTCGGCGTTCTCGGTCAGCACCAGCAGCGGCCGCAGCACGTCGAGAGCGGCGTCCAGGTCTCCCGACAAAGCGCAGACCGCCGACAAAGCGCTACGGGCGATACCAACGCGCAGGTAGTCGCTCAGAGGTTCGGCGAGGTCAATTGCCGCCGAGGCGAACCGGCGGGACTCGCTCAAACGTCCGCACGCCAGGGCGCTGCTGGCCAACGACGCGAGTGTGGTGGACGCGATCCCGCGATGGCGGTGGCGCAGGCCCTCGGCCGCGGCTTCCAGCAGCTCCCGGGCCTCCTCGTGACGGTCCTGCAGCTGCCGGATCATGCCCTGCAGCGCCCGCATCGAGTGCGGGAACAGCTTGTCGCCAGCGGCCTCGGCGGAGGAGATGGCGAGCTCGGTCAGCTCCCAGGCCTCCTCGAAGGAGGTGTAGAACCGGCCCACCGCGGACAGCGACAAGCACACAGCACGCAGGCTTTCCTCGCCGTGCTCGGCCGCCAGTTCGAGCGCCTGCTGGGCAACGTCGTACTCCAGGTCGAGCGGGCTCGTGGTGTCGGCGACCAACGCCAGCCCTGCGAGCAGCCGCGCCTGGAGCAGGCTGCGGTCATCCGGCGCGAGGTCGATCGCACGCCGCAGGAACGAGATTCCCTCGTACCCGTGGCGATGCAGGTGCCACAACCACGCCAGCTCGGCAGCGAGACGGCGGCCCGGTCCCGGATCGTCGGCGGCGAGACCCCATTCGAGCGCCGCCCGCAGGTTCTCGTACTCACCCTCGACCCGGGTCCGCCACGCGTCCAGGTCCTCGGCCGGCCGCGGCTCACCGGCCGCGACAGCGAGGAAATGATCAAGGTGGCGGTCGCGGGTGGCGTCCCCCTCGCCAGACTCCCGCAAGCGGCCCGCGGCGTACTCACGGATGGTCTCCAGCAGCTGATACCGGGACGCACCACCGCGGGTCTCCGCAACAACCAAAGACTTGTCCACCAACCGCCCCAAGGCGCCGAGCACATCGATCACGCCGTCCGCGCAGACAGCTTGCGCGGCGTCCAGGGAGAACCCGGCGGGAAACACCGCGAGGCGCCGGAACACCGCCCGGTCCGGCTCGTCCAGCAGGTCATGGCTCCAGGCGATGGACGCGACCAGGGTCTGCTGGCGTGCGGCGACACCGCGGGGGCTGCGGACGAGCAGGCCGAACCGGTCGTCCAAGCCGTGCTCGATCTGTTGCGGGGTAAGGGTTCGCAGCCAGGCGGCGGCCAGCTCGATGGCCAGCGGGATCCCGTCCAGCCGCGAGCACATCACCCGGGCGGCGGACTCGCCCGCCTGGTCCAGGTCGAACAGCTGCCGGACCTGCCTGCCGCGCTCGACGAACAGCCGCAACGCCTCTTCCGCGGCCAGCGGCGGCACCCGCCAGACCACCTCGCCCGGCACCGCGAGCGGCTCGCGGCTGGTGGTCAGCACCGAGACCTGCGGGCACGACCGCAGCAGCGCCGCGACCAGCTCGGCGGCGCCGTCGAGCACCTGCTCACAGTTGTCCAGGCAGATCAGGGTCTTTCGGTCCCGCAACTGCGCGACCAGTGACCGCACGGGACCCTGCACGGGTTCGACCAGCACTCCGAGCGTCGCCGCGACGAGCTCGGCGACCTGCGTGTGATCGTTGACGGCGGCCAGTTCGACCCACCAGACCCCGCCCGGCCGGTGCGCGACCTCGGCGGCGGCGACCTGCGCGGCGAGCCGGGTCTTGCCGACACCGCCGGGCCCGGTCAGGGTCACGAGCCGCTCGCCGTCCAGCGACGCCCGCACGGCGGCGAGCTCGGACTGCCTGCCGATGAAGCTGGTCAGCTCGGCGGGCAGGTTGTTCGGCGCGTCGGTGGTCATGGCGGGCCAAGTCTGCCATCGGCCACCGGCCGGGCCTGCCCTCGGCCACCTGACCGATGTTCTGGCCCGCCCCGGGCAGCAGGCTTCTACCAGCACGAACGACCAACCGAAGGAGTCCTGCGATGGGAAACGTCGTCGCCAACATGTCCATGTCCCTCGACGGCTACGTCGCCGGCCCGAACGACGAGGTGGACCACGTCTTCGCCTGGTACGGCGCCGGGCCCGTCGAGGTGGAGACCGAGAACCCCGACATCACGGTGAACATCTCCGAGGAGAGCGCCGAGGTGTTCCGGCCGGGCACGGTCAGCGCCCTGATCTGCGGGCGCAGACTGTTCGAGCTCACCAACGCCTGGGGCGGCAGGCACCCGATGGGCGCGCACGTCTTCGTCGTGACCCACAGCGTGCCGGACGGCTGGCCGCGCGAGGACGCGCCGTTCACCTTCGTCACCGACGGCGTCGAGAGCGCGGTGCGGCAGGCCAAGGAACTCGCCGGGGACGGTGACGTCGCCATCGCCACGCCGACCATCACCCAGCAGTGCCTTGAGCTGGGCCTGATCGACGTGATCGCGATCGATCTGGTGCCGGTGGTGCTGGGCGAGGGGATCGCGTTGTTCGCCGGCCTGAACAAGATCCCGGTCGAGCTGGACACCCCGTCGGTCGTCGAGGCCAAGGGCGTGACCCACCTGCGCTACCAGGTCCGCCACTGACCCGGTCCTGGCAACGAAAGGCTGGAATCATGTCGACGATGGACCCGCTGACGGTCTCGGCGGACAACCCGCGTTACCTCACACCACTTTCCGGCGCCCAGCGGGCGGTGTACCTGACCGGTTCGCACATCTGGAACAACTTCCACGACGGCATGGGGCCCGCCGGGACCGCGCCGAAGGACCTGGACTACGGCGCCTACCTGGATTTCCTGGCCGCGCGAGGGCACAACTTCATCCGGCTGTGGCGCTGGGAGCACTTCCGTTCCCAGGCCGCGGGCGGTGCGTTCGAGCTGAACATGACCCCGCAGCCGTGGCGCCGGGACGACTCCGGGAGGTTCGACCTCTCCCGGTTCGACCCGGCGTACTTCCGGCGGCTGCGGGAGCGGGTCGAGGCCGCCGGGGACCGCGGGATGTACGTGGCGGTGATGTTGTTCGACGGCTGGGCGCTGCATCTGAGCCCGGCCCTGGACAACGTCGAGGGTCACCCGTTCCATGCGGCCAACAACATCAACGGCGTCGGGATCACCTCGATTCTCGACCACCAGGTCCTGCCGCTCGACCCGGCCGTCCAGGCGCTGCAGGAGGACTACCTGCGGCAGGTCGTCGACACCGTGCACGACCTGCCCAACGTGCTCTACGAGGTCGCGAACGAGTCATCCGGTGGCGGCGCCGCCGACGCGGAGATGGCTGCTGTGCTTGGGGTTCCGTCCGGAACCGACTGGGGCGACTCGACCGGCTGGCAGTACTGGGTGATCGAGTTCGTCAAGGACTACGAGCGGCAGCAGGGCTACCAGCCCCGCCCGGTCGGCATGACCATGCAGTTCCCGGTACCCGACCAGGCCAAGGTCAACGCGCCGCTGTTCGACGGGCCGGCCGACTGGATCTCGCCCGGGTTCGACGACGACCTCTTCCGCGACGGCGCCCCGGTGTCGCGCTGGTGGCTGGACCCACCGGCGGCCGACGGCCGGAAGGTCCTGATCACCGACTCCGACCACGTCGCCCCTGGGCACGCCGAACCGGTGTGGGTCTGGAAGGCGTTCCTGCGTGGCCACAACCCGATCCTGATGGACTACGGCCTGATCGACGGCACCGATCCGGCCGGTGACCCGTCGCCCGGCGCCCCGCCGTTCGCCGCGTTCGAGCCGGCCCGGCACGCGATGGGTGACACCCGGCGGTACGCGGAGACGATCGACCTCATCAGCATGATGCCCCGAGGGGATCTCACCTCCACCGGTTACGCGCTGGCCGATCCCGGCGCGGAGTACCTGATCCTGCACCCCGGCGGCGGCACGTTCACCGCGACGGTGGCGAGCGGCACGTACGCGGTCGGCTGGCACGACATCACGTCACGGTCCACCAGCACCGGCGAACGATTGACCGTAGCCAACGATGAACCGACCACGTTCACGACCACCGGACCTGCCGTACTGCACCTCAAACGCCTCACTTAGGCGGAAGTTGGTCGACGGCGATACCGACCGTCCTGACACCCCGCCGGGATAAGGTGAACGCCCGTCTGACGGTGGAGGTCTGGTGGCACACGCTCAACCACGCAAGATGTCCGAACTGAGTTTCCAGCGCCAGGATCCGGTTCGCTGGCTGATGCCGCCGGTCCTGGTCACCACCGGCATCAAGTCGGTGCTGGCCGGGATCTTCGGGTCCTATGCGGACAAACGGGAGCTGCAGCGCGGCCTGCCTTCGACGGTGCACTCGTGTGACGGCGAGGAGCTGTGGTTCGACTTCGTCGCCGACGTCGGCGACGGCTTCAACGCCACCTTCTCCATCGCGTCCCTGCTCGCCGCGCCCGAGCTGCGTCTGGACGAGAAGACGTTGCCGCGCGGCCGGATTCTCATCATGGGCGGCGACGAGGTCTACCCGTCCGCGTCCGCGGAGGCGTACGAGGACCGCACGAAGGGCCCGTACCGCGCGGCCTTACCCGCGGCGGAGGATCACCCGAGATTGTTCGCCCTGCCCGGAAACCACGACTGGTACGACGGGTTGACGTCGTTCCTGCGGACGTTCGCCCAGCAGCGGAACATCGGCGGGTGGCAGACCGAGCAGTCCCGCAGCTACTTCGCGATCGAGCTGCCGCAGCGCTGGTGGCTGTTCGCCGTGGACACCCAGTTCGACCAGTACATCGACGGGCCGCAGCTCGAATACTTCCGCGAGGCCGCGAAAAACCTGCGCGAAGGCGACGCCGTCATCCTGTGCACGCCGGTTCCGACGTGGGCCCACGCGCCGGAGAACTATCGCGGCTACGACATCATCCAGTTCTTCGAGCACGAGATCGTCCGGCCGGCCGGAGCCGTCATCCGCGTCATGCTGTCCGGCGACTCCCACCACTACGCGCGGTACGAGGGCACCTGCCAGCGGATCACGTGTGGCGGTGGCGGAGCGTACTTGTCGGCGACGCACCGGCTGCACAAGACGATCGAGCTGCCGCCCAAGGAGACTCGCATCCCGGAGCCCGATCCGGTCGAGACGATCGTGCTGCGGGAGACCTACCCGTCCGAAGCCGAGTCGAAGTCGCTGGCGAACGGGATCTTCCGGTTGCCGTGGACCAATCCCGGCTTCTGGGGACTGACCGCGGTGCTGCAGACCGTGCTCGCGCTGTTCCTCCAAATCGGACTGACCGTCCATCCGGGCGGCGCGTTCGGCGAGATCTCGGTGTGGGCCCCCGCGGTGTTCATGATCGTCCTGGTGGTGCTGATGGGGGTGCTGTTCGCCCGGTACAGTCCGCCCGGGGGAGCACGGACGGCCGCGGGTCTCATTCACGCGGCCGCCCACCTGGTGCTGGCCGGTCTGTGGGCCTGGTTCCTGTTCTGGCTCAACGGTCATGCCGACGGCTGGGTCACCGGCGTGGTGGGCATCGTGGGAACCTTTGCCGTGATCGGGTTTCTCGACGCCGAGATCGTGGCCCTGTACCTGCTGCTCGCCAGCCGGTGGGGAGTCAACCTGAACGAGGCGTTCGCCGGCCAGTCCATCCAGGACTACAAGAGCTTCCTGCGGATGCACATCACGACCGGCGGAGACCTGGAGATCTTCCCGGTGAAGGTGCCGCGGGTCTGCCGGGACTGGAAGATCAACGAGGACCGGTCGCCCGGCGCGCCATGGATTGTCCCGCAAGGCGAACTGAAGGCCGAGCTGATCGAGAAGATCACGCCGGTGACACGGGTCCCTACCGCTGGCGGCCGGTGATCAGTGCTGCCGCCCGTTCGGCGATGGCGAAGACGGTCGCGTTGGTGTTGGCCGAGGGCAGCGACGGCATCACGGACGCGTCGGCGACCCGGAGCCCATCAACGCCACGGACGCGTAGTTCGGTGTCGACCACGGCCAGGTCGTCCGTGCCCATCCGGCACGTGCCGATGTAGTGGTACGTGGTCTGGACGTTCGCGCGCAGGAAGGCCTGGAGGTCCGCCGGGCTGGTCACCTCGGGCCCGGGCGCCACTTCCATGGCACGCCAGGGATCCAGGGCGGCGGCCGCGCCGATCTCCCGCACGAGGGGCACCGCGGCGGTCATCGCGTCGAGATCGCGGCTGTCGGTGAGATAGGCGGGATCCAGCAAGGTCATCGTGTCCGGGTCGGCGTCGGCCAGCCGCAGCGTTCCCCGGCTGAACGGGGTCATCAGGCCGACGGCGAACATGAAGCCGGTCTGTTCCTCCAGGGTGAGGGGCGCGAACACCAGCGCCTGGATGTCCGGGGCGGCGAGGGACGGGTCGCTGCGCAACAGGCCGAGCGCCTCGATGTGGTTGTACGGACCCGGGCTGATCCCGCGGGGCGCCACGTAGACCACACTGCAGAGCGGATGGTCCTGCAGGTTGGCGCCCACACCGGGCAGGTCGGCCAGCACGTCGATGCCGAGGCCGCGCAGCTGGCCGGCCGGGCCGATCCCGGACAGCAGCAGGAGTTTCGCCGAACCGATCGCGCCCGCGGCCAGCACGGTTTCCTGACTGCTTTGGGCATGGTGGTGCTGTCCGCCGATCGTGTACGTGACGCCGGTGCACCGGCCGCCGTCGACCACGAGACCTGTTGCCAGCGCATCGGTGATGACAGTGAGGTTCGGGCGGGGGAGTGCCGGACGCAGGTACGCGTCCGCGGCGCTGAGCCGCTTGCCGTCGACGATGTTCAGGTCGACGAAGCCGAACCCGTCCTCCAGCCCGCTGGTGATGTCTTCGGCGCGGTGATGTCCCACGGACACAGCGGCTTCCACAGCCGCGACTGCCACGGGGTGCCGGGTGGCGGCGGGACGGACGACCATTGGGCCCTCAGTGCCGCGGACCGCCGGATCGCGGTCCGCCGCGGACTCACTGGCCTTGAACCAGGGCAGCAGATCGTCGAACCCCCAGCCCTTGGCGCCGTTCGCGGCCCAGGCGTCATAGCTCGACCGGTGGCCGCGGACGAAGACCATGCCGTTGATGCTCGACGAACCTCCGAGACCGCGGCCATGCGGCCAGGGCACGGCGCGGCCCAGTTCTGTCTGGGGCACCGTGGTGTCCTGGTACGCCGCCGGCCCCGTCAGCAACCCCACCCACGCCCCTGGGACCTCGGTGTTCTCGTACGGTTCGGCCCGTCCCGCCTCCAGCAGCAGAACCCGCACCTCCGGGTTCTCACTCAGACGGGCCGCGAGCACGCACCCAGCGGTGCCCGCGCCGACAACGATGTAGTCGTAGCTGGACAAACTCGTCTCCTGGTTAGCGGGGCGCGACTGCGAGGGACTTCCGGCGAGAAGAAGACATGATGGCTCTCTTCGTCAGAATGGGAGTTCCGGACACAATGAGCGTGGTGACCAGATCGAACTTATCCGCGATCGCCCGGGCCGCACAGGGTCGATCCCCGAATGGCGGACGTTGGCCACCTGTGGGTGGGACTGAACCTTTCCGGGTGGAAATCATTTCCGACCGGTGGCGATATGTTCGGCCGGCACAGTGACCAGACCTATGACGGGTTACTCTGCCTTGTCCATCAGGGCGGACAGACTGGCCCAGTTCTCCTCGGCGAGCGCGGCGGCCAGGTCGCCATAGCCCGCCTCGCAGGCGGCGATGATTCGTTCGTGCATGCTGGCGGAGTCGCGGCCCAGCGGGGACCCGAACTGTAGCCGTTCGGCTCTATGCAGCAATGGCGTGTACCGGTAAATGGTGGCCGCGACCGCGTGATTTCCGCAGGCCTGGACGAGAACGTCGTGAAACGCGTCGTCGTACTGCATGGCGTCTTCCACGGATCCGCTTTCGACCGCGGCGGTGAAACGCAGGTTGGCCGCGCGCATCGCGTCGAGGTGGACCGCGATGAGTTTCGGGACGGCCAGGCGGGTGGCCAGGGCGTGCATGGTCTGGACGACTTCGAGTGCGTCCCGCACCGCTTGGGCGTTCAGCGGGGTGACCCGGGTGTAGCTGTGCGGCTTGGTCTCGATCAGACCCTCGTCGGTCAGCCGTGCGAGCGCCTCGCGCACCGGCGTGCGGGACAGACCCAGCCGGTTCGCCAGGTCGATGTCCTTGATCGCCTCGCCGGGCGGCAGCTCACCCGTGATGATCGCGCGCCGGATCAGCCCCAGGGCCTGCTCACTCAGCAGCCCCCGGTCCATCCGACCAATATATTGCATTCCCTCACACTACAGGGGGCGTCCCGCGGAGGGTGCCTGACCGGCCGGGGCTTCGGTCGGCCCCTGTGCGGCGTGCGCTGACCGAGCCGCTAATAGTTCAAATCGCGCATTGGTGATATGTCGGACTTTGATATACCCGCTGCTTCCGCACGGTAACGTAAAGTTGACCATCGGTGATCTTTTCGCGAGAATGGCGCCCTTCCGGTGAGTTCGTGTAGCGTTGGCCGGGGGAGGGTTAAGCCGCTATCCGTCAATGGAGGAATGCGTCACTTGGCTGGGGGGTCAACGGTGGATGTGAAACTTCTACGCTGGCCGCACGATCAGGATATGCGCGTACGCTGCAAGATCTCGAGAATTCCGCGGCTGTTGGTAATTGAGGCGGGAGCGTCGCCGCCAATGTGCGTCGACACGCTGGAGGACTGGATCCGCCCGCCGGTGAGCAAACAGGATCTCAACGCGCGGACGGCGGCGTTGCGGTCGAGAGCCCTGATCGAACAGGTGCCGAAGATCGACGACAACGACGTGCTGCGGGTCGGCGAGAAATGGCTGGCACTGTCCATGTCGGAGGCCGAGGTGATGAACCCGCTGGTCGCCGACTTCCGCAACGTCGTCTCGCGGTCCGAGCTGGCCAAGCTCACCCGGGGTGGCGACGCCAGGGAGCGGCGCAACGCCCTGGATCTGAGGATCCTGCGGCTGCGCAGGCGCATTGCGACGGTGAACCTGGAGATCGTCACCGTCTGGCGCAAAGGATATCTGCTGGACTCCACCGCGGCCTAGCCACTGGGGGATACGGCACGTGAGGAAACTCAAGACGATACCGGCGTTGTTCGACGCCGTCGTCCGTCGAAATTTCGGGCGGTTGTCTGGCAGGATGACGTCGTTTCGTAGCGCGATCTGAATTCGGCGGCGAATCGGCTGGCGAAATCCCTCGGTGTCGTGGCATCGGCGCGGAGGATTTTGTCGCCATCACATTGCCCAGATCGGTCGATCTCCTTGTGGTGCTGCCGCCGGGTTCGCGACCGTGGCATGCGGGCCCGCCGCGGCGAAAGACGCCGGACAGAGGGACTGGAGCCGTTAGCGGCGGGACCGGTAGCCGGCGATCTTCACGAGGTTGCCGCAGCGGTCCATCGAGCACCACCGCCGGCGGCCGGGTGGGGAGTCGTCGAAGAACAGCAGCGAACAGTCGGGGTGTTCGCATTCCTTGATCCGGTTGGTGCGGGGGCCCGACAGCAGGTGCACGGCGTCGCGGGCGATGGTCGCCAGCGCGGCTTCGACCGGTCGTGCAGCCGGTCCGAGCACCAGGCGACCGGGACCCGCCAGTTGCGGCGCCAGGTCGGGATGGGTGGCGGCCGCGTTGATCCTGGCGGTGTCGGCCGGGTCGAACTCGCCGCCGGTCATCGCGGCCCGGACCAGCCGGTGCACGGCTTCGCGTAGTTCGCGGGCCGCGCCGAGGTCTTCCGGCCGCACGTCGGGCGGGCTCGTGGCCAGGCCGGCGGCGACCAGCCAGTCGGCGAACGTCGCCTCGTCCGGCACCCGTTCCACCTGCTCGGGAGCGTGCCTGCGGCCCAGCGTGGCCACGAGGTCCAGGCACACCCGTCCACCGGTCAGCCGGAACCTCGGATCGCTCATGCCACCACTCTACCGGTTGACACCGGTACTACAGGTGTCGGATGCTGACACCACTACAACTGGTGTCATGGAGGAGCGCTCGTGCATGCGATCACGTTGACCGAATTCGGCCCGGCGGACCGGCTGACCTGGGCCGATGCGCCAGATCCCGGTCCGGCGCCGGGACAGGTGCTCATCCGGCTGGCTGCCGCGTCGGTGAACCGGGCCGACCTGCTGCTGCGGTCCGGCCGGTACCACACGTTGCCGCCGCTGCCGTTGGTGCCGGGCGCGGAGGGAGCGGGCACGGTGGTGGCCGTAGGGTCCGATGTGGACCGATTCGCCGTCGGTGACCGGGTGGTCGCCTGGGGATCGCAGGATTTCTACGCGGAGCTCGTCGCGGTCGATGCCGAAAGGGTGGTGGCCGTTGCGGACGGCGTCGGCTTCGAAAGCGCTGCGGCGATGCCGATCGCGTGGTTGTCAGCCTGGCACTGCCTGCACACACTGGCTCAGGTCCGGCCCGGCGAAGTCGTTCTCGTGCATGCCGCGGCGAGCGGTGTCGGTAGCGCCGCGATCCAGATCGTGCGGGACGCCGGGGCTTCGGTGATCGCCGTGGTGGGGTCGCCGGAGAAGGCCGCGTGGGTTCGCGATCTCGGCGCCGCCGAGGTGCTCGACCGGCATCGCGACGACATCGTCGAGCAGGTGCGCAAACTGACCGACGGCCGCGGCGCCGAGGTGGCGCTCGACCTGGCGGGCGGCCAGGCCTTCGCCGACAGCCTGCGCGCGGTGGGCCACGGCGGCCGGGTCGCCGCGATGGCGAACGTCGCACTGGCGCCCAGCACCGTCGACACCCGCGACTTCTATCCCAAGAACGTGACCATCCACGGCTTCCAGTTCACCAACCTGCAGAAACACGGCTGGGACCCCCGGCCCGACCTGCGCACCCTGCTGGACGGTGTGGCCGAGGGCCGGTTCACCGTGCCCATCGACTCGCGATTCCCCCTGCCTGACGCCGCTTCGGCACACCTGCGACTGGAATCCGGCGCCACTCGGGGAAAGATCGTGCTGCTGGCTCCGTAACCGCTGCGCTCATTGGCGATGCGCACGGGTCCAGAGGGCGGCCCAGCCACCCCGGCCGAGCAGGTCGGCCGGGATGAGCAGGCCGTGTTCGGCGATGCGGTCCGCGAACAGGTCCACCCGGACACCGAGTTCGGCGGCCGCGGGCATGGCCTGCTGCCACGGGCCGTCCTCGTCGAACAGCTTGCTGGCCGGGAAACCGGGAACCTTGATCCTTTTCTTCGGCACCAGCTGAACCACATCGTCCATTGTGGACCGGCGGGCGCAGGTGGCCGCGATCGCCAACGCGCACACCAGCTCGGGCGAGGGCTTGCGGGCCACCGACCGGATCAGCGCCGCACTGCCGAGGATCCCGCCCATGGCCCGGCGGACATCCCGCGCCACCACGTCCATGGCGTAGGCCGGCGCGATCTCCGGGCTGCGCACGAGCGCGCGCAGCGTCCGGGGGAGAAGCTCGCGGGTGGTGAGCGTCTGGAGACGGCCGTAGTCGCGCAGCCGCGGATCGAGCGAGCCCACCGCGGCGGCCAGCGGACGTACGCGAGTCGCCTGCCACAGAACCAAAGCGCCGAGCCCGCCGTCCACCGCCGTGCCGACCAGTTCGACGTGCCGGGCCCGGCCGACGCGCTTCAACGCGATCACCGCCGCACCCGGGTCGAAATCGGCGGGCTGACCTGGGCGCCCGAGACCGCCTGCAAGTACGGCGTACGTGCGGAGCGCGGAGGTCGCCGACGCGAGCTCCCGGCCGACCGCGGCAACCAGGGCGTTGGTGAGCTCGGCGGGCAGCCGGCTCGCGGTCGGACGGCGGGCCGAACCACTCCGCGCCCGCACCGGCGGCACCGCGACCATCGGCTCGGGCAGGGCCGGCCGGGCGACCGGGAGGGTGCGCACCCATTGCTGGATGGGCTTTTCCCGCGCTGGGGGAACGAGGTCGTTGAACCGCGCCCGCAGTTCGTGGATCTGCCACCCGCCCGAGCCGCGCCGGATGTCGAGGTTGGCCATGATGCGGCCCTCGGCGTCGCGCAGGGCCATCAGGACACACTGGCCGTCGTCGGCCAGCTCGGCATACCAGGTGTCACCGATGCAGTTGCCCATGTAGGCCGACCATTCGGACAGCTGCCTCGGGTCGCGGCCCAGCTCGACCGTCAGCGTGGTGCCGGGAACGGTCTGCCCGTGCACATCGGACACCTCGGCGGGGACCGGGAAGCTGCCCACATTGGCCTCGGCGATCACCGCGTCCGCGCTGATCCCGTCGATCAGTTCGGCCCAGCTCCGGCAGCGCGGCGGCGGTTTCGCGCCGAACGCGACCAGCTGGGCGGCCTCGGCGACCATCAGCGGCACCGAGCCGGCCGGACGCCAGGGCACGGGAGCGTCGTAGGTCAGAGCGGGCAACTGCGGCTCGTGCTTCACGTTGGCGGACTCGTTGCCGTAGAAGGGCGCCAACGCGTCGGCGAGGTCGGCCAACCACAGCAGGTCGTGCGGTGTCTCGACCTTGGCCGGGTCGGTGCCGGGAGCGGCGGCCATCCGCTGCGCGAGGGTCGGCTCCTGGCCATCGCTGCGCGGGCCGGGCAGCGGCGGCTGTTCCCAGCTGCCTGGCGCACGCGAGAACCCTGTTGCCGCGCGCCACTTCGGCAGCTGCTCGGCCCGCCACTCCAGACCGTCGTCCTGCAGCCACGTCTCCAGCTCGCTGATCAGCGAACGGATCGCGTCGAAGACCACAACACCATAGTTGCGGGCCATCGCGGCCCGTTCCGTGACGGCGGTGGCGATCCGTGAGTTGACCGGCTGGCCCGGCTGCAGGTGTTCGCAGAGGTAGTGGACATAGCAGCCCGGCCGGGCCGGATGGTTGTAGATCTTGGAGCGGCGTTCCGCCGCGGTCCGGTCCCGGTCGTGCAGGCACTGGTCGGCAGCGACGAGTTCGCTGTAGTGCTTCTCGACGGCGACCGTGAGCCCCTCATCGGACAAGGTCCTGGCGAACCGCAGCAAGGCGGTCGCCGCGATGGCGTCGCTCAGCAGATGCCCGAGATCCCGTGCGGGCCACCATTTCGGCGGCCGCCAGCGAGCCGCGGCGGCCACCCCCGGGATGGCGCCGAGGGCCCCGTCGATGTGGTGGATGATCGCCTCGTCGAAATGCTCCTGGTGGCGTTCCCGCAGCCGGTCGATCCGGTCCTCCCGGGTCTGCGTCGACGGCCGCCGGGCCACGCGTTCCCGTTCGACCAGCTGCGCGCACACGTGATCCCACAAGCTGATGATCAGGTTCAGCCGCCGCGGCTGCCGATACCCGGACAGCACCCGGGACAGGTGATCGGCCACTGTGGACGCCGCGCCGCGCGGGAACGGGTCGATCCCCTCCGGGGCGCGCAGGGCGAGCAGGCGTTCCACCTGTTCGGGTCCCAGCAGGTCCGACGCGGCGGACGCCAGCTGCAGCGCAGGCCACCGCTCCTCACCGATCGCCGCGTTCGCGGCCGCGCCGACCGGTTTGGTCGCCGACGGCCCGAACAGCGCCACCAGCGTGCTGTTGCGGTCACCCAGCTGATCCGCGCGATCGATACCCAGCACCTTCAAGGCGGCGAGAACCGCGTCACGCCGATCGCCGTGAGCACCGGCCAACCGCGCCGAGACAAAGCCGCCACCCAGATCGACACCCGCCCCCGCGGCCACTTCGGACCCAAGGGCGACCAGCGAGGCGAGCTGCCTGGTCGCCTCCCGCACCACCTCGGGATCCGCGTCGGCCGGGCCGACCACCACGGGCGAACCCGGCGGATGCGCGCCCGCCCGCTCGTTGACCGGCCGGGGCATGGCCTTCCCGCCGGAGATGGGCAGCCAGCACCGCATCCCGGCTCCAGCTGTCACCCCGAAAGCAAGTTGCACGGACATCGCTGACCATCATTCCGTACCCGCGCCACCGGTTTTCGGCTGGCGCACCGGAATGCCCGTAGCTGCGATGGGCCAGGCGAGGTCCAGCGCTGTGCGCCACGCGTCGCACGGACCGCCGACCAGGCCGCACTCCTGATACGCCAACGCATCCGCGTCCGCCGCACGATCAACCGCGGCGATTGGCACGGCGTACCTGTCGGCGACCGTGCGGCGCGCCACCGGCCCGTCTACCAAAACACCAGGATCAACCGCCGACGGTTGCGCTATTCCCGGCACGTTGAGCAAACAAGGCTCGGCGTCGGTGTAGTACGAACCGTCTTCGTTCCGGGGATAGGCGAGGTAGTGGTAGGCGCGGTGTACGAGGCCGTCGCGGACATCGAGGACTACGTGCTCCGCCCCGAACTCGTCGTGGTCCAACGCCAGAAAGGCATGCGAGACAAGGCCATTCCCTTCGGCCAGCCGCAGTACGAGGTCGGGGAGCCGGTAGTAGTCGTAGTCGAGGACCGCCACGATCCGGTGCCGATTGCCGCCAAGGCCGAGGGGTGCGTCGGCTTGCAGTGACGATCCGGCCAGTGCGGTTTCAGGGTTGGCGCCGGGCACGAGGTCGATCCAGGCCAGGCCCATGTAGGTCGACATGGTCTACGCGCTCAGGATCTGGACGACTTCGTCCGGGGACGGCATGGCCTGGATCTCCTTGTGCACACGGGCGATACCCGCTTTGATCCGGGGATCGTTGATACACCTGGTGGTTGCGTCGGCGACGGCGGCCTGGGTGGCTTCGGCGCCGTGCAGCGTTATGCCTGCTTGGGCGTGCGTCACTCGGTCCGCCTGCCTGGGGTGGTCGGCTCCTCGCGGGAGAACCACAAGCGGAATGCCATGTGCCAACGCGCCGAGCGTAGTGCCTGCGCCACCGTGGGTGACGACAACGTCCACATCGGACAGAAGCTCGTCGAGCGGGGCGAACGGCGTGAAGTGCACGCGGGTGTGGTCGACGTCGAACTCGGTGTCCTGGGCCGCCAGCCCGAGAGTGACGACCACGTCGAGGTTCTGGTCGGTCAACGCCCTCAGCAACGGCGACAACCGTGACGGGTCGGCGAAAACGGTCCCGAAGCACACCAGAACCCTGTGGCGGGCTCCCTTTTCCGGCAAGGCGACCGGGTCGGTCCGCCACGGCTGCCGGTAGGCCTCCGGCCGCAGCAACTGCCGTTCGGCGGGTGGCTGCCAGTCCGCGTAGTTCACCAACGGCGGGCACGTGTCGAGATACCGGATGGGCGGAACTGGGGTCAGACCGCGGTCGGCATACCGTTTGGCCACGACGTCCGCCATCGCGGCGGTGTACGCGTCCGGCCTGCGTGGCCCGTAGGCGAACATCGCCGCCGGTACCCCCAACGCGGCGGCTACCAACGGGCCGACAAAGTTGGAGATCTCGTAGACGATCAGGTCCGGCCGCCAGTCACGGGTCTGCGCCATGGCCTCATCCACGGTCAGGTCGACCGCGCTACCTGCGAAAACGTAGGCCGCGCCGTGGTTTTCCGGCTTCCGTCGCATGTCGACACCCGTCGCTCTGAGGGTGTCCGCGATGAAGTCCGCGGTCGTGGCCGTGGTGGCGAGCAGGTCGAACCCCTCCGGCGCGACCAGGTCCCCGATCTGCGCGCTGGTCAGCACCCCGACATCATGACCATTCGACCCGAACGACCGCGCCAACGGCATCATCGGGAGCAAATGCCCATGGATCCCACTACCGGCGAACAGCACACGCATGATCCCCAACCTAGACTCCGCGTGGCGGCCTACGTCATCCGCCCACGGCCCCGGCCCGAACTCCTGATCTTCGAACACGTCGGCATCCGCCAAGCCGGCTGGCAGGTCCCGGCCGGCGGCGTGCACACCGGCGAGGATCTTCCCGCGGCGGTGCTCCGGGAAGCCCTGGAGGAAACCGGGTTGAGCGGGCTCACGATCGTCCGCCCCTTGACCACCGAGGACAAACCCCACCCGGACACCGGCCAACCCCGCCGCACCACCTTTTTCCACGTCCTGGCACCTATCGAGGCGGCCGGTCGTTGGGTTCACCGGGTCGCGGGGACCGGCGGCGACGCGGGTTTGATGTTCGCCTGCCATTTCGAGCCGCTTCCACTGCGGCACCCGCTGGCCGATGACCAGGACGCCTGGCTCGGCCTCATCGATCCCGCACTGGCTACCCATTCAGCGTCGGGTGACCAGCCCGCACAAGGACCGAACGTCCACCAGTCCACAACAGACAGTAGTTGACGAGCGGGGGGAGGCGGCCATGCGTTCGGCGGACTCCGAGCCGGGGTCGGGTCATACCCTGGCGGGATGTCCCGCCAGGGCGCGCCGACCCGGATCCACCAGCGGATCCCGTCGATCAGTTGTCGTTTGCTCCACGGCGGCGCGCGTCCAGGTTTCCTGCCCACCGGTAGCAGCGGTTCCAGTCCTGCCGACACGACCCTCACCCGGCATCACACCAACTCACAGCATTGAAACGCGCGCTAGCTCACGCGACGGCCGTCCCCTCAAGCTCGACCATCAAAGTAGGAATCGCTAGCCGGGTCACGCCGAGCATGGTGGTGGCCGGAGCCACTCCGGCGGCGCCCAACCGCGCTGCCAGCAAGCCGTAGTGCTGGAACAACAGGTACACGTCGGTGGCGAAGACGTTGAGCCGCACCAGGTTCGCGAGGGACATACCGGCCTCGCCGAGAACTGCCTCCAGATTGTCGAGGCTCAACGCCAACTGTGCCGCCATGTCACCGGGATGCTGCGGTTCACCGTCGCCGCTCATCGCGGTCTGCCCGGCGCAGTACAAGGTCCGGGTGTGCCCGGCGACGACCTCGCCCTGGTTGTATCCCAACGCCACCGACCACGTCCACGGGTTGACCGCCGTTCGCTGCACAGCCACTTCAGCTCCATCCGATTGATCAACAATGCGGAGAGCCTGCTCCCCGAATCACGACATCCTGTGTCGTGTATTTCCGTAGAGTTCTCGCATGCGCGCCGACCGGCTGGTCTCCCTGGTGTTGCTGCTGCGCCAACGCGGTCGCCTGTCCGCCACCACGCTGGCCCGCGAACTGGAGGTGTCCACCCGCACTGTCCTGCGTGACATCGAGGCGCTGTCCGCGGCCGGTGTCCCGGTCTACGCCGAACGCGGCCGGCAGGGCGGGTTCGCGCTGTTGCCCGGTTTCCAGACGGAGCTCACCGGACTGAACCACGACGAGGCCCTCGCCCTGCTGATCGCAGGGTCGCGGCGCGGCGCCCAAGCGTTCGGCCTCGGCTCGGCACTCGCATCGGCCATGCTCAAAGTCGTCGACGCCCTCCCCGAAAGCCACCGGGCCGCCGCGGCGGGCGTGGCAGAGCGACTGCTCATCGACCCCGAGACCGATCTCCTCTCACGCCGCGTAGCCGCCGAGGAAGTGCCCCACACCATCGTGGCAGAGGTCCGGCGCGCGGTGCTTGCCGGACACAAGCTGCGCATCCAGTACGCCGCCACCGGCGAGGCTCCAGAATGGCGCACGGTGGACCCGATCGGCCTGGTCACCGTGCGCGACCGGGGTTACCTGCTCGCCACGAGGTCCGGCGAGGACCGCACCTACCGCCTGTCCCGAGTCCTCGCCGCCAAGCAACTCGACGAACCCGCACAGCGCCCCGACCGCATCGACCTCGACCGTGCCTGGCAGGAACGCAGCACCCGCTTCCGCACCGGCGGCGACCAAGTCACCGTCCAGCTCCGGATACACCCCACACACCGAGAGGACTTACTGGACACCGCCCTCGCCGTCCTCGCCGAACAAACCGACCCCGACGGCTGGCTCCGCCTGACGGTGACCTTCCAAGATCCCAGACACGCCGAATGGGCCCTCTGGCAACTCGGCACCGACGCGGAAGCCCTTACCCCGCAATGGTTACGCGCCTCCCTACGCGACCGCGCCACCTCGATCGCCACCCGCTATCAAGCCTGAGAGTTGCCGCTGTCAGGCGGTGGCCCGGAGTCGCGGCGATGTTCGAACATGTTCGCCGGTGGCCCGTTCCGTGGGCCTGGTGTCGAATTTGTCGAATGCCATGCACCCTGCAAAGCTTGCATTCACGGTCAGGTCATGCACCGAGCCGGGCTCGACGTCGCCACCCACAACGGGAACCCGTCCGGTTCGACGACCGCTCGGATGCCGCCGCCGTGCTCGTAAGCCTTCCCGCAGAGCTCACAAGTGCTTCTCGGCGGCATTGTCAGCGAGTCCCGTGTCGTGTGAGGACAGTGAAGGACCTACGAAAGCCCTGCGTGACATGCTCGGCCGGTGACAGTGGCAGCTACCCGGCATGAGGTCGGTCCGCAGACTTGCCGGCCGGACGCCGTTCGCGGAGTCCGCGACCAACGACAGGGGGTACGTGCGAGATGGGCAAGATCGTGGTGACCGCGTTCATGACCGTCGACGGAGTGATCCAGGCCCCGGGTATGCGGGACGAGGACCGCGACGGTGGGTTCGACCTGGGCGGATGGACTCAGCCGTACGGGGATCCGGTGGTTGAGCGGCGAGTGGTCGCCTCGGTGCTCGCGGCGGACGCGCTGTTGCTGGGTCGCCGGACCTACGAGCTGTTCGTGTCCTATTGGCCTGGCGCCGACCCTGACGACCCGCGGACGGGCAAACTGAACCGGCAACCGAAGTACGTGGCGTCCCGGACGCTGACCGGGGTGGAGTGGGAAAACGCGAGCCTGCTCAACGGCAACCTCATTGACGAGGTCACCAAGTTGAAGCAGCGGTACAACGAGATCAGTGTCTGGGGCAGCAGCACGCTGGTCCCCCAGTTGGTACGGCACGGCCTGATCGACGAGTTCGTGCTGCTGGTGTACCCGTTGGTCGCCGGCTCGGGGAAGCGGTTGTTCCCACAGGGCGGCGATCCGATCGGTCTGGAACTGGTCGAGTCCTCGGTGTCCGATACCGGGGTCGCCATCCACACATACCGGCGAACGCAGCCACAAGACCTGTCCTGAACCGAGCGAACGGAACAACCATGGGAAAGCTGATCATCAGCAGCCTGGTGAGCCTCGACGGAGGCCAGCACGCCCCCCAGTCGTGGGCGGGGGAATACTTCAACGAGGAGGCCGTGGCGAAGTCAATGGCCCGGCTGGAGCACTGTGACGCGATGTTGATGGGACGCAACGCCTATCAGTACCTCGCGCCCTCGTGGTCACAGCCCTCCGGGCCCTACCTCGAGCGGATCAACAACATGCGGAAGTACGTGTTCTCCTCCACACTGCGGTCCGCGGACTGGAACAACTCGGAGATCATCTCCGGAGATGTCGTCGCGGAGACCACGAGGCTCAAACAGGACAGCACCGGAGACCTCGTCATGTACGGTTGCGGCCGGCTCGGCCAGACTCTGCTCGAACACGACCTGGTCGACGTGCTGGACCTCTGGATCCACCCGGTCATCCTCGGCACCGGCGAGTCGTTGCTGCACAAGGGACAGCGCAAGGAACTCCAGCTGGACTCCGTGGAACGGCGATCGACGGGCGTCGTGTCCCTCACCTACGTACGCAAGGAATGATCGCCTTGGCGCCCGTGCAAACCACGAACCTTGTTGGGTGCCTGGGATGCGCCGCGCGGACTCGCCCAGTACCTCAGCGGCCTGCTGCGTGCCGAACGCCGCCGGACGGGTTGCCGTTGTGGGTGGCCGACGTCGAGCCCGGGTCGGTGCATGACCTGACCGTGGCAGGCGAACGCGGCTTCGCCGTCCGCACCGGGCTGGTTGTCTGCACCTGCGTTCGACGTGTATTCGCTGTTTGGACTACTTCGGGGTGAGGTGGGCGCGGGCGGAGTGCAGGATCTCGTCGGACAGGGGGGTTCCGGCGGCGGCGCGGGCGAGGGAGAGGGCGCCGACGAGGGTGCAGGCCATCGCGATCCGTTCGGACCTGGTGGTCTCGCCGGGGGTGAAGCCGGTGAGCAGGTCGATGAACCCGGCCAGGCCGTCCGCGTAGGCGGTGCGGACCTGGCTGTCGAGGGGTTCGTGGCTGGACTCGGCGGCGAGGGCGGTGGCCGCGCAGCCGTCCGCGCGGTTGTCGCGGTTGTCGGTGGAGAGGTAGGTGACCAGCAGTTCCTGGAGAGCCTCGTCTGGGCGGCCGGGGTGGCGGCCGGAGACCTCCTCCAGGACGGCGTTGGTGAGGGCGAACGCTCTGCTCGTCGCCTCGGCGGCAAGGGCCTGTTTGGACTCGAACTGCTTGTAGAAGCCGCCGGGGGTCAGGCCGACCGCGGCCATCACGTCGGACAGTCCGACGGCCTGCACCCCGCGCTCACGGAACAACCGTGAGGCCGCCTCCACCACCTGTTCGCGGTGCTGAGCGGCTGCGGCCTTCGAGACTCTTCCCACAACACCAGTATAGAAGCCGATCGACATCTATGTCAGCCGGCGAGGCCGGCCTTGACGGCGCGGGTGAACTCGTCCGCGAGGACCTCCGGCAGGCCGGCCGCGAGACCGTCGAGCGCGATCTTGGCGACCACGGCCGGGTCGGTCTTGTTCTCCGGTGCGACGTAGTCGGCCATTTCGGTGTCCATGTACCCCACGTGCAGCGCGGTGACCTGGATGTTCTTGTCCGCCAGCTCGGCGCGGGCCGCGTTGGTCAACGCCCACTCGGCGGCCTTCGCGGAGGCGTAGGCGCCGTAGTTGAGCGGGTGCACCCACGACAACACGGACAGCACGTTGAGGATCCCGCCGCCCCCGTTGGCGGCCAGAACCGGGGCGAACGCGCGGATCGTGCCCAGCGGGCCGAAGAAGTGCGTCTCCATCTCCAGCCGGATCGTGTCGAGGTCGCCGTCGGTGACGTTGGTGTGCGTCGAGATCCCGGCGTTGTTGATCAACAGGGTGGCGTCCTGCGCGATCGCGGCCGCCTGCCGGATCGACTCCGGCTTGGTGACGTCGAGGTACAGCGGCTGTGCGCCGGGCAGATCGACGCTCTCCGGCCTGCGTGCCGCGGCGTAGACCTTGGCGGCGCCGCGTTCGAGCAGCTGCGCGGCCAGGATGCGGCCCAGGCCGCGGTTGGCGCCGGTCACCACGGCGACTGCGTTCGTGAGGTCCATGGGGTTCTCCGTTCGGGTCGGCTCGAAAATAGAATACATCTATAATCTAATTGCGCAAGCAGGCCGGGTCCGCGGCCAGGAGGTCGACCGGGCCGGGCGCTTCCTCGGCATCCCTACGCGGCGGCGCCGTTCGGGAGCGGCGCCATGCCGGTGATGGTGTGGATCCACGGCGGCGCCAACGTGTCGGGCTCGTCCGCGCAGCCGATCTTCGACGGAACCTCGTTGACGCGTCAGGGAGTCGTGGTCGTGTCGGTCAACTTCCGGCTGGGCGCCGAAGGGTTCGCGCTGCTGGCGGGAACGGTCGCCAACCGGACGCTGCTCGATCAGTCGCCGCCCTGGAATGGGTGCGGGACAACATCTCCGCGTTCGGCGGCGACCCCGGCAACGTCACCGTGTTCGGCACCTCCGCCGGGGCCAACGCGATCCTGGCGCTGATCTCCATGCGCACCACCCTGTTCCGGCGGGGAATTCCACGCAGGCTTTCCTTGACCTCAGCGAGGATCGAGACCCAGCGCGGTGGGGTGGTCCTCGGCGATCACGTGTTCGAGCACAAACCCGGCCAGATCTCCGTGGTGACCGTCGACCTGCCGCTGGTCGGGAACATCATCCGGGCCAGCCGCCGTGAGCCGTTCCTCGCGATGGGGCTGCGGCTGGAACCGGCGACCATCGCGCAGCTGCTGGTGGACGGCGGGCCTGCCCCCGTTCGCCCACACGAGGGACCGGGCATGACGGTCGGCGACGCGGGCGACAAGCTGCTGGACGCGATCGTCCGGCTGATGCGCCTGCTCGACGAACCCCGCGACTTCAAGGTGCTCGCCGCCGGGGTGCGCCGCGAGATCCACTGGTGGCTGCTGAACGGCCCGCACGGCGCCATGATCCGGCAGGCCGGGATGGCCGACAGCCGGCTGGCCCTCGTCGCCCGCGCGATCGCGTGGATCAGGACCCGCTACGACCGCGTGATCCGCATCGACGACCTCGCCGCCGACATCGGCACCAGCGTGTCCTCGCTCAACCGGCATTTCCGTGCGGTGACGGCGATGAGCCCGTTGCAGTACCAGAAACAGCTGCGGCTACAGAGGGCCCGCATGAAGCTCATCGCCGCACCCCACGACGTGGCCGCGATCGGCCACTCCGTCGGCTATGACAACCCCTCGCAGTTCAGCCGTGAGTACCGCCGGATGTTCGGCGCCCCGCCCGGGCAGGACGCGCTGCGCCTGCAGACCATGGCCATCGTGCAGGAGTAGCGGTCGTCAGGTCGTTTGGTGTTGGGTCGTCAACGGGGTCAGCAGTTCCTGCAGGCGGTCGGCGCACTCGCGGTAGGCAGACGGCGCCTGGCCATGCGGATCAGGCAGGCTGCCGTCGGTGTCGAGCACGACCGTGCGGTCCGCGGCCTCGGGAACCAGGGCGAGGACGGCGTCGCGGTGCGCGGAGGTCACGCAGTAGATGGTGTGCGCCTGGGCGATCAAGGCCGGGCTGAGTGGCCGCGACTCGTGCCGGGGAACGGGAATGTTCAACTCACGCAACACTTTCACCGCCAGCGGTGCGATCCCGCCACCGGGTTGGGCGACGGAGGTGCCGGCGCTGCCGACCTGCCACACGGTGTCCTGCCCGAGCTGTGCGCGGGTGATCGCGGCGGCCATCGGCGAGCGGACGGTGTTGCCCGCGCACACGAACAGCAGCAGCCGCCGATCCGTCGGCACCGCGGTGTCGCGCGCGGGGAAGAGCCGGGCACGCAAAGCGGGATAGCTCAACATCAACGCGGCCGCGATCACGCACACCCCGGCGGCGAGCTGGGCGATGCTCGGCGCCGGCGCGTTGAACAGGAACCTGAGCGCGAACGAGGCGGCCACCCCGGCGAGCAGGCTGGAGCAGACGTGCACCGGCATGCAGAACGAGTACTCGCGCCGGTCGAGGAAGATCAGGGTGGTGAACACGAACAGGCCCTCGTAGAACACGCCGATCAGCAACGCCGGGATCGCGGCCGGGGTGGTCAGGAACGTGGTGAACCCCTCGCGCAGCGGGCCGGGACCGGCAAGCGCGCCGATGGCCAGGATCGACACCAGCAGCACCGGGGTGGTCATGTGTTCCTCGACGAAGTAACGCCGGTCGGTCGCGGTGTGGGCGCTCTTGGCGTGGTGACTCATGATCAGGAACCGGCCGGTGTAGGCACCCATGTACACCAACAGGCTCGCGACCGCGCCGGCCGTGAGCACGTAGTGGTTCACGTCGGCCAGTGCGACCGCCGCCGACAGACCGCACAGTCCTAACGCGACAGCCGAGTACCAGTGGATCTTGCGGGACCGCACCAGGTCGATCGACGGGGAGATGATCAGCGTCTCGACCCGCATGAGCACCAGCACCAGCAGGATGGACACACCAGGGAAGGTGAAGTTGAGCGTGGTCGTGCCGACGATCAACGCCATCCAGAACGCGGACATCGCCGTCTCCCGGCCCGGGAACGGAACCCGCACCCCGCCGGCTATGCGCCGCCGCGAGTACTTCCACCACCCCAGCAACGTCAGCGTGATCGGCATGACCACCAACTGCCCCAACGCCGACGCGGGCAACAGGATCAGCCCGCCCACCGGTCCGTGCGTGGACGACAACAACCCGCCGGACAACGCCTTGGCGAGCGCGCTATATGGTGTGTACCAAAGGAAGTAGCCGATCCCGAGGCCGAGCATCCCACCGGCGATCCACCACCGCCGGGTCGGCGCGGCCGGTTTGCGCGTGACAGTGGTCGACATCGTGCCTCCCGTGGGCAGCCGGGAAAAGAGCGCGCGGGAACCCGCCGTGTCAGGCACAGGAGTACAGGTCCGCAGCGTGGAACCTTCACCTAAACGCGCTACCACCCGGTAACTCACACCGTCCGGGGCGCAACCCATCACCCCACCGCGTGGCGCCGCCTCACACCGGGGTACCAGCCCCTAGGCGGAACGCACCACTTCACCAGGACCGGCAGACTGTCCACAATGGCTAGCCGTGAGGCGCAACTGGCGCCGGGATTGTCGCCTGCCACAACGACGCCGTCAGTCGCAGCACCCGTAAGGTCGTGACGAACCAGCTGAAAGCGTCGTTGCGCACCTTCCCGGCAGCGGACGCCACGAAGACCAGGAAAGCGTGAAACGGCAGGCAATGGCCACTGGGGACACGCGAACCTCCTCTCACACCAGACTGTCGGACTGCTGATATCCCTTGGCCTGCATGGCGAACAACCGCGCGTACTCGCCCTCGGCCGCCATCAGCCCCGTGTGCCTGCCGTGTTCGATGACCCGGCCGTCGGCGAGCGCGTAGATGTCGTCCGCGTCCCGGGTGGTGCACGAGATCAGGACTTTGGTGCTGCCCGCATGGGTCCGCAGGGTCTCGTGGATCTGGTGTTCCGCCTCGTGGACACCCGCCAGCCGCGCCGCCGACTCGATCCACCGCACCGATCCCCTGGCCGGGTCGGACAACAGTGACAAACCACCCTGAGTCCGCAGTTCGCGTTGGTCGAGACCGCGCTCGGCGGCGTTCGCGGCCTCGGGTCCGGCCAGCATCCGCCGCCGGAAGAACCCGCCCAGCCCGAACAGCCGGGCCTCCTTGGCCGCCCGGGTGTCGCTGAGCAGCTTGGCGTAGAACACCTCCCGCCGGATCGCGGGCGTCATCTCCGGCAGGACCGCGGCGCGGCGGTCGGCCAGCGCCCGTTCGGCCAGGATCGCGGGCACGCACGCGACCACGACGGTGACCAGCGGGTCGACGATCGCCAGCGACCCGACGAAGCCGACGGCGGTGACCAGGCCGCGGCTCATCCCGACCGCGCTGGTGATCACGTTGCCCGGCGTCGACCGGCCGGAATCCTGCGCCAGCCGCAGCCGGTTTTGGAACCGGCCGAGCCCGACGAACCGTTCGGTCGCCGCATACAGCTTGTCCTCGCTGAACACGGTGATCGGCCGGTTCGACTCGGCCCGCAGGTACTCCAGGGCATGCGGGACGACACCCGCGACGATGCCAGCCAGCGCCAAGCCGGCCACCAGCCAGAGCAGCGCCGGCAGGATCACGCCCGCTATCACGGAGTCCAGGGTGAGCTTGACCGACCAGCCGGTGGCCACCGGCGCGAGCGCGCCGAGCAGCGTCAACGGCACGAACGCCACCAGCAGGGGAGCGGCGGCCCGCCAGGCGATGCGCAGAGCCACGGGAACGGGCCGGTTCATCGACCGGCCTTGGTCAACGGGCCGTCGAACGGTTCCACCACCACATGCGCGACCGGCTCGAGCCGAGCCGCGAGGGTGCTGAGCTCCGGTTGTTCACTGGCCAGCACGGTCAGGACCCGCTGCTTGCCGTCCGGCAGGGCGGCCGCGACGAGACTGATCACGGGGTGATCCTTTCTTTCCGGGACACGCGAGGGCGGCGCCGGGCGCGGACGAGGGAGGCGCCGCGCCCGGCGCCGGTCAGATCAGCACGACACGCACTCGGTCGTGCGGACGCTCACGCCCCCCACCGACGTAGCAACACCGGAACGCCCACGGCCCGGCGCACCAGTCGCAGTAGCACCCAGGCGGTGGCGCGGCCGACGCGGTCGCCTTCGGCGCGACCTTCGACGGCAGTCTGTCGCCGCGCTTTTCCAGCAGTGCGACCATATTCGCTTCCCCCTCGCCGTCCGGGCGGCCGGTCCGGCCCGCCACCCGCCTGCCATCTTCGGCGGCGGGCCGGTCACAAACCTTGCGAGAAACCTGGAATTCCGGCGGTGTTCTGCGCTATGCAGGACACCGGGCGAGGGGTGAACGGGGGACGCTGGTGGATTTCCGGCTCTTGGGACCGGTCGAGGCATGGCGCGCCGGCCGGCTGGTCGACGTCGGGCACGCGCGGCAGAAGTGCGTCCTGGCGGTGCTGCTGGTCGAGGCGAACAAGGTGGTGTCCGCCGACCAGCTGATGGACCGGGTCTGGGGCGAGCGGCCACCGCAGCGTGGCCGTGACACGCTGTACAGCTACCTTTCGCGGCTGCGCCGGGTGTTGCCTGCGAACATTTCGCGGCGTTCCGGCGGGTATGTGCTCGCGGTCGAACAGGACGAAGTGGACTTGCACGTCTACCGGGACCTGGTCGCGCGGGCACGCGCGGCAGGCGATCCCGAGCAGGCGCGGGTGTTGTTCGCCGCGGCGCTCGACCTCTGGCGGGGCGAGGCACTGGCCACTTTGGACACCCCGTGGCTGGTGGACGTCCGCCGCGAGCTGCAGGACGACCGGTGGGCCGTCCAGCTGGACCACATCGACGCCGTGCTGGACTGCGGCGGGCACACGGGGCTTTTGCCCGCGTTGGCAGGCTTTGTCGAGCAACATCCGCACGATGAGCGGTTGGCTGGTCAGTACATGCTGGCGTTGTACCGGTGCGGCCGGCAGGCCGACGCGCTGGACCACTACCAGCGCACGCGCACTGGGCTGGTCGAGGAGCTGGGCACCGAGCCCAGCCCACCGCTTCAACGCCTGTACCAGGAGATCGTGGCCAACGATCCGCGGCTGTCCGGCCGGGTGGCAGCCCATTCGGTACCGCGCCAGCTTCCCGCCGCGCCGCGTTCGTTCATCGGCCGGGCGGACGAGCTGAAAGCGTTGAGCGCTGCCATGGACGCCGGCGCGACGGTCGCGATCTCGGCGATCGGCGGTGCGGGCGGCATCGGCAAGACGTGGCTTGCCCTGCACTGGGCGCACCAGCATCTCGACCGGTTCCCGGACGGGCAGTTGTTCGTGAACCTGCGCGGCTTCGACCCGTCCAATGAACCGATGTCTCCCGCGGTGGCGCTGCGGGGCTTTGTCGAGGCGCTGGGCGCGGACAGCGTGCCGATGGATCTCGACGCGTTGGCCGCGTTGTACCGGAGCTTGATCAACGACCGGAAAGTGCTGGTGGTCCTAGACAATGCGCGAGACAGCAACCAGGTGACACCACTGCTTCCCGGAAGTCCGAGCTGCGGCGTGCTGATCACCAGCCGCCGCAGGCTGGCTGGGCTCGTGACCACGCACGGCGCTCAGTCGGTGTCGCTGGACACGCTGGATCTCGACTCGTCGAAGCAGTTGCTCGGGGCGCGTCTGGGCTCGGAACGGATCTCCGCCGAACCTGCTGAGGTGGCGGATATCCTGCGGCACTGTGCCGGTCTTCCGTTGGCAGTGGGCATGGTGGCGGCCCGCGCCACGCTCAGTCCCGACCTGCCGCTGGCTTTGCTGGCGCACGAGCTGCAGGACCACGCCGCCCGCCTGGACGCGTTGAATCCCGGTGAGTCCGATCTGCGCGCGGTGTTCTCAACGTCTTGCCAGGCCTTGAGTTCTGCCGCGATGACGACATTTGGGTTGCTGGGGCTGGCGCCTGGGCCGGACTGCGGGCTGGCCGGTATCTCCGCGCTGATCGGCCGGCCCGCGGGCCTGATCATGCGGGAGCTCGAGGACGCACACCTGGTCACGCAAGCGGTCCCCGGCCGGTACCGGATGCATGACCTGGTCCGGCTGTACGCGAGCGAGCTCGGCGATCCGCTGGCGGTGGACCGGCTGGTCGACTTCTACCTGCGCACCGCCTATGCCGGTGACCGTTTGCTGGCGCCGCAACGGGATGTCATGGACATTCCTTTCGCGACACAGCCCTTCGTCGACGAGGCCGAGGTTCTGGCGTGGTTCGACGTTGAGCATCCGTGTGTGATGGCGGCTCAGCAGTTCGCTTTCGGCCGAGGCAACTATGCTGTCGTGCCGCAGCTCGCGTGGGCGATGGACAACTATCTGTGGCGCCGGGGCCGGTGGCTCGACCAGCTCACGACCTGGCAGCTGGGCCTGGCCGCGGCGGAACAACTGGGCGACACGCAGATGTGCGCGAAGGCACACCGCATCCTCGGCGCGACCTTCACCCGGGCGGAGCAGTTCGCCGACGCGGTGAGCCACCTGACGCAGGCCCTGACGCTGGTCACGGAACCCCTTGAACAGGCCGGCGTGCAGAACTATCTGGCGGAGACCTGGGAGCGCCAGGGCGAGCTCGGCCGCGCGCTGGAGCACGCCGAGAACGCGTTGCGGCTGTACGAGACCCTGGACAAGCCGCTACGGCAGGCGGATGCGTTGAACTCGGTCGGCTTCCTGGAAGCCCGGCTGGGCCGCTACGAGCAGGCCCGCCTGCACTGCGAGGCCGCGCTTTCCTTGTACGGCAACGGCAGCCGTTACCCCGGCGCGCCGGGCGCCCTCGACAGTCTCGGTTACATCGCCCGCCACGCCGGCAATCCGACCCAGGCCCTCGACTACTACAAACAAGCCCAAACCCTGTTCCATGACATCGGCAACACCTACGAGGAAGCCAACACCCTCGCCAACCTCGGCGACACCTACACCACCCTCGGCGACCACGTCGCGGCCCGGCAGGCCCGGCGCGAAGCCATCGCCCTCTACCAGGCCCAAGGCCGGACCATGGAGGCCGAACGCCTCCAACGCGAACTGTGAGCCCACAGTCGTCACGCGGTGAGTACGGAGCGGTCGAGACTCCGCTGAACCCGGTCCGCGTCCGCCTTGCGGTTCTGGATCCGGTACAGCTCCAGGGCTTCCTGCCAGGCGTGCTGGGCTTCCTCGTGCCGCCCCAGCGCGGTGTAGGACTGGCCGAGGCGGTTGAGGGTGTCGGCTTCCAGATAGCTGGAACCAATCTCGCGCATGAGGATCCGGGCGGCTCGGTAGTGGGTGACGGCGTCGGTGTGGTTGCCGGTGTGGCCCGCGATGTAGCCGAGACTGTCCAATGTGGTCGCTTCGCCCTCGGCGTTGTGCTGACGGCGGAACAGGTCGAGCGCGGCCACACAGTGCTCGCTGGCCTCCTCATACCTGCCGATCTTGGCCGCGTACCAGCCCACGGCGTTGAGCGCTCCCGCCTCCCAGGTCGGGTTGCCCACCGCGCGGCTCAATTCCAGCGCGCGCCTGGCGTGGTCATGGGCTTTGTGGCCGTCACCGCGGTCCACCCACGCGGCGGCCAGGGTGCGGTGAGCGTGCGCTTGGTTGGTCTGGTCACCGTGTTGTTCGGCGAGGGCGAGGGCGCGGTCCAGGTGGTCGGTGGCGGCCGTGTGCCGGCCCAGATCGGCGTTGGCGCGCCCGAGAAAGCGGTGCGTGAGCATCTGGATGGTGGGGTCGGACATGTGCTCGGCGGCGTCCAGGCCGGTCAGCCAGACGGTGAGCCGGTCCCGCAGGTGCCCGCGCCTGCGGAGGAACGTTTCCAGCGCCCAGGCCAGGTTCCAGGCCTGCTGGCCGCGCGCCGCCTGCTGGGCGGCGAGCAGGCACTGGTGTTCGGCGTCCAGCCACGCCAGTGCGGCCGATTCACCCGACAGCGCAAGGGGTTCCGCGCCATCGATGGGCCGTGGCACCTGGATCTGGTCGCGGTGCGGGTTCAGCTCGCGGTCCGCGGCCAGCAGGGTGTGCAGGTAGAAGTCGAGCACCCGCTGCACGGCCGGATCCGGCAGGGCCACATGCCCGGCGGCGTGCCGGCGGATCAGGTCGTGCATCCGGTAGCGGCCGTCGGCGCCCTGGCTGAGCAGCGACGACTGTTGCAGGCCGCGCAACACGATCCGGGTGTCCTCGAGGGAGAGTCCAATGAGGCTCGCGGCGGCCGCCAGGCTGATGTCCGGCCCCGGGGCCACGCCGAGCAACGCGAACGCCGTGGCCTGCTTGGGGTTCAGGGCATGCAGCGACCACGACAGCACGGCCGGCAGGCTGGCCGCGGGATCGTCGTCGTCCAGCTCACGAAGTTCCTCCGCCAGCGCGGAAAGCGGGACCTGCGGGCGGGTGTGGGCCTGCGCGGCGATGATGCTCAACGCCAGCGGGAACCCGCCGCACAACGAGATCAGCCGCTCCACCGCGTCCGGTTCGGCGTCCAGCCGCTCGGGCCCGAGCCGCGCGGTGAGCAATGCCAGCGCCTCGGCGTCGGACAGCACGTCCAGCGACAGATGCCGGGCGCCGTGCTGGGTGATCAGGCCGGGCAGCCGGTTGCGGCTCGTGACCAGCACGGTGCAGGTCTCGCTGCCTGGCAGCAGGGGAGTGACCTGGGCGGTGTCGACGGCGTTGTCCAGCACGAGCAGCATCCGCTTGCCCGCGATCAGGCTGCGGAACAGCGCGGTCCGGGCATGCGGATCCGCTGGGACGGTGTCCGCGCCGAGCGCTTCGAGGAACCCGCGCACCGCCACCGCCGGGTCCATCGGGTTGCTCTCCGGGCTGAACCCGCGCAGGTCGACGAACAGCTGCCCGTCGGGGAACCGCGAGGCGTGCCGGTGCGCCCAGTGCAACGCCAGCCAGGTCTTGCCGATCCCGCCCGCACCGGCGATGGCCGAGATGACCACGGTCCCGCCGCCGGGTGACGGGCCGAGCCGGTCCAGTTCGCCGAGCCGGCCGACGAACGACGCGGGCGCGGCGGGCAGCTGGCGAGGCGGCGTCGGCTCGGCCGGTGACCCCGCGGCCAGGATCTGCCGGTGTACGTCCTGCAGCGCGCCACCGGGGTCGACGCCGAGCTCGTCGACCAGCCGCTGGCGGGTCTGCCGGTAGTGGTCCAAGGCGTCGGCGGACCGGCCGGCCTGGTGCAGTGCGCGCATGTACTGGCCCTGCACGCGTTCGTCCAACGGGTGCTCGGCGGCCCGTTCGGACAGTTCGACCACCAGGTCCTCGCCCTGACCGGCCCGCAGCCGGGCGTCGACCAGGTCGTGCTGGGCGGCGAGCCGTTCCTGGGCGAGGCGTTCCCGCTCGGCCTCGGCCCACTCGCCCTCGACACCGGTCAACGCGTCACCCTGCCACAGCCTTAGCGCCTCGGTGAGCAGCCGCGCCGCGTTGGCGTCGTCCTCGCGGGCACGTGCGCACAGGTCCCGGAACTTCTGCAGATCGACCGTCCCGCCTGCGGTAAGGGCATACCCACCCGACCGGCGCACGATCGCCACGTCGTGCGCGCTCGCCAGGACCCGCCGCAACCGGGAGATGTAGCTGTGCAGCGTCGGCCGTGCACGCCGCGGCACATCCACGCCCCAGACCCGCTCGATCAGCCGGTCAACCGGCACCACCCGGTCGGCCTCGACCGCGAGCGCCGCGAACATGCACCGCTGCCGGGGCGGTCCCAGATCCACCGGCTGCCCGTCGACATACGCGGCCAGTTCACCCAGCAGACGCACCAATGGCCCCCACCTCCTGACTACGTACGGTGGCAAGCCCTCCGCCGTCCGCGCAACCCCCATGGCGGCAGTGAGCTGCGGTTTGCACGGTTCCGCAAGGAAATCAGAAGGTCCGCCGGGCACCCTGAGCCCTCATCCGGAGGATGGCTCCGGTGAACCCGGGCCGGGATCGTCGAGATCCGCGGGGAGCTCGAGGGCGCCAGCGGTCACTGGACGTGCCGCGCGAAGTCCGACAAGTACAGCAGCCACACCGGCGCCACCGTCATCGGCCGTTGACCCTCAGCGGGGCGCGGTGAAGACCTGCGGCGGGATCCGCGCGTCGCCCATCTGCACGGACATCGCGGTGAACAGGTTCCGGTCGTCGAACCGGACCTCGATGGTGAGCCCGGGCCCGGTGACACGGGCCAGCTCACCGTCATGGACGATGCCGAGACCCGGGCGACGCCGGGCGTAGGTGTCCAAGGCCCGCCGCTGGTCGTGGATCGCCAATTCGGTCAGCCCCTGCTGCACCACCCGGGCGACCCGCGGCCCTTGCGGCGGCGGCAGGTGGAAGTCCGGGTGGCCGATCAACATCCCCGCGCGAGTCCCGCCACCCACCGGCCCCTGATACCCGGTGTAGCGGCCAGAGACCGCCTTGGTCACCTCCATCATGTACGACGCCACCACCGCCGGGTCCGTCGGCGCGCCCGGCAACGCGCTGAACGGCACCTCCGCGGTCGCCAGCTCCGGGATACCGTGCCGGTCGCCGAACTCCTTGACCTGCTGCGCCGCCACCATGATCCGCTCGGGATACCCCGACGGGTCCGACCACGACCACAGCCACGACTGCGGCCCGGGCGCCGCCGTTCCGAGGAACTGAACGTCCGTGCAGGCCACCGTCGTCTGCTCGTTGCTCAGCTCGAACCGCCCCGCCTCCAAGTCCATCCACCACGCCGCCAACCCCAGCACGTCGTACAACCGCAACTGATGCTCGAGCGACAACAACGCGGCATCATCCCGGAGCTCCCCAAAGCTGACCATGCCGCGACCATAATGGACGCTTCCCAGCCCCACTGCCGTTTCGCCGAACTCACTGCGGGATGACGACTGGTGATGTCCCTGCCCGGCTCTCGCCGGGAACCTGTCTGTGGGGGATCTGCCCGGCGAGGGCTGAGTGGCACGAACATGTCGGCCACCAACCTCACCGGCGCGAACCTGACCACTGCAAGGCTGAACGGCGCGGATCTGACCGATGCCATTGGCGTGCCGAAGTGAGGTGGCCGGTGAGGCGGTTCACCGGCCACGGGCCATCCTTGACGCACAACCGGCGGTGGCCGGAAGTGGACCACGGATCCCGGGCGGAACTGGACCAATGCAGATGTGGTCCACTTCGGACCGGCTTGTGTGGTCCAGTGGCCTAAGTGGACCAAGGCCGTGTTGCAGTCCTTCCCGTTGTTCACGGGAGGGATGGGGACAGGGTGGGACAGGTGGCTGGGCGAAAGAATGGGCTGGCCGAGTGCTTGGCGGGGCTCAATGGTGAGGTGGAGGTGCTCACCGATCGGTGGGGTGTGCCGCACATCTACGCCGCGGATGGGCACGATGTGTTCGTGGCGCAGGGGTTTGTTGCCGCGCGGGAACGTCTGTGCCAAATGGACCTGTGGCGGCGCAAAGGGCTGGGGCTGATGTCTGCGGCGTTCGGTCCGTCCTATGTGGAACAGGATCGGGCCGCGCGGTTGCTCCTCTATCGGGGCGCCCCCGACTGGTCGCACTACGGGCCCGCGGTCAAGTGCGGCGCGGAGGCGTTCGTCACGGGGGTGAACGCGTTCATCGACCTGTGCCTCGAGCGGGAGGAACTGCTGCCGCGGGAGTTCCACGAGCTGGAGTACCGGCCGGGGCACTGGCACGCCGAGGACCTGATCCGCATCCGGACCGGCGCCGGCTACACCAACCTGGACCAGGAGGTCGCCCGCGCGGTCACGATCGCCAAGTACGGCCCGCAAGCCGAAGACTTAAGACGGTTTCGCGCGGAGGGACACCGGCTCGTGATCCCCGACGGGCTCGATCCGGCCGATGTCCCCGAAGACGTGCTGCGCGACTACCGGCTCGCAACCGGGTCCCTGAAAGGCGGCAGCAACAACTGGGTGATCGGCGCGACGAGAACCCGCAGCGGTCGGCCGATCCTCGCGAACGACCCGCACCACGCGATGACGGTGCCGTCACACCGGTTCCTCACCCACCTGGTGGCTCCCGGGCTGAACGTGATCGGCGCGGGAGAACCACAGCTGCCCGGAATCACCATCGGGCACAACGGGTCCATCGCGTTCGGCGTGAGCTTCTTCGGCATCGACCAGGAGGACCTCTACGTCTACCAGACCGACCAGGACGGCTGCTACCGCTACCAGGACGCGTGGGAGGTGCCGCACCGGGTCACGGAATACATCCCGGTACGCGGCGAAGCGGCCCGTGAAGTCTCCCTGGCCTACACCCGGCACGGTCCGGTTCTCCGTGAACAACCGGGCCAGATGTTCGCGTTGCGCGCGGCCTGGCTGGAGCCGGGAATGGCGCCGTATCTCGGTGGCGTGCACCTGATGCAGGCTCGCGACACCAAGGAGTTGCGGGCCATGCTGGCGAAGTGGGGCGCGCCGGGGGAGAACTACGTCTACGCCACGCCATCCGGTGAGATCGGCTGGCAGGCAGCGGGCCGGGTGCCGGTGCGCCGCGGCTGGGACGGCACGCTGCCGGTGCCGGGCGATGGCCGGTACGAGTGGGACGGGTTCCGGTCCACGGACCTGTTGCCGAGCTCGGTGAACCCGCCGGAGGACCTGATCGTCACCGCGAACGAGCAGAACTTTCCGCGGGAACTGCAGAAGGACGTCCCGATCGGTTACGACTGGCTCGCCCCGCAGCGCAGCGCGCGGATCCGCGAGGTGCTCACGAACGGTACGAAGTGGACGGTCGAGGGCGGCCTGGGCCTGCAGGTGGACGAGCTGAACCCGTTGGCCCGCAAGGTGGTGCCGGTGCTGCTCAGGTCGGCGGGCCGCCCGGCCGACCCGGCGGTCCGCCGCGCGCTGTCGTTGCTGCTGGCGTGGGACTTCTTAGACAGCGCCGATGCCGCCGCTCCCGCGGTGTTCCACGTGTGGTTCCGCCGGCACCTGCGACCGGCGCTGCTCCGGGACGCGCTGGCGCCACACGTCAGGCCCGATCGGCTGGCCGACGCCGTTGAGGCCGTGCTCCCGGACGAGACCCTGGCCGGCGATCCGCGCGTGGACCTGCAGCTCCTGCGATCGCGCCTGGACGACCGGGAATTGCTGCGGTCGACGTTCGCCGACGCCGTGACAGAACTGGTGGCGGCCCACGGCAGGCGGCCGGAGGCATGGCGGTGGGGCGACCTGCACACGCTGACGTTCACGCACCCGCTCGCGTGCCTGCTGCCCGAGTCCTACGAGCTGCCGCCGTTCCCGCGCAGCGGCAGCGGCGACACCGTCGGCAGCACGGCGTTCGACCCGTCGTTCCGGCAGGTGCTCGGCGCCTCGTTGCGGATCGTCATCGACGTCGGGGCGTGGGACGAGTCGGTCGCGGTCAACGCCCCAGGCCAGTCCGGCCGCCCGGAGTCCAAGCACTACGACGACCACATCGACGCGTGGTCGCGCGGGAACGCGTTCCCGCTGTCGTATTCGCGGCCGGCGGTGGAGCGGTTCACCGAGTCGCGGCTGGTGCTCCGGCCACCGGGCGTCACAGATCAGCCATCGGCGTTGTCATAGCTGGCCAGGATGGGAAGGGGTGCCATGAGTCGTGTCGGCGTCGACCTGCACCTGGATGTGCGCGGTCCGAAGGTGCTGGCAGGGTTGACCGGGGCATTGCGGGACGCGGTGCGGACCGGCCGGCTCACGCCCGGCACGAAGCTGCCGTCCAGCCGCAGTCTCGCGTTGGATCTCGGTATCGCCCGGAACACCGTGGTGGCCGCGTATGCCGAGCTGATCGACGAGGGGTGGCTGACCGCGCGCCAAGGGGCGGGCACGCAGGTGGCGGACCGTCGTCAGGCGGTCGCCGAGCCGCGGCCACCTGTGACGAAGCAGCAGTCGTCCGATGAACGCCCGCTGCACGATCTGCGCCCCGGCCGGCCGGATGTCTCGTCGTTCCCCCGGGCCGCGTGGGTGAAGGCGACCCGGCGGGCGACCGAGCACGCCCCGGGCAGTGCGTTCGTCGCGACGCCGCCCGCCGGGCGGATGGAGCTGCGCCGCGCGTTGGCGGACTACCTCGCCCGCACCCGGGGCGTCTACACCGACCCGGAACGAATCGTGATCAGCTCCGGCGCGTCCCACGGCATCGCCCTGCTGGCCGCGGCTTTGCGGGTGCGGCGGACGGGTGCCGTGGCGGTCGAGGCGTATGGCATGCCGCTGCACCGTGAGTTGCTCGGCCGCGCCGGGCTGCGGACGCCGCCCATCCCGGTGGACCAGCACGGTGCCCGCACCGATCGGCTGGCCGGTGGCGGTGCGGTGCTGCTGACCCCCGCGCACCAGTTCCCGACCGGGGTCGCCCTCGACGCGCGGCGGCGGGCGGCCGCGGTCGACTGGGCCCGAGCCAACGGCGGCCTGGTGATCGAGGACGACTACGACGGTGAGTTCCGCTACGACCGCAAACCCGTCGGTGCCCTGCAGGGCCTCGACCCGGACCACGTCGTGTATCTCGGGACGGCCAGCAAGGCGATCGCCCCGGCGCTGCGCATCGGCTGGATGGTCGTGCCCGACTCATTGGCCGCGGACCTCGCCCGGGTGCTCGGCGGCATGGGCGTGACCGGGATCGTGGAGCAGCTCGCCCTCGCGGAGCTGCTCGACTCCGGCGGCTACGACAAACACGTCCGGATCATGCGCGGCCGCTACCGCCAGCGCCGCGACGAGCTGGTGGAGATGGTCGCCGGTCGCGGCGAGTCCGTCCGGATGCCCGGCATCGCCGCGGGCCTGCACGCCCTCATCGAACTCCCGCGCGACACCGAGAAGGCGACAGTCGCCAGCGCCGTGTCCCGCCGCCTCGCCGTCTACGGCCTCGACCTCTTCCGCCACCCCACGGTTCCGCGCGATCGGGATGCCCTGGTCGTTGGTTTCGGCGCCCCATCACCCAGCGGCTGGCCGAGTGCCCTCAACGCCCTGTCCCGGATCCTCCCCGATCGCCTGTAGCGCATGGTGGCCCTGGCGGTGGTCCGGTAGCGCCGGGACAATGCAGGTCGCCCTCTCGAAGTCGTTGGTGGGGAAGGACCTAGCGGTGCGCCGGACTACTCGGGCGGTTCTGTTCATGCTCCCGGCCGCCAGCGCCCTCTTCCAATGGTTGGCCGAGCGACGGGACAGTCGCCGGTTCCCGCCACCCGGCGAGCTGGTCGACATCGGTGGGCGGAGGATGCACGTCCTGCGCTCCGGCGGCCGCGGCCCGGTTGTGGTGGTGCAACCGGGTTTGGGGACGCCTGCGCTGGAGTGGGTCCGCGTTCAGGATGCTGTGGCCGCGCGTTCCGATGCGTCGGTCATCGTGGTCGATCGTGGCGGGATCGGCTGGAGCGACCCGGCTGCGTGGCCGCGGACGCCTGCCGCGATGGCCGGCGAACTCGACTCGCTGATCACGGCCTTGCGCATCGAGGGTCCGGTGATCATGGTCGGCCACTCGCTGGGCGGGTTGGTCGCGCGGGTGTTCGCGGCCCGCCATCCGGACCGGGTGGCGGAGCTGATCCTGGTCGACGCCTCTCACGAGGACAACACCCGCGTCCTTTCCCGGCTCGATCCCAAGATGGGCGTCCGTGACCTGTGGACGCTGGCGGTCAGTCATCGGGCGCGGGTGCTGGGGTTGTATCGGGCGCGTGTCGCCCTCGGCCTCGTCCCCGGGCTGCGGAAGCGGGCCTCCCAAGAGGTGCCCGCCGACCTCGTCGACGCCCACATCGCCCGCTCCCTCACCACGGCGCTGCGGCGGGCGGTGGTCCAGGAGGCGCTCGGAATGATCTTCGGCATGACCACGCCGAGGACCCTTGCCCGCCATTTCGGCGACCTGCCCATCACCGTGGTCACCGCCGGCCCGGATGGCCGCGAGCAGTGGTTTCCGGCCTGGGAGCAACTGCAGGCCGACTTCCTCACCATGTCCAGCAACACCCGCCAGGTCCGGGCCAGCCACACCACGCACAACATCAACGTCGATGACCCGGACCTCGTGGCCGCGGCGATCCTGGCGGCCATCGCCCGATCGCGGACGAGCGGCTGACCCCCGGCCACAGAAGACCAGGCCCGCGGTCGCGTGTACCTTCACGAGCCGAGGCGATGGGGAGCATGGGGAGTTCGAGCACGCGGCCAGCAGCTCTCGATCGGTTATCGGCACGACTCTTCCTCGACCCTGGCGAAATTCGGGGAGATCCGCCGCGATCGGGCCACAACACCGGTGAGACGCACAACAACCGAGGAGTGGTCGAGATGAGTGTGGCGGAACTGGTGTGGCGGCCGGAGTACAGGTCCATCGTCGTGATCGACATGGTGGGGTCGGGACGGTGGGATGACTGTGCGCAGCTGAGGTCGCGGGAGGCGCTGGATGTGGTGGTGCGGGCGGCGTTCCGGGCGGTGGGGGTCGAGTGGGGCACGCTCGTGGTGGAGGACCGGGGTGACGGGATGATCCTGTTGGTGCCGCCTGATGTGTCCAAAGTGGATCTGCTCGGTCCGCTGGTTCCCACGCTGGCAAAGGGATTGCGTGAGTACAATTCGGTGGTGGGGGAGGGTTTGCGGATCCGGCTGCGGGTGGCGATCCACGCCGGTGAGGTGCTGCGCGGACCGTCGGGGTGGGTGGGCACGGACCTGTATCTGGCCTGCCGGTTGGTCAACAGCTCGCCGCTGTACCAGGAGCTGGTGCGGTCGCCCGAGGTCGATCTCGTGGTCGTTGTGTCCCAGGCGATGCACGACGCGGTGGTCCGGCACGGCTATCCAGGGATCGACCGGGCCGCGTACACACAGGTCCGCGTGGTGGCCAAGGAAGTCGAGACCACCGCGTGGCTGCACGTTCCCGGCCCGGCGGTGGCGCCGCCGGGCCGGGAGGGCATCACCGTTGCCGCACCACGAGAGTGGAACCACCGCGTCCACTGAGGACACCGTCGAGGCTGTGGTCGTACTCGACGTGACCGTCCTTGGTGACCTGGAAGGCGTACCTCGTGGTGTTCTGCAACGCGAACACGTGCGGACCCGGCGCCAGCCGCAATGTCTTGAGCTGCGGTGAGACCCAGTACCCCGCGCCGCTGACACCGAAGTACGCCGTGCCGCACTCGCGGCCGTCGAAGGTGATCGAGACGCCGTGCAGCGCGAGCGTCGAGGTGCCCTCGCCGGTCAACGTGCCGCGCACGTCCGCCGGATAGGTGACGGTTCCCTGCGGGGTGAACGTGAACGGAATCTTGATGTTGCCGTAGGTGATGATGTCGTGCGGGCCGGGCAGCAGCTTGTAGGTGCGGATGGCCTGGCGCCCCTGCCAGCCGATGCCGTTGATCGTGTCGTCCGCGTAGTCGACTTCAGTGGTGTTGAAGGTCAAGGTGAGCCCGTGGATCGCGAGCGCGGTCGTGCCGCCGCCGGTGAACGTCCCACGCAGTTCCGGCTTGTACTCGACGTGCCCGTCGGGGCTCACGGTGAACGGCAACTTGATGCTGTTGTTCGTGACGATCTCGTGGGCGCCGGGCAACAACTTGAACTCCTGCAGCTTGCGCGGAGCCTTCCAGTCGACCGCGCCGACTGTGGTGTTGCCGTAGTCGATGTCGTTGGTGTCCAGGGTGATCGTGAACCCGCGAACGGTCAAAGTGGACGTTCCGCTGCCTGAGAGGATACTGCCCAGCTCTGGTTTGTAGCCCACTTCTCCCTGCTTGCCAACAGTGAACTGGAACCGCAGGTTGTTGTAGGTGACGATCTCATGCGGGCCGGCGAGGATCTTGTAGGTACGGCTTGGCTGACGCGCCTGCCAGCCGATCCCGCCGATGGTGGTGTTGAGGTAGTCGATCCCGGCCGTGTTCAGGGTCACCGCAACACCGTGCACGGCAAGGGTTCGAGTGCCGGACCCGGTCAGGGTTCCCTGCAGGTCGGCACGGTAGCCGACCGTCCCCTCCGGCGAGACGACGAACGGGAGCTGGATGTTGGTGTAGCTGAGGAACTGGTGTGCGCCGGGCAGGAGCTGGAAGACGCGGCTCGTGCCTGGGGCCTTGAAGTTGATGCCGCCGATGGTGGTGTTGCCGTCGTCGAGGTCGGTGGTGTTCAGCGTGACCGGCAGGCCGCGCAGCGTGAGTGTGCTCGTGCCCTGACCGTCGAGGACGCGATCCTGTTCGGCCGCGTAGTCGACGTGACCGTCCGGGGTGATCGCGAACGGCACGCCAGGGCTGCCGGTGGTGACGACCTGGTGCTGGCCGGGCAGCAGCTTGAAGGTGTGCTTCGGCTGCGGCGCCTTCCAGCCGACACCGCTGACCGAGCTGTTCGAGTAGTCCACGCCGGAGTTGTCGAGCGTCATCGGGATCCCGTGCACCACAAGAGTGTTAGTGCCGCGGCCGCCGAACATCCCGTCCTGGCTGTGGTCGTAGTCAACAGTGTTGTCATCGGCGACGGTGAACCAGACCTGCTGGCCCGGCACCGCCATCAGGAAGTGCCGCCCCGGAGTCAGTTTTTGGTGCTGGACGGCGGTTGTGGCCTGCCAGTTGCCGCCACCGGAGACCCCGAACATCATGTAGTCGGTGTCCCTGAGGTCGAACCCGGTGTTCTCGTAGCGCGGCGCCTGCGTGCCGCCGGTAGTAGTGGTGGTCTCCGTCGTTGTGGTGCCGGTGGAGGACGAGTCGGTCGAACTGGTTTCTGTGGCGCCCGTCTGGGTTTGGTTGTCTGACGATCGCTGTGACTGTTGAGTGGCTGAAGTCGTCGTGGCCGGTGCGGGAGGGTTCGGCGCCGGTTCTCCGGCTTGCGCCGGTTGGTCGTTGCCCGGTTGCGGCTTCGGGGTGGTGGTGGTCGTCGTAGTGGGTGGACCGGCGACGGGGCCTGGGTTCTGCGAGCTGGGATCGGTGGGCTTTGGTGTGGTCGAGATCGGCGGCGGTTGCAGAGCTTCGCCGTACGCCGGTGGCGGGAACGGCGCTGACGCGGTGATCAACCCGCAAATGCCCAGCACGACCGCGGCCGCGGTACTGGCGAGGGCCCGCACGATGATCGGGTCGTGCGCGAGCTGGGTGATCGAGGTCATCAGCCGCGACCCGGTCACCCGGGACAGGATCGGCAGCGACCCACCCGGTCCCGTCGGCTTGTCCACCACCTTTTCCAACGCGGCCACGGTGGGTTCGGCGACCGCCACCGCCGCGGGCGCGTCACTCGCGCGGCCGAACAGCGCCGCCAGCATGCGGCGCCGTTCGTCGTCGTCCGCAAAGACCAGCCCCGGTCCCAGGACCCAGTTCACGTAGTCGCGGGCGTTGTCCGCGCCGGCACCGCATTTCGCGCACCCGGCGGCGTGCTTGAGGACCTTGTCGGACTGTTTCGGCTCCAGCACCAGGTTGTGGCCGGCCGCCAGCTGGGCCTCGGTCAGCAGCTCAGCCAGCATCAGACCGAGATCCGGGCACGCGCTGCGGCCCGACCGGGCCAGTACCAGCGCGGCCGCGGCGTTCACAGTCGCCAGCCGGGCCCGGTGCAGCTGCCGGTCGACCTGGCTGGCCCGCATGCCGAGCGCCTCACCCAGCTCCGCGCTCGTGATCTTGCGCCGCAGGGCGACGTTCAGCTCGATGTGTTTGGTGATCACCTTCCGCAGACTGGGACTGATCGCCGTGATGGCGATCTGCACGATCCGCCAGAGTTCGCGTTTGCCCAGCAGGGTCTCGAAGTCCGCGGGCTGGTCGGGCCGGTCGTCGTCGGTGAGCTCGTTGGCGAGCTCCAGGACGACACCGTGGTCGCGCACGTGGTCCTCGGGGACCTCGACATCGCTGTAGTGCTTGAGCTCCTCGTAGTGGCGTTTGAGCATGTTCCAGGCGATGCCGGTCAGCCAGGCGGCGATGTCCTTGGGCTCGTTGCCGCGCTGGATGCCCTCCAGCGCCTTGACGAACACCTCATGGACGTAGTCGTCGGCGTCCGCCGGGTTGCGCAACCGGGACCGGAAGTATCTGCCCAGCCGGTCGCGGCAGAGGTCATAGAGCTGCCGCTGCGCCAGCCGCTGCCCGGCGCCTTCCGCGAACCGCAGCCGTTGCACCAGGTCACTGTGGTCGGCGGTCATCGCGCACCGCCTTGAGCCGTCGTCATCTTTCCTCCCGAAGGGCACCGGTCGGACCGTGTCGGGAGGTACGTGCGAGCGGACCGCGAGTTCTCCCCGCGGTTTCCCAAGATTTTTCCGGCTGTCAGCACAACCGCGAACACCATCGTCAGCCCCCTCGGCCAAGTGCCCGAAGGATCCCGCACCCACCTGCCCGCCCGCGATCGCCCGATAGGGTGTGCCTGCCCGAAACCCGCATTTCGGCGCGTTGCAAGCGATCCGGCCCCGCGGAGGGGCCGGATCGCGGGAATCAGCCGGTGTAGTACGGCGTGCCGCGCCACTGGGCGGCGGTGACGTCAGGGCCGTCGTTGTTGTCACCGAGGTTGGCGTCGTTGATCAGGAACTCGAAGTCGCCCGGGGCCTGCTTGACCATCAGGCAGCCGCTGTCCTGGCCGATGTACTGCCACTGGCCCGGGTCGATCGAGCGCGCGAACCCACGTCCGCTCACCCACACCGCCGAACCGGTGCGCACCCGCATGAGCAGTCCGTACTTCGGCGAACCCGGAAGCGGCCAGCGGCCGTCGTCCGGGGCGATGTCGCCGACGTCCCCGGACGGTGGCTTGTGCGAGCCCCACGTGGCGATCTGGGTGCTGCCGGTGGCGGTGAAGCGGATCAGGTCACCGGGCAGGAAGCCGCCGTTGCTGTGCCAGAACGGATCGTCCAGGCCGCTGTGCCAGAAGGTGTTGCGGTTGCCGATGGCACGGAACATGGCACCGGGCGGGACCGCCGGTGTCGTGCACGCGGCGACCTGCGGTGACGTGGTCAGCGCCCATTCCTGCCGCAGGTCGCTGGTGGAACAGTCGAACTGGCGCAGCTGACGGCCCTGTGCGCTGGACAGGCCGTCCATGGTCAGGCACTTGCCGCTGTTGACGTTGCGGAACTTCGTGGTGCGCACCCCGTCCGGCCGGGTCTGGAAGATCTCCTCGCGCCACACCTGCGCGGTGCCGCCGTAGCACGGCCATTGCCAGACCGGGGCCCAGTTGTCGGTGCTGCCCCACGCGACATCCACGCACATCCCGCTGCCGATGCCGCGGATCTCCACCCCGCCGGGCACGTTGACCAGCTTCCACCGCTGGTTGTCGGCGCCCAGCAGCGGCCAGACCTGGATGGGTGTCTGCGCGTCGGTCCGATATCCGAAGACGTCCATCGCCAGGCCGGTCGCCGGGTTGGTCAGCGTACCGACCGGCTGGTCCGGCCACGGCAGCACGGGCGCGGCGTTGGCCTGCGCCAACGGCAGCCCGAGGACGGCCGCGACCGCCAGCAGCAGGCACCAGATTCGTCGAAGTGACATGGCACTCCTCGTTTCACCGGTTGCGGGCGGCCGGTTGACCGCCTCGCCGGTGACGTGCCGCCCCGCGGCGATTTCTCCCCAGAGAATCTCGCTGTCCGGCACAACCGCCGGTGGCTGGCTATTCTTCGACGCAGGTACCGGGCTGCGACCACAGGGGACAGCGCGCAATGCTTCGGTTTCTCTGCTGGCACGAGGGAGTGACTGTCCGGTGACCCACGTGCCCGACGTGTTCGCCGCCGACGGTGAGGTCGGCGCGGACCTGGCGGCGGTCGACTGGGCCGCGGGCCCGCTCGGCCCGCCCTCCGGCTGGCCGCAGAGCCTGCGGACGGCGGTGAGCATCGTGCTGTCGTCCCGGTTCCCGATGTGGCTGGCCTGGGGACCCGAACTGACGTTCTTCTGCAACGCCGCCTACCGCCGCGACACCCTCGGCCGCAAATACCCGTGGGCGCTGGGCCGCCCCGCCCGCGAGGTGTGGGCGGAGATCTGGCGCGACATCGGCCCGCGGATCGAGACCGTGCTCACCACCGGACAGGCGACCTGGGACGAGGAACTGCTGCTGTTGCTGGAGCGGTCCGGTTACCCCGAGGAGACCTACCACACGTTCTCCTACAGCCCGCTGCGCGACGACGCGGGCGTCGTGGTCGGCATGCTGTGCGTGGTCAGCGAGGACACCGACAAGGTCATCGGCGAGCGGCGGATGGCAACGCTGCGCGACCTCGGGTCGGACACCAGCGTCGTCCGCACCGAACAGCAGACCCTCGCGTTCCTCCACGACCAGCTGAACGGCAACCTCCGGGACCTGCCGTTCACGCTGACCTACCTGTTCGAGGACGACGGCAGTGCGCGCCTGGCGGGTGCGACCGGGTTCGGCGCCACGTTCCCGGCGGCCGAGGTTTGGCCGGAGGCCCACTCTGGGCAGTCCGTGGTCGTGCAGCTCGACAAGGACCCCCTCACCGGCCTGCCCGGCGGCGACTGGCCGGAGCCGCCCGCCGAGGCCCTGCTGGTGCCGTTGCAGCAGCAGGGGATCGCGCCCTACGGGTTCCTGGTCGCCGGGCTCAACCGGTACCGGCCGCTGGACGAGGCCTACCGCGGCTTCGTCGAACTGGTCGCCGGGCATGTCGTGTCGGGGATCGCCGGTGCCCGCAGCTACCAGGCGCAGCAGCGGCGGGCCGAGGAGCTGGCCGAGCTGGACCGGGCCAAGACCACGTTCTTCGCCAACATCAGCCACGAGTTCCGCACCCCGCTCGCGTTGATCATGGGCCCGGTCGCCGAGCTGCGCGACCGGCTGGGCGGCCACGACCCGGAGACCCAGCGGGAGCTGGACCTCGTCCACCGCAACGGACTGCGGCTGGGCAAGCTGGTCACCGCGCTGCTGGACTTCTCCCGCATCGAGGCCGGGCGGATGAAGGCGAGCTACGAGCCCGCCGACTTGGCCGCCGTCACCTCGGACCTGGCCAGCGTGTTCCGCTCGGCGATCGAGAAGGCCGGGCTGGCCTTCGAGGTCGACTGCCCGCCGCTGCCCGAGCCGGTGTACATCGACCGGGGCATGTGGGAGAAGGTGATCTTCAACCTGTTGAGCAACGCGCTGAAGTTCACCTTCGACGGTTCGGTCCGGGTCTCGGTGCACGCCGGTGACGGCGAGGCCGTGGTGACCGTCGCCGACACCGGGATCGGCGTCGCGCCCGAGGAGATACCTCGGCTGTTCCAGCGGTTCCACCGGATCGAGAACGTCCGCGGCCGGTCCAACGAGGGCAGCGGTATCGGCCTGGCGCTCGTGCAGGAGCTCGTCGGCCTGCACGGCGGCACGATCACGGCGGACAGCGTCGAGTCCGAGGGCACACGATTCACCATCCGGCTGCCGTTCGGTTCGGCTCATCTGCCCGCCGACGCCTTGTCAGCGGGTGCGGGCACGGCGACCCCGGCCATCACTGCCGACCCGTACGTGCAGGAGGCGTTGCGCTGGCTGCCCGGCGAGCACAACGGCGACGACCCGGGCATGAACCTCGCTGTGGCGCCGTCCACGACCACAGTCCTGATCGCCGACGACAACGCCGACATGCGGGAGTACCTGGCCCGCCTGCTGACTGGCGCCGGCTACGAGGTCCGCACGGTCACCGACGGTGTGGAGGCCTTGGAGTCGGTCCGCCGGCGTCCGGTCGATCTTGTCGTCAGCGACGTGATGATGCCGCGCCTGGACGGCCTGTCCCTGGTGGCGGCCCTGCGAGCGGACCGGCGGACCGAGACGGTCCCGGTCCTGCTGCTGTCCGCGCGCGCCGGGCAGGAGGCGTCGGCCGAGGGACTGCGCGCCGGGGCCGACGACTACCTGGTCAAGCCGTTCAGCGCGGCCGAGCTGCTGGCCAGGGTCCGCGCGAACGTGGACCTGGTCCGGTTGCGCACCCACCACGTCCGATGGCGTGCCGCGCTGATCGACTCGTTGCAGGAGGCGTTCTTCGTCTGCGACGAGGACGGCAACGTCGTGGAGATCAACCGCGCGTTCACCGACATCCTCGGCTACGGCCCGGACCGGATGCCCTACGCGCCGCCGCACCCGTGGTGGCCGGACGAGCACGCAGATCCCGAGGCGCACCGCCAGATCATGGCCGTGTTCCGCGAACTGATCGGCCGCGAGCGCGGCAGTCACACCATTCCGGTGAACCACCGCGACGGCCGCCGGATGTGGATCAGCGTCACGGTCAACCCGGCCGAGGACCCCGACTCGGGCCGCAAGGTCGTGGTGGGCACGTTCCGGGATGTCACCGCCGAGCGCCACGCGATCCAGCGGGACACCGCGCTGGCGGCGTTGAGCATGCGGATGTCCGAGGCGACCAGTGTGTCCGACGCGTTGGCCGGTGCGTTGGACCAGATGCGGCGGTTGTGGGATGCCGAGCGCGTTGTGGCCGTCGTCTTCGACGAGCGCGACCGGCCGACGACGACCAGCACCGACCCCGGCTTCTCGTGGGACGACCTCCCGGGCCACTGGCGGGAGGCGTTGACCGCGCTGCGCGAACGGCCCGCCCTGACCACGACCGCCGACGGCACCGGCATCGCCTTCGGGCATCCCGACGGCACTGTGGTGCTCGGCGTCGACCTGGCCGCCGATCGCCAGTTCACCGAACAGGACACCCTGCTGCTGTCGCTGCTGGCCGCCCACCTCGCCCAAGGTCTGGCCCGTGTCCACCAGATCGACCAGCAGCGCGAGACCGCCCTGGCGCTGCAACGGGCCCTTCTCGGTCCGTCGCAGCTGCCCGGCGGGTTCGCCGTCCGGTACGAGCCGGCCGCCCGGCCGCTCGCGGTGGGCGGCGACTGGTACGACGTCGTGGCCCTGCCGGACGGCCGGATCGGCATCGTGGTCGGTGACTGCGTCGGCCGCGGCCTGAAAGCCGCCGCGGTCATGGGGCAGCTGCGCAGCGCCTGCCGGGCCCTCCTGTTGCAGCAGACCGGTCCGGCCCGCACCCTGATGGCGCTGGACACCTTCGCGGCGGGCATCCCCGAGGCCAGGTGCACGACCGTGTTCTGCGGCGTTCTCGACCCGGAAACGGGTCACCTGACCTACTCCAGCGCCGGCCACCTGCCGCCGGTCCTCGCGGATCCGCACGGCGGCACCGTGCTGCTCGGCCGGGCGGGCTCGGTCCCGCTGGCCGTGCTGCCCGGGGCCGACCGCCCGGAAGCGGACTGTGTCGTGCCTGCTCGCGCCACCTTGCTCGTGTACACCGACGGGCTGGTCGAGCGCCGCCGCCGGTCGCTGACCGACGGCATCGACCAGGCCGCCGCCGTCCTCCTCGGCGGTCGCGACCTGGCGCTCGACGAGCTCGCCACGCGGCTGATGACGAAACTGGCCCCGGCCGAGGGGTATGAGGACGACGTGGCTCTCCTGCTGTGGCGCCATCCGGTGCCGTTCGACCTGACGTTCCCCGCCGAACCCGCGCGGCTGCGGGAGGTCCGAAGAAAGCTGCGCACGTGGATGGACCGCTGCGGGCTTACGCGGGAGACCGCTCAGGGAGTGCTGGTGGCCGCGGGTGAGGCGTGCACCAACGCGATCGAACACGGTTACCGGGGCACGTCACCCGGCGCCATCCGGTTGCGGCTGGAGGCGACGGCCCGTGAGCTGTTCCTGAGCGTGGCCGACACCGGTCGCTGGCGGCCACCCCAGCCCGAGGCCGACCCGATGCGTGGCCGGGGCATCAAGCTGATGCGTGCGATCATGCGAAAGGTCACCTTCCTTCCCGGCCCGGACGGCACCACCGTCGACATGCACATGAGGATCCCCGGATGACGACACCACTGACCGTGACACCCGAGCGGGGGCCGGACGGAACCGTGGTCCTCTTGGCCACCGGCGAGATCGACATGACCAACAGCGACGTGCTCACCGAGGCGATCGAGGGCACGCCCGGCCGGGTCGTGGTGGACCTGTCCGGGGTCGAGTACATCGACAGCGCCGGGCTGGCCGTGCTGTTCATCCACGCCGAGCGCATCGAGGTGGTGGTCCCGTCGGTGCTGGCGCCCGTGGTCGCGTTCTCCGGCCTGTCCACGATGACGACCGTGCACGGTCTGGGGGACTGAAACAGGCGCCGTCAGGCGTCCTCGTCCTCCGACATCCGGCGGACGAACTCGGTCGCCACCTCCCGCAGCTTGACGTTCTGCCGCTGGGACTGCTCGATCAGCCTGCCGATGGCCTGCTCGTCGGTGATCTTGTGAACCGCCATCAGGATGCCTTTGGCCTGCTCGATCACCGCGCGGGACTGCATCGCGGCTCTGAGGTTCTCCGCGAGCTCGCGGGTCTCCCGGTAGCGCCGCGCGGTGCGCAGGCAGAACGCCACGACGGTAGTGTACAGCTCCAGCAGTTTGCCGTCGGTCTCGTGGAACCCGTGGTCCTCGAACCCGAACAGGTTGATCGCCCCCGAGAGCCGGTCGTCCACCCGCAGCGGCGCGGCGAGGTAGCTGCGGACCCCATGCCGCAGCGCGGGCTCGACGAAATCCGGCCACAGCTCGTGCGCGGTCCCCGTCGACACCCGCACGGTCTGCCCGGTGCGCGCGGCCTCCAGGCACGGGCCGTACCCGGCCTCGTACTGGGCCAGGTCGACCTTCAGCGCGCGTTCGTCGGTGTGGGCTTCCGTCCGGGGCGTCCGGCCGGTGATGGACGTGATGCTGGCCATGTCGGCGCCGGGCACGACCCGCACCGCCTCGGCGCAGATCGCGGTCAGCGTCTGCGGGCCACCGGGGTCGTCCTCCAGCGCCGCCGTCAGGTCCGCCATCGAGGTGCGGACATCGTCCAGCAGGTCGGTGACGTCCTCGTTGCTCTGCATGGAACCTCCTGCGGCGTGTGGTGCTCACGAGCACTGTGCCTGCCGCTGGCGGTTCAACGGAACGGCCAAATGACCTCGGGCCGCCAGTATGCACTCTCCCGCGGGTCATTAGACAGCGGGGACGTTGCCGCCGTCGATCCGGTACTCGGCGCCGGTGATCCACGAGGCCTGCCCGGACACCAGGAACGCGACCAGGTCGGCGACCTCCCGCGGCCGCCCGGGCCGGCCCAGGGGCACCCCGCCGAGGGATTTCAGCAGTTCGGCACGCGCGATGTCCGGGTCGGCGGAGAACTTGCCGAGCACCCGCCGGGCGCCTTCGGTCTCGATGAACCCGGGCAGCACCGAGTTGACCCGGATGCCGCGCGGGCCGAGTTCGGCGGCCAGGCGCTTGCTGTACGCGGTCAACGCCGCCTTGGCGCTGGCGTACGGCAACGGCCCGGTCATGGGCATCAGCCGGGCAATCGACGTGATGTGCACGATCGCGCTCCCGGCGGTCAGGTGCGGGATGACCGCGCGGTCGATCCGCATCGGCGCCAGCAGGTTGAGCTCGAGGACGTCCTGCCAGTCCTGGTCGCGGCAGGACTCGGCCGGGCCCGGCTCGAAGTGGAACCCGCCGGCGTTGTGCACGACGATGTCGACGCCACCGAAGGTATCGAGAACCTCTTGCGCGACAAGGGAAGCGTCGATGGCGAGGTCGGCCTTGACGAACAACTCGGCGGGGGAGCCGGCGGCCGAACGGGCGGTGGTGGCCACGCGGGCGCCTTCGTCGGTCAAGCGGGTGACGATCGCGGCGCCGATACCTTTGGTGCCACCGGTCACCAGGACGCGTTTGCCTGCCAGGTCCATGTCAGTACCCCGGCTTCTCGGCGATGATCATCAACGTGGTGATCCGCTCGCCGATGACGGTGAAGTGGTAGCTGAGCACGAGCGGGTCGGGCAGGCCGGTCTTGTCGTAGGTGCCGTCGAGCTGCGCGTCGACGATCCACGTGTCGTAGTGCCGCCGGACACCCACAACGTTCATGGTCACCTTCGCGCCGACGATCTCCTTGTCGATGAACCGCCCGATCGACGCGGCGCCCCAGAAGTTGCGCTGGATGTCGTTGACCAGGGCGTCCTCGGCGAAGGTCGCGAGCATGCCGTCTGTGTCGTGGGCGTTGCCCGCCTCGATGAAGCGGGTCACCACCTGTGGAAGTTCTGTCATGTCATCCACGCTATGAGCGTTCGCTGAGACGATCCATAGCCAAGAATCGCGGGTGCATGTCCGATCGTCTGGCGTAGGCTGACGGTGTGGACATCATCGGTGAGGCGATCGCGTCGATGCGGGCCGGCGCGCCGACCTCCGCGCGCTGCAGCCTGCGGACGCCGTGGGGGATGCGGTTCCCGGCGATGGGCGGCGCCGGTTTCCACGTGATCCTGCAGGGCGCGGCCTGGATGCTGCCGCCCGGCGACGCCGATCCGATCCGCCTGAACGTGGGTGACGTCGTCTTCGTGTCCCACGGCCGCAGCCACGCCCTGGTCGACGACCCGAAGTCGCCGCAGCACCCCATGGGCGGGGTCGCCGCCCCGGACATCCCGGACGGTGACGGCCCGCGCACCTCGATGCTGTGCGGCTCCTACTACCTCGACACCATCCGCCCACACCCACTGATCGCGGCCCTGCCCGAAGTGATCCACCTGCCGGCCAAGGTCGCACCCGAGCCCGGCGTCCAGTCCATTGTGGACCTCCTGGGCGCCGAAATGGACGAACGCCGGCCAGGAACGAGCGCCGCCATCCCAGCCCTGCTCGACCTGCTGCTGCTCTACATCATCCGCACCTGGTACCGCACCAACCCCAGCGGCTGGGCCTCCGCCATGACCGACCCGGCGATCTCCGCGGCACTGGGCCGCATCCAGCACCACCCCGAGACACAGTGGACAGTCGCCAGTCTCGCCGAACACGTCGGCCTGTCCCGCGCCACCTTCGCCCGCCGGTTCACCGAGCTGGTCGGCGAACCTCCGTTGAGCTACCTCACCTGGTGGCGGATGACCAAGGCCGGCCACCTCCTCGGCCGCGGCGACCAGCCGCTGGCCGCGATCGCCCGTCAGGTCGGCTACCAGTCCGAGTTCGCGTTCAGCAAGGCCTTCAAACGCGAGTTCTCCTTGTCACCCACCGACTACCGCCGCCAGCGCCGATCCGGCGCGCGCATGGTCGACGCATGATCTCAGACAGCGGACCAGCCGTTGTCGACGGGGAGGATGACTCCGTTGATGTTGCTGGCGGCGTCGGAGGCGAGGAAGACGATGGCGGCGGCTTGTTCGTCCGGAGTGGACACCCGGCCGACGTTCTTCGCATAGCCGCCAACGATCTGGGGGCCGACGGCGCCGGGGTCCACGTCGAGGGTGATGCCGGTCATGGTGCCGCCGGGGGCGATGGCGTTGGCGCGGATCCCGGCCTCGCGGTACATGATCGCGACCGACTTGGTCAGCCCGACGATGCCGTGCTTGGACACGGTGTACGCGGTGCCTGAGGCGCTTCCGCGCAGAGCCGCCTCGGACGCGGTGTAGACGATGGCGCCCTTGCCCTTGGCGAGCATGTGGGGGAGGACCGCGCGGGTCAGCAGGAACGGCGCGGTGAGGTTCACCCGGAGAACGCGCTCCCACTCGGTGTCGGTGACGTCGGCCGCGGCGGACATCCGGTCCATGATCCCGGCGTTGTTCACCAACACGTCGATGCCGCCGAAGGTCTCCACGGCTGTGGTGACCACCTGGTCGACCACCGCGGGGTCACTCAGATCCCCGACCACGGGTACCGCGTTGCCGATCTCGTCGGCGACGGCCTTGGCGGTCTCCGCGTTGACATCGGCCACGACGACATTGGCGCCCTGCGAGGCGAACCGGAGGGCGGTCGCCCGGCCGATCCCCGAACCCGCACCCGTCACGACAACGCTGGTGTTCTCCACAGTGGACTCCGATCGCTCGGACGCCAGCGTACAACTTAATGACACGAAGTGCCACTAAGTCGCATCGTGCCTAAAAGTGTTAGGCTGCGCCGGTGAACGCCACGGGGAGGGTCGGCAGGCCGCCACTGACCGAACGGCGCAAGGCCGAGACGCGGCTGGAGATCGCCCGCGAGGCGGTCCGGCTGTTCACCGAGAAAGGTGTGTCCGCGACCTCGGCGGAGGAGATCGCCGCGGCGGCCGGGTTGTCGCTGCGCACGTTGTGGCGCTACTTCCCATCGAAGGAAAGCTGCGTCCTGCCCCTGCTGACCACGGGGATCGACATCACCGTGCGCTGCATGCGCGACTGGCCGCGGGAGGAGGGTGTGCGCTGGCTCGCCGACCGGTTGCGGAGCGACGGCGGCGACCTCAGCGGGCAGCTGCCCACCGTCGTCGACCTGGTCCGCCTGACCCGGACCGAACCGGCCCTGCGCGCGGTGTGGATCCAGGCGCACTCCGACGCCGAACCGGTGTTCGCGGCCGTTCTGGCCGAGCGCGCCGGGAGGCCGGCCGACGACCTGACGATCCGGATGCGGGCCGGGCTGATCAACCTCGCCCTGCGCCTGGCGATCGAGCACTACACCGACCTGGCCGACAAGAACGTCGAGCCGGTCGAGGTGGTCCGGGTCGCGTTGCTGGCCGCCGCCCGGGGGCTCCCGGTGTGATCAAGGCCGGCCGACGAGGCAGTTGGCGGTCGCCGGCACCCTGCCATCGCTGTCCTGCAAGCGCGCTCCGGCCAGGGCGACGTGCCGCCCGGCGTTGATCAACGTGCCGGTGGCCGTCATGGTTCCCCTGTCCACCCGGACCCGATCCGTCACGCTCATACCGGCTCCTCAACGACGGCCGCGAGTTCCGTCAACGCCGCTTCGATGCCGGTATCGACAGCCGTACGCAGCGGGCCAGGACGCCGTTCGGTGCGGCCGATCCGCACACTGCCCAGCGGCGGACGGATCTGCAAGGTCGCCGGATGCGACGCCAGAAGCTCCTCTTCCTCGGCGCGGAGAGCTTCGCGGCCCAGCCACGGCTGGACGACCCCAGGCGCGTACCGGGCAAGCCAGCGCGACAACAACATCCGCTCACCCAGCGACGGAGCCGACGACGCCTCGCCGGTCCGGCGAGTGCGAAGCGCGACGATGTGCGTGGCCTGCTGGGCGAGTGCGGTCCGGACGGGCACCGCTTCGCTCAGTCCAGCGTCCACATAGGACCTCCCGTCGATGGACACCGGATCGCCTGCGAGAAAAGGCATCGCGGTCGACGCGCGCAGAGCCGCCTGCAGGCTCGCCTGGTCCCGGATCGTGTCGTGCAGATCGACACCCTTGCCGGTAAGGCAGTCCGTGGCGATCGGATGGAACTCGATGGGACTGCCCAGGATCTCCTGGAACCCCATCGGCATGATCTCGGTGTACACGGTGTGCACCAGGAAATGCGTGTCCACCACCGGTTGCCGTCGCAGTGCGCGCCTGGGGTCGATGGTCGTGCGCATGATGCTCGGCGTCCACCAGGCGTGCATCGTGCTTTCCGCGCGCCCACACAACAACCACGCCCCGTTCAGCGCCCCCGCGGAACTGCCGTAGACCGCATCGAAGGCGGGCAGCAACCCCAGTCGTTCGATGGCGACCGTCATGCCGCTGGAGTAGGCGCCGCGCGAACTTCCGCCCTCGATCACCAGCACCAGCCGCGCATCGTCAGTGCGCTGCCCGGGAGTGCTTCCTTCGCGCCTGCGGTCGAGCAGCAACTGGAGAACGGTCACGCGCCACCTTCTTCTCGTTGATCACACCAATTGCCAGTATGGCACCGGCGACGGTGATGAGGGCGCCGATGAGCTGAACCGTGCCGAACGACTCACCCAGGAATATCACGGAACTCACCGTCCCGAAGACCGGTGCGACGAACATCGCGATCGTCGCCGTGACCGGGCTGACGGAACGGAGCGCACGGTAGTACAACAAGTAAGCGATGGCCGTCGGGCCGACCGCGAGGAAGACGACGTTCGCCCACGTGACCGCGGACACCGACGACCAGTCCGTGCCTGCAACCGGCGGAACGGCGATGACGATCAGTGCCAGCGCGCCCATGCCAGTGGCATATGTGGTGGCGCGCAACGGTTCTATCGTGCTCAAGACCTTTTTGGACAGGATGCTGTAGGTCGCCCAGCACGCGGCCCCGGCGAGATACAGAAGATCGCCCGCGAACCGGCCGCCGGACGCTGCGGACCCGGCCCCGCCGATGCCGGCGAAGAACACGACAGACCCGGCCACGCCGAGCACGAGACCCGTGATCCGGCTGGGCGAGGCCGGTTCCCGCCCGGTCACGAGGAAGAACAGCGCCGTGAGAACGGGAGCCAGCACCGGAACGATGATGCTGCCGTCGATCGCCGGGGCGAGCGTGAGACCCCAGAAGAAAAAGAAGTTGTAGGCCGTGATGCCGATCAGTCCGATCGAGCCGGCCCGCCGCAGATCACGCCAGGAGAACCGCATCGAGCCGGGGCGAAGGCACAGCACCACCACCAGGATCACCGCTGCGCCGCCGAACCGCAGCGCCGCGGCGACGCCGTGGGGTAACTGACCGACCACGACCTTGGAGCTGGTGAACGCCGCCCCGAACAAGATCATGGTCGTGAGCAGGGACAGATACGAGGCAAGGCCGGGCGCGTCTCGGTGACTGGTTTCCACGCAACGATCCTGCTCGCCGGTGGCTCGCCGGTCTTGTACATTCCTGGCATGGTCGGCGACACCGCGATCACCGCCTGGAGCCCGGGCATCCCGGGAATCAGCGAGGTCTTCCACGCCCACTTCCGGCGGCACGCGTACCCCGTCCACACGCACACGGTGTGGACGCTGCTGATCCTGGACGACGGCGTGCTGCAGTACGATTTGGACCGTCACGAGCACGGCACGCTCCGCTCGCAGGTCGTTCTCCTGCCGCCGCACATCCCGCACAACGGAAGAACCGCGGCGCCGCAAGGGTTCCGCAAGCGGGTGCTGTACCTGCCCGAGGACGCGCTCGACGCCGACCTGATCGGCCCGGCGACCGACCACCCGACCATGCTGGACCCGTTGCTGTGGAACCGGCTCGGCAGCCTGCACGACACCCTGACCACCCCGGGCGAGGAATTCGAGGCCCAGAGCCGGTTCGCCTTGATCGTCGAACGCCTCGGCAAACACCTGCGCCGCGACATGCGCCCCACACCACCGCGCCCGGACCGGGGGCTGGCCGACGACTTGCGCGATCTGCTGGACTCGCGCGTGGTCGAAGGGCTGCCGCTCGAAGAAGCCGCCCGCCTGCTGCACGCCGACCCGACCCACCTGATCCGCGCCTTCACCCGGCGGTTTTCCCTGCCACCACACCAGTACCTGACCGGCCGTCGCGTGGAAGTGGCCCGCAGACTGCTGTTGGCGGGTTACCCGGCCGCCGCGGTGGCAGGCGAAGCCGGGTTCTACGACCAGTCCCACCTGACCCGGCACTTCAAACGCATGCTGGGCGTCAGCCCCGCCCGGTTCGCCGGGCGACGGTGACCCGGTCACCCCACAGGCTGATGAAGTCCTTGTCCCGCAAGACAGCCTCAGATCTCGCCCCTTCTGGCGTCGGCGAATTGGTGACAGCAGGCGTCGCGGCGTATTGAGCACGGCGGACACCGGGTCGAGTTCGGTCTCCGAGGGGGTGAAGCCGGGCCCGGGTTCGATCCGGGTGTCCGCGACCGGCACGATCTCGCCGCATTCCGGGCAACGGCCCGCGTGGTCTAGCAGGCCGTCGTCGATGTCGTGGCGCAGGGCCCGTTTCACGCCCGTCGGTGAGTAGAACTCGTCACCCCAGGCCATCAGCGACCGCACGATCGGCCACAGCTGGACGCCCTTGCCGGTGAGCTGGTACTCGCCGGTGGTGTCGCGGTCGAGTACGCCTTCGCGGACGGGGAACTTCAGGCGCCTGGTCAGCACCGCGCGGGGGATGCCGAGCTGGGTGGCGAAGTCGCCGAACCGGCGTACCCCCGTAGAACGCGTCGCGGACGATCAGGAAGGCGGCCTGACCGATGACCGAGAAACTGTTCCTGACCGTGGCGACCGGAAAGTCCGGCCGCGGCACGGCTGAACTCCTGCTGAAGGGCGGCCACCGCGTCCGGGCGTTGGTGCACCGCGAGGACGACCGGTCCCGGGCCTTGGCCGAGGCCAGCGCCGAGGTGGTCGTCGGGGGACTTCCACAACCTCTACGAGATGTCGGCGGCCCTGCGGGGTGTGAGCGGCGCCTACTCCTGCCACCCGATCGTGCCCGGCCTGGTCGAGGCGACCGCGATCTTCGCGCAGGCGGCCACCGAGGCGGGGTCGGCTCGGTGGTGAACATGTCCCAGGTCTGCGCCCGCCGTGAGGCGGTCAGCGACGCCGCCCGCAACCACTGGCTGTGCGAGCGGCTGCTGGACCGGACGAACCTGATCACCACGCACATCCGGCCGACGTTCTTCGCCGAGTGGCTCACGCTGTGGTGGCAGAAACGTGACGGCGAAGGGTGTCTCCGGCTGCCGTTCGGCGCCGGCCGTCACGCCCCGATCGCCGTGGCCGACCAGTCGCGCGTGATCGCGGCCCTGCTCCGAGACCCCGAGCCGCACGACCGTGCGAGCTACTCGCTGCACGGCCCGGTCGAGATGAACCACTACGACATCGCCCAGGCCATGTCGGCCACCCTCGGCCTCCCGGTGCACTACGAGCCGATCACGATCGAGGAGTTCGCTGAGGCCATGGCGAAACGGGGCGCGTCGACGTACTTCATCCAGCACCTGACCAACGTCGCGATCGACTACCACAACGGCGTGTTCGCGGGCACCGACGACAACGTCCAACGGATCAGCGGTCAGGCGCCGCTGTCCGTCGAACAGTTCGTCGTCGAGAACAAGACCGCCTTCGAGACCGGCGGCCCGTTCGCCTTCTGACCGACGTCACCGCAGTGGCGGACCCCAGACGGTGTCGTGGCGCAGTTGGTCCTTACGCAGCTTTCCCGCGGCGGTGCGGGGCAGGGGACCGTCCACAATGGTCACGTACGGGGGCAGCTTGAAGTCGGCGAGGCGGGTGCTCGCGTGGGCGATGATCTTGTCCACGTCGAGGCCGTCGCCGACCAGTACGGCGCCGACCTTCTCGCCCATCACCTCGTCGGGCACACCGATCACGGCGACCTCGGCCACCCCAGGGGCGTCGGACAACACGTCCTCGACCTCCACACTGGACACATTCTCGCCGCCGCGGTTGATGATGTCCTTGGCGCGGTCCACGATGGCGATCCGCCCCGCCGCGTCGACCCGGACGATGTCGCCGGTGTGCAGCCAGCCGTCGGTGATCGTGTCGGCGGTCGCGTCGGGCCGGTTCCAGTATCCCGCGGTGACATTCGGGCCGCGCGCAAGCAGTTCGCCGTGGTCCGGCCCGTCCAGCGGGTCGATCGCCAAATCGACAACGGGCACCGCGTAACCGACCGAGTCGGCGTGCTCAGCGGCGTCCTCGTGCGGCAGAACAGTGAGCAGCGACGCGGTCTCGGTCATGCCGTACCCGTTGAACACCCGAGCCCGCGGGAAGGCCTCCTGCAGCTTGCGAACCAGCGACGTGGCGATCGGAGCCCCGCCGTACCCGACCCACCGCACGGCCGAGAGATCCGCTCCCACCAGGCTGGAGTTCCGCAACAGCAACGCATACACGGCCGGAACCGTGACCAGGAAGGAGATCCGCTCGCCACCGACCACCTCGGCCAGTTGCCCCAGATCCAACGTAGGCATGATCACGGCCGTGCCGCCGACATACGCGGCGACAAGCAGCTGGGAGTTGCAGCCGGTGACGTGGAACAGCGGCACCGAGATCAGCGTCCGCATGGCCGCACCGGCATCGCGGCCGATCCCCATGCAGCGGATCATGTTCTCGGCGTTGCTCAGGAACGCGTGATGTGTGGTCGGCACGCCTTTCGGCCGCCCGGTCGTGCCGGACGTGTAGAACAACGCGGCGAGGTCGTCCGGACCGGCGTCGCCCACGAACGGTGGACCGTCCGGCAGGGGAGTGGTGGCGTCCAGGTCGACCGACACACCCGCGTCGCCGAGCACGAACTCGACCTCGGGCGCGGTGAGCCGGGTGTTGACGGCCACCGGAACCCCACCGGCCAGCACCGTTCCCCAGAACGCCACCACCCACGAGACGCCCGCCGGGTAGCGCAACGCCACGCGGTCACCAGCCTCCAGTCCACCGGCGCGCAGACCGCCCGCGACCCGCGCCGCCTGGTCGAACAGGTCCCGGTAGGTCAGCCGAGCGCCGCCGATCTCCACGACCGCCTCGGCGCCGGGCGTGGCCTCAGCATGCCCGCGCAGTAACGCGATCAGCGACGACGGCAGGTCGTCGTAGTGCGCGATGCCGTGCTCGTCGCGGCTGATTCCGTTGGCAGGGAAGGGGTTCTCGCCGGTCCGCGGCACGATCTGGATCATGGGTCAGCCCGCCGGGGTGAAGTAGCGGCGCGGGTTGTCCACGAGCATCGTGGTGATCTGCTCCTCGGTGACGCCCGCCTCGCGCAGCGCGGGAAGCACGTCGTCCTGGATGTGCGTGAAGACCCAGTTCGGCGCGATCTGCTCCCGCACACCCGGCGGCACCCAGTCGATGTGACAGGACGCGTCCTGGGACAGGACCAGCCGGTCGGCGTAGCCCTCCGCGACGAGCTTGGCGACCGTGGCGACCCGCTGGTCACCCGGCAGGTACACGTCCAGCCCGAACCGGTCCATGCCCAGGTAGGAGCCGTTGTCCAGCAGCCGCCGCAGGTAGTCCAGGTCGGCGGTGTCGCCGCTGTGGCCCAGCACCACCCGCGTGAGGTCGATGCCTTCGCGGCGCAGGATGTCCTGCGCGACCAGGCCGGTCCCGTGGCCGGGGCTGGTGTGCACGGTGATCGGCACGCCGGTGCGCTTGTGCGTCTCGGCGACCGCGACCATCACCCGCTCGACTCCCGGGGTGAGCTGCTCCTCGATGGCGCACTTGAGGAACGCGGCCTTGATCGGCGTGCCGGCGATGCCCTCGGTGATGTCCTTGACGAACAGGTCGACCATCAGCTCCGGCCCGCCCAGCATCGTGCCGGGACCGTGCAGCCGGAAGAAGAACGGCACATCGCCGTAGGTGTAGAGCCCGGTGGCGGGCACGATGTTGAGATCCACTTCGGCGTTCACCCTGGCCACCAGCTCGATGTCGCGGCCAAGGCCCAGCACCGTGGGATCGACGATCGTGTCCACGCCGTGGTCCTTGAGCTCGCGCAGCCGCGCGACCGCGTCGGCAATGCGCTGCTCCTCGTCCCACATCTCCGGGTAGTTCCGCAGGATCTCCGTGCTGAGCACGAACACGTGCTCGTGCATCAGCACGGTCCCCATGGCCTCGACCGGGATCGGCCCTCGAACGGTCTGCACCTGCGCCACCGCAACCTCCACGCCATCGACGGGTCGCCCAACCCGCCGAACCGTAACCGAACCCGGGTTCGGCTTCCATGAGGTACGGAAAGGGGCGCCTGCTCCGCGCGTTACCCGTGCGACCCGCTGAGGGGGTTCTGCTGTCGCAGCGCTTCGCTGCTGGCGGCGACGTCACGGAACAAGGTCAGTTCCAGGCGCTGGGCCTCCTCGAAGGTCATCCGGCTGCCCTGGACGATGGAGATCTTGGCGTGGCTCAACGCTTTGACCGGTGCGGCCGCGACCCCATCACACCAACGCAGCACGTTGCCGAGGAAGTCGTCCTCTGGCAGCAGCATCGTGAGCCAGCCGGCGCGCACTGCCTCCTCGGCGCCGAACGGGCGGCCGGTCAGGATGGCCTCGGCGGCGAGCCCGGGGCCGACCAGGCGAGGCAGCCGGACGCTGCCGCCGCCCCCGGGGATGATGCCGACGGTGACCTCGGGTTGTTCCAGCCGGGCGCGTTCGGAGCCGATCCGCACGGTGCAGGCCAGCGCCAGCTCGTTGCCGCCCCCGGAGGCCAGACCGTCGATCGCCGCGACGGTCGGCTGCGGGATCTCCTCCAGCAGCCGCAGCGCGCGGCTCCACGAACCCAGCTCCTCGGGGGTGGCCATCCCGTCACCGGCCTTGACCAGGTCGGCGACGTCCGCGTGGTTGATGAAGTACCCGTCGGTCCGGCTGGCCAGGACCACCAGGCTGACCTCCTCCAGGTCGGTGGCGCACGACTCCAGCAGGTCGCCGAGCTGCAGCAGGGCGGCGAAGTCGATGAAGTTCTCCGGCGGCCGGCCGAAGGCGAGCACCGCCACCGAGCCGTGCGTCTCAAGGCTCCACGCGCTCATCGAAGTCCGTTTCTCTCGGTGCCGGTCTCTCTCGGTGATGATCGCGAGGGACGCTAGGAGCGCGACCTGGCCGCGCGGACCACGTGAACCACGTAGTCAGTCCAGCGGCCGCCCGGTGAGCTGGCGCCGTGAGGTCAGGCCGAGTTTCTGGAACACCTTGCGCAGGTGGTAGTCGACCGTGTTGGGGCTGAGGAACAGCCGCGCGCCGATCTCCCGGTTGGTCGCGCCTTCCGCGGCCAGTGCGGCGATCCGGCGTTCCTGGGCGGTGAGCGCCACCGCCTGGTGCGGGGCGGGCCCGGCGGCCGCGATCCCGGCCGCGGCCAGCTCGGCACGGGCCCGGGCGGCGAACGCGGTAGCGCCGATCCGGCTGAACTGCTCGTGGGCCGCACGGAGCTGGACGCCGGCTGCCTGCCGGTGCCGCCGGCGTCGTAACCACTCGCCATGCAGCAGCTGGGTGCGTGCCATCTGGAGGGCACTGCCTGCTTGCTCGAGCTGTTTGGCGGACAACGCGAAGTGCTCGGCGATCGCGTCGTCGTCGGTGCCCACCATGGCCTGACAGCGGCTGATCAGGCCGAGGACCAAAGGCGACGGGCCGCTGCCGGCGCGGTAGCGCTCGAAGGTGTCGCGCGCCAGCTCCAGGTCCCCGGCCCGGACCGCCGCTTCGATCAGGTCCGGTTCTCCGTGCGGAACCCAGTAGGAGCCGGGCGGGCAGGCGGCGAGCAGATGGGGCAACGCCTGTTCGGCCCGTCCGGCGCCGAGGTAGAGCACCCCGAGACCCCACTGGGCGAACAGCCCGATCCATGCCTGGCCGGCCAGCTCCATCGCGGCCGCCTCGGCACCCTCGTCCGCGCGAAGGCACCGCACCAGCACCTCGCCCGGGCTGAGGCGAAGCCCGTATGCCGCCTCGATCTCGCGCAGCTCCGCGCTGAGCGCCTCCGCGCGCGCCAGCGACCCCCGATGCCACTCGTACACGGCGGCATAGTTGAGCGCGCGGGCGAGTTCGAGGTACGCGTGCTGCGTCCGCGCGGCGAGCATCCACCCGTCCGCCAGGTCACAGGTGAGCTGCATGTCGCCGATCACCGTGCTGGCCATGCACGCCACGCCGAACAGCCGCAGGCCTTCGGCCCGTTCGGTCGTCAACGGGGCGAGCGTGCGGCGGATCGCCTCCGCCGCGTCCGGGACACCGAGCACGAAGTCCGCGATCCGGTCCAGGATCACGTCGAAGAGGTCCGCCGACCCCGGTGTGGCCACGATCGCGCGGGCGGCCTCGATCAGCCTCACCCGGTACGCGCCTTGAACGAAACACGCCGCCATGGCGTCGTGCAAAGTCTGGCGAGCTAACGCCGCGTCGTAGCGGCGCATCCCAGCGGCGGCCTGCATCAGGGCCGGTACAGCGGCGTCCAGGTCACCGCTCGCGTAGCTGACCATGCCGCGCAACCACTGCACCCGCGCCGCGGCCGGGCCGGTGGCAAGCCGCTCGGCGGCGTCGAGGATCGGCCGTGCGCGACCGGTCGCACCGGCGCGGATCTCGGCGTTGGCCGCCGCCGACAGCCGCGACACGCGACTGCCGACCTGATCGCTGAGGTCGGCCGCACGCAGCAGCAACGCCGCCGCACTCGCGTGCCCACCGCGCCTTGATACCCGTGCCGCCACCTCCTCCAGTTCGCGGGCGACACCCTCGTCCGGCCCGGTCACGGCTGCGGCCCGGTGCCACGCGACCCGGTCCTCGCCCAGCCGGCCGATGTCCGCGAACACCCCGTGAACCCGGCGCCGGTCGGCCGGTTCGGCGCCGTGGTACACCGCCGACCGCATCAACGGATGCCGGAATCCCAGTCCAGGGACCGATAACAGACCGGCGGCCACTGCCTCGCCGAATCCCGCCGGGTCAAGGTTCAGCCTGGCCGCCGCCTCGTGCAGCAGCGCGGCGTCACCCGCGGGCTCGGTCGCCACGACGAGCAGACACTGCCGCACCGCTTCCGGCAGCTCGCGCACCCGCGCCCGGAACTGTTCCTCCAGGCGCCGGCTCAGCGGCAGCACTTCCGGCAGGAGCTCGGCACCCGTGCGCTGGCCCTCGCTCAACCCGGCCGTCAACTCGATCAATCCCAACGGGTTGCCCTGCGCCTGCTCCATGATCCGTTCCGCCACCGCCGGGTCGATCCGCTGTCCCACCAGCTCCCGTGCGGCGTCCGCGGGCAAGCCGTTCAACGACAGCACATCAAGCCCACCGAAGGCCGACAGTTGCCGCGTGGCAACGACGATCGCGACGCGATCGGCGAGCAACCGCCGGGCAACGAACCCGACCACCTGAGCGGTCTCGTGGTCGAGCCACTGCGCATCGTCCACAACACAAAGCACGGGGTGCACTGACGCCGCCTCGGACAACAACGTCAACGCGGCCAGGCCGACCAGGAACCGGTCGGGTTCGGCGCCGTCCGCGAGCCCGAACACGACACGTAGAGCGCGCAGCTGCGGCGGTGCCAACCGGTCGAGCCGATCCAGGAACGGCCGCAGGAGCCGGTGCAGACCGGCGAACCCGAGATGCCGTTCCGTCTCGGCTCCAGCGACAACGACCGGTTGCACGTCCACCGACACGCGGACGAGTTCCGCCAGCAACGCACTCTTGCCGATCCCCGCCGGCCCGCACACCACCAGCGCGCCGCCCTGCCCGAGCCGCGCTCGCTCGACGAGCGCCCTCAACCGTCCCAGTTCCGCGTCCCGCCCGATCACAGTCATCCGCGGTGATCCTGCCAACGACCGTTCCGGCCCGCCAGCTGACCGGGTTTCAGATGTCCTGCATGATCTCGCGTCCGTCCCAGTCGTCCTCGTCCCGAGGCTGGGTGGTCTGTCGCGGTGGGACGGGGACGGCGTCCGGCACCAGTCGTGGTTCAAGTCTCGGGGGTGGCGCTGGAAATCGCTGCCGTGCGTCGTTGATCAGCAGTTGTGCGCTGGGGTCCTGCGCGCCGACGGTGCTGGAGATCTCGTGCTGCAACAGGTCCGGGATGCGGGCTTGGGCTCGCTGAAGGCAGTCCATGATCTGCGCGGCGGTTTCGGCGGCGGGCCGTGGGTATCTGCTGTCCCTGAGCACGAGGTCGGTCAGCAGCCCGTTGGCCGACACTGTGACCCTGACCGTGCCGTCGGGTGAGCTCTCGGTGATCCGCAGGCGCGCGACCCGCTCGGTCAGCTCCTGAAAACGTCGCGCGTTGTCCGCGACCTGACGCTCCCACACCCGATTCAGGGTGCCGCAGCCGCAACGCCAGTGGCAACACTCGGCCGTTGCCCATGCACCGGGTCGTTGGCAGACTCGGTGAGGTAGTTGCCTCGGCAAGAGGGCGGGATGCCGGTGAGCGAGTCTTACGAAGTCGACGTGGCCGCGCTGGCCGATCATGCGCGCAGGCTGAGCACACTCGCGGACGACTTGCGGTCGGTCCTGGACGGCGCGGTGAGCCTGCCGGACGACGCGTTCGGCGAGACGGGCCGAGCGGCCGCGGTGGCGCTGGAAGCCCTGGGCCAGGCCGGACAGGACACCGTACGGGCCGGTTCGGACGGGTTGGCGGCGGAGAGCACCAAGGTCCGGGACGCCGCCACCGCGTACGAACACCAGGAAGCGGACACGAAAGCCGGACTGTCCGAAGCCGGTGAAGGCCTGGGCTCGCCTGGTTCGGAGGTGCCGTCCTCATGACGACGTATGCCTCCCAGGCGCCGCTGACCGGCGACGCGGCCGAGCAGTACCTCACCGAGGCGCGGCGCCTGCTCGGTGACATCACCAGCGGCAAGTGGATCCAGCCGGGTCTGTCGGCGGGTGGCGGGTTCGCCGCCGCGCAGAGCACGACCAAGCCGGTCGATCGGCTCCGCGCCGCGGGTCTGGGCTGGCTGGAGCCGGACTTCCGCCCGTTGCAAGAGGCCCAGGACCGGATGGCGCTGCGCCCTGGTCAGATCCAGGCATACGCCGACGCGTGGGACAAGGCGGCGGCCAAGATCAGCGAGGTCGCCCGGATGCTCGGCGGCTGCGCGCCCACCGACACCAAGACCTGGTGCGGTGTCTCGGGAGACAGTTATCGCGCTCGCGCCGCCGGGATGGCCCAGGCCCTGGAAGCGGCGTCGACCATGGCCACGGCCAAGCGCACGGCGGCCGTCATGGCGGGCGAGGTCACCGCGGATGCCCGGCGGCAGGTCGGTGAGATCCTGAACACCTTGGTGCAGGACCTGATCTCGTACCTCACTGTGGCCAGGAGCGCCCATGGCGGGATCACGGCCGAGGACATGGCCGAGGCCAAGAACCGGATCGCCGCCGTCGCCCCGCGCGTCTCGGAGCTGGAGACCAAGCTGTCGAACAGCATGGGCGAGCTGTCCGCCACGCAGTACAACTCCGGCCAGGCCAATCCCGCCCTGCTGAAGGACTCGATGATCCCCTACTTGGGCGGGATCGGTTACTGGTACTCGGTGCTGGCCTGGTACCTGCGGGGCGAGCCGATCACGGATGTGTTGGTACCCAACAGGTTCCGCACCAGCCCGCAGTCCGCGCCGATGCAACCCCTGCCCACCCAGCAACAGCAGGGCAAAGCCCCGTGGCCACAACGCCAGAACTACCCATCCGGACCGGGGTTCGGCCGGGACTGGCACAACGCGATGAAGGAGCTGGAACGCGCCTACGAGGGCAAGTACCTGGTCAACGGCTGGCAGGTCACCAAGATCGAGCGCACCCTCGGCGGCACCAAACGGGTGGACTTCATGATGGTCAACGCCCAACGCAAAGAGATCCAGATCCTCGACTACTACACCGGCAAGTCCGAACCGCTGTCACACCTCAACAAAAGCTGGTCCTACGCCAAGGAACCGGAGATCCAGGCGCTGCTGAAACAGGGCTACACGTTCCGCGAACCGATCACCGGCTTCCCCGGGAAACTCCAGTAGGTTTGTCGACTGTGGACGGCTACTCGGGCTGGGTGTGGCCGGCGAACCAGGTCATCATCGGCATCAGGTCGGTGATCGCGTCCGCGACCAGATCCATCGCGGCGTCGTGGAGTTGGTGGTCGAGGAGATGGGCCGTCACTGCGATACGCGACAGCCAAGGTCGCTAAGGCCAGCCGGACCAGTGCCGGATCGAGTCCGTCCGCAGCCGATGCGTGGGATCCGCGCCGCCGGCGCAGGAAGAAGCGCCGTTCTAGGCACTAAAAAGACGCTATCGGCGCCCGGATTTCCCGGCGCCAACAGCGGTCGTCTGCCAGGACTAAGGGAGCATCCCGCTGCCAGTCGATGGACCACTGACCGGTGGCCAAGCCGAGAACGTGGTCTAGTCCAGGTTCTGGCGCGCCGGCGCACCTCCATCAGCGGTGAAGTGCGCTCTCAGCGGCATGCGCGGACGCGTTGCCCTTGCGAAAACTATTGGTGAAACGACTTGCCCCGCTGATGTACTGATGGCCACCGTGAGTCTGCCGCGTGACGGAGGTAGTAGTTGTGAGTGGCTATATCGCGCTTGCCGAGGTGTACGAGTGGCTCATCTCAGATGCGAAGCTGGCTCCGGTCGAGTTCGCTTCGTCGTTCGATGACGTCCTCAGTCTCCTGCCGTCGAACGCTCACGTCCTCGATTGTTCGTGCGGGACCGGACAGTTGGCGGTTGGCCTCGCCGGTCTTGGCATGCACGTTGTCGCAACTGACGCCAGCGAAGCGATGGTTCGTCGGACTGCGGAGTTGTCTGAGGAGTGCGGTGCATCTGTCCGGACAGTGCGGGCGGACTGGGAAGAGTTGCCCGACCATTTCGATGACGACACCTTCGACATGGTGTTCTGCGTTGGCAACTCCCTGCACCATGCCGAGGGCGCGCGAGGCAGAGTTGCTGCTCTGGAGTCGATGTCACGGCTTCTGCGCCGTGGCGGGCGCTTGGTACTCACGTCCCGCACGTGGGAACTCGTGAGGGCCAGAGGTTCCCGACTGGACATCAGTGACCGACTCGTCCGCCGGAACGGTCGCGATGCCGTCGTGGTCTACCGCTGGGACATTGCGCCGAACTGGGAGGACGAGCACCACATCGAGATTGCGATCGCGCAAGTGGATACGGCTGGGTCGGTTCTTGCCCGCTCCGAACTGCTGTCGAGCTGGCCCTACCGATACGACGAACTCGAAGTCGAGTTGGGCCGGGTCGGACTCCAGACGGAAATGAGCACGTTCAACCCTAAGGCCGAGAACTACATGGTGGTGGCGAGCAAGGTATAGGCAACGAGCTCGCAGTCCGTGGCCGGACCGCGCGGTTGCAACCAGGAGGCCTGCGTCCTCTCATCGACAGAATTGGCTAGTGACAAACAGGTCGGTCGTCTGGCTCGGCGACAAACTTCTGTTGGATTGGTGGGGGACGTGGTTGTGAGCATGGGATGCCCGACTGCGTGGGCGTAGCGCTCGGCTGCTTTCACGCTGATGCCGAACAGGTCGCACAGGCGACGGACGTCTCCTCCGGTCGCGCTGGCTTCGTCGAGGATCCGATCCTCGCGAACGGCTTGGGCGGAGATACCGAGAGTCGTGTCGATCCAGCTGTGGCTGACTTGAGTCAGGCGGACGGCGGTCTTGGTATTGATGAGCAGGAGCGACTGAAGCTGCTTGCCCGGTCCGCACTCGTTGCGACCCCATGACCTGTATCGCCGTGGTGCCTTCGCGTTTGGCGGCCGTGCTGGCGGCATGTAGTTGTGCCGCTTCGTCTTGACGCAGCGTCGGGGGAGTGACCTCCGAGTGCTGCTCGGCCTTGTGCTTCTCCTGCACCGCCTGCTTGAACGTCGGCTCGTTCGACTCCCGCAGCTGCGGCTCGGTGACCTGCGCGTCGGCCATCTGCTGGTCGAGCTGGGCCGGTCCGGCGGACATGTCGGTGGCGGACAACGGTTGTCTGTCCGGGATGGCGTCGGCCGGGTTGGGCGTGGCGGGTGTCCCAGGTGGACGGTCGGGCGCCATCGGCACGACTTGCTTGGTCACCGCGCCTGACGTGTCCGGCGGGGCGGCGGTCGTGGTCGCGATCTGCTCGGCGGAGTCGGACTTGCCGTCACCGACCCGGCCGCGCACCTCGTTGCGGACCTCCTCGGGCTTCCCCGAATCGGCGAACTTGCCGGCCTCGTCGAGGTTCTTCGGCGCCTTGGCCGCGATCGCGTCCTCGACGGCCTTGATGAACGCGGCCTTGTCGAACGCCTTGGGCCTGGCGTCGTTCATCTTCTCGGCGTTGGCCGTCTTGCCCTGCGCCTCTTCGTCGTCCTTGGGTGGCCGGGCGGCGTCCTGCGCGGCAACGGCATCGAACAGTCCCTCCCCAGAGTTGGCGCCCAGCTTCCCACCAGCGCCGTCACCCACCCGTCGCCAGCACGTTCGTCACACGTCATTCGGGACTACATCTACAGTTCTATTATGATGTGACGAAACAAACCCGCAGGCAGGGACGGCGACACGCCGGTGCCAACCCACCCGGCGGGGGAGCGAGCGCCCGAGCAAGCAGAATCAGACCCGTGATCCCCGTCGTCCTCGTGACCGGCTTTCTCGGCGCCGGCAAGACCACACTGCTCAACCACCTGCTCAGGGCCGCGCGCGGCACCCGCCTGGGGGTGATCGTGAACGACTTCGGCAGCATCGGCATCGACGCGATGGCCGTGGCGGGCCAGGTCGACTCGATGATCTCGCTCGGCAACGGGTGCCTGTGCTGCGCCGCGGACACCTCCGACATCGACGAGATGCTGGCCAAGCTGGCCGAGCCCGAGCGGCGGATCGACGTGATCGTGATCGAGGCCAGCGGTCTGGCCGACCCGCAGGCCATGGTCCGGATGTTGCTGGCCAGCCAGATCCCGAACGTCCGGTACGGCGGCCTGATCACGGTTCTCGACGCGGTCGAGTTCGCCGCCACCCACGCCGAGCACCCGGATCTCGCCCGTCAGCTCAAGGCCGCGGACCTGTTGGTACTCAACAAGACCGACCGCGTGGACGCCCTCGGCGAGGTCGTCGCCGCGATCCGCGAGCACAACGGCGAGGCGCCGATCCTGCCGGTCAGCCACGGCGCGGTCGACCCGGAGCTGCTGTTCGAGACCCGCGAGCTGCCCGCCGCCCGTCAACTGTCCTTTGAGGACCTCGAGGACCACGACGATCACGCGCACGCGGCCTACGACACCGTGTCGTTCACCTCCGGCGAACCGATGCACCCCGTGCGCCTGATGGAGTTCCTGGACAACCGCCCGGCCGGTCTGTACCGGCTGAAGGGATACGTCCACTTCGGAGTGCCCGGCCACACCGACCGGTTCGGCGTCCAGACGGTCGGCAACTACCTGCGGTTCCACCGATCGAAGTGGCCCCGCGGCACCACACCCACCACCCAGCTCGTCCTGATCGGCAAGGGCATCGACACCGAAGCCGTCCTGGACCGGCTCGCCAAGTGCGTGCGGACCGAGCCGGTCGAGCCGCTGGATATGTTGTGGGTCACAAGGTACGTCGAAGAATCAGGGTCCCCTTCCGGGGCTTCACCGATGCAGTGAGCGCCCGGAAGGGGCAGTGTTGATGGCATGACAGCGACATTGAGCAGACCCCGGACGGACCGAGTGATCGCGGGGGTGTGCGCCGCGCTGGCCCGGCGGTGGGGATGGCCCGCGAAGCGCGTGCGGCTGCTGTTCCTCCTCTCCTGCCTGCTGCCCGGCCCGCAGACCATCATCTACATCGCCCTCTGGATCATGATCCCGGAGGAGGACCGCTACTGAGCCGCTAACCGGTGACGCTGGGGGAGCCGGTCTCGATGTGCCCGGTGAACCGGCGCGACCACGAGGTGTCGCCGGTCACCGTGACCGTGAAGTCGTACCAGCCGTTGGTGTACGCGACGGCGTCGAAGTAGTCGCTTGTGGACTGACCGCCCGCGACCGCGTAGGTCCACGGGCCGTCGCCGCGATAGTTGTTCGACGTCACCGTGAACGTCACGGCCGACCCGGACCCGTTGACGAAGTCCAGCCACAGCGCCAGTTTGCCGGTACTGCTGGTGACGGCGATCCGGGACCGGGTCTCCACGCCACGGCTCGCACTCAGAGCATTCCCGGTGACCCGCCGCAGGAACCGGTTCGGCCCCACAACGGTCAGGTCGTACTTGCCGTCGCCGAAGCCGCTCCCGCAGTTGAAGAAGTCCGTTGTGGACGAGCTCACTGTGTACTGCCAGGGGGCGCCGCTGCGGAATGCGTTGACGTACGCGGAGAAGTGCGCGGCCCGGGAACCGGTGCTGGTCATGGTGATGTTGAGCTTGACAACCCCCGTTGCTGCCGTAGTCCCAGGACGAGATCGACGCATCGGTCTGGTACGGCAACGCCCGCGCGGGCTTCGTGCCAGGCTCCTGTACGGGCTGGGAGTTGTTGCGTGGCTGCGGGTTCGGCAACACGGCACACGTCGACGCCGAGATCGCCGGACCGGGAGTAGGCAGCGGCGGCAGCCCGTACACCGGGTTCGCGAAGTCGAACGCCGAAGTCAGGTCACCGCAGACCGACCGCCGCCAGGCGCTGATGTACTGGCAGTCAGCGGGTTTGCCGATGGCGTGCGACCAGGTCTCGATGAACCGGATCACCGAGGTGTGGTCGGCGACCTCGGAGTTGACCCAGCCGCCGCGGGACCACGGCGAGATCACGATCATCGGCACCCGGAAGCCGAGCCCGACCGGGGTGCCGCTGACGAACTCGTCGGCGGTCCCGCTCACCGGCGAAGGCGGCGGCACATGGTCGAAGAACCCGTCGTTCTCGTCGTAGTTCAGGAAAACGACGGTGCTGTTGAACGTGTCCGGGTCGGCGGCCAGCGACTGCAAAAGCCCGTTGACGAACCGTTCCCCGTTGACCGGCGGCCCGATCGGGTGTTCGGAGGTGATCTGGTCGGTCACCACCCAGGACACCTGCGGCAGCTTCCCGGTCAGCGTATCGGCCTTGATCGCGGCGAGGATGTCGTCGGGTGTGCTTCCCGTCGTAGCGGGCACGCTGGACATCCCGCGGTCGTACAGCGGGGAACCCGGCTGGGCGGAGGTGAACTGCTTGAAGTACGCCAGGGCGTTGTCGCCGTAGTTGTTCTTGGCGTTCTGGTAGACCCGCCAGGTGATGCCCGCGTTCTGCAGGGTCTCCGCGTAGGTCTGCCAGGTCAGGCCGGACTCCTCACCGCCGTCGTTGGCGGGTTTGCCGTACCGCCCGGCCGCGTCGATCATGCCGCTGAACAGGAACGTCCGGTTCGGGCCGGTCGCGGTCAGCCCGGAGCAGTGGTAGGCGTCGCAGATCGTGTACGCGTCGGCCAGGGCGTAGTGGAACGGCAGGTCGGTGCGGTCCAGGTAGCCCAGGCAGCCGATCTTGTTCTTGGCGGCCATCCACCGGTCGAGCTTGCCCTGGTTCCAGGCGCCGTGCTGGTCGGACCACGAGTGCGCGATGTCGCCCTGGCACTGGGCGAGGGTCTCCGCGTTGCTTGCCGTGCCGCGCAACGGGAACACGTACTGCCGGCCGAGCCCGTTCGGCTGGTTGAACACCGGGTACCCGCCGGGCAGCAGGATCGTGCCGCGGTCGCCGAAGCCGCGGACCCCTTTCATGGTCCCGAAGTAGTGGTCGAAACTGCGGTTCTCCTGCATCAGCACGACGATGTGCCGGACGTCCTGGATCGAGCCGGTGGCGGCGGCCGCCGGCGGGGCCGTCACCCCTGCCAGCGCCGCCGCCCCGGTACCGGCCAGGAACGTCCGGCGACTCACTTCGACCATCACAGCCTCCGCGGACTCGGATCAACGGCCTCCCAGTCAACGGACGCGCCTGCCCGGCGGCTACCTACTTTCGGTTAACGTCAGTGCACGCCCCGCATCAGTTTGCGCAGCATCGGGGTGACCGCGAGCAGCAGCAGGCCCAGCACGATCGCGGCGGCCCCGAGGATGCCGAAGTACGCGGACTCGTTGTCCGGTGTGGAGTACGCCGCCAGCTCACCCGCTACCGACGAACCGGCCGCGATGGACAAGTAGAACAGCGCCACCATCTGCGAGCCGAACGCCTTGGGCGCGAGCTTGGTGCTCACCGAGAGGCCGACGGGGGACAGGCACATCTCCGCGAGCGCGAACACCACCAGCACCAACGCCAGCAGCAGCGGGTTGACCGCGGGTCCGGCGCCGGTGGAGCTGATGGCGACCATGAGCACGAACGCCAGGCCCATCCCGGCCACGCCCAGCGAGAACTTCACCGGCGTGCTGGGCTGGCGTTCGCCGAGCTTGGTCCACAGGTAGGCGAACACCGGCGCCAGGATGATCACGAACGCCGGCTCGACCGAGTTGAAGATCGCGGGCGGGATGTGGAAGCCGAGCGCGTCCAGGTCCACCCGGGTGTCGGCGTAGATCGGCAGCACGGTGAACTGCTGTTGGAACAGCGACCAGAAGCCGAAGCTGACGATGAACAACGGGATGAACGCGACCACCCGGCTGCGCTCGACCGGGGTGACCTTCTTGCTGGTCAGGATGATCGCGAAGTAGACCACCGAGGCCGCCACGACGACCCAGGTCACCACCTTCGCCAGGTTGCCGAGGTTGATCACGCCGGTGATCAGCAGCAGCGCGACGACCACCACACCCGCGCCGATGATCGAGAACGACCGCACCTTGGCCGGGCCGTCCAGCGGGTTCGGCACGACCCGGGCGTCGTCGCCGAGGTTGCCGCGGCCCACCACGTACTGGACCAGGCCGGCGGCCATGCCGACCGCGGCGGCGCCGAACCCGACGTGGAACCCGATGTCCACCTGCAGCCACCCGGTGACGATCGGCCCGAACATCGCGCCGAGGTTCACCCCCATGTAGAACAACGAGAACCCGGCATCCCGCCGTTCGTCACCCTCCGGATACAGCGTGCCCACCAATGCGGCGACGTTCGACTTCAGCCCGCCGGTCCCGACGATCACCAGCACCAGGCCGACGGCGACTCCGGCGAGGCCCGGCACCACGGCGAGCGCGATGTGCCCGAGCATGATCAGCACGCCGCCGTAGAACACCGTCCGCTCGGCCCCGAGCAGCCGGTCGGCGACCCACGCGCCACCGACGGAGGCCAGGTAGACCATGCCGCCGTACGCGCCGACCAGCCCGGCGGCGGTGACCTTGGACAGGCCAAGACCGCCATCGGTAACGCTGTAGTACAGGTAGAAGGCGAGGATCGCCTGCATGCCGTAGAAGGAGAACCGTTCCCACATCTCGGTGCCGAACAGGTTCGCCAGTCCCCGGGGGTGCCCGAAGAAACCGCGTGCAGGTGCGTCAACGGGTTTCGTCACGTCGAGTGACGATACGCCCGATGATCTACGTCCGTTCGGTGGCCCGGACACAGTCTCCTCACGATGTGCGTGAATCACTGCCAGTTGGCCTGCCTGAGCCGTCCGGGCCGTCGCGGCGGTTGAGCAGGACCTGGATGACCGTGAGCGCGGCACCGCGCCGCTGCGACCTCGCCGACCAGACCGCCGGCAACAGGATCCCCACGAGCAGCAGCACCATCACGGCGATCAGGCCGTAGGTCAGCACCGGACTGGTGAGGATCGCGGTCACGAGCGAACCAGAGGTCACCGCGGTTCCGGCGACCAGCCGCGCACCCTTGCTCATCATCACTGCCTCCGTGTTCGCCTGGTGGAAGCAGGATGCGGGCCCGGAGCCGTCCGTTCGTCCGTCCCGGATCCGGCCGGACGTCCGCCGGACGCCGTGTGCTAATCCTGTGGACGTGCCGCCCGCGCCAAGCCCCGCTCAGAGACTGCGTGAGCTGCTGGACGGGCTCCACGAGCAAGCCGGGCGCCCTGGCGTGGACAAGATCCGTGAGCAGGCCGAACTGCTGGGGCGCGAGGTGGGCCGCAGCGCGCTCTACCAGCTCACCAAGGGCGAGGTAGTGCCGAACGAGAGCACCGTTGAAGCGTTCGTCGCGGGCTGTACTGCGTTGATGGACGGTCCCGAACCATCCAGCGCGTGGCTGGCCGAGGTGGAACGGGTCCGGGAGGCCGCGTCACGCGACCGCCGCCCACCCGTGCAGACCCGCGCTGGACGGCCGATCTCCGGGTGGTCCGCGCAACACCTGCACGTTCACAAGGCGCTCAACCAGTCCGGCCGGGTGCAGGCCGCGTTGCCCCGCTACGTCCGCCGCGCGCATGACGACGCGCTCGACCGGTGCCTCACCGAGGTGAGCAGCAGCCTGATGCTGGTCCTGGTCGCCGACTCGTCCACGGGCAAGACCCGGGCGCTGTTCGAAGCGGTCTCCCGGCATCCGGAGCTGTCGACGTGGCCGTTGGTGTTCCCCCGGTCCGCGACGGCGCTGCTGAACCAGATCGACGAGTTCGGCCCGCGAACGGTGGTGTGGCTCAACGATCTGCACAACCACCTCGTCGGCGACAACTCGCAGCTGGCCGCGACGGCACTCCAGGAGTTGTTGTCCGACGCGAACCGGGGACCGGTCGTGGTCCTGGGCACGCTGTGGCGAACCACCTGGTCTGGCATCGAGGGCGGTGCCTCGGCGGAGCGCGACCTGCTGCTGCACCACGCGGAACGCATCGATGTCGAGGAGTCCTTCTCGGGGGACCTGATCAAGACGTTGCGGGACGACCCGGCCACCGACCGCGACCTGCTCCTGGCCATCGACAAGGCCGGAGACGAGCGGAAAGTCATCCAGACGATGACCGGCGGCCCACAGCTCGTCGAGCGCTACACGGCGCCGGTGAGCGAGGACGACCACTACGCGCGCGCTATCACCACCGCCGCCCTGGACGCCCGCCGAGTGGGCTTGAGCGGTCCCATCGCCCCCGGCCTCCTGCTCGCCGCCGCGCCCAGCTACCTGGACGGGCGGTACCGGATCAACCCGCCCGCCGACTGGCTGGCGCGCGGCATGACCGCGGCGACGACGGAGAAGTTCGGTGTCGCCGCACTCACCGAGCACCGCCGGGACGCCGGCGCCGGACCGTCGGACGGGCTGACCATCCACGACTACCTCGACCAGCAGGGCCGTCAGCTGCGCACGAGACAGCTCGTCGCGCCCGCTCTGTGGACGGCCCTGGTCGACTTCGTCGACGGCGAGGAGCAGCTGATCAACCTGGGCAACGTGGCCCAATGGCGCCTGCTGACCGGCATCGCGGCCCGCTTCTACCGGAAGGCGAACACCGCCAAGGCGACCCTCAAGTTGGCGGACATCCTGGTGGAATCGGGGCGGGCCGCCGAGGCCGTCCGGTTGGCCGACGAGCTGGCCGACCGCGATGAGCCGGCCGCGCTCCGGTGGATGACCGGCTATCTGGGCTACGACGAGCCCGGCGAACTCGCGATCGCGTATGCCCGCCGCGTTGCGGAGGTCACCGGCGACGACACGGAGCTGCGGAAGCTTCTTCCGCCGGAGCCGTCCACGGTGGTGATCACGCCGTCCGAGTATGCGCTGAAGGAGGCACTGGTCCAGCAGAACCGGGTCTCCGAGCTGGTCGAGCTGGCCGACGGGGGAGACTATCTAGCGCTGGACATCCTCGTCCACCACCTCCTCGAAAACGGCGAGGGCGACCGGGCCGCCGCTCACCTGCGGCGGTGGGAGTCGGTTAGTCAGGTCGGCTTCGGGCTGGTGCAGTTGTACGAAGAGGCGGGTCTGGCTGAGGACGCCCTGCGCATCCTGCGTGCGATGGACGAAGCCGATCCGGGTAACGACGACATCCAGGCCTACTTGGCCGATCTGCTTGCCCGTAGCGGCAAGGTCGACGAACTTCGCCGCCGCGCAGGGGATCCCGCCGACTCACGAGCACAGTCTTCGCTCGCCCGGTGGCTGGCCGCACACAACCACATCGACGAGTTGCGCAGCCGCGCCGCCGCCGACGACTGGTCGGCGGCTCGCGAACTGACCGAATGGTTGTTGGACAACGATGGTGTGTCTGAGGCGATGACACTGTGGGACCGCCTGGCCCGCACTGGCGATCGATGGGCCTTGCGGCGAGCCGCTGAACTGCATGCCGACCACGGCGACAAAGAGGAAGCCAGCCGTCTGGCCAAAGCGTTCGGCGACAGCGCCGGAAAGAGCTCGCGACGGTTCCGCGCTCAGATCCTCCGCCGCGTTGGCGACCACCAGTCGCTCGCCACGCTGATGGAAGAAGGCGATGGCTATGCCGCCAACGAAATGGCCACGCTCTTAGCCGAGCAAGGCCGCTACAGCGAGCTTCGTCGCCTTGCCGTGCGCGAGGTCTTCGAAGCACGCTGGCGTCTGGGCCAGGCGGCGGAAGACCACCCGGACGACCGCGAACTCCAGGCGATCGTCCGCTACGGCCTCGACCCCACCGGCGAACCCGCTCAACCTTGGGCGTAGACAGTTCTCCACGTCGGGTGTGGTATTCGTTCAGGGGTGGGCAAGGGTGAGGGTTTCCAGGGTTCGGTGCTGGAGGCTGTGCTCGAACGGATCACCTACGCCAACGAGGACACCGGGTACACGGTCGCCCGCGTGGACACCGGGCGCGGCGGCGATCTGGTCACGGTGGTCGGGGCGCTTCTGGGGGCACAGCCGGGGGAATCGATCCGGATGCGTGGCCGGTGGGGCTCGCATCCCCAGTACGGCAAGCAGTTCCACGTCGACGACTACACGACCGTGCTGCCCGCGACCATCCAGGGCATCCGCCGCTATCTCGGGTCCGGGCTGATCAAGGGCATCGGGCCGGTGCTGGCGGACAAGATCGTCACGCACTTCGGGGTCGACGCGCTGGACGTGATCGAGAACGAGCCGCAGCGGCTGATCGAGGTGCCCAAGCTCGGCCCGAAACGCACCAAGCTGATCGCGGACGCCTGGGAGGAACAGAAGGCCATCAAAGAGGTGATGGTCTTCCTGCAGGGCGTGGGTGTGTCCACGTCGCTCGCGGTCCGGATCTACAAGCAGTACAACGACAAAGCCATCGACGTCGTGCGCACCGAGCCCTACCGGCTGGCCTCCGACGTGTGGGGGATCGGGTTCCGCACCGCGGACACCATCGCCAAAGCCGTCGGCATCCCGCACGACAGTCCACAACGGATCAAGGCCGGCCTGCAGTTCACCCTGTCCGAGTCGACCGGTGACGGGCACTGCTACCTGCCCGAGGAGCGGCTGATCGCCGAGGCGGTGAAGATCCTGCAGGTGGACACCGGTCTGGTGATCGACTACCTGGCCGAGCTGATCGACGAGGAGGGCGTGGTCCGCGAGATCGTCCCGGCGGACGAGCCCGAGGTGGCCATCTACCTGCTGCCGTTCCACCGCGCCGAGATCTCGCTGGCCGGGCAGCTGCGCCGGCTGCTGGACGGCGCGGAGGACCGGATGTCCTCGTTCCAGACCGTCGACTGGGACCGCGCGCTGGCCTGGCTGGGCAAGCGAACCGGCGCTTCCCTCGCGCCGGAACAACAACAGGCCGTGAAGCTCGCGTTGACGAGCAAGGTGGCCGTGCTCACCGGCGGTCCGGGCTGCGGCAAGAGCTTCACCGTCCGGTCCATTGTGGAACTCGCCACCGCCAAACAGGCCCGCGTCGTGCTGGCCGCGCCGACCGGGCGCGCGGCGAAACGGTTGAGCGAGCTGACCGGGCACGAGGCCAGCACGGTTCACCGGCTGCTGGAGCTCAAGCCCGGGGGAGAGGCCGCGTTCGACCGCGACCGGCCGCTGGCGGCCGACCTGGTGGTGGTCGACGAAGCGTCCATGGTGGACCTGTTGCTGGCGAACAAACTGGTCAAGGCGCTCGCGCCGGGCACACACCTGCTCATGGTCGGCGACGTGGACCAGCTGCCCTCGGTGGGCGCGGGGGAGGTGCTGCGGGACCTGCTCGCCCCGGACACCCGCATCCCGAATGTCCGGTTGACCCACATCTTCCGGCAGGCGCAGGAGTCCGGTGTGGTCACCAACGCGCACCGGATCAACGCCGGCGAGCAGCCGATCACCCAGGGCCTGACGGACTTCTTCCTGTTCTCAGTGGACGACACCGAGGCGACCGGGGCGCTCACGGTCGACATCGTGGCCAACCGGATCCCGCGCAAGTTCGGCATCGACCCGCGCCGGGATGTCCAGGTCCTCGTGCCCACCCACCGCGGCCCGGCGGGCGCGGCCGCGCTGAACACGTTGCTGCAGGAGGCGTTGACACCGTCCACACCGAACCTGCCCGAACGCCGGTTCGGCGGACGGGTGTTCCGCGTCGGTGACAAGGTCACCCAGATCCGCAACAACTACGACAAGGGCGAGAACGGCGTCTTCAACGGCACCATGGGCGTGGTGACCGCGCTGGACGCCGAGGAGCAGAAGCTCTACGTGCGCACCGACGAGGACGAGGAGGTCGGCTACGAGTTCAGCGAGCTCGACGAGCTGACCCACGCCTACGCCGTCACCATCCATCGTTCGCAGGGCAGCGAATATCCCTGCGTGGTCATCCCGATCACCACCAGCGCGTGGATGATGCTCCAGCGCAACCTGCTCTACACCGCCGTGACCAGGGCGAAGAAGCTCGTCGTGCTGGTCGGGTCGGCCAAGGCGATCGGCCAGGCGGTGCGCACAGCCAGCACCGGCAGGCGGTACACGGCTCTCGATCACCGGTTGCGCAGCTGATGGGGTAACCTTCGCCAAAGACTGTTTGTGCGGTTGATGAGGTGTTGTGTGGTTTCCGGCAAGGTACTGAGGTTCGACGACGTTCGCGGCTACGGGTTCATCGCACCCGACGACGGCGGCGAAGACGTCTTCATGCACGCGAACGACCTCCGCGACGAGAAGTTCCTGTTCACCCCCGGCACCACGGTCGAGTTCGACGTGGTCGAGGGCGACCGTGGCCTGAAGGCGACCGGGGTGCGGGTGCTCGAACGCGGCCCGTCCCGTTCGTCCGGCCCGTCGTCCAGCGCGGACGACGACGTGATGTGCGACGTGCTGTCCCCGAGAGAGCTGATGCAGGAGCTGACGGAGGCGCTACTGGAGGCCGCGCCCACCCTGACCGCGGCCCAGATCGTCCAGGTCCGCCAGCGCATCGCCAAGCTCGCGCACGCGCACGGCTGGCTGGAGAGCTGACGCTTCGCACTGTTGGGCGGACCTTCGGTCCTCTTCGGTCGTGGCGGGCCTGAGCGTGGGCTTGCCGACCTAGCATCCACGGGCATGAACCTTCAAGAACGCCGTGGTCTCACCCCGCCGGGGTCGATCATGCTCCTGCTGGTCCTGCTGATGCTCGGCGGCGGAGGTTTGCTGATCTACCGGGCGACCGGGAAACCGGCGCAGTCCACCATGGCGCTGGGTGTCGGGCTGGTGATCCTCGGCTTCATCGTGTCGCGCGGGCTGATGACCGTGTCGCCCGGTGAGGCCAAGGTGATCCAGTTCCTCGGCCGCTACACCGGCACCGTGCGGCACCAGGGTCTGCGGTGGGCCAACCCGTTCGCCTCGAAACGGACGGTGTCGATCCGGATCCGCAACACCGAGATCTCGGTGCTCAAGGTCAACGACGCGGACGGCAACCCGATCGAGGTGGCCGCCGTGGTGATCTGGCAGGTCGCCGACACCGCCCGGGCGCTGTTCGAAGTGGACGACTTCATGGCGTTCGTCGCGGCCCAGACCGAGACCGCGGTCCGCCACATCGCCGGCGCCTACCCGTACGACTCGCACGGCCGTGGCCTTTCCTTGCGCGACAACGCCGAGGAGATCACCCGGCGGATGTCCGAGGAGATCGCCCAGCGGGTGCAGGCCGCGGGTGTCCGCGTGGTCGAGTCCCGGCTGACCCACCTCGCGTTCGCGCCGGAGATCGCCCAGTCGATGCTGCAACGCCAGCAGGCCAACGCCGTGGTCGCGGCCCGCTTCCGCATCGTCGAAGGCGCCGTCGGCATGGTTCAGCTGGCGCTGGGCAAGGTGTCCGAGCTCGGCCTCGTCGAACTGGACGAGCCGACCAAGGCCGCGTTGGTCAGCAACCTCCTCGTCGTGCTGTGTGGCGACCGCGGCAGCCAGCCGGTGATCCAGACCGGTGCGGCTACGCCATGATCGTGGCGAGTTCCCGCCAGTGGCCGAGCGGCAGGCTGCTCTTGTCGTCGGTGAGCACCTGAACGCAGACATGGTCGGCGCCCGCGTCGAAGTGCTCCTTCACGCGGGCGGCGATCCGTGGCAGATCCCCATACGCGACAAGGGCATCGGCCAACCCATCGTGGTCCTCGGGTGAGAAACCCATACGCCGCATGTTGTTCTGCTGATGCCGGGCATAGGTGGCGTACAACCCCACGGTGGTTTTGGCCTGCTCCTTGGCTTTCGCCAGGTCGGTGTCGAGAATGACGGACTGCTCCACGGCCAGCATCGCGTCCGGGCCAAGGATCTCCCGTGCCTTCGCGGTGTGGTCCGGCGTCACCAGGTAGGTGTGCGCGCCCCACGCCCGTTCGCCGGACAACGCGATCATCTTGGGCCCCAACGCCCCCAGCACGCGCTTCGGCGGTGCGGCCGGCGGCGGGCCCTGGTAGGTGATCGAGTCCATTGTGTCCAGATACTCGGTCATCACCTCGAAGGCGTTGCCGTGAAAGGGAAGCCCCCGCATCCCGGTCTGGTCCGTGGTGCGATGCCCGCCCAGCCCGAGCAGAAACCGCCCGTCATACGCCTCAGCCAGAGCGTTCTGCGCATTGACCGTCGCCAGCGGATGCCGCAGGAAGATGTTCGCGACCCCCGTCGCCACCACCATCCGCCGGCTCGCCGCCAACATCAACCCGGCCTGCGCGAACACCTCCCGCCCAAACGCCTCCCCAAGCCATAGCGCCCCATACCCGAGCTCATCCAGTTCCGCGACGGCGTCCCGGACCGCCCCGGCCGGATGACCGTCGAAGTCCATCGTCCACACCCCAACCCTGCCCAGCTTCATCATCCACCCCAGCTTCAAACGGAGAGCGTCCCCGGTTAAGTCGGGACAATACCGGGGGCACTCTCCGTTTCGCAACCATGGGCTCGGTCGCCGCCTGGGTTACCGATCTCCGCTGAGGTAGCGGGTGATCATGGCGACCAGTTCGTTCTCGAAGGTCTCGACGGGGACGTTCCGCGGCGCGGCCATGAACTTGTGGGTGTTCATCTCGACGGTGAACAGGATGAGGTCGGCGGCGACGTCGGGGTCGCCGAGGTGGGTGTCGGGGTGGGCGGTGATGATGTCGCGGATCTGGGCGGCGCGGAGCTTGCCGTGGCGGTCGACGGCCTCGACGAGTTCTTGGGAGACAGGGGCTTCCTCGATCATCACGCGCAGCAGACGGGGGTCGTCGCTGTGGTTGTCGATGGCGTCGCGGATGATCGCCCGGACCGTCGCCTCCAGCGTGCCGGGGGACAGGTCGAGCTCGTCGGCGCCGGTCCACGTGCCGCGGTCGATGTGCTGGACCAGCAGCTCCGCGAGGATGGCGTCCTTGTTCGGGAAGTACTGGTACAGCGAGCCGATCGAGATCCGGGCCCGCTCGGCGATGCGGTTGGTGGTGCCGGCGGCGTAGCCGTGCTCGGCGAAAACGTGAGCAGCCGCGGCGAGGATGCGCTCGCGGGTCAGCTCGGCGCGCACCTGACGGGGCTTGCGACGTGGCTCTAAGCGGCGGTCGGCCGGCGGCATCCGGGTCCTCCTCAACGGCGGCAAAAGCGAGTAGCCAAAACCTGAGCTAATGCTCACAATAGTCCTATGACCTGGGAAAACAAGAGCCGTGTGGCGACCGTCGAAGAGGTCGGGGCGATCATGGGGCGCCCAGCGTCGATGATCATGCTCAAGCAGATCAGCGCCCTGGACGAAGGCTGCCGGACCGTCCTGGCGCAGTGCCCGCTCGCGGCGGTCGGCTACCGCGACGCCGACGGCGTCAGCCGCACGACGTTCATCGGCGGCACACCAGGGTTCGTGGGCGTCCACTCATCCACGCGGATCTCGTTCACCCTGCCCGACGGCGAAGCACACGGCCCGGTGTCGTTCGTCTTCCTCCTGCCAGGCGTCGGCGAAACGTTGCGTATCAACGGTTCCGTAGCCAAGCGGAAGGGCGCCGAGACCTTCGTCGACGTCAAAGAGGCCTACGTACACTGCGCGCAGGCTGTCATCCGCTCGCGCCTATGGCAACCGTCGGCTCCCGCGCCGACACCCGAGGTCCAAGGCGAGGGCCCGTTGTGCGCGCCAGGTGTCGCAGACTTCCTTGCAGCTGCGCCGTTTCTGGCACTGTCCACCTGGGACAAAGATGGTGGCAGCGACACCAGCCCGCGCGGAGACTGGCCGACCGTTGCGCGAATCCTCGATGGCCGAACGCTGATCATCGCGGACCGCAAGGGAAACAAACGCGCGGACAGCCTGCGCAACCTGGTCCAGGACGACCGGCTCTCGTTCGCTGCTCTCGTCCCAGGCCGGACCGGCGTCCTGCACGTCCGCGGCCGAGGCATGATCACCGACGACCCTGAGCTGCTCAAGACCTTGGCACTAAGGGGAATGCCCCCGCACGCGGCGCTGCTCATCGACGTCGAACACGCCGAAGTGACCGCCAGCGAAGCCCTCACGCGCTCGCGGGTATGGACCACGCACGTCGAGCGCGGCACCGCACCGGACCTGTTGGCGATCGCCGGAGACCACCTCGCGGCGAACATGGCCCAGACGGGTGTGCTCGCTCGTGTGCTCAAGATCGTCACCGGGATCCCAGGGATCGGCCGGATGCTGCGGCTGGTGATGAACCGCGCCTACCGGTCCGGGCTGCGGAAGGAAGGCTACGAAGCCGTCGAGGTCGTCGCACAGACCGCAAGCCCCGTCATGGCAGACCCGTTGCGAGAAGTACGGATCGCCGAAATCCGCAGGGAGACACCCAGCGCGGTCACGCTCGTGCTCGAAGACGGCACCGGCTCCTTCGACTTCCGGCCCGGCCAGTTCTTCACGCTGATCACCGACATCGACGGCAGACCAACCCGCCGCGCCTACTCCGCCTCGTCCGCGCCCGGCGAAAACCACCTGGAGGTCACGGTCAAGCACGTCGAAGGCGGCCGGTTCTCCAGCCACATCCACCACACCCTGCGCGCCGGGGACCGCCTGTCGCTGCGCGGCCCGTCCGGGTCGTTCCACACCGACCTGGCGGCAGAACACGACAGAGTCCTGATCGCCGCGGGCAGCGGCATCACACCGATGATGAGCATGATCCGGGCTCTCCTCGCGATCCCCGCCACCAACAGGATCGCCCTGCTCTACAGCAACCGCACCGAACAAGAGATCATCTTCGCCGACGAGCTGCTCAGACTGGAGAAGGAGAACCCCGGCCGGCTGACAGTCACCCACGTTCTGACCCGGCAGCAAGGACGACTCGACACCGCGGCGCTCCACAACTGGCTGACCGACCTGCGACCGGCGCAAGACGCCCACTACTACCTGTGCGGACCCGAGCCGTTGATGGACACCGTCCACAACGTCCTGACCGAGCGAGGTGTGGCCGCCGATCACGTCCACGACGAGCGCTACACCAGCGGCGCGGACATCACCACGACCACCGCGCCCCAGCAGATGATCATCCAGGACGGCCAGCACGACATCGGCTCCGTGATAGTCGAACCCGGCCAGACCCTCCTCGACGCCGGACTCGCGGCGGGCATGCCGATGCCCTACTCGTGCACGGTCGGCAACTGCGGCGACTGCATGGTCCTCCTCCGCACCGGCGAGGTCGCCATGAACGGCCCGAACTGCCTGACATCCCGACAAAAGGCCGACGGGTACGTGCTGACCTGCGTGGGCTGCCCGCTGTCGAAGGTCACCCTGGACATCGCCGAACCGTCCACTGCGGAAAATCCGTAGGGCGATCGCCAGTCCTGTCAAGGTACTTGCCCAGGCGCCGCCGGGTGGGCTCCCGTAAGATCCAGCCGATCCGGGGAAGACCCCCGCTTGGTGAGGGAGTGCGTCGATGCAGGTTGCCGCGAACATCGTGATCGGCCTGGTGGCCGCTATCCACGCGTACATCCTGGTGCTGGAGATGTTCCTGTGGAACACGCCGCGCACCCGCAAGGCGTTCGGCATCGATCCCGACCTGGCCGAGAAGACCGTGACGCTGGCGGCCAACCAGGGGCTGTACAACGGTTTCCTGGCGGCGGGGCTGGTGTGGGCGCTGATCGCCGGTGGGCCCACCGGCTACAGCTTCTCCGTGTTCTTCCTGATCTGCGTGATCATCGCCGGGCTCTACGGTGCGGCCACCGCGTCCAAGCGGATCATCTTCGTCCAGGCCTTGCCCGCCGCGGTCGGGCTGGTCCTGGTGCTAGCCGCGCACTAGGCCGGGACCTTGTCCAGGAACCCGTAGACCCGCTTGATCTTCTGGTCGGCCAGCACGATCACGTCGAACCCCACCACGATGGGTTCGGCGCCTGGTGCGCCGAGGAACCAGGTGAACCGCGCCTGGTCGTGATGGCCGTCGACCGGCCCGAGGCTGAACTCCAGCCCGGCGAACTGCCCCTGCGCGCCGGCCATCAGCTGGTCGATCGCCTCGGGCCCGGTGATGTCGGCCAGCGGGTCGGTGAACGCGGCGTCCTCTGTGTACAGCTCGTCCACGAGCAACCGCCGCTTGGCGTCGTCGGTCTCGTTCCAGCTGTCGATGTACCGCTGTGCGATGTTCTGGTATTCGGTCATGGCACAAGCATGTCGGCGCACTCGCGGCCCGTCGATTACGCCAGAGGTCATGCTCTGGGCGTCAGTCCACTGTGTCCGGCAGCCCCCAGAAGGAGCCACGCAGGCCGACCCCCGCGAAGTAGGCGGTGGCGGAGGCGGGATCGCGACGGATGTAGCCTGGGTCCAGACGTCCGGTGTACCAGTCGCTGGCGAACCGCCACAGCGTGTCCAGATCCATGACGTAACCGCGTTGCTGACCCGTCTGCCGCAGCCAGCTGTCGACGCAGCCGGCCGAGCAGAACATGCGCTGATTGCCACAGCTGCGTACGACATCGTCCCAGACGTGGCGCATGGGCGTCAGGAAGTGGGCCACCTGGCCACCGGGCGGCGGTGCGCCTCGCCCGACCACCCACGCGTGCGGGGTGTCACAGGCCGGGCAGCGGGTGGCGACCAGAACGTCGGGCTCGTCCCGGAGCAGGTGCGGCATGGCGAACGAATCCCAGGCACACCCACCCCACCACAGGGTGTGTGCGCCCATCACGGAGAAGCCGAGCGGCACGGACGCGAAGGGATGGGCCATCACGATGCGGTCGTTGTCCTGGGCGTCCAGGACCAGGTCGTGGCTTGCGTGCAGGCTGCGCAACTCCCGGCGGACGTGGTCGTGGGCCAGGCCGGTGAGCGCGGCCAGTTCCGGTACGTCCGGCGCACGGCCAGTGCCCGCGAAGCCGTGGTAGACAGCCAGACGGACTCTTTCAGTGCTGCTGATCGCCGCTGGGACGTGTCCGGTCATTCCTTGGACCCTCCGCTGATCGGGACGACACAGTGTCCAGGGTGCACCTTCCCGTCGCGGCGGTATCACCACCCCCACCGTGATGGCGTGTCGAGGAAGCTGAACGCGGGCAACGGGCCGACGAACGTCGCAGCGTCCATTTCGGCCACTGCGGCCCGCGCCACGGACAGGTTCTCCCGCGCGATCAGGTAGGCGCGGCGGTGCGAGGCGTGGTCGGAGGGCAGAACGGCGGTGTCTTCCGCCAGCGCGGCCAGCGAACCGACGCCCCAGCTGGAACGCACGTAGACGTGCACCTCGACCACTCCGGCCAGCCGCTGCAGCTGGAACCGCAGCCGAGCCGCACCGGCGCGAAGCACATCGGCGCGGACGGCGTCCTCGTCGTCGGCGAGGGTGCCAAGCCTCAGCGGCACAACGGGTCCATCGCGTACCAACGCGCACAGCAGCTCCAGGTGCGGCAGGCTGTCGGCGGCGACCGACCGGCCCGGCGGCACGGAAGTCACCGCGGCGGCCAGGTCCTGCCACACCACGAGCCGCAGTGGGCTGTTCGCAGGGAGCGGATGCCCGGCGGCCACAATGCCGTGGACGTGCAGGGTCACTCGAGTTCGTTCTCCAACGGGACCGCGGCCGGGTTCGGCGGCGCGATGGGAACCGGCACGGCCATCGGCAGCAGGCCGTGCGTGCCGAGCAGGCCTTGGGTCCCCGGCGGCGGGATGGTGGTCGCGGTGCGTCTGGTGAGGTCCAGGCGGTGCATGGCCTCCAGGTACCGGATGTAGGTGTCCACGCTGGCGATCACGATCTTGGCCTCGATGGTCAGGATCTCGATGCCGATCACCGACACGCGCACCGTGGCGTCGATGACGAGTCCCTTGTCCAGCAGGATGTTCAGCGTCTCGGCGAGTCCGCCGGGCGTGACGGGGGCGGTCACGGCACGATCCTTTCGTCAGGCGGTGGTTCGAGCACGGCCCGCAGCTCGGCGAACTGGAGGCGGACGGCGATCAGCGCCAGGCCGAGCCGTTCCACCTCCTCGGCGGACAGCGACGCCATCCGCCGGATCGCCTGCCGTTCGATGACGTCCTGCAGCAGTTCGAGCACCGCGACCACCAGCCGGCCGAGGCTGCGGCCGGCGTCGGCGGGCAGGCGGGCGGTCACGGGAGCACGTCCTCGACGGCGATCAGCAGCAGCCGCAGGTCCAGCCGGACCAGGTCGATCCCGGCCAGGGTGATGATCACGTCACCGGTGATCACCGCACCCCGGCCGATCACCCGGTCCAGCACGTCGGCGAGCGCGTTGGTCATCCGGACACCGCCAGTTCGAGCCGGGTGAACGAGTACGGCGGCCACGGCCCGGTGGCGTGCACGGTCGCGCCGAGGTCCACCAGGTGCGCGGTGAGCGCGGCGGCCTCGGTGCGGAACGCGTCCTCCTGCTCGACGGCCACCAGGTAGGCGGCGTCCAGCACGGTGTCGTCGTGGCACGTGACGTCGCTGGCGTGCTGGGAAAGCTTGGTGTGCAACGACTTCGCCGCCTGCGTGACCTCCGTTCCGCCGGCCAGGGTCTGCTGGCGCATGCGCAGGTAGTCCGTTCCGGACAGGCCCTCGACCGGCTCCTCGGCCGGCGGTTCGTAGCGCACCCGCACGCCCCATTCCCGGTGCCCGGCCACCAGGGCCAGCCGTTCCAGCAGCTCGTTGTGGCGGGTGTCGAGCAGCTGGTGTGCCGCCTGCTCCCCGGCCACGATCGTGCCGAACCGCAGCGGCAGCACCGGTGCGCGCTCGAACACGGCCCGCACGACCGCGTCGTGTTCCCGCGCGAGGGTGGCCAGCGGGCTGTCCTCGCTGGTCTTCGCCTCCAGGCCGCTGAACAGCGACAGCGACACGTCGGTCGCGACCAGGCCGAGCCCGTTGCGGGTGATCAACCGGGGCGGGGCTGCGGCATGCAGATCCGGCATCGCGGCCGGATCCCAGTCATGCGTGCGCGTGATCGCATAGGCGCACAACCCGGTCTCGCCCTGGGCACGGGTCGCCTCGGCCACGATCGCCTTGGCCAGCAACGCGGTGAGCTCCGTCGTGGCCTGGGCGATCGCGGCCGGCAGCGCCTGCGCGAGCACGTGCGACGCGTGCTCGGCGGCCAGGTCCTGGATCCGGCCGGTCATGACTGGTCCCCCAACGCCCGCTCCAGGTCGGCGATCTTCTGCCGCAGCAGGGTGTTCTCCTCGGCCAGGCCACTCTCGACGGCGGGCCGGGCGCTGTGCGGGGCGAAGAACGGGTCGCCGGTCCACCAGTCCATGCCCAGCTCCTTGGCGGTCTGGGCGGACGCGATGAACAGCCGCACCCGCAACGTCAGCAGCTCGATGTCCACCACGTTCACCGCGATGTCCCCGGCCACCACGATGCCCTTGTCCAGCACCCGCTCCAGCACGTCGGCGAGCGAGCTCGATCTACTCTCCACTGTGGACACCTTTACCGGTCGGTCGTACCACGGGTGTAGCGGCGCAGCCGTTCGCACGACACCAGCGCGCCCTGCCGGTCGACATCGACGCGGTAGGTGGCCAGCACGCTGGTGGCCGCCGGGATCCGTTCCAGCTCAACGACATCGACCAGCACCGACCAGCCACCGCCGGGGCCGGGCTTGACCCCGGTGGCGCCTTCCGGCTGCCGGCCGGTCACCGCGGCCAGCTGCTCGACCGCGGCGTGGATCGCGGCGACCGCCGTGAGGTCGCCCAGTGGTTCGGAAGTGTTCGGCGGATCTGGCGGCTCCGCTCCTGGTTCATTCATAGCCGACCTGATCGATCTACGGAAAACCTTGTTACTCCGCCAAAACCCGCCCGGGATCATCCTATGTGGACGCCGTTGCGCCGGACGGCGGTGCGCGCGCTGCGCGGGTTGTCGCGATCGGGCGCCCCGCTTGGCCGGTCACCCGTTCCGCCAAGACGCGCGACGTGCGAGAACGCCGCCCGAAGATCACGAATGGATAACATTGCTGCGGAGGGTGACAAATCGGTCGCTCACCGCGATCCATCACCCGCTCGTGCGCAATGGCGGGAGAACCCGGTAATCCCGGTATATGTTCGGGCGATGCGAGATGATGTCGGCTTCGATTCGGTGGATGTGGCGATTCTGCGGATTCTGCAGACCGACGGGCGGATCGCCAACAAGGAACTGGCGGCCAAGGTGGGGGTGGCGCCGTCGACGTGCCTGGACCGGGTGGCGCGGCTGCGGCGGGCCGGGGTGATCACCGGGTACCGGGCGGATGTGGACGCCGCGGCGGTGGGGCGCACGGTGGACGCGCTGCTGGCCGTCCAGGTCCAGCCGCACTCCAGGGGAGTGGCGGACGCCTTCGTCGCGCATGTGCTGTCGCTGCCGGAAACCCGTGCCGTGCACCATGTAACCGGTGCCGACGACTTCATCGTGCACGTCAGCTGCGGCGGCACCTCGGACCTGCAACGGCTCGTGCTCGACCAGTTCACCGCGCGCCGGGAGATCGGCCGCGTGCAGACCCACCTGATCTTCGGCACCTGGCAGGGCGGCCCGGTGCTGCCGTTCCAGGAGTGAGCCGAACCCCGTTCCGCCGGTCACCCGAACGGCGAACCCACGCCGAATCCAGGAACACGATTTACCCCCAGCACCGAACATCGTGCGGATTTTTCGGCGTGGAACCGGGCGGAGCCCAGACTTCGGGACATGAACCTGAACACCCGAGCCGTGCACGCCGGCCGTGCGGACCTCGCCGGACTCGGCCTGCACGTGGCCCCCATCGACCTGTCGACGACCTACCCCAACCTCGACACCCGCGGCGAGGCCGCCCGCCTGGAGATCCTGGGCACAGGCGCCTCCGACGGCGGCCCGCCGATCTACGGCCGCCTCGGCAACCCGACCGTGGCCCGCTTCGAGACCGCGCTGGCAGACCTCGAAGGCTGCGAGGCGGCGGTGGCGTTCGCGAGCGGGATGGCCGCCCTGTCAGCGTGCCTGCTCGCCGCGGCCGCCCGGGGCAAGCCGCACATCGCCGGCATCCGCCCGCTCTACGGCACAACCGACCACCTGCTCGAATCGGGCCTGCTGGGCACGTCCATCACCTGGACCACCCCGGACAAGATCGAGACGGCGCTGCGCAACGACACCGGTCTGGTCATCGTCGAGTCCCCGGCCAACCCGACCCTGGAAGAACACGACATCCGGGCGATCGCGGACGCCTGCGGGGACGTGCCCTTGCTGGTGGACAACACCTTCGCCACGCCGATCCTGCAACGCCCGGCCGAACTCGGCGCGAGCATGGTCATGCACAGCGCCACCAAGTTCCTCGGCGGCCACGGTGACGTCGTCGGCGGCGTGATCGCCTGCGACGAGCAAACCGCCCGCACGCTGCGCCAGATCCGGTTCGCCACCGGCGGCATCCTGCACCCGCTCGCGGGCTACCTGCTGCTGCGCGGCCTCTCAACACTGCCCATCCGGGTGAAAACGGCGTCACAGACGGCGAAAACCCTCGCCGGCCGGTTGGCGGCGCACCCCGGCGTGTCCGCGGTGTTCTATCCACAAAGGACCGGCGGCGCGCTGGTGTCCATCGAGGTCCCCGGCGACCCGCACGACGTGCTGGACCGGGTCCGCCTGTTCACCCCGGCGGTCAGCCTCGGCGGCGTGGACAGCCTGATCCAGATCCCCGCCGCGCTGACCCACCACATCATGGACGCCGGCCAGCGGGCCGACGCCGGCATCAGCGACCGGCTGATCCGGATCGCCGTCGGCCTGGAGGACGTCGAGGACCTGTGGGCCGATCTCGATCAGGCGTTGACCAACGTTCACCCAACCGAGTGATTCCAGTGCTGCCCGGGTTGCCTGGCAGGCGTAGAGTCGGTGGCTCCCGGCCAGGGAGGGGACACTGGCATGCCAACCGGCCTGCAACCGTATCTGCTCACCTCACCGCCGGCCCGCCGCCATTCGCTGCGACTGAGTCTGACGCCGCGGGTGGCACGGACGGGCGCGGTCGATGGCGCTTGGTGGCCGTATTCGATGGACCCGCTGGCTGAGTTCCCGGCGGTGATCGCCGGGCTGGCCATGTGCCTGGGCCCGGTCACCCGGCTGACGTACAACCTGGACGCCTGGGGCCCCGGGCCGTGGTGCCTGGTGGTCGACAGCGAGACGGTCCGGCTCGACGGGTTCCACTCGATCGACCCGCACACCGTGCGGGTGTCGGGCCAGACCTGGGGGAGCAGGGTGCTGCTCATCGTCCCGCCGGACACCCGCGCCTACGGGGCCACCACCGAGCAGATCCTGCACACCGCCGAGCCGCGCTGACTCAGTCCTGACCGCTGAACCCGGGGTGCCGTGGTGGCGCCGCGGGTTCGCTGTGCGCGGGCGGCGGTTCCTCGACGGGGTCACCCGGTTCCCGGAACAGGTTCTCCGGGAACACGGGCGGGTCACCCGGTTCGGCCGGTTCGCTGGCCTGGCGATGGCTGAACAGGTCGTAGTCGGTGATGGTGGTTGTCCTTCCTGGACTTGCGGCGGTCAGGCCGCCGTGCGCGGCCGCCGCAGCGGTGCACCGGCGTCGTGCAGGTGCCGCAGAACGATGGCGTAGGACGCGATGATTCCGCACTGGCTGTAGGAAATGCCGTGCTGTGCGCAGAACTCCCGCACGATCGGGCGGGCGCGGCGCAGGTTCGGCCGGGGCATGTGCGGGAACAGGTGGTGCTCGATCTGCATGTTCAGGCCACCGAAAAGAGTGTCCACCCAGCGGCCGCCGACGATGTTACGCGAGGTGAGCACCTGCCGCCGCAGCGGGTCCAGCTGCTCGGCCGGGCTGAGCAGCGGCATGCCCTTGTGGTTCGGTGCGAACGAACAACCGAGGTACACGCCCATCACTGCCTGGTGCACCACGATGAACAGCACCGCCTGCCCCGGCGGTAACACGATGAACAGGGCGGCCAGGTAGCCCAGGCACGGCACCGTGAGCAGCACCGCTTCCAGCACCGGACGGCGGACCTCGCGGTTGAGCACCGCCTGGAACCCGGCGACCCGCAGCATGACCGCCTCGGCCATCAGCAGCGGGAAGAACAGGAACGCCTGGTACTTGGCGACCCAGCGCAGGACGCCCTGCTTGCCGCCGGACTGCTCGCGGCTGAAGGCCAGCGCCGTGATGTCCACGTCCGGGTCGTGGCCCTCGTGGTTGGGGTGCGCGTGGTGCGCGTTGTGCTTCGCCACCCACCACTGGAAGCTGAGCCCGGTGATCCCGCCGTGCAGGTAGCCGATCACGTTGTTCGTCCTGCGGGTCCGGAAGATCTGCCCATGGCCCGCGTCGTGGCCGACGAACGCGAACTGCGTGAACACCACGGCCAGGAACGCCGCGACCAGCAGCTGCCACCAGGACTCGCCCAGCAGCGCGAACGCCACCACACCTGCCGCGAGCAGCAGCGCGTTCACGGTCATCCGGGCCGTGTAGTACCCGATCCGCCGGTCGAACAGGCCGGCGCCGCCGATCAGCCTGGCCAGCCGGGCGAAGTCGCTGCCCGGTGCCGGGCGGGCGGGATCGGAGACATCAGTCGAGGTCATGGGTGTCCGCGCTTTCCGGGGGAGGGGAGAGTCCAGGGGAGGTACCTGCCCGCCGGTGTTCTGCGGACAGGACGGGCCGCCTGGGCCGCCGGGCGCGTGTGACCGTGTTTCCGCGGGCAGGAAGCATGAGCACGTGTTCGGACTGCCGCACACTATCGCGGTCCGGCGTGTTCATCTGCCCGCCGGTACCCGTCCGGCACGTGAACATCCGGCGGCGCGCGGCTGTCAGTCCTTTGTGGACCGTCAGTTGATCGGCCGGGGAGCACCGGCCAGGCGGTCACCCACCGGCTGGGCGTCCAGGCCCAGCATGGCCATCAGCATCGCCCGGTCCTCCTGGTCGGTGGCGTGGCTGTCCACCGCGCGGGTGGCCTGGTCACGCTGGACGTCCTCGTCACGCAGCCGGGCCGCGCGGGCGTCGGCCAGCCGCTGCGTGCCGGTGTCCGGGTTCGGGTGCCGGGTGGTCATCACGCTACCTCCGATTCGCGGCGCGCCAGCCGGGCCAGCCGCGGCGCGGCCGGCCAGCGGACGCTCCAAGCCCAGCCCAGCTTCTCGAACAGCCAGATCAGCCGGGCGGAGATGTCGATCTGGCCGCGCAGCACGCCGTGCCGGGCGGACGTCGGGTCCGCGTGGTGCGAGTTGTGCCAGGACTCGCCCATCGACAGGATCGCCAGCGGCCAGAAGTTCGCCGACCGGTCGCGGCTGGCGAACGGCCGCGTGCCGATCATGTGGCAGATGGAGTTCACCGACCAGGTCACGTGGTGCTGGAAGGCCACCCGGGCCAGCCCGGCCCAGAGGAACCCGGTCAGCGCACCCCACCAGGACAGTGTGATCACCCCGCCCAGAACCGCGGGCAGCAGCACACTCAGCGTGACCCACAGTGGGAAGAGCCGGTCCACCACCCGGATCGCGCGATCGGCGGCCAGATCCGGCGCGAACCGGTCGATGTTGGTCCGGTCCCGGCCGAACAGCCAGCCCATGTGCGCGTGCCAGAACCCCTTCGCCAGCGCCAGCGGCGACGTGCCGAACAGCCACGGCGAGTGCGGGTCGCCCTCCCGGTCGGAGAACGCGTGGTGGCGGCGGTGGTCGGCGACCCAGCCGATCACCGGTCCCTGCGCGGCGAGGCTGCCCGCGATGGCCAGCGCGATCCGAAGTGGACGGTGTGCCTTGAACGCGCCGTGCGTGAAGTACCGGTGATAGCCCACGGTGATGCCCAAGGAGGACACCGTGTAGAAGACCGCCGCGATGGCGATCGCCGCCCAGCTGATGCCCCAGCCCCATACCAGCGGTACCGCCGCGAGCAACGCGGCGAACGGGATGATCAGGAATGCCCGGATGGTGACCAGCTCGGCCAGCGAGGCACGCTCGGACAGGATGGGTTTGGGCGGGGTGGCTACGGTCATGCGGTACTCGTCTCGATGTCGGCGTACGTGACGTAGCGGACGGCGTCAGCCGCGATCGCGCGGGGAACTAGGGAGACCCGGCCGGGCGCGAAACGGGCGCGGCGGGGACATGCGAAGTACCTCGATGGCTCCGACACTACGGCATGGCCGGGACGATGGCGTCGCCGAAGCACCTCTCACCGCTGCGACCGGGGGAACTTCCCGTCCGTCCGGCCCAGGGCCAGCAGTTCGGTGTACTGGTCCTGCCAGGACCGCTCGGTCGCCAGCAGATCGGCCAGCCGCTGGACCCATTCCTCGTCCACCGGGGCCTGCGAGGCCTCCAGGTGCCGGCGGGTCTCGTCGCGGGCCTTGAACCACTCGGCCAGGGTGGGGCCGAGCACAGGACCGTCGGGCGGTGTGGCCATCGGGCAACCCTACGCCACCCGGACGCCGGCGTCGCGGATCTGGCCTGGCCGGTGAAGTGGGGTACTGTAGTCCTGGTCGGGGTGTCACCCGGCCGGTGTTGGAACCGGTGGCCCCGGCTCGCAGACCGGTCCTGACGGCCGGAAGCGGCGGCGCGTATCGCCGGTTTGTTCGCGAGAACCACTACCCCACCGGCCATCGTGGTCATCGAGCGGCCGCGGCTGAGTATCCCCCCACGTGGATGAAGCCGCCGGCGCCCGCCCAGGGGGTGTGCCGAGCGATCCGGAAGCCTGCGCGAGCTGCTGCCGGCCGGGCTGCCCGCATCGGACGCATGGTGTGGGCAGCTCGGACTGTGGCTGGGAGAAGGGGACACCGAGGCAGGGAGCCGCGCTCATCACCGAACCACTCATCACCGAACCGTGGCAGTCCGACGAGGCTGTGCAGGCGTTGTGCCGAGGGCTGGCAGGCTATCTGAGCGCGGTGGCGAAGGCGATCGGCGTCCCCGAGGAGGGCACGTCCTTCGAGGTCAGTGATACGGCCACCGCATATCTGGCGCTGGATCGCAAGTGGCCGGGGCGCCCCGGCCGGGACCTGATGCTGGTGTGGTGTGAGCGCATGGGCTGGACCGTGTCGCTGGAGACCGGCCCGGCCGAGCCCGCGATGGTGCTGGCCCGTCTCGGCGGCGACTCAGTGCCGGAACCGCAAGCGGTGGCCCAGTTCGTCACCGACGCGCTCGCCGAGGACGGCATCGAGCCGCTCGCCACGGCCGCGGTGAGCGAGCCGAACCGGTTGCGGCTGGCCGAAAGCCTGACCAGGTACGCCATCAGGTCCTGATCGCTCCACGGTGGACGGTCCGCGCGCGGTGCACCGGAGACCTTGCCGGCCAGGCGATCCCGGCGGTGACGACCGCAGTGGACACCCCTGCCAGCACCACACCCATCGCGACGATGGGGAAGCGCTCACCCGAGCAACGCCACAACCGCAGGCCTACGGCGTCCACCGCCCGGACCGCGATCGCCTCACGCTGCTGCGGCCGTCGCGCAGCACGCCGCGCCGGCCCGATCGCGGAGAACTCGGGTAACTGTCTAAAGTGGACCGTCCGGGCGAGGTCGTGTCGTGGCGCCTGCCTTCATTGCCGCGTCTAGGGTGTGACGCGGGGGCAGCCGTCGTGCACGGCGATACGCCTCACTGTAGACCCCCTCTGCCCGTCGAGGTGCCCGTCGGCGACGGACACCTCGACGTATGCCTCTTCGGTGATCACCCGGTGGGGCGCACGGAGATCGTGTAGTTCATGCGTCAACGTCGCAGCGCCACCGGTTCGGCTAGCCCTGTTCGGACCACCAGTGCTGGCCCGCGTCCGGAAGCGTGCCGATCGGGTCGTAGTACGGGTACTGGCGCTCCAGCGCCTCGGGGTCGTGCAGCTCGATGCCGGTGCGGTAGTTCTTGGTCCAGTAGGAGATCCCGCGCTCGCGGTCGTACTCGTGCACCTGGTGCACCCAGCGCTTGCCCACGTAGGGCACGTCGCAGACGATCCGCGGGGTCGCGTACCCGGGCAGGTAGCCCATGATCGCGTGCTGCAGCTCCATCGCCTCCCACACCGCGACCCGCCAGTGCTCGGCGTTCGGGATCATGTCGCACATGTAGAAGTAGTACGGCAGGATGTTGGCTTCCCCTTGCAGGGCAAAGCAAAGGTCCAGCAGATCGGCTGGGGTCGCGTTCACGCCACGCATCAGCACGCCCTGGTTGCGCACGTCCCGCACGCCGACGTCCAACGCGGTCCGCGCGGCCTCGGCGACCAGGGGAGTGACCGACTGGGCGTGGTTGACGTGCGTGTGGATCGCCAGGTTCACACCGCGGCGGTGCGCGGTGCGCGCGACCCGCTCCAGGCCCTCGACGACCTTCGGCTGGATCCAGTGCTGCGGCAGGCCCGCCAGCGCCTTGGTCGCCAGCCGGATGTCGCGCACGGTCTCGATGTCCAGCAGCCGCATCAGGAACGACTCCAGCTGATGCCACGGCACGTTCGCCACGTCACCGCCGGACACGACCACGTCCCGCACGCCGGGGGTGCGTTTGAGGTAGTCGATCATCTGGTCCTGCCGGTCGACCGGCTTGAGCGACAGCTTGTGCTTGTCCACCGCGGCGGTCGAGTTGCCGACCAGGTCCATCCGCGTGCAGTGCCCGCAGTACTGCGGGCAGGTCGACAGCAACTCGGCCAGCACCTTGGTCGGGTAGCGGTGGGTCAACCCCTCGACGACCCACATCTCGGCCTCGTGCAGCGAGTCCCGCGTCGAGTACGGGTGGTTGGGCCAGCGCGGGTCGCGGTCGCTGCGCACCGGCAGCATGTACCGGCGGACCGGGTCGGCGTAGAAGGCGGCGGTGAACTTGACCGGGTCGCAGCCCGCGTCCGGCGCCATCGTGTTGAGCATCTGCGGCGGCAGCAGCATCGACATGGTGGCCAGCTGCTCCTGGTCGGCCGCCAGGTCCTCGTAGAACCGCTCCTCCAGCAGGTCGCCGACGCACGCGCGCAGCTGTTTGATGTTGCGCAGACAGTGCACGCGCTGCCACTGAGCGTCACGCCACTGCGCTTCGGTGACGTCCCGCCAGCCGGGGAACCGCCGCCAGTCGGGCTCCACCAGCTCGCGGCGGACGTAGGAGTACGGCTGTTCGCCCGTCTCCCGGACAGCTGCCGCGACGGTGGTCGCGACAGTGTCGATGTCGTCGATCGCAGTCATCTCTACTCCTCGCCGTCAGCGTCGCATAAAGATATGCTGTCAGACGGACAATACAACGTAAATCTTTCGGTCTGATCTAGGAGGCGGGAGTGTCGGCTTACGGGTTGCACAGGGTTGTGGACCCGGTCGGGGTGCTGCCGCAGCAGGCCGACCGGCTCAACGCCGACCCGGTCCCCGGCCACGACGAGGTGATCGTCGACGTCGAGCGGCTCAACCTGGACGCGGCGTCGTTCCGGCAGCTGCGCGAGCAGCACGGCTCGGGCGAGGCGGTCCGGGCGGCGGTGCTGGCGATCGTCGAACGGCGCGGCAAGATGCACAACCCTGTTACCGGATCGGGTGGCATGCTGCTGGGCACCGTCCGCGAGGCCGGCCCGGACTCGCCGCTTGGCCTGAAGCCCGGCGACCGGATCGCCACCCTCGTCTCGCTCACGCTGACCCCGCTGCGGATCACCGACTCGCTGGCCGACTGGGACGGCACGTCCGAGCAGGTGCCCTGCAAGGGAACCGCGGTGTTGTTCGGCCGCTCCATCGCCGCCGTCCTGCCCGACGATCTGCCCGACCACCTGGCGCTGTCCGTGCTGGACGTGTGCGGCGCCCCGGCATTGACCGATCGTGTGGTCCGCCGTGACCGGGCGTCATCGGTCCTGGTGATCGGCGGGGGAGGGAAGTCCGGCTCGCTGTCGCTGGCCGCCGCCCGCCGGGCCGGTGCGGAACGGCTCATCGCCCTGGTCCCGACCCAGAAAGAGGCCGAGGCGCTGGAGCGGACCGACCTCGCCGACGAGGTCGTCATCGCCGACGCACGCGACCCGGTGGCCGTGTCCGAGGTCGTCAACCGTCAGGTCGACGTCACGATCGTGTGTGTCGACGTGCCTGGCTGTGAGCACGGCGCGGTGCTGGCCACCAAGGACGGCGGCACCATCGTGTTCTTCTCGATGGCCACCTCGTTCTCCGCCGCGGCGCTGGGCGCCGAAGGGCTGGCCGCGGACGTCGAGATGATCATCGGCAACGGGTACGTGCCTGGTCACGCCGAGTTCGCGCTGGACCTGATCCGCGCCGAGCCGGGGGTCCGCGAGCTGTTCGAGGCCAGGGAACGGCAGACTTCCGCACTATGAACACAGGCATGACGGCCGGCCGGAGAACACTGTTGCTGGGTGGCCGCATCCATTCCCCGTCCGCGCCGGATGCGACCGCGATGGCGATCGAGGACGGCGTGGTGGTGTGGGTCGGCCAGGACGGCCCGGCGAAGGCGCTCTACCCGGATGCCGAGGTCGTGCCGCTCAACGGCGCCTTCGTCGCGCCCGCGTTCGTCGACCCACACGTGCACACCACCGCGGCCGGCCTGCAGCTCACCGGTCTGGATCTGTCGCACTGTTCCTCGCTGGACGCCTGCCTCGACGCCGTCCGCGCCCGCCGCGAAGACGTCGTGTGGGGCCACGGCTGGGACGAGACGCGCTGGCCCGAGCAGCGCCCGCCGACCCGCGAGGAGATCGACCAGGTCGCCGACGGCCGCCAGGTCTACCTCTCCCGCGTGGACGTCCACTCCGCCCTGGTGTCCTCGGCGACCATCGCCCAGGCGCCCGAAGCCCGCGGCGCCACCGGCTGGGACGAGCGCGGCCCGTTGTCCCAGGAGGCGCACCACATCGTCCGCCGCGTGGCGCTGCGCGGACTGTCCGGCCGGCAGCGAAAGGCCGCCAGGATCGCGTTCCTGACGCACGCGGCCGCCCAGGGCGTGGCCGCGGTGCACGAATGCGCCGGGCCCGAGATCTCCGGTCGCACGGACCTCGCCGAGGTGCTGGAGCTGGGACGGCTGGACGGTTTTCCCGACGTCGTCGGGTATTGGGGCGAGCTGGGCGCGTTCGAACTGGCCCGTGAGCTGGGTGTGCACGGCCTGGCCGGAGACTTGTTCGTGGACGGCGCCCTGGGCTCTCGGACCGCCGCACTGCACACGCCCTACGCCGACGACCCCGGCAACACCGGCGCCCGCTACCTCGACGCGGGGGAGATCGCCGAGCACGTCGTCGAGTGCACGCAGGCCGGGCTGCAGGCCGGGTTCCACGTCATCGGCGAGGCCGCGGTCGCGACCATTGTGGACGGTTTCGCCAAGGCCGCCGAAGTCGTTGGCGTGCCTGCGATCGCGGGCGCGCGGCATCGGCTGGAACATGTGGAGATGGTGACCGGGGAGCAAGGCGCGCTGCTGGGCTCATGGGGTGTCGTGGCCTCCATGCAACCCCGGTTCGACGCCTTGTGGGGCGGCCCGTCCGGGATGTACGTGCAGCGGCTGGGGGAGCGGGGGACCGGGCTGAACCCGTTCTCGATGCTCGCCCGCAACGGCGTCCTGCTGGCGTTCGGGTCGGACGCACCGGTCACGCCGGTCGACCCGTGGGCATCGGTGCGCGCCGCGGTTCACCACCACACCAACGGTTTCGGTGTGTCCGCCCGGGCCGCGTTCACCGCGCACACCCGTGGCGGATGGCGGGCCTCCGGTGTGGACGATGGCGTCACCGGCACCCTCGTGCCCGGCGCTCCGGCCACCTACGCGGTGTGGGAGACCGGCGAGCTGGTGGTCGCCGGGAGCGACAGCCGGGTGCAGCGGTGGTCGACCGACCCGCGATCGGGTGTTCCCGGCCTGCCCTCGTTGGACGGCGAGCTGCCGAAGTGTGTTCGGACCGTGTTGCGCGGCAAGACGATTTACCACAAGGGGTGAACTGAATGGGCGGACTGCTGGACCTCGACCCCGGCGTAGTGGCCAAGGCTCGGCACCTCGCGGCACAGGCCGGTGAACCGGTGGTGGCGCTGGCGAAGGCGCACACCACCGTCGCGGTCGAGCGCGCGACCCTCCGGCTGGCCGGGATCACCGGCGCCGACACCGCCCACCGCGCGGGCGACGTCCCGTGGGTCAACCGGGTCGTGGACACCGTCCGCGACCACTGCGGCCTGGAGCATGGCGTTGCCCTGCCTGCGTTCCACGCGCTGCGCTCGGGCGGGTTCGAGTCGCTGACCGAACTGGCCGAGGCCACCGCCGCCGGGCAGGTCCAGTACACCGTCCCCACCGGACGCGACGCCACGAGCGCGTTGAAACTGGCCCGTACGGCCATTTCCAAGGGCCTGCGGACCATCGACCGCAACCGGGTCCAGCGTGACCGGCTGGTGGCCAAGCTCGGCGACCCGCCGCAGCGCCCGTGGATCTACCTGATCGTCGCCACCGGCGACATCGACGAGGACGTCGTCCAGGCCGCGAACGCAGCTCGCGCGGGAGCGGACATCATCGCGGTGATCCGGTCCACCGGACAGTCCCTTTTGGACTATGTGCCGGAAGGTGCCACCCACCACGGGTTCGCGGGTACCTACGCGACCCAGGAGAACTTCCGGATCATGCGCGCCGCCCTGGACGACGTGTCCAAAGAGGTCGGTCGCTACATCCGGCTCACCAACTACGCCTCCGGCCTGTGCATGCCCGAAATCGCCGTGCTGGGCGGGTTGCAGCGCCTGGACATGATGCTCAACGACTCCATGTACGGGATCCTGTTCCGGGACATCAACCCGATCCGGACGTTCGTGGACCAACGGTTCTCCCGTCAGGTGCACGCCCGCGCCGGGATCATCATCAACACCGGCGAGGACAACTACCTCACCACGGCGGACGCCGTCGAGGCCGCGCACACCGTGACCGTGTCCCAGTTGCTGAACGAGCACTTCGCGCACGAGGCCGGGCTGCCGGATCCCTTGCTGGGCCTGGGACACGCGTTCGAGATCAACCCCGCCGTGCCCGACTCGTTCCGCCTCGAGCTGGCGCATGCGTTGCTGGCGCGGGAGTTGTTCCCCGACGCGCCGCTGAAGTGGATGCCGCCGACCAAGCACATGACCGGCGACGTGTTCAACGGCCACCTGCTCGACGGGTTCTTCAACCTCGCGGGTGTCCTCACTGGACAGTCGATTCTGTTGGTGGGCATGATGACCGAGGCCGTCGTCACGCCGTTCCTGTCCGACCGCGACCTAGCGCTGGCCAACGTCCGGTACGTGCTCAACGCCGCGGGCAACCTGGCCGAGGACTTCCGCCCGGCGCCGGACGGGTTGATCGTCAAACGCGCCCACCAGGTGCTCGGCGAGGCCGTCGACCTGCTCGAGCGGATCGTCGACGACGGCCTGCTGAACGCGATCGCGGACGGCACGTTCGGCCTGATGAAACGCCCACCCAATGGTGGGAAGGGCGCGGACGGCGTGGTGGAGAAGGCTTCCGGGTACCGCAACCCCGCACAGGACCTGCTGGAGGCGGCGCAATGACCAACAAGCGGCACATCCGTCCTTACGGTGACACCACGGGGGACGGGATGATCCAGACGTCCTTCACCCTCCCGGTCCCGCACGGCCCGCGCGCCGACGGCGCCGCCCTCCAGCTGGCCAGCAAGATGGGCATGGACCCGGCGATGGTCGTGCACTCCAAGCCGATCGGCGAGGACTTCACGTTCTTCGTGGTCTACGGCTCGGTCAAGCACATCGTCGACCTCGACGAAGTCCGTGTGGTGGAACGGGAGTACCCGTTGCTGTCCCCGGCGGAGATCAACGCTGCGGTCAAGAAACGCCTGCGCCGCAAGCTGGTCGTGGTCGGCGGCTGCATCGGCACCGACGCGCACACCGTCGGCATCGACGCGATCCTGAACATCAAGGGCTTCGCGGGCGAGAAAGGCCTGGAGTACTACCGCGAACTGCGCGTGATCAACCTCGGCGCCCAGGTCTCCGTTCCCGACCTGGTCAAACGCTCCCGCGCCGAGAAGGCCGACGCCGTCCTGATCTCCCAGGTCGTCACCCAACGCGACGCGCACATCCACAACACCCAGGAGATGTCCGCCGCCTTCCGCGAGGCCATGGGCGACAAACGCCCCCTGCTCGTGGCCGGCGGCCCCCGCTTCGACCCGCTGATGTCCGGCGAGCTCGGCGTCGACCGCGTCTTCGGCCGCGGCACCACCCCCGGTGAGGTCGCCAGCTTCCTCGTCCACGCCCTAGCGGCCTGAGAATCGGAGAACGTGTGCTGACAGAAGGATTCTCGGTCACCCAACGCCGGTATGTGCCCTACTCGCACGCCCACTACGGCGGCAACCTCGTCGACGGCGCCTACGGGCTGGGCATGTTCGGCGACGTGGCGACCGAGATGATGATCCGCACCGACGGCGACGAAGGGCTGTTCGCCGGGTACTCGAATGTCGAGTTCCTGGCGCCGATCCAGGCCGGGGACGTGATCGAGGCGACCGGGACCATCGTGCGGGTGGGCAACCGGTCGCGGGAGATCGAGTTCGAGGCCCGGGTGGTGTGCCGGGCCGCTCCGGAACGCGGGCCGTCGGCCGCCGATGTGCTCGACCCGGCCGTGACGGTGACCCGCGCTCGCGGAACGGTTGTGGTGCCGTCGAATCAGTCGCGCATGTAGGTCGCGAACGACGGCTGGTTGCCGACCGGAAGGCGAATCCTCAGAAGCCGGGCGCCGTCGACTTCGCCGATCAGGTGTTCCCGGACGACTACGTCCGCCACGACCTCCGCCCCACCGAGGCGGCGCCCGGACCCGAGGGGCAGAAGCAGATCGCGGCCGCGTTCCGGTCGGCGTTTCCCGACCTCCGGTTCACTGTGGAGCTGGTGTTCGGTGAGGGCGACCTCATCGAATAGCGAAAAAATTCTCGCGGTGGGGTGTCGAACGGCGGCGGGGCGGTTCGTAGCCAGGGTGAGAGACCAACACCCCGAGGAGAACATCATGACCGCGACCTACACCTTCGACGTCTTCTGCAGCCTGGACGGCTTCGGTTCCCACCACGGCGACTGGGGCGGCTACTGGGGCAAGCAGGGCCCCGAACTGCTCGAGCACCGCCGCGGCCTGTTCGGCGAGCAGCAGCGGATGGTCTTCGGCGCCAGCACCTACCGGCAGAACGAGGTGATGCTGGGTTCGTTGCCCGACGAGCACCTGGACGAGTGGGTGGTCCGGATGAAGAACATGCCGGCCACCATCGTGTCGAGCACCCTGCGGAGCCCACTGAACTGGCCGGACGCGACGGTGGTGAGCGGCGACGCCGTCGACATCATCACGCGGCTCAAGGAGGAGTCCGACGTGCCGTTGCGCTCGCACGGCAGCCTGTCGCTGAACTGGGCGCTGATGGCCGCCGGTCTGGTCGACTTCGTGCAGGTGACGGTCTTCCCGGTGATCACGGGCCAGACCGGCGAGGACCCAATCTTCGGCGGGGCGGGCGACTTCGACCTCGAGCTGGTCGACAGCTGGACTCTCGACGGCAACACCATGGAACTCACCTACCGACCCACCTTGCACGGCGCGTAACTACATCGTCACACCGTTGGCGGGCCCAGGTTGGTGGAGCAGCGGCCGGATCTCGCGGATGGGCGTCGGCCGCTGATGGCGCTCACCGAGTCGAGTCCATTGTGGATGTTGATGTGCCGGCCGTGGTCTTCGGCATTCCACAAGGGACGAACTCGCGCCGGGTCACTGTGGGCGCAGGCGGCGTTCGGTGAGTGCGGCCAGGGCACCGGTGCTCTCCGCGAGCTGGTGCACCTGGTCGAGGAACGCCTGGGCGCCAGGGCCGAGGGCGGCTCGTAGTTCGCGGTTGACGTTCGCGCGGGCTTTTCTGGTCGCGTAGATGGCGTCCCAGCCCTTTTGGGTGAGTTCGACCTCGCGGCGTCGCTGGTCGTCGGCCGCGGGGGTGCGGCTGACGTAGCCCTTGCGCTCCATCTCGATGACGATCTTGGACACGCCCTGGGCGGTGATGCCCAGTTTGGTCGCCAGCTCGCCGATCGTCGCCGGGCCATGGTGCAGGTGCTGGACGAGGAAGCCGTCGCTCGGCCGCAGGTCGCCGAAGCCCGCCCGGTCGATCGCCGCGGTGATCTCGGCCTGTGTGGTCGCCGACAGCGCGGTGAACAGCAGGACGAGGTCTTCGCCGATCGGCTCGGGTGCGGTCACCGATCAAGCATCAGATATGCAACTATGGTTGCGCAACCTTAGTTGAGTATTTGGAGGCATCATGGCCACCGCCATCGAAGTGGACCTCGCCGACCTCACCGACGACCTGGCGGAAATCGTCAACCGGATCGTGTGGAGCACGGTCACCACGTGCGACCGCCTGGGCCGTCCGCGGTCCCGGATCATGCACCCCGTCTGGGAAATCACCCCCGATCGTGTGACCGGCGTGATCGGCAGCTTCCCAACCCCCACCAAACAGGCCCACATCGCCAGATCCCCGTGGCTGACCTGCGGCTACTGGTCCCCGGACCACGACGCGGCCTTCATCGACTGCCACGCCACCTGGGCCGCCGACACCCACGACGCCTGGACCCGCCTCACCGCCGGCTACGACCCCACCACCATCTGGCCCAACGGCCCAACCTCCCCGAACTTCGCCGCCCTCCTCCTGACACCCCACCGAATCCAGATCATCCGCGGCGCCGACGTCTCCCGAGGAGCCCCAACCCCCATGTGGACTGCGTCCAGGACTACGGAAACAGTAAGTTCAACAGTGACGAAAATCTGACCACCGCAACGAAGAGATCAGGCTTCGTCACCGAGCAGCTCACACCAGAACACGGCCCTGGCCTCGGCGCCGATAGCGGTGATGTGGCGATGCGGTGAGGTGGTGTCATCGCGGTGGATGCGGCGAGTGATGAGTTTGCTGGCGTCCTTGGCTGAGATGAAGCCGCCCCGCGACGGTCGAGGGCGCCGAGCACCACCGGCATCTGGCGCAGGCCCATCCGCACGGCACCCACGCCGAGGGGATCGGTCTCATTCCCGCCGCAGTCCGGCCACCACGCCAACCTTCGTGCGGCGGCCACCGCCGGGATCACCGGGCGACCGCACTTCGCGGCGGCGGAAGCCGCACGTCCGGGACGTGCGAGCGAACGCATTTCCGGCGGGGAAGCCGAACGCGTTGCGGACGTGGGTAGCGAGTCGCCATGCGGGACTGCGAGCGACTGCATTCCTGGCCCAGCCGGGAGGGGTCGCCACACGTTCAGGCCTCGCTATGCCTGGCGGTAACCATGCCGGGGCTCACCGACCGGCTAAGCACCGCCACCACAACCTTCGTGCGGCGGCCACCGCCGGGCTCAGCGGGCGACCGCACTTCGCGGCGGCGGCGACGCTCAGCCTGCCAAGCAATCGCAGTCCGGGGCGGCCGCCACGTGTCCGGGTGCCCACACGGTCCCTGTGCTCAGCGAGCGACAGCTTTGTCGCCCGAGTGGGCGAGGCGCCGCCACATCTCGGCGTCGGCAATGCCTCGCGACAGCCCGGCGGCTGCCCTCTCGGCAGGGCAGGGGAGGAGCATCGCGTCCGGGGAGGCGGCGGTGTGGGCCACCGGGCCTCCGGGAATTTTGCTTACGAGCGCAGGAGTTGGCGGACTCGGGCGGCTTCGCGGGTGAGGTGGTCGCGTTCTTGGATGGTCGTCGCGGTGTGGGCTGCGGTGGTGTAGAGGTCGGCGGCTTCGGACAAGTTGCCGGCGCGTTCGTGGAGGTAGGCCTGTACGGCGGTGTAGCGGGGGAGGTCGGGGCTGAGGTCGGTGAGGGCCTGGAGGGCGGCGTGGGGTCCATCTGCCTCGCCGACCGCCACGGCGCGGTTGAGCCGCACGACCGGGCTGTCGGTGATGGCCAGCAGTTCGTCGTACCACTCCACGATCTGCACCCAGTCGGTCTCGTCCGCGGATGGGGCGTCGGCGTGCAGGGCCGCGATCGCTGCCTGCGCCTGGTACTCGCCCAGCTGGTCGCGGGCAAGAGCGGTCTGCAGGATCGTCACGCCCTCGGCGACCAACTCTGTGTCCCAACGGGATCTGTCCTGCGCGGCCAGCGGCACCAGGCTGCCGTCGGGCGCGGTCCGGGCGGCGCGCCGGGCGTGGTGCAGCAGCATCAACGCGAGCAGCCCGCCAACCTCCGGGTGGTCGATCGCGGCCGCGAGCTGGCGGGTCAGCCGGATGGCCTCGGCGGCAAGGTCGACATCGCCGGAGTAACCCTCGTTGAATACCAGGTACAGCACGCGCAGCACGGTGCCCACATCGCCGGGCTGGTCGAACCGGACCGCGGACACCGTGCGCTTGGCGCGGCTGATCCGCTGCGCCATGGTCGCCTCGGGCACCAGGTACGCCTGCGCGATCTGCCGAGTGGTCAGGCCGCCGACCGCGCGCAACGTCAACGCCACAGCGGAAGCCGGAGGCAGTGATGGGTGCGCACACAGGAAGTAGAGCTGGAGGGTCTCGTCCTGGCCAGGCACCGGACCGGCGGGTGGCTCGGCGTCCACAGCGACCTCACGGCCCCGACGCGACGTCTCGGCACGGGCCGCGTCGATGAACTTGCGCCACGCGGCTGCCACCAGCCACGCCTTGGGGTCGCGCGGCGGGTCGTCCGGCCACGCGGCCAGCGCCCGGATCAGCGCCTCCTGCACGGCGTCCTCGGCCGAGGCGAAGTCCGCCCCGCGCCGGACGAGGACGCCGATCACCGCCGGTACGAGCTCCCGCAGCAGCGACTCGTTCACTCGGTCACCGTGGCCGGCACGCCATAGAACGGCCGCACCTCCAGCCACTCGTGGATCGGCGTCCCACCCGGCCCGGGAGCGGCGGACAGCTCCGCGGCCAGTTCCACCGCCCGGTCCCAGGACACCACGTCGATCACGTACCAGCCCGCGATCAGGTCCTTGGTCTCGGCGAATGGGCCATCGGTCACCGGTGGCCGCCCCTCGCCGCCGAACCGCACGAACGTGCCCTCGGGCGAGAGTGCCTGCATGTCGACGAACTCACCGGTCTCCTGCAGCCGGGCGCCGAAGTCGCGCATGTACGTCACATGGGCGTCGACCTCCTCGGGCGTCCACTGGTCCATCGGCGCGAAGTCCGTGGCCGGGGCCGGGCCACCCCGGTAGTGCTTGAGCAGCAGGTACTTCATGGTCAAAGTCTCCCATCGTCCGTCCACGGAGGCCTCAGGCGCTCTGCCGCTCGGCGCGCTCGCGGACCAGCTCTTCCACGGCGCTCGGCAGGGTCTGCTCGAAGTCGATCAGTTTGACCCACGTCGGGGTCACCACGATCCGGACCATGCCCTGGTAGAGCGACCGGACCTCGGCCTCCCACTCGACCCGCTGCTCGGCGGTCATCTCGTAGCTGCCGTTCATCTGCAGGTACTCGTCCGGGATGCCCTCGACGACATCCAGCTCGGCGCGGCCGCGGATGAGCAGGATCTTGGGCGGGTGGACCTCGGTGTCGATCGTCAGCGCGACCATCGGGTTCTGCCGCAGGGCATGCAGCTTCGGCGCGTTCGTGGTCGTGCACATCACGATCTGCTCGCCGTTCCAGACGAACGCGATCGGCACGTTGCGCGGGGTGCCGTCCTTGGCGACGTAGGCGAGCCGGGTCAGGTCGCGGGCCAGCAGCTCCTTGCTGTACGGGCGGTTGAGGATCTCGGCGATCTCGTTCTGCCGCATCGGTCGGTCCTTCCGTCGAGGGGCCTGGTCGTGGCCCGTTCACGCCCCAGGGACGGAGCCACCGCCGCGTTCTCGACCGCCGAGACCACTCCTTTCGTGTGACCGTCGTCACATCAGCGTGGGTTGTGAGATCGCCACGCAACGTAGTCGCGGATCGCCGAGGCCATGTCGAAAGTGGGGGAGAACCCCGTGTCGTCGCTGAGTCGGCTGATGTCCATGTACGGATCGCTCTGCCCGCCGGGTTTGAGGTCGAGCTGGAAGCCGGGGGTGCTGGCCTGCAGAGCGTCGACCACCTCGCGATTGCTGAACGGCCGACCGCTGGAAACGTTGTATGTGTTGTGCCGCAACGTTTCCGTGGTCATCAGTAGAGCGATCGCGCGACCGGCGTCAGGCGCGTAACAGCAGTCGCCACCGTCATCGGCGTTCAGCGGAGGTGGCTGCTCACCGCGGAGCATGGCGCTGACGTACCGCGGGACGTAGAAGAACGGCGACTCCGGGTCGTACAGCGGGCCCCAGATGGTCCCGATCCGCAGCACGACCGGCTGGACGCCGCTGCCCTGGAGACTGTGTGTGGTGAGCGGTTCGACGGCCTTCTTGAACGCGATGATCAGCAGCGGCAGGTCCGCGGTCGGCAGCGCGAGGTCCTCGTGCCAAGGTGATTCTGTCTGCCCGATGTAGACACCGAGGCTGCTGGCGACGGCGCACCGGCGAACGCCCCAGGCCCGGGCGGCATCCAGCGCGTTGAGCAGGCCCGCCATATCGGTCCGGAAGAAGCCCACCGGGTCGTCACCGGGGATGCTGCCGGCGAGATGGACGATGTCGGTGATGTCGTGGCGATCGCCGAGGGCCAGGAATGCGTCCCGGTCGGTGACGTCGAGGGACTCGACGGTGACCCGGCCGGCCAGGAACGACGGCACGTCGGTCCGGCGGTATGCGGTGACCACGACCTCCTGGCCGAGGTCCAGCAGCGCACGGGCGGTGTGGGCACCGATCATGCCGAGCCCGCCGGTGACCAGGATCATCGGATCACCTCGTAGTGCAGGTGGGTCACGCCCGGCGCCGGGATCGCTTCCACCAGACGGAGTTGGATGTGTCCGGGCAGTTCCCGGAAGAAGCTGTGGCCGCCGCCCAGCAGGATCGGCACCTGGTGCAGGATCACCTCGTCGACGAGCCCCGCCTTGAGCGCCTCGGTGAGCAGACCGCCACCCATCAGGGCGACGTCCTTGTCCCCGGCGACCTCGCGGGCCGCGGCGATGGCGTCCTCGACGCCGGTGGTGATGAGCGTCTGCTCCGCGCTGATCTCCGGCAGGGCGTGGTGGCTGACGACGAACAGTCTGGCCGTCGGGTGCGGGCTGCCGCCGCCGAACCGGCTGGAGTGCTCGTAGGTGGTGCGTCCGCAGATCGTCGCGCCCACCCGGGCCGCGGCGGCGTCGAAGAACCGGGCGCTCGGTCCGCTCAGCTTGAACCCGTCGAACACCTGGCTGGGCGTGTCCCCGTTGAAGTACCAGTCGAAGAGCATGGGCGCGTCGCCGAGGCCGCGACCGAACTCCTCGGCGCCTTCGGGTGTGCGTCCACTGAGATAGCCGTCCACCGAGACGGCGTGAGCGCTGATTACCTTGGTCATGATCCGACCCTAGGAACCCGGCGATGACCAGGCTTGAACAAAACGCGCATGATCAAACTCGGACCAGCCGCCGCCGGGTGGCCAGGAACGGCTGGTAGGACGCGGAATGGTCGTGCCCGCAGGCGCACCGGTCGAGGTCCCCGCCCAGCAGCCCGCTCGGCGTGACCCCGGTCAGGCGCAGGCATTCGCGGCTGAGGTGGGCCTGGTCGGCGTAACCCGCGTCCACCGCCAGCCCGGCCATGCCGTCCGTGCCACGGCGTCCACTCGCGACCGCACCGGCCTGAGCCAACGCCAGAAACCCCTGAAACCGCAACGTTCGCTGCAGAGTCTTGGGGCTCATCCCGACGGCGTGCAGGCACCGGCGCCGCAGCTGACTCGCGGACAACGCCAGGTGCGTGGCCAAAGTGTCGATGTTGACCGGATTCCACGGCATCAACGCCTGGACTGCCTCGCCCACCAACAAATCCACCGGCACCGCGTTGCGGAACTTGGGTAGAAGGTGGGCTTGGAGGACCAGGAGCGCCCGCTCAGGCGTCTCGGCCAACGCGATGGCCTCGACGAGCTGATCCGTTGAACTTCGCCACAGCTCAGCCAGGCCCAGCCGCTGGTCCACCAGGTCGTCGAGGACCGTCGGCAGGGGAGGCGCGGTGCCCGGGTGGAACCGTGCGCCGACGATCGTGGTGTGCGCGGGGATGACCTCGATCTGCGGACCGGTCAGCGGACCGACCAGCTGTGGACGGCCGCCGATGGGGAAGTGGATCTCCACCCCGCCGGTGGGCAGGTGCCGCTGCACGTACGGCGTACTGCCGGTGTGCTGGATCCAGACCGTCCGCACGACGGCCGCCAACTCCGGCACCGGCGGACGCTCCACATAAGAACCCATCCCAGTCACCCTCGCACCGAAGCGCCGCCCGCGAACCACGTCAAGCCCGTCTACGCCGGTGGCGGGAGAGGGGAGCGGGTCGGCTTGCCGTGAATGCCTTGTGCGGACGGCAAAAGCGGAAGCAGCGGCCGGGGTAGGGGAGTCCGGCATGAAAGAGCGGTGAAATCCCGGGGCGGGGAGGCCCGGTCCAGACCCCCGTTCGCACCCTCAGCGGCGCATGATCCACTCCCCTTTATTGACGATACATTCATGACTACATCCACGGTTGTTTTCAAAGTGACGAAATTAACTCAAGACCGCCAAGACAAAGGGCGGAGTCGGCCCGATGGGTCAGACCCGTACTCTGAACGTTGTGATCGCGATGGCATCACCCGAACCGCTGGCCCCGGAACCGCAGGTCCGGGGCTCGTTCCTGGGTAGGCACCCGGCGGTGTGGCGGATGGCGGCGGCCGCGGTGGCGGGGGCGTTGCTGTGGCTGAGTTTCCCGCCGCGGAACTGGTGGTGGCTGGCGCCGCTGGCGTTCGCGTTGTTCGCCGTGACGATCTACCGGCGGCGGGCGCGGGCCGGGTTCGGTTACGGGCTGATCTTCGGGTTCGTGTTCCTGGCCAGTGAGTTGTTCTGGCTGCAGGATTTCCTCGGCTCCGGGTTCGGGCCGGCGCCGTGGGTGGGGCTGTCGCTGGCGTCCGCCGGGCTGGTGGCGTTGGGCACCACGGGGATGGCGGTGGTGAGCAAGCTGCCCGGCGGTCCGGTGTGGATGGCCATGCTGTTCGTGGCGGATGAGGCCCTGCGGCAACGGTTTCCGTTCGACGGGTTCCCGTGGGCGCGAGTCGCGTTCGGACAGCCGGAGGGGCTTTTCCTGCCGCTGGCGGCGTTGGGCGGGGCGCCACTGGTGACGTTCGGCGTGGTGCTGACCGGGTGTGCGATCGCGGCGCTGGTCCTCAACGGCGGCAGGCGGGCGTTCGCGGTGATGGCGGTGATCCCGTTGCTGGTCGGGACGGGCATGCTGCCGTTGGTGAACCGGGATGACGCGGCTGGATCGGTGACGATCGGGATCGTGCAGGGCAACGGGCCCGAGGGGCTGAGCGGCATCGGCAGCGGTGCGGAGATGCGGCAGAACCACCTGGTGCGTGCCGAGCAGCTGGCGCAGGACATCAAGGCGGGCAGGATGCCCAAGCCGGACATCGTGATCCTGCCGGAGACGTTCACCGACCTCGGCCCGGATCCGGCCGAGGACCGGCAGATCGCGCAGGTCGTCTCGGACCTCGGGGTGCCGACGCTGATCGGCGGGCGGATCACCCGGCCGGACGGGGCCGCGCAGAACGTGATGATCGTGTGGGATCCGGTCAAGGGCCCCGGTCAGGAGTACAGCAAGCAGAAGCTGGTGCCGTTCGGTGAGTTCGTGCCGATGCGGTCGATCGCGCGGATCTTCACCCCGTTCGTGGACGACCAGAAGGACATGCGGCCGGGGACCCAGCCGCCGGTGCTGACCGCGGCGGGCGTTCCGCTGGGAGTGGCGATCTGCTTCGAGGTGGCCTACGACGACGTGCTGGAGACGGCCGCGCGGGACGGCGCCCAGGTGCTGACGGTGCCGACGAACAACGCGTGGTTCGGCCGTACGGAGATGAGCTACCAGCAGGAGGCCATGTCCCGGGTGCGGGCGGTGGAGCACGACCGGGCGGTGATCATCTCGGCGACGACGGGGGTGAGCGCGGTCATTCAACCGGATGGCGGTGTCACCCGTCAGACTGAGCTGTACACGGGCGACACGCTGGTCGCCACAGTGCCGAAAAAGACGACCGTTACCCTTGCTACCCGGATCGGGGCCTGGCCGGAGGGTGCCATGGTCGCCGGTGGGTTCGCGGCGCTGCTGTGGGCTGCCGGTTCGCGGGTCCGACGTCGGCGCGTTGACTCGAGCCGCGAAGAGCGATGAGCAAGGAGAGGAAGCGAATGGCGGAGCTCGAGCCGGTGCTCGTGGTGATCCCGACGTACAACGAGCGGGAGAACATCACCCGGATCATCGACCGGTTGCAGGCGGCGGTGCCCAAGGCACACGTGCTGGTGGTCGATGACGGCAGCCCGGATGGCACCGGTGAGATCGCCGACAAGCTGGCGGCCGCGGACGAGCGGGTGCATGTGATGCACCGCACGGAGAAGGCCGGGCTGGGTGCCGCGTATGTGGCCGGGTTCACGTGGGCGCTGGAGCGCGACTACAACGTGATCGTGGAGATGGACGCGGACGGGTCGCACGCGCCGGAGGACCTGCCGCGGATCATCGCGGCGTTGTCGGACGCGGACCTGTCGATCGGGTCGCGGTACGTCAAGGGCGGCAAGACGGTGAACTGGCCGTGGCGCCGGTACATGCTGTCGAAGGGCGCGAACCTCTACTCGCGGATCTGGCTGGGAGCGAAGGTCAACGACATGACCGCCGGGTTCCGGGCGTTCCGGCGGGCGGCGCTGGAGAAGCTGAAGCTGCACAACGTGGCGTCGGCGGGGTACTGCTTCCAGATCGACCTGACCTATCGGACGCTCGAGGCCGGGTTCACCGTGGTGGAGTCGCCGATCACGTTCACCGAGCGGGAGATCGGGGTGTCCAAGATGGACGGGTCGATCGTGCGCGAGGCGTTGTGGCGGGTGTTCAAGTGGGGTGTGCGGCTGCGTGGTGAGCAGCTGCGGTCGCTGCTGCGGATCGGCAACAAGAGCTGATTGTGTTTGATGGTCCTCGCTTCGCTCGGACGGGGCTCGGTCGCCGGCGCGACCGAGCCGGTGGGTTCATTGCTCGTCGCTGACTAGGCCTCGCGGTCGCGTGGGGTGTTCTGCCAGCGGGTGAGCTGCGTGATGATCACGGTGATCAGCACGCCCGCTGTCAGGGTGAGCGCGGTGGCGACGGTGTCGATCACGGCGACCCGGTGGAAGATCGTCTCGTAGGCGGCCGGTTCCCTGGACGCGGGCGTGGATACCCGGCTGGCGTAGAAGGTGAGCAGGTTGCCGACGAGGTAGGTGACCCACCAGACGTGGATCATCGCGGTGCCGGCGGTCCGGCGTGGTGAGCTGGCGCGCCAGACGTCGGTGACCATCTGGTCGGGGAACCAGAGGTTGACGATGGGGCAGAACCAGGCGCCGATGGCCCAGCCGCTGGAGAGTCGCTGGGAGTCGGCGCCCGCGAGCCAGGTGGCGTTCTGGTAGGTCTGGTACCACCAGATCAGGAAGAGGATGCCCGCGGCGAGCCAGATGCCGAGGAACGGCCAGGTCCAGGTGCTGGCGAGGTCGTCGGCGGCGATGAGGTCGGCTTCGTGGGCGGTGCCGGCGAGGTAGTCGGTGATGGTGTTGTACTGGGTCCACTTGATGCCGGTGGTGATGGCGTCGACGGCGCAGGACAGGACGATGCCCGCGGTGGCGACCTTGGCGATGACGCTGGTGGACCGGTAGGTGCCGATGCCGTTGAAGTAGCTGTCGCCGAGCGCGGCGTGCTGCTCTGTCATGAATCCCCCATGAAGTTGTGCTTCCCCCGGAAGCGAGACGGCAGCCTAACAGTGCTTGGTCAGGTCTCGGCGGCGGGTTCTACGGGGGTGCGTGGGGTGTTCTGCCAGCTGGTGAGGCGCAGGATGATGAAGATGGCGAGGATGCCCGCGCCGAGGTAGATCACTGAGGCGACGGTGTCGAGGACGGCGACGGTGTGCACGGAGTCGGTGAACTCGGCCGTGGTGGTGGGTGCCTTGGCCGGAAGGCGGAAGAAGCGGGTCGCGAACAGGCTGAGGGCGTTGCTGAGGAGGAAGGCTGTCCACCACACGTTGATGATGGCGGCGCTCGGGGTGTCGTCGGCGAACGTGCTGCGTGGCTTGATGCGGGGTGCGCTCACGCGCCAGGCGTCGGCGATCATGTCGCGGGGGAAGCGGAGGTTGGCGACGGGGCAGAACCAGGCGCCGATGACCCAGCCGCCGGTGCGTCCGGGGGTGTCGGGTCCGCCGATCCAGCGGGCGTTGTAGTGCGTGCGGTACCACCAGACCAGGAGCACGGTGCCGGCGACGGCGAGGCCCACCAGGTGCGCGATGGCCCAGGTGAAGACCTGGTTGTCGGAGGCGTCGAGGTCGGCGTCCGTGGCGCGGTCGTCGAAGTAGTCGACGATGACGTTGTACTGGGTCCAGCTGGTAGCGGTACTGGCGATATCCAGCACGCACACCAGGCCGATGCCGACGATCGCGGCGATCGACAGCCCGCCGGTCGGCCGGTAGCGATCGCGGTGGTTGAAGTAACTGTCGCCAAGCCCGGCATGCGGCTGCCCCACGGTTTGCCCCCCAGAAATTGCGCTTCCCCCTGGAAGCCGGACGGCAGGCTAGCGCACACCCGGCCCAGGTCGTGCCCTGCCTTCAGCCCAAACCGCGAGCACTGGACGCTTGGGCCTTGGCTCGACCCCCGGCTCGGTCGCGCCGGTCATCCGCGCTCCGCAACACGCCCAGCGCCGCCCCGGCCCGATCGCCCAGCAGGCAGTGAGCGGCGCCGGTCGCGTGGTGCGGACCCAGACCCGCAAGCCGTCGGTGATGGCCGCGGCG
>NZ_JBFAPA010000024.1:179688-237390 GCF_040675465.1 Actinocrispum sp. NPDC049592 | reverse complement strand
CCTGCCCGCCGCTTTCCCCCCGCGGGGGGGGGCGGCTCTCCCCGGGTTGGGCGGCCCGGGGGCCACAACCCCAAACCCCCCGGGTGGAGTGGTTTCGGTCGTTCCAACGACCGAAACCACGCACGAGGGGATCTTTCTTTGGGTGAGGTCAGACGCCCGCGGTGTTGCGGATGAAGGTGCGGCTGGCGGTCACGCTCGCGTAGTTCTGCGTGCCGTTGGTCTGGTGGCCGTTGTTCTCACCCGTCGAGCAGACACCGACCTGCAGGCCGTTGTAGATCTGCGGGCCGCCGGAGTCGCCGTGCCACGCGGCGCCACTGACGCCCTGGCTGCGGATCGCCGGGCCGCCGTAGGCGTCGGTGCTGGTGCCGATGACGCGCACGGTGGCGGTCTTCAGGATCGGCGAGGCGGGCTCGTTGTCCCGCGGCCGGCCCCACCCGTAGATGCTGTTGGTCGACCCGTTGGGCGGGTTGGCACTGGCGAGCTTCATGTAGGTGGTGTTCACCGCGGAGCTCAAGTGCAGCAACAGGATGTCGCCATTGGGCGAGGTCGCGGTGCGGTCGACCGACCGGGCCGTGCCCTGGCCGAGGTTGACGTTGCCGACCCTCACGTTGATACCCGAGCCGCCACAGTGCCGTGCGGTGAGCACCCACTGCGGCGCGATGATCGTGCCCGAGCAGTTGAACGAGCTGCCCAGATACACCTGAGCACCCCACGGCGCCGACGAGACGGTGCCACCACCAATGATCATCGGGGCGGCCGGTTCGGCCGAGGCCATCGGTGCGGCCATCCCGGCCGCGGCCACCGCGAAAACGGCAGCCGAAATCAACTTGCGCATAACGGCGCATTCCTTTCCGTGCAGGGAGGCAAAAAGGAATGAATTCGAGGCACTTTGCCGAAACCTCGAACGCGTCACTCACGCTAAGTCAGTGATCTATTAGCCGGAACCCGTCGATCGTAGGGACATCTCTCGCGATTCCGGCGAACGCTTGCACGCCCTGGGAGGATGGTGGTGGACAGCTGTCGGATCGTTGGGGAGCGACATGACGACTGGAAACTGGGAAGGCCCGATCGGCACCGGACACGAGGACCCCGCAGACGCTTCGCACGCGGAACCGGTCAGGGGCGGCAGCGTCCGGAATCCGTTGCCGCATCCGCACGACTACGAACCCACTGAACCCGCCGTACCGACAGACCCGGAACACAGCGACCCGGATCCGTCCAGGGCCGGTCGGCCGCCTCGGTTTCCCGGCCGATACCGCCGCATGGCGCATGGCTCCGATCCCCGTGACCGCGATCCTGTTCCCAGCGAGCCCGACCCCACTCCTGTGCCCAGCGGGCCCGATCCCGCCGCTGCTGACCGCGTGCCCCGGCGCAGGCTGCCGGACCCGATGAGGCGGACGGTCACCTACCTGGCGGACGGCGCCAACCACGAGGAAGTCCAGTCCGCGCTGGAGGAACTGCTCGACGCCTTCGACCTGGAGGTGGAGACGCGGGGTCCGGAGATTCGCGGATCGTTCTTCCAATGGCTGAAGCTCCGGCTCAAACGAGTCTTCACCGCCGAGGAGCTCACCGAACGCCTGCAGCGGGTCGAGCGTGGCTTCGAGCTGCACCTGCTGCACAAGCAACAGGCCGAGATCGACTCCCTGCAGAGTGACGCGGTCGCGAAGCTGGTCACGGCGTTGAGGGACGAACGGTCGGCACTGATCCAGATCGGCTCGGTCCTCCTGATCAAAGTGGACGGTGCGCTGACCGTGCGCAACCTGACCCAGCTGGAAATGCACCACCTGGAACGCAACGCGAGCCTGCTGGAACAACCGGACAAGATCCTCGGCAGCCTGGAGTCGGCCGTCCGGCAGGCGCGTGGCACCGAGCAGGCCCAGGCGGAGCGCCTGACCGAGCCCACCCGGACGGAACACGCGCTCCCACCCGCGGGTCCCAGGGCGTGATCAGCCCGACGGTCGGGAAGTACGTGCGGTAGCAGGCGGCGACCACTCGCACCAGGAAGGTCCTCGGTCGGCACATCGATCTCAGACCCGGCGGAACAGCAGGGCGCGCTTGACTTCCTGGATCGCCTTGGTGACCTGGATGCCGCGCGGGCAGGCATCGGTGCAGTTGAACGTGGTGCGGCAGCGCCAGACGCCCTCGGTGTCGTTGAGGATGTCGAGGCGTTCGCCGGCGCCCTCGTCGCGGCTGTCGAAGATGAACCGGTGGGCGTTGACGATCGCGGCCGGTCCGAAGTACGAGCCGTCCGACCAGTACACCGGGCACGAGGTGGTGCAGCAGGCGCAGAGGATGCACTTGGTGGTGTCGTCGAAGCGCTCGCGGTCGGCGGCGGACTGGATCCGTTCGCGGGTGGGCTCGTTGCCGTAGGTGATCAGGTACGGCTTGACCGCGCGGAAGGCCTCGAAGAACGGCTCCATGTCGACCAGGAGGTCCTTGCGCGCCACCAGGCCCTTGATCGGGGCCACGGTGATGGTGGTCGGCTTTCCCTTGCGTGCCAGCAGGTCCTTCACCAGGACCTTGCAGGCCAGCCGGTTCACGCCGTTGATCTGCACCGCGTCCGAGCCGCAGACGCCGTGCGCGCAGGACCGGCGGAACGTCAAAGTCCCGTCCAGGTACCACTTCACGTAGTGCAACAGGTTCAGCACCCGGTCGGTGGGCAGCGCCGGGACGTCGAACTCCTCCCAATGCGGCTCGTCGTCGAACTCCGGGTTGAACCGCAGGATCTTCAGCGTGACGGTGATCGCGCCGTCCGGCACCGGGGGAGCGTCACCGCGGGAGCCGGCCTCAACTGTCGACGTCATCAGTACTTGCGCTCCATCGGCTTGTACCGGGTAAAGGTGACGGGCTTGTACTCCAGCGAGATGTCCGCGGTCAGCGACGAGCCCTGCTTGTACGCCATGGTGTGACGCATGTAGTTCGTGTCGTCCCGGTGGGGGTAGTCCTCGCGGGCGTGCCCGCCGCGGGACTCCTTGCGGTTCAACGCACCCACGACCAGCACCTCGGCCAGCTCGAGCAGGAAGCCCAGCTCGATCGCCTCCAGCAGGTCGGTGTTGTACCGCTTCCCCTTGTCCTGCACGGTGATGTGCGCGTACCGGGACTTCAGCGCCTGCACGTCGTGCAGCGCCTGCTTGAGCGTGTCCTCGGTGCGGTACACCGACGCGTTGGCGTCCATTGTGGCCTGAAGCTCGGTGCGGATGTCCGCCACGCGCTCCCGGCCGTGCTCGGACAGGATCAGCGCGAGCTGGTCCTCCACGAACGTCGCCGGGGTCGGTGGCAGGTCGACGAAGTCGTGCGCGACCGCGTACTCGGCGGCGGCGATGCCCGCGCGCCGGCCGAAGACGTTGATGTCCAGCAACGAGTTCGTGCCCAGCCGGTTCGCGCCGTGCACCGACACGCACGCGCACTCGCCGGCCGCGTACAGGCCTGGGATCACGTGGTCGTTGTCCCGCAACACTTCCGCGTGGATGTTGGTCGGGATGCCGCCCATCGCGTAGTGCGCGGTCGGGTACACCGGCACCGGCTCCTTCACCGGGTCGACCGCGAGGTAGGTCCGCGCGAACTCGGTGATGTCCGGGAGTTTCGTCTCCAGCACCTCGGCGCCCAGGTGCGTGCAGTCCAGCAGCACGTAGTCCTTGTTCGGCCCGGCGCCGCGGCCCTCCAGCACCTCCAGGGCCATCGACCGGGCGACGATGTCCCGCGGCGCCAGGTCCTTGATGGTCGGGGCGTAGCGCTCCATGAACCGTTCGCCGGACGCGTTGCGCAGGATCGCGCCCTCGCCGCGGGCGCCCTCGGTGAGCAGGATTCCCAGGCCCGCCAGGCCGGTCGGGTGGAACTGGTAGAACTCCATGTCCTCGAGGGGAAGGCCCTTGCGGAAGACGATGCCCATGCCGTCGCCGGTCAGCGTGTGCGCGTTCGAGGTGGTCTTGAAGACCTTGCCGAACCCACCCGTCGCGAAGACGACCGACTTGGCCTGGAACACATGGATCTCACCGGTCGCCAGCTCGTAGGCGATCGCGCCGGTGCACACCGGGTCGCCGTTCGCGTCCGGCGTCAGGCAGATGTCCAGCACGTAGAACTCGTTGAAGAACTCGATGCCGTGCCGGACGCAGTTCTGGTACAGCGTCTGCAGGATCATGTGGCCGGTGCGGTCCGCGGCGTAGCAGGCGCGGCGAACCGCTGCCTCACCGTGGTTGCGCGTGTGGCCGCCGAACCGCCGCTGGTCGATCTTGCCCTCCGGCGTGCGGTTGAACGGCAGGCCCATCTTCTCCAGGTCCAGCACCGCGTCGATGGCCTCCTTGGCCATGATCTCCGCCGCGTCCTGGTCGACCAGGTAGTCGCCACCCTTGATGGTGTCGAAGGTGTGCCACTCCCAGTTGTCCTCTTCGACGTTCGCCAGCGCCGCGCACATCCCGCCCTGCGCCGCGCCGGTGTGCGAACGGGTCGGGTACAGCTTGGTCAGCACCGCCGTGCGGGCGCGCTGGCCGGACTCGATGGCCGCGCGCATACCGGCCCCGCCCGCGCCGACGATCACCACGTCGTACTTGTGGAACTGCATGGGAAACCGCTTCCTGCAAATAAAAGTGGTGGGTCAGGCGTCCATGTTCGGGTCGAACGTGAAGATCACGAACGTGCCGAGCGCGAGGATCAGCACCATCGAGACGTACAGCAGGATCTTCAGCCAGAACCGGGTGGCGTCCTTGCGGGCGTAGTCGTTGATGATCGTGCGCAGCCCGTTGCCGCCGTGGATCTCGGCGAGCCACAACATCGACAGGTCCCAGAACTGCCAGAACGGCGAGGACCACCGGCCGGCCACGAAACCCCAGTTGATCCGGTGCACGCCGCCGTCCAGGATGTTCATGATCAGCAGGTGCCCCAGCACCAGGATGACCAGGGCCAGCCCGGAGATCCGCATGAACAGCCAGCTGGCCAGCTCCAGGTTGCTGCGCCGGGCCGCCGGGCGGCGGGGCGAGCGGGGCTTGTCGAGGGCGAGGGTCATCACTGGCCTCCGAACAGGTCGGTGACCGTGCGCTGCAGCATGAAGTACACGCCGGGGACCATCACCACGACCCAGACCGCGAGGATGCCCCACAGCATCTGGCGCTGGTAGCGCGGGCCCTTGGCCCAGAAGTCCACCAGCATCACGCGGATCCCGTTGAGCGCGTGGAACAGCACCGCGCCGACCAGCCCGACCTCGAGCAGGTTCACCAGCGGCGTCTTGTAGGTCTCGATGACCTCGTTGTAGGCCTCCGGCGACACCCGCACCAGCGCGGTGTCCAGCACGTGGGCGAACAGGAAGAAGAAGGTGAGCACACCGGTGATGCGGTGCGCGACCCACGACCACATGCCAGGGTCGCCGCGATAGAGGGTTCCGCGCCGGGCCGGCCGGGCCGCCTCGGCTGCTTGCGCGGACATGGGTTCTCAGGCCTCCAAGACATTCAATGGCCTGGCAGTCCACCTGGGACAAACGAACACCGCCGGGCCTTTCGACACTTTCGGGATGCTAGTCCGACAAACCCGCGACGGCCCAACCGGCGGTTGGCGTCTGTGACAGAGCGAACATCCCACCTGCACGGACAGTGCGACTGATCACAGTGGATGGCCAAAATCCGGGCCGTGTGCAGGCAATTCCCTGATGCCATCGTGTCGGTAGCCCACGGCTATGTTCGAGGCGATATTCGAGGCGAATGATCCAGTTTTCGCCCCTGTCTGACCGCTCATAGGCTCGCCCGCGAAAGTCAAGCCACGAGTCCGGAGAGCCAGCGCGCGTGATTGTTCGTATCCCCCTGTCCCTCCCCGCGTTGCACGACTTGATGTAAGGCGTGAGGGCGGGGCTGAATCGGTCATGGCGTGGGTGTGGATCGTCGGCGCGGTGCTGGTGCTGGCGGCGGGGGCGATGGTGCCGGCGTTCTACGGGCGACGGCGGCTGCGCGCGGACGGCGCCGCCCGTGCCCGCCACGAACAGCTGGGCCGGTACGTCCAGCGGCTGACCCCGACCGATGATCCGGTGATGGACGGTGTGCTCATCCGCGCCCGCGAACGCTGGGTGACCGCCGGGACCGTGCTGGCCACCGCCCGCACCGACCGCGACTACGACCTCGCCGAACGCATCTGCGACGAGGGCCTCGCACTGGTCGAACAGGCCCACCACCCCTGACCAGCCCACCCACCCCCACACCCGGCCCCCGGCACCACTGCCGACCCGCACACCCTCACTGACCCGCGCCCACTGACCCTCGCCCAGTGACCTGCGCATCCTGACTTGATCGCGCCGGTCATTCCCGCCGCGGAACACGCCCGGCATCGCCCCGCACTCGATCTGCCAGGTCCTTCGCGATGCCGGTCGCGTGGGCCGCGGCGGGAATGACCGGCTTCGGGCGATCAAGTCCGCCCGAGCGGAGCGAGGGCCATCAGCACAGCCGCCTCTTGATCACACACCGTGAGTGTTTGGCGTCGGGAGTGGCATGAACGGCAAACGATTAGGTTACGCCGGGCCGGTGCTGTGCTGAGGGCGTCCTACGGGCGGGTACGGTTCGCCAATTCGCCCAATGCCCGGCACCCCGATGCCGGGTCGTCGCTGCTCTTGGAGCGGGGAGGGAGTAAGTCGTGCGTCGATCGCGCGTTACCACGTTGGCGGCCGTCGCCTTGACCGGTGCCCTTGCGCTGGCCGGTTGCGCCAAGGACTCGGGTGGCGGCAACAGCGCGCCACCGGCCGGTGGCGGTCAGTCGAGCTCGGCAAGTGCCGGGTGCAAGACGAACCCGGTGCCGCAGGCGTCCGGTGGCAGCAGCGCCGCCAGCAGTGGCTCCGCCGGGAAGGTGGATGCCAGCGCGCTCAAGGTCGGCCTCGCCTACGACATCGGCGGGCGCGGCGACGCGTCGTTCAACGATGCCGCCGCGGCCGGACTGGACAAGGCCAAGTCGGACATGGGCGTCAAGGACGTCAAGGAGCTGACCGCCGCGCCGAACGAGTCGGAGGACGCCAAGCAGAGCCGTCTGCGCCAGCTCGCCGACGGCGGCTACAACCCGATCGTGGCGGTGGGCTTCGCCTACGCCAAGTCGGTCGAGGCGATCGCCAGGCAGTACCCGAACGTCAAGTTCGCGATCGTCGACGACGACACCATCAAGCTGCCGAACGTGACCCCGCTCGTGTTCGCCGAGGAGCAGGGCTCGTTCCTGGTCGGTGTGGCCGCGGCGTACAAGAGCAAGGGCTGCCACGTCGGCTTCGTCGGTGGCGTGAACGTGCCGCTGATCCAGAAGTTCGAGGCGGGCTTCAAGCAGGGCGTCAAGGCCGCCGCCCCGGACGCGAAGATCGAGTCCGAGTACATCACCCCGGCCGGTGACTTCAGCGGCTTCCAGGACCCGGCCAAGGGCAACACCGTGGCCGCCGGTGAGATCGGCCGCGGCGCCGACGTGGTCTACCAGGCCGCCGGTGCCTCCGGTAAGGGCGTCTTCCAGGCCGCGAAGTCGAAGAACGTGCTGGCCATCGGCGTTGACTCCGACCAGTACAACCAGGCCACCGTCGCCGACTCCAAGGACGTGATCATCTCGTCCATGCTCAAGCGGGTCGACGTGGCGGTGTTCGACTACATCCAGGCCGTGGCGGGCAACAAGGTGGACACGCTGCCCAAGCGGTTCGACCTGAAGGCGGACGGCGTCGGCTACGCGACCTCCGGCGGCAAGATCGACGACATCAAGTCGGTGCTGGAGGCGTACAAGCAGCAGATCGTCGACGGCAAGATCACCGTCGCCGACAAGTAACCTTCGCCAAACGGCAGAACCGGGGCCCTGGAGTGCACACTCCTGGGCCCCGGCCCCGGTTCAGGGAGCTGGTACACCATGACCACAACAGTGGCAGGAGAGCCGGCCGTCGTGCTGAAGGGCATCACCAAACGCTTCCCGGGGGTGGTCGCCAACAGCGACGTCGACCTCGTGGTGCGCAAGGGTGAGGTGCACGCGGTCTGCGGGGAGAACGGCGCGGGCAAGTCCACCTTGATGAAGATCCTGTACGGGATGCAGCAGCCCGACGAGGGCACCATCGAGGTCAACGGCCGGCAGGTGCACTTCCGCAACCCGTCCGACGCGATCAAGGTCGGCATCGGCATGGTGCACCAGCACTTCATGCTCGCCGACAACCTGACCGTGCTGGAGAACGTGGTGCTCGGCGCGGAGGGCCTGCACGGCACCGGCCGCAAGGCCAAGGCCGAGGTCGCCGGACTGGCCGAGAGAACTGGGCTGAAAACGGACCTCGATGGTCCGCTCGAGTATCTGGGTGTCGCCGACCGGCAGCGCGTGGAGATCATCAAGGTGCTCTACCGCGGCGCCCGGATCGTGATCCTCGACGAACCCACCGCCGTGCTGGTGCCGCAGGAGGTCGACGACCTGTTCGGCACCGTGCGGCAGATGCGCGACGACGGGTTCACCTTCATCTTCATCTCGCACAAGCTGGACGAGGTGCGCGCGATCGCCGACTCGGTCACCGTGATCCGCCGCGGCACCACGGTCGGCTCGGCCGACCCCAAGACGATCAGCTCCCGGCAGCTGGCCGAGATGATGGTCGGCAGCGAGCTGCCCAGCCCGGAGACCCGCGAGTCCACCGTCACCGACCAGCCCGTGCTGACGGTGTCGGAACTGGCGCTGCGGGAACCCGGTTCCGCGCGGGCGATCCTGGACCACATCGACCTGGTCGTGCACTCCGGTGAGGTGCTCGGCATCGCCGGTGTCGAGGGCAACGGGCAGACCGAGCTGGTCGAGACCATCATGGGCATGCGCAAGGCAACCAGCGGCACGGTCACCCTGAACGGCGTCGACATCACCAAGTCCGGCACCCTGGCCCGGCGTGAGGCGGGGATCGGCTACATCGCCGAGGACCGCACCCGGCACGGTCTGCTGCTGACGCAACCGTTGTGGGCCAACCGGATGCTCGGCTACCAGACCCGCGAACCGGTCTCCAGCGGACAGTGGCTGAACATCGCCGGGGCCAAGAAGGACACTCGCCGGATCGTCGAGCAGTACGACGTCCGCACACCCGGCATCGAGGTGCCCGCGGCCGCGTTGTCCGGTGGGAACCAGCAGAAACTCGTTGTCGGCCGGGAACTTTCCGGTAACCCGGTGCTGTTGATCGCCTCGCATCCCACGCGAGGGGTGGATGTCGGCGCGCAGGCGTTGATCTGGGAGCAGATCCGGCAGGCGCGGGCCGACGGGCTCGCGGTGCTGCTGGTGTCGGCCGACCTGGACGAGCTGATCGGCCTGTCCGACCGGATCGTGGTGATGCTGCGTGGCCGGCTGGTGTCCGAAGAGGACCCGTCCACGGTGACCCCGGAAGACCTCGGCAGCGCGATGACCGGCGCGGCAAGGGAGGCGCAGTCGTGAAGTCGTCCCTGCGCGGCAAACTGCTGCCGCCGGTCCTGGCGATCGTGTTCTCGGTGCTGTTGTGCACCATCGCGCTGGTCATCTCGGGCGATGACCCGTTCGAGGCGTTCGGTGCGATGATCGGGCAGCTGGGCCGCGGAACGACCTTTGTGGACACCATCAACAGCGGGTCGGTGTACTACCTCGCCGGTCTCGCGGTGGCCATCGGCTTCCAGATGAACCTGTTCAACATCGGGGTCGAGGGCCAGTACCGGTTCGCCGCGGTGGTGGCCGCGATCGCCGGTGGCGAGATCGCGCTGCCGCCGGTGATCCACGTCGTCTTCATCATCCTGGTGGCGACCGTGTCCGGCGCGCTGTACGCGCTGGTTCCCGCGCTGCTCAAGGTGTACCGCGGGGTCAGCGAGGTCATCTCGACGATCATGTTGAACGCCATCGCGATCGGCCTGATCGCGTACCTCGCGGGTACGGATGCCTTCGGTGTCCAGGTGGGCAACAACATCGCGACGAAGACCATCGAGTCGTCCGGCTGGGTGCCCGGGATTCCCTTTGGCACCGGGGAGTTGTTCGGGTTCGTGTTCATCGCGGCTTTGGTCGGCGTCGGGTACTGGGTGCTGCTGAACCGGACCCGGTTCGGGTTCGAGCTCAAGGCGACCGGTGAGTCGCCGACCGCCGCGACCGCCGGTGGTGTCGACGCCCGCAAGATGATCATGACCGCGATGTTGCTGTCCGGCGCGGTCGCCGGTCTCACCGGTCTGCCCGAACTGCTTGGGCGTGACCACGAGTACCTGCAGACATCCCCTGCGGGATATGGGTTCGTGGGCATCGCGGTGGCGCTGCTCGGGCGCAACCACCCGGGCGGGATCGCCCTGGGCGCGCTGCTGTGGGCGTTCCTGGACAAGTCCGCGGTGGCGTTGGACAACGTCGGTGTGCCGCAGGAGATCACCACGATCATGCAGGGTGCGATCGTGCTCTCGGTGGTCATCGCGTACGAGATCGTGCGCCGGTTCGAGCTGGCCGCGGAGCAACGGCGGGTCGGCCGCCAGCTCGCGGCGGGAGGTGCGTCCTGATGGCTGCTCCGACGACGGTCACCGGCCCGGTGACCATGGCGGTGCCCCCCAAGCGCCGTCGTTTCCCCGGCTGGCTCAGGGGTGTGCTGTGGGCGGTCGGCGCGATCGCCGTGCTGTCAACGGCTTCGTACCTGACCGGCAACACCGACCTCACCTCGTCCACCACCGCCCAGACCGCCCTGCGGCTCGCGTTGCCGATCTTGCTGGCGGCGTTGGGCGGCCTGTGGTCCGAGCGCGCGGGTGTGGTGAACATCGGCCTCGAGGGCATGATGATCCTCGGAACCTGGGGCGCCGCCTGGGGAAGCTACTACGGCGGCCCCTGGGTCGGCCTGATCGCGGCGTGTGTGATGGGTGCCCTGGGCGCGTTGCTGCACGCGATCGCCACGGTGACGTTCGGCGTGAACCACATCGTCTCCGGTGTGGCGATCAACCTGCTGGGCCTGGGTGTCGCGAAGTACCTGGCGCACCTGATCTTCCAGCCGATCTCCGGAAACCCGCGAATGTCGCCGGTGGTGCCGAAGTTCGACACCTACTCGGCCTCGGGGCTGACGGACTGGCTGGCGGACCTGGAAAGCCAGCAGCGGGTGATGCTGTCCGACGTGGCCGGTCTGGTGCGCGGCCTGGTGACCCAGGTGGCGCCGCTGACGATGATCACGATCCTGCTGGTGCCGGCGAGCTACCTGATCCTGTGGCGGACGCGGTTCGGCCTGCGCCTCCGGTCCTGCGGCGAGAACCCAGTCGCCGCGGAATCCTTGGGCGTCAACGTGTACGGCTACAAGTACGTCGCCGTGCTGATCTCCGGCGCCCTCGCGGGCATGGGCGGCGCGTCCCTGGTCCTGCTCAAGGACGGCGCCGACTATCTCGAGAACCAGACAAACGGCCGGGGCTACATCGGCCTCGCCGCGATGATCTTCGGCAACTGGCGCCCCGGTGGATTGCTGGCGGGCTCAGCGCTGTTCGGCTACACCGACGGCCTGCAACTCTCCGGCCGCGGCCCCGCGGTCCTCGCGCTGCTGTACGCGGCGGTGCTGTTGCTCGTGATCGTCGTGGTTGTACAACTGGTGCGCCGCAAGTGGTTCGCCGCGGGCTTCGCGGTCCTGGCCGCTGGCGCCCTCTACGCCATCTACTACAGCGTCGACGAACTGCCCCGCGACCTCACCCCCTACGCCCCGCACTTCGTGACGTTGGTTGTGCTAGCGGTGGCGTCGCAACGACTACGAATGCCCCAGGCAGACGGCTTCATCTACCGAAGAGGCTCAGGCTCGTGAGATGACCGAGGTGCGGCTGCCGAGATCCACGGCAGCCGCACCGAGGCACAGCCGGAACGGGTTGCCGGAGATCCGTTCTCTCCGCATCGCGGAAGGCAAGGTCGCGGCGATCCCGGCGATCCACCTGGGTGGAGGAACGCGCCGAAGAACTTGTCGGCGATCCACAGCAGGAGACCTCCCACGCCGGCACGATAGGTCCCTGCTGCGCACTCGTTACCGTCTCGCTTAGGTTCGGATCATGACTCCTGACTGGGATGCCCTGCGGGCCGCGGCGATCGAGGCGGCCGCGAACGCGTACTGCCCCTATTCCGGCCTCCAGGTGGGCGCTGCGGCGCTGGTTTCGGACGGCCGGGTGGTTGTGGGGTGCAATGTGGAGAACGCGTCCTACGGGCTTGGGCTGTGTGCGGAGTGCACGATGGCCGGGCAGCTGCGGCTGACAGGTGGCGGCCGGTTCGTCGCGGTGGCGTGCCGGAGCGGGTCGGGGGAGCTGCTGATGCCGTGTGGGCGGTGCCGGCAGATCATCTACGAGTTCGGCGGGCCCGAGTGCCTGCTGGACACGCCGCAGGGGGTGCTGCCGATGAGCGCTGTGCTGCCGGACGCGTTCGGGCCGGAGCATCTGCCTGCGTGAACGTAGGCTGTCGGCGGTAGACGACGCTAGGAGGCACCATGAGCCGGGAACGGCTGTCCGCGGTCGACGTGATCCGCACCAAGCGGGACGGGCACCGGCTGTCCGACGACCAGATCGACTGGGTCGTCGACGCGTACACCCGCGGTGTGGTGGCCGACGAGCAGATGTCCGCGCTGGCCATGGCGATCTTCCTGAACGGCATGGACACCGCCGAGGCCGCCCGGCTGACCCAGGCCATGATCGACTCCGGCGAGACGCTGGACTTGAAGGTCGACCGGCCGACTGTGGACAAACACTCCACCGGCGGTGTCGGTGACAAGATCACGTTGCCGCTGGCGCCACTCGTGGCCGCGTGCGGGGCCGCCGTGCCGCAGCTGTCGGGGCGAGGGCTCGGGCACACCGGCGGCACGTTGGACAAACTCGAGTCCATCCCCGGCTGGCGTGCGCAGCTGAGCACCGACGAGATCGAGCAGCAGCTGCAGACCGTCGGCGCGGTGGTGTGTGCGGCGACCGAAGGGCTCGCGCCCGCGGACAAGAAGCTCTACGCGTTGCGGGACGTCACGTCGACCGTGGAGTCGATCCCGCTGATCGCCAGTTCGATCATGAGCAAGAAGATCGCCGAGGGCGCCTCGTCGCTCGTGCTGGACGTCAAGGTCGGCTCGGGCGCGTTCATGAAGAGCCTGGCGCAGGCGCGTTCGCTGGCCGAGGCGCTGGTCGGGATCGGGAAGTCGCACGGTCGCAACGTGACCGCGATGCTGACCGACATGTCCGTGCCGCTCGGGCGGGCGGTCGGCAACGCCAACGAGGTCGCCGAGTCGGTCGAGGTGTTGCAGGGCGGCGGACCCCAGGACGTCGTCGAACTCACCGTGGCTTTGGCGGCCGAGATGCTGTCGCTGGCCGGGATCTCCACCGACCCCCGGCGCGTGCTCGCCTCCGGTGAGGCGTACGAGACCTGGTGCCGCATGATCAGCGCCCAGGGCGGCGACCCCACCGCCCCCCTGCCCAAGGCGGCACACGTCCACGTCGTGTCCGCCACCAAGGACGGCGTCCTCACCCACCTCGACGCGTACTCCGTCGGCGTCGCCGCGTGGCGCCTCGGCGCCGGCCGCGCCCGCAAGGAAGACGCCGTCCAACACGCCGCGGGCATCACCATCCTCGCCAAACCCGGCGACCTCGTCCGCGTCGGCGACCCCCTCCTGGAACTGCACACCGACACTCCCGACGCCGTCCCGAGCGCCCTCGACGCCCTCTTCGGCGGCTACGACATCGGCGACGAGGCCCGCGCCCCGCGGAAGCTCCTCATCGACACAATCCGTTGAGACACAAACGAAACGGCCCCCGGTGCGCACCGGGGGCCGTTTCGTTCGGGTGTCAGGACTCGTCGGAGGCGTCTGCCTCTTCGAGCTCCTCCAGGCGGGGCTTCTCGCCGTTGACCTTCTTGCTGCCGCGGGCCCGCCGCTGCTGGCGGGGCAGCGTCGACGGCGGCGCGGCGGGCATGGTGGGGCCGCCGCCCATCATCAGCTCGGCGAACGTGGCCATGGCCTCGTCGAGGTGACCACCGATCCGGCGCTCGGTCTCCTCGTTGCTCTTGCGCACCAGCGAGGTGACCTTGTCGGTGTCCGGCTGCACCGCCACGATGCTCTGCACCTTGGTCAGGTTCTGCTCGATGGACCCGCCCAGCTCGGCCAGCCTGGCGGCGAAACCGTCCTCGACGGTGTCCAGCCGCGAGGCCATGTCGTCCAGGCGGCCCAGGGCCTGCTCGAGGCGCTGCGCGAGGGCCTCCAGCCGGTCGCTGGCGTCCATCGTCTCCTTGGTCTCGTCCAGGGCCGCGTTGAGCGCGTCCCTGGCCTCGCCGAGCGACGACGCCAGCGCGTCGCGGGTCTTGTCGAGCGACGAGGCCAGCGAGGTGCGGGTGTCGTCCAGCGACGAGGACAGGCCCGTGCGGGTGTCGTCCAGCGAGGACGAGAGACCCGTCAGCGACGTGGTGAGGTCCGTGTGGGTGGTCTCCAGGGACGAGGCCAGGGCGGCGCGGGTCTCCTCCAGCGAGGAGGCCAGGCCGTCGCGGCTGTCGGACACCGACGCGACGATGGAGTCGCGGGTGCTGTCCAGCGACTTCGACAGCAGATCGCGAGTGTTGTCCAAGGACGCCGCGAGGGCCGCCCGGGTGTCCGACACGGTGGACGACAGGGTGTCGCGCGTCGAGCCGAGGGTGTCGCGGGCCTCGTCGAGCCGCCCGTTGAGGCCGTCGTTGACCTCGGTGATGTGCCGGTGCAGGGCGTCCTTGCTGCCGTCGAGGTGCTCGTGCACGCCCTCGTCGACCTCGTCCAGCCGCCCGCGCAGCGCGGTCTCCAGGGTGTCCACCCGCTCGCGCACCGGGCCGGTGACGGCCGAGGGCAGCGAGTCGACCTTGACGTCCTGCTTGTCCAGGTGGGCGTCGAGCGAGTCGATGCGACGGTGGATGTTCGCCAGCTTGTCCTCGAGACCGTCCATCCGGCCGACGACGCCCTCCATCTTGCCGGCGACGCCGTCGAGGCGGCCGTCGAGCTGGGCGAACGGGGTGGCCAGCTTGTCGACGATCGACTCGACCGCACGGGTAAGGCTGGCGATGGCCGTGTCCTGGGCCTCGAGCTTCGCCATCGCCTCGTCCAGGCGCTCGGCGATCACGCCGACCTCGGTGCGGTCCGGTAGCTCGGACAGCCGTTTGCGCACGGATCCGATCGACTCCAGCGGGGAGAGCCGGGCGTGGATCTCGTCCAGCGCGTCGAACACCTGCTGCTGTTCGCTCTCACGGATCTCGGCCGCGCGCGTCAGCATATTGCGCATCCGGTCGAACGACACCGTGGCGTTGTTGTTCTCGTTCACGGAGGTGACCTTCGTCCTGGGGAGGGGAGACGCTGGGGAGCCTAGCCAGTCCCCAAACTCGTCCATGCACCACCCGTTAGTTTCGTGTTAGTTGATCTCGGCCGATGGGGCAGGCCGACCGCCTCTGGCGGTGACAAGACGGGCACATTACGTGGCCCCGGTTGGACACGATCGGGTGATGGGTGGTGCGGGTAACGTACGGGCATGTCGACCCCGAATCCGGTTACCCCCGAGGCGATTCGACGCGCCCCAAAGGTTCTGCTGCACGACCACCTGGACGGCGGCCTGCGACCTGCCACGGTGATCGAACTCGCCGAAGCACACGGCTATGTTGATCTTCCCACCACCGACGCGGCCGAGCTCGGCCGCTGGTTCACCGAGGCCGCCAACGCCGGCACGCTGGAGCGCTACCTGGAGACCTTCGCGCACACCTGCGGGGTGATGCAGAGTGAGGACGCACTCGTCCGGGTGGCCTCCGAATGTGCGCAGGACCTCGCCGCGGACGGGGTCGTCTACGCGGAGGTCCGGTACGCGCCGGAGCTGTTCACCGAGCACGGCATGCGGCTCGACCAGATCGTCGAGGCGGTCGAGGCCGGGTTCCGCGAGGGCGAGCGGGCCACCGGCGGCAAGATCAGGATCGGCACCCTGCTGTGCGCGATGCGGCAGAACGCGCGGTCGGCCGAGATCGCCGAGCTGGCGGTGCGCTACCGGGACCTCGGCGTGGTCGGCTTCGACATCGCCGGGCCGGAGGCGGGCTTCCCGCCCACCCGCAACCTGGACGCGTTCGAGTACCTGCGCCAGCAGAACGCCCACTTCACCATCCACGCGGGCGAGTCGTTCGGCCTGCCGTCGATCTGGGAGGCGATCCAGCACTGCGGTGCCGAACGCCTCGGCCACGGCGTGCGGATCGTCGACGACATCAAGGACAACGGCGACGGCACCTACCACCTGGGCCGGCTGGCCGGGTACGTGCGCGACCGGCGGATCCCGCTGGAGATGTGCCCGTCGTCCAACATCCAGACCGGTGCGGCGAACTCGATCGCCGAGCACCCGATCGGCCTGCTCACCAAGCTCCGCTTCCGGGTCACCGTCAACACCGACAACCGGCTGATGAGCGGCTGCACGGTGTCCAGCGAGATGGCCGCGCTGGTGGACGCGTTCGGCTACGGCTGGGCCGACCTGCGCTGGTTCACCGTGAACGCGATGAAGTCCGCGTTCATCGGCTTCGACGAGCGGCTCGCCCTGATCAACAACGTGATCAAGCCCGGCTACGAGGCCCTGATCGCGGAGTCCGAGAAGCACCCCTCGGAATGATGCGGACACGACAGAGCCCCCTCCGGTCGAAGGGGGCTCTGTCGTCGTTGGTGTGCGTCAGTGCGCGTTGAGGCGGTCCTCGAAGGCGTTGACCAGTTTCTGCCAGGCCTCCACCTCGGCGTCGAACGGCGCGCTCGGCACCAGGCGGGTCGGGTCTGGCCGCAGCACGAACGAGATCAGCCAGCCCAGCGACTCCGACTCGGACAGGGCCTCGCCCACGCTGTCGTCACCGGCCCAGTCGGCCGCGTCGGTGATCAGCTCCACCGCGAGGTCCAGCTGGGTCGGGTCGATCGAGTTCGGGCCCTCGCCGATGTCGTCGGCAAGTCCTTGCAGCACATAGGTGTTGTCGATGTGCACGTCGACATCGAGGGTCCCGTCGGTGGCCTTGGCGACCACGTCGTCCCAAGTGGACACCTCGGTCAGGTCGTTGCCGTCCAGCTCGCCGGACGCGATGTAGCGGCCGAGCGCACGCGCCGAGGTGAACACGTCGATCTTGCCGCCGGTGCCCAGGAACACCGGCTCGTCGTCGAGGTAGCAGCGCAGCGTGTAGTACTCCGAGCCATCGGTGATGATCTTGATCGGGTCGATGCCGACCTCGGCCCAGAACCCGGCCGGCTCCGGCTCGGCGTCCTCGTCCTCTTCCTCGGAATCGGCGTCGGAGTCCTCGGCGTCCAGCACCTCGACGTCCTCGTCGGCGACGGCCTCGGCGTCCTCCTCGGCCTCGGCCTGGAACGCGGCCAGCTCCTCGGCGGCCACCTCGAGCGCGGCGGCGTCCACGTCCGGCGTCACCACGACCTCGTCGATGGCGTCCAGCACCTCGTCCCAGCGCTCGACGATGGTGGTGGCCAGCTCGGTCCACCGGCGCTCGCCGTCCCGGCCGCTGAACGCGAACGTGCCCTGGTCGAGCAGGTCGAAGCCCTCGGCCGCGTTGAGCACGTCGTTGACCGCGTCCAGCTCGCACACGTCGGCCAGCGACCGCACGATGGCCACGATGCCGGCCAGCTCGTCGATGGTCCAGGTGTCCGGGTCCTCGGCGGCCAGCTCCGGCACACCGACCAGGTCGAACTGGTGCGACTCGTCGGGCAGCAGCTCGGGCACCGACAGCTTGGGCACCACCGGCCAGGCCGGGTGGTCGGTCAGGTCGTGCTCCTCCGCGGTCCGCACGAAGGCGGCCAGCTGGGCCGCGTCCGGGAACCCGTACAGGTCGTCCTCGTCGCCGAGGAACGCCTCCCAGTCCTCGCCGTCCTCCCGCCAGCGGGGAGCCCAGAGCGTGACGACGTCGCCCTGTGGCAGCCCCAGCTCGATCGGGACGATGTCCTGAGCCATTGGCCCTCCGCCTTCTCCACTGCTTGATTCACCACTGCGTTGAATTCACTACTGCGTGATCCCGGTGACCGGGGCCCATTCTGGGCACACCGACCGCGGGCAGCCTACGGGTTTTGCCGACCGCGTCGATCACCGGTCGGACCGCAGCGACGAAGGATCGAAGGCGAACACGTCGTCGTCGTCCTCGTCCTGCGGCGCCGTGGTGATGGTGCCGGGCTGGTATACCGGTGTCTGTGCTGTTGGCGCGCGGTCCCCGATGACATCCCAGCCGGCCGCCCTGGCCGGGGCGATGCCCATCGCGCCTTCCAACTGTGCGGTCACCTCGTCGCCCAGGACAAGTGCCAGTTGGTTGAGACTGCGCTGTTTGGCGAACTCGGCGGCCTGCTGGGCCACGCTGGTGATGGTGTCGCCCAGCCAGCGGCCGCCGCGGTGCAGCGCGGCCGGGTGCAGGCGCAGCGACTTCAGCTCGCCGGTGGCCGTCGTGGTGGCCTCGACCAGGCCCTCCGGGTCGCGGGCGGTGGCCTGCACGGACTCGATCCGCCTGCGCAGGTCCTGGCTGGCCCGGCGGCGCTCCTCGGCCTGCTGGACGTACTCGTCGACACGCGGCTCGGTCACATCAGCACCGTCACATCAACACCCTGCCGTAGTCGTCGTCATCGTCGGTGCGGTGCGGCGCCTGACCGGGCGGCATACCCAGGTCGGTCAGGCTGCGTGCGGTGTTCTGGTCGACCACGGACCGCAGCGACTGGTGCATCCGGGCGTTCGCGGTCCTCGTGGCCTGCCCGGCCAGCCGCAGCACCTCGCGGGCGACCTCGTCGGGGTGCCGGCCCAGCACGGCCGGCTTGATCTCCACCGACCGCAGCATCCCGCCCGGGCTCACCGACACCGTGATCGCGTTGTCGCCCGAGGCCGCCGTCCCCGTCACATGGCCGATCCGCGCGGCCCGCTCACCGGTCTCGGCCACGGCCCGGCCGAGCCGTTCCACCCCGTGATCCTCATTCCCCACCACAGGGCGAGTCTATGGCCTCCGGCCCCTCGGCGAGGGCCGATCCGACCTCGTACAGCGTCTTGAGCAGGGGCCGCAGCGCCTGGCCACGCGCGGTCAGCTGGTAGCGGGTCCGCACCGGGAACCCGGCGGTCCGTTCGCACACGACGAGCCCACGCTCGACCAGGCCGTGCAGCCGGTCGGCCAGCACCTTGGCGCTCAGCGCCGGCAGCAGGTCGCGCAGCTCGCTGAACGAGCACGGCCCATGCATCAGCTCGCGCAGGACCAGGGTGGTCCACCGGCCGGAGATCGCGCTCAGCGCCACCTCGACCGGGCAGTCCGGGGTGGGCTGCCGGACCCGGCCGCGGTCGGTCGGTACGAGCTGCGCATCCCAGGTTTCCGTTTGGTGACCCACGAGCCGGGCGTGTTCGGTGGTCATATGCCCAGTCTGCCCCTTGCCACCGAGGCAAGTGATCACCCGCATGTGTTCGCTCGCGCGTTCAACTCGTTCGACCTGGCCGAGCTGGACGCCGTGTACGAGCCGGACGCCGTTCTGGTGCCCTCCCCGGGTACGCCCGTCACCGGCTACGACCGGCGCGCGGCCAACGCGAAACTCCAGTCGCTGGGCAGGAGGATCGAGGTGCGGCCACGGCATGTCTACGTCAGCGGGGACATCGCACTGTTGATTGTGGACTGGGAGATCGCCGCCGCGGGGATCAGCGGCACCGCCACCGATGTCGCCCGCCGCGGCGAGGACGGCTGCTGGCGGTACGTGATCGACAACCCGCAACCCGTTGAACTCCAGCCGGATCCCGCGCTACATTGGCAGTGCGCATCGACCGCCGCGCGAGGGGGCCATCCAGGCTGACGAAGGCGGTCATCCAGGAGCCCGAAGTGGCTGACGTACTCGTCTTCCTGACGTTCGCCCTGCTCGTCTACGTGTGCCCGGACCGCGAGTTCCGGCTGCGGATCTCCCGGTCCGGGCTGGAGTTCTCAGCCGGTCGGGCGGTAGAAGCCCAGGAACGGCATGCCGATGTTGGACGTGCGGATGTGGCTGATCTGGACCGGGTCACCGGCCTCGATCATCTGCCCGTTGCCGATGACCATGGCCACATGTCCCTGCCATACAACGAGATCGCCGGGTAGCAGCTGGCTCTGGTCCGGAACCGACGCGCCCATCGCCTGCGCTGCCGAGTGCCTCGGCAGCTGCAGGCCCGCGTCCGCGTACGCCCATGAGGTCAGGCCGCTGCAGTCGGTGCCGGCCGGTGGGTTCGACGCACCCCACACGTACGGAGTGCCAAGCGCGGTAAGGGCTTTGCGCACCGCGGCGGCCGCGACCTCGTTCGGCGCCTCGACACTGGCGCCGCCGGGCAGGTTGATCCCCACGCCCGAACCGGGTTGCGGCGGGATGGCGACCGGCAGGCGTGGGCCGACGGCGGTACCGCCGCCACCTCCACCCCCGCCTCCTCCGCCGCCACCGTGATGACCGCCGCCGCCACCGCCACCATTGCCGCTGTGGCTGCGGGAAGCGGCCTCGTCGATCCCGCTCTTGCTGTCGGTCGCGCTCTGCACCGAGGTCTGGCCGGTGTCCGGCGGGCCCATGGTCTGGCCGAGCCCGCCCATGGCCCCGGCGTCGACCTTGGGCAGGCCGTTGAGCTGGCCCACCAACGGGGTCAGCTGGTCCTTGACCTTCTGCAGGGCGGCAGCGGTCTTCGTCGCGTATTCGTCCGCTTTGGACTTCGCCTCGGCGGCCGCGCTCGCCCACGCGCCGTCGTTCCCGGTCTGTGCGGCCGATTCCGCGGCCTGCATGACCGGGGTGGCCCACTTGACGAACTCGTCGATCAGCGTCTGGATGCTCGTGCGGCCGCCGTTCACCGCGTTCACCGCGGCCGAGGCGGCGTTCTGCGCGGCGGTCGCGTTGCCGGACAACGTGTTCATCGCGCCGGTGAACGCGGCCGACCGGCCCTGGAACGCGTTGGCCTGCTGGCCGTACCAGCCCTGCAACGTGGTCTTGGCCTGCGACTCCTGGCGGCCCTTCAGCTCGTTGAGCGCGGTCACCCCACGGCCCAGCGATTCCGCGGCCCGGCTGCCGGCGCCGGTGTCACCGTCCAGTTTGGCCAGATGGTCCTTCATCGGCTGGACCAGGCCGGCCACGAACCCCGCGGCGCTCATCAGACCTGCTCCGCCTTCTTGATCGACTGGGCGTGGTCCTTCTGCTGGTTCTGGTACCCGGTCAGCGCGTCGCCGACGGCCTTGGCCAGCGCGGCCAGCCCGCTCGAGGCCGACTTGATGCCGTCCAGCTGCGAGGTGGCGGCCTGCTGGAAGGCGGCGTTCAGGCCGACCTCGGCGCCGATCTTGCCGAAGCAGTCGGCGGGCAGCGAGTTCACCCCGGACAACGTGCCGGTGCCGACCTTCGCCAGCTCGTCGGCCATAGTCGTCATGGTGCTCTTGTACGACTCGAGCGCCTCTGGCTCGACTTCGAAGCCGTCCGGCATGTTCCCCCCGTCCGTTCTGGTTCGCCCTACTCTGCCCTAGGACGCGGCCCGGCGTGTCCCAGTTCCGCTAACTGGGGACCGGCCGGACCACCGCCCAGGACTTCACCGTGCCGCTGCCGCGGCCCCAGCGCAAATGGTCGTCGAACCCGGGGAACCGGTCGGTCAGCCGCGCGTTGTTCACGACGACCTCGGCGGTGGGCTCGCGGTTGGCGCGCCCGCTGAGCGTGTACACCCAGATCGGGTCCGGGCTGACGGTGAACCGCTCGAGCAGCCGGTCGACCACGCGCAGGGTCGGCGGCCGGACGGCCAGCGCCTCGTCGAACCGTTTGGGCAGCTTGCCGAGCCGGCGGGTCATCATCGGCCCGGCCAGGATCTCGGCCTTCGAGCCGTCGGCGTTGCGGGCGTCCTCGCGGTAGACCACCTCGGTGAGCGGGTGGTCCGGCAGGCGCAGCGCGATGAACAGCGGCAGCACGTTGTGCGTCCAGCCCATCAGCGCCTGGCCGACCGGGTGCTCGTGCTCGGAGGCGATGCCGACGGCCTGGTCCCAGGCGGGCGCGGCCCACCCGGGGTCGCCGACCGCGATCGGGATCTGCACCATCTGGCCGTCCTGGTGCCAGATCGGCTCCTCGACCACGATCTTGAGCGACAGTTGCGGCAACGACACGATGCCCCCGTCGGCCGTCGCCGCGATGCCATGGCTCTCGCTCAGCATCGCGGTGACGGTCTCGGCGATCCGTGCCTGGTCGAACTCAGGCATGTGAACTTCTTTTCCCCAGGGGTCCTAGACGCCCATAGGGTGCCACACCGTCTTGGTCTCCAAATACGCACGTAGACGTGTGATGTCCGGCTGTTTGGTCCAGTCCGGTTCGTCCTGGGGAGTGCGCAGGACGCGTTTCACCGTTCCCGCGGCGGCCTTTTCCAGTTCGGCGCGCAGGATCGTCGGCGCGCCGGTCAGGTCCAGGGCGTTCACGTCCGCGTGGGAGGCCAGCCAGGGCGCCAGTTCGACGGCGCTGCCGGTCAGCATGTTGACCACGCCACCGGGAACGTCCGACGTGGCCAGCACCTCGGACAGGGTGATCGCGGGCAGCGGGCGGTCCTTGCTGGACACGACGACCGCCGTGTTCCCGCTCGCGATCACCGGCGCCAGCACGCTGACCAGACCCAGCAACGACGACTCCTGGGGCGCGAACACCGCGACCACGCCGGTCGGTTCCGGCACGGTGAACGAGAAGTACGGTCCGGCGACGGGGTTGGCCGCGCCGAGCACGGTCGCGATCTTGTCCGTCCAGCCCGCGTACCAGACCCAGCGGTCGATCGCCAGGTCCACAAGGGACTGTGCGCGCCGGGTGCCCTCGCTCGCGGTGACCTCCGCGATGAACTGGTCCCGGCGGCCCTCCAGCATCTCCGCGACCCGGTACAGCACCTGGCCGCGGTTGTACGCGGTCGCGGCGGACCAGCCGCCGAAAGCCTTGCGGGCGGCCGCGACCGCGTCACGAGCGTCCTTTCTGGACGCTTGGGCCGCGTTGGCCAGGAACTTGCCCTTGGTGTCGCTGACCGGGTACGTCCGGCCGGACTCGGAGCGCGGGAAGGCGCCGCCGATGTAGAGCTTGTACGTTTTGGCTACAGCCAACCGGTTCTCAGACATCGAGGTACGCCTCCAGCCCGGCGCGGCCGCCCTCACGGCCGAAGCCCGACTCCTGGTAGCCACCGAACGGCGCGGTGGGGTCGAAGCGGTTGAACGTGTTGGCCCAGACCACGCCGGCGCGCATCTTGTCGGCCATCCACAGGATCCGCGAGCCCTTCTCGGTCCAGATGCCGGCCGAGAGCCCGTACGGGGTGTTGTTCGCCTTGGCCACGGCCTCGTCCGGGGTGCGGAAGGTGAGGACCGACAGCACCGGGCCGAAGATCTCCTCGCGGGCGATCCGCATGGCCTGGCTGACGTTGGAGAAGACCGTCGGCGCGAAGAAGAACCCCTTGTCCGGCAACGGGCACGGGCTCGTCCAGCGCTCGGCGCCCTCCTGTTCGCCCGCCTTGGTCAGCTCCTTGATCTTGGCGAGCTGCTCGGGCGAGTTGATCGCGCCGACGTCGGTGTTCTTGTCCAGCGGGTCGCCCACGCGCAGGGTTGACACGCGGGTGCGCAGCTTCTCCAGCAGCTCGTCCGCGATGGACTCGGCGACCAGCAGCCGGGAACCCGCGCAGCAGACGTGGCCCTGGTTGAAGAAGATCCCGTTGACGATGCCTTCGACGGCCTGGTCCAGCGGCGCGTCCTCGAAGACGATGTTGGCCGCCTTGCCACCCAGCTCCAGGGTCAGCTTCTTGCCGGTGCCCGCGAGCGAACCCTGGATGATCTTGCCGACCTCGGTGGAGCCGGTGAACGCGACCTTGTCCACCTGTGGGTGGTTCACCAGCTCGGCACCGACCTGGCCGGCGCCCGGGATGATGTTGACCACGCCCGGCGGCAGGTCCGCCTGCTGGATGATCTCGGCCAGCACCAACGCGGTCAGCGGAGTCGTCTCCGCGGGCTTGAGCACAACCGTGTTGCCGCAAGCCAACGCGGGCGCGATCTTCCACGCGGCCATCAGCAGCGGGAAGTTCCACGGGATCACTTGCCCCGCGACGCCCAGCGGCTTCGGCGACGGGCCGAAGCCCGCGTAGTCCAGCTTGTCCGCCCAGCCGGCGTGGTAGAAGAAGTGCGCCGAGGCGACCGGGATGTCGGTGTCCCGCGACTCCTTGATCGGCTTGCCGTTGTCCAGGCTCTCCAGTACCGCGAGCTCACGGCCGCGCTCGGCGATCATCCGCGCGATCCGGTAGATGTACTTGGCCCGCTCGGCGCCGGGCATCTTGCCCCACACCTTGTCGTGGGCGCGGCGCGCGGCCTTCACCGCGGTGTCCACATCGGCCGGTGCCGCGGTGGACACCTCGGCCAGGACCTCCTCGGTGGCCGGGTTGATCGTCTTGAGCGGCTCGCCCGTACCTTCGACGAACCTGCCGTCGACGAACATCCGGTAGCTGGGCTTGAGGTTCGCGATGTCCCGCGACTCCGGCGCGGGTGCGTACTCCCAAGTTGTCATGTCAGTCCACCGTCACATAGTCCGGGCCGCTGTAGTGGCCCTCGAGTTGGGTTCGGCGCTGCATCAGCAGGTCGTTGAGCAGGCTGGACGCGCCGAAGCGGAACAGCTTGGGGGTCAGCCACTCCGGGCCGGCCACCTCGTGCACGGCGACCAGGTAGCGCACCGCGTCCTTGGTCGCCCGGATGCCGCCGGCCGGTTTGACGCCACGCAGCTCCCCGGTCGTCTTGTACCAGTCCTGCACGGCCTGCAGCATCACGTGCGTGACCGGGAGCGTGGCGGCGGGGGACACCTTGCCGGTCGAGGTCTTGATGAAGTCACCGCCCGCCAGCAGCGCCAGCCAGGACGCGCGGCGGACGTTGTCGTAGGTGACCAGCTCGCCCGTCTCCAGGATGACCTTGAGGTGCGCCTCGCCACAGGCCGCCTTGACGGCCTGGATCTCCTCGAAGACCTGGCCGTACCGGCCGGAGAGGAAAGCGCCGCGGTCGATCACCATGTCCACTTCGGACGCACCGGCGTTCACCGCCTCCTTGACGTCGGCCAGCTTGATCTCCTTGGCGGCACGGCCACTCGGGAACGCGGTCGCCACACTGGCCACCTCGATCTGCGCGCCGTCCAGCGCCTGGACGGCGGTGGCCACCAGGTCGGGGTAGACGCAGACGGCCGCGACATGCGGGACGTCCGGGCGTTCCGGGTCGGGCCTGCGGGCCTTGGCGCACAGGGAGCGCACCTTGCCGTGGGTGTCGGCGCCCTCCAGGGTGGTCAGGTCGACCATGGAGATCGCGGTGTCGATCGCCCACAGCTTCGAGGCCTTCTTGATGCTGCGGGTCGCCAGGCCCGCGGCGCGCTGCTCGACGCCGACCTGGTCGACTCCGGGCAGGCCGTGCAGGAACCGGCGCAAGGTCGTCTCGTCGCGGGTCGCGTCGGCGAGTTCGGGCGGTAGGGCCATTGCTTGAGTCTATGTCCTCGCAGGCGGTGTTCTCGCGGTCACCGTGCTGTTACATTCTAGCTGTGGAAGCGCTCTCACGACTGTGATTCGGAGGGTCTCATGCTGGGCGAACGTGTTTGGAAACGTTTCCGTCTCCGGGTTGGCGCGGTGGTGGCGGTGGCGCCCCTGGTGACCGTCGTGGTGTTGTCCCCGGGGCATGCCCACAGCCACGGCGGCATGGTCTCGGACATCCAGGCGGCGGCGATGACCGGGCAGATGGGCATCCAGGCGGCGTCGGAGTTCCGCGCCACCTGCCAGAGCAGCCACCGCGCGGGCAATGACCCGATCGTGTTCCCGAACCAGCCGAACGTGTCGCACATCCACGAGTTCTTCGGGAACCGCACGACCAACGCGGCCTCGACCCTGCAATCGTTGCGTGCGGGCACAACGAACTGCGTGCCCCAGGTCGACCTGTCGGCGTACTGGGTCCCGACGCTGTACCAGAACGGCGTACCGGTCGCCCCGGAGAGCGTGACGATCTACTACCAAGGCATCCACAACCCCACCCAGGCGATCGCGCCGCCGCAGGGGTTACGGATCGTGGTCGGCAACTCGGGCGCGACGAGCCCGGACGGGAACCCGGCGGCCCGCTGGTCCTGCGTCGGCCAGTCCCCGTCGAGCCGGGACTTCATGAACTGCCCGCCGGGCACGAAGCTGGAGACCTACCTGGACTTCCCGACCTGCTGGAACGGCCGTGACCTGGACTCGCCGAACCACAAGGACCACATGGCCTTCGCCCCCGGCCTGGTCTGCCCGCCGACCCACCCGGTGGTCCTGCCCCGGACGGAGTTCCTGATCACCTACCCGGTCATCGGCACGGGGCTGACCCTCGCCGGAACCCGCAACGGCACGAACGTGACCACAGCCCCGGGTTACACCTTCCACGGCGACTTCATGAACGCCTGGAACCCCGCCGAACTGGAACGAAGAATGCGGGACTGCATCCGCGCCCAGCGAATCTGCGACGTCAACGGAAACCCCGGCTAGCCCCCCGCCCGAGTCGCATCTGTGGTCGCGCAGCGCAGGATCGGCCCGGTACACAGCACACGGCTCGTGGACCGCGCCGCCACACCCGATGTGCACAACCACCCTCAAACGGTCTCGCGGCACCAGAAACTGTCAGCCCCCCGCACTGGGCTGGAAACCGGGGGCCGGAGGCGTCCCCTTATGAGCCGCTCGAGTAGGTGAGGTCGTCGATCTCCGGTTCGGTCCAGCGGCCCTCGCGCAGGATGGCGCGCCACTGCGCGGGATCGTGGCTCGCCGGGGTGGTCGACTCCATGAAGCCGGTGAGCACCGCGGCGAACCGGTCCGGCGAACTGTGGTGCGGGAAGTGCCCGGCGTCCTCGAAGATCTCCAGGTGGGCGCCGGGCATGGCGGCTTTGGCGAGGCGGGCGTGCCCAGCGGGCACGATCCGGTCGTTCGCGCCCCAGATCACCAGCGTCGGCATGCCCTTGGTGAGATAGCAGCGGTCCAGCATGGTCACGACCTGTCCGCGGGCGTCGACGACCGACCGCAGGGTGCGCAGGAACGCGGTTCTGGCGCCGCGGTCCCGCAGTGCCACGTACCGTACCGGTCCCACACGTAGTCCACATCCGGGCCGACGTCGAAGACACGCTGCGCCAACGGAAGGAAGGCCCGCACGAGGCCGCGTACGGGCAGTGAGGTCACCATCGGCAGCACGAACTCCGAACCGGGCGCCGCCGCTGCGCGCAGCAGTGGGTGCACGCCCCGGCCGACCCCGCCGCTGCCGACGAGAACGAGCCGCTCGCACCGTTCCGGGAACTGGTAGGCGAACTGCATGGCGACGCCCGCGCCGAGGGAGTGCCCGACCACGGTGACCCGCTCGACGTCCAGCACGGTGAGCAGGTCGCGCATGCCGCAGGCGTAGGCGGCGGCCGCGTAGTCCGCTCGGGGTTTGTCCGACGCGCCGTGGCCGAGCAGGTCCGGCGCGATCACCGTGTAGCGCGAGGACAGCGCGGGCAGGATCGGGGCCCACGTCGCGGAGTTGTCGCTGATGCCGTGGATCAACAGGATCGCCGGTCCTGAGCCGGCCATCCGGTATGCCCGCCGGTAGCCATGCACCACCCGGAAACGCAACGGCGCCATGCCGCCATTGCAGCAGGGCAACGTTTCCCGGGTATTACTCCTCGATCTCGCGGCGGTTCTTCTTGGGGCGCCTCGGGGGTTTCACCTCGACGCCGGCCATCATGGCGAACCCGGTGACCCGCACCACGGGGCCGCCGGGGGTGTGCACGCCGAGGCTCTTGTCCTCGAAGGCGCCCATGAAGCCGAAGCCGTCGACCTGCACGTGGATGTCGTCCGGCACGCGGATTTCGACGCCGCCCATGAACGCGAACACCTGGATGGTGGTCTCCGCGGCGGTGAACTGGGCCTGGGTGAGGTCGAGCTCGACGCCGCCCATCACCGCGACGACGGTGTGGTGCGGCGAGACGACCCACACGCCTTTGCGGTCGACGCCGGACATGATCGCGATGGACTGGTTCAGCCCGGTGGCGCCGCTGACCCGGTTGCTCGGCACGGGTGTGGTGGCGGGCAACGGAACTCCCTGGACCGGGAGGTCGCGGGTGATCGGTTCGAGGTCGCCGAACGTCTTGGCCGCGTACACGGCGTCGAGGCGTTCCTCCAGTTCCTTCAGGTCAAGCCGGCCCTCGGCCATGGCGGTGTGCAGGATTTGCGCCACCTTTTCGCGGTCCTCGTTCGACACGCGGATGCTCAGGTGGTCCCCCGGCTGCTGCTCGCTCACACAGCAGACCCTAGTCCTCGAAAGAACCCCGGACACATCCGATGAATTGGCCTCGAAGTGCCCTGAATGGCGGTGAATAACCGCCAGACATCGGACTACTGTCGACGATGTCCGCCGCGCAACCGGGAAGGAGTGACATGAGAGGACGTGTGCGGACCATCCTCGCTGTGCTGGCCATGGCGTTGGCAGTCCCCGCTTACGGCCACGCGGCCCCGGCGACGCACTGGCGGATCGCCGGACCCGCGCAGCCGGAAGCGAACGTCGACCTCGCCGACGGCCGGCTGACGTTGTCGGTGCGCCGGGGATCGACGACCGTGCTGGAGCCCTCGGCGCTGGGGATCGAGACGGCGCACGGGGATTTCACGCAAGACCTGCGGTTCGCGGGGATATCGCAGCGAACCGTGCACGAGACCTACTCGACCAAGTCCGGACGGCGGTTGCGGCACGTGGCCGACGCCGCGGAGACCACGTTGCGGTTCGCCAACCGATCGGGTGCGGTGATGAGCCTGATCGTGCGGGTCTCGGCGGATGGGGTCGCCTACCGGTACTCGTTCGATTCGCCGAAGTGGGTGACCGTCGTCCGCGAATCGAGCGAATTCGCCGTCCCCACCCAGGCGGACTCATTCCTGCTGCCGTACGACAACGGCCGCAGTGACTACGAGAACGTCCACGTCCACCGCCGGGTCAACGACCAGGATCCCATCGAGTACGGCTATCCCGCACTGTTCAAAGTGGACGACACGTGGATGCTGTTGCTGGAGTCCGATCTGAACGGCAGCTACGGCGGATCGCGGGTGACTCTCAAAGACGACCGCAAGTTCCACCTGACCCTGCCCGATCCGGCCGAGACCGCGCAGGCTCCGCTGAACACCCCATGGCGCGTCATGGTCGTCGGTGATCTTTCGACCGTCACGGAAAGCGACCTCGTCACCGACCTGGCGGCACCGTCCAAAGTAGATGACACGGCGTGGATAACGGCCGGGGTGGGCGCGTGGTCCTGGTGGGGTGACGGCACCGGCACCCTCGACCTGCAGAAGAAGTACGTCGACTACGCGGCGAGCCAGGGCTGGGCGTACGACCTCGTCGACTCGGGCTGGTCGGACACCTGGATCCCCGACCTGACCGCGTACGCCAAACAGCGCAACGTCGGCATCTGGCTCTGGGTGCGTTGGCAGACAATAGATACGGACAGTGAACGGGACCGGTTGTTCGAGCTGTACCGGTCGTGGGGCGTGGTCGGCCTGAAGATCGACTTCATCGAGTCCGACGGGCAGGACCGGATGCGTTGGTACGACGCGGTTCTGGCGGCCTCGGCGAAGTACCACCTGATGCTCGACTTCCACGGCGCGCCGATCCCGCGTGGCATCGAGCGGACCTGGCCGCAGGTCATGTCAGCCGAGGCCGTGAAGGGCGCCGAGGGCACCCGGCCCCGCCCGGGCCGCGTGCCGTTCCCGATCGAGCACTACCTGACCCTGCCGTTCACCAGGAACCTGACCGGGTCGATGGACTTCACCCCGGTGACGTTCAGCGGCGTCCGCCCGAACACCGACGCCGCCGAGCTGGCCCTCTCGGTGGTCTACGAGTCCGGGCTGCAGAACTTCGCCGACAAAGTGGACGTCTACCGGACTTATCCGTTGGCGGAACAACTCCTGCGCGCGATCCCGGCGGCTTGGGACGACACCAAGTTGGTGGCCGGTGATCCCGGCAAACTCGCTGTCCTGGCACGGAAGTCGGGCGCGGACTGGTTCGTTGGCGCGATCACCGCGGGCGATCCCACGCGGCTGGCGGTGCCGTTGCGGTTCCTGGAAAGCGGCACCTGGACCGCGGAGCTGTACGCCGACGGAGCCGACACCAAGATCGCGTACTCGACTCAACAGGTGACCGCGGCGACGACGTTGTCGGTGCCTGTCGGGAAGAACGGTGGCTTCACGATTCGGTTGACCCAGACGAAGTGACAAGGGGTCGGCCCGAATCCACCGGGGGAGACGACCCCCTATCTCCCAACGGCCCTTGGCCTCCGGCCCCCGGTATCCAGCGTACGGGGTGGTACCGACAGTTGCGGGCAGCGAAGATCATCTCCGAGGAGGTTGTCCACAAGGGTGGGTTCGGATCGGCCGGGTAGGCGGGCCGTCGGGGCGGTCACCCAACGCGACCTGGGGCGCTACCGGCGCGGAGCCAAGCTAGTGTCCCCGTCATGGATGTCGTCGAGGTTGATCACCCGCTGGCCAAGGCCCGGCTGACCACGATGCGGGACGCTCGCACGGACAGCGCGGCCTTCCGGGCCGCGCTGCACGAGCTGACCGTGATGCTGATCTACGAGGCCATGCGGGACGCTCCCGTGCGGGTGGAGCGCATCCACACGCCGGTGGCCCGGACCGACGGCCACTGGCTGGCCAACCCGCCGCTGCTGGTGCCGGTGCTGCGGGCCGGGCTGGGCATGGCCGACCAGGCGCACAAGCTGATCCCGGACGCCCAGATGGGGTTCGTGGGGATGAGCCGCGACGAGGAGACCCTGCTGCCGACGCCGTACATGGAGTCGCTGCCGGAGACCCTCGCCGGGCGGCCGGTGTTCGTGCTCGACCCGATGCTGGCCACCGGCGGGTCGATGATCCACACGATCAACCTGCTGGTCGGCCGGGGCGCCACGGATGTCACGGCGGTGTGCGCGCTGGCCGCGCCGGAGGGCATCCAGGCGCTGAAGGACGCGGGGCTGCCGGTCCGGCTGGTGACGGCGAGCGTCGACGAACGGCTCAACGACTCCGGGTTCATCGTCCCGGGCCTCGGTGACGCCGGGGACCGTCAGTACGGCGCGGTGTGAGCGTTCTCCCGCTGCGGGGTGGCCAGGCCGGCGCGCAGTACGCGCTCCACCTGGCCGCTGTCGGTCAGGTTGCCGTTCAGCTCGAGCGACACCAGGCCGTGCGCCAGGCCCCAGACCGTCATCGCGGCGGTCTCCGGGTCGGGCACGCCCGCGCGGCGTCCAACCGCGACCATCGGCGCGAGGACATGTCCAGCTGCTTCGTGGTCGGGTTCGAACCCCGCCACGGCCTTGGTGAACATGATCGAGTACAGGTGTGGTTCGGCCAGGGCGGCCCGGCGGTAGGCCAGGCCCATCCGGACCAGGTCCTCGGCCGGCTCGCCGGAGCAGTCCACCTCGGACAGCCGGGCGCCGAACCGCTGGAACGCGGCCGTGTACAACTCCCTGACGAGGGCGGGCTTGCCGCCGAACAGCGAGTACACGGCGGTGGTCGAGGTGCCGACATCAGCCGCGAGCCGCCGGAGGCTCAACGCTTCCGGTCCGGCGGTGGACAGCAGCTGGCCGGCCCGGTCTAACAGCCGGACTCGTAAGGCCTCGTCATGCGTCTTGGGGCGGGGCACTTGTCGAGGTTAGCCCGGAAATGCGTAGTCGGTTCCGACTGTGCACCAAAGTGCACCCCTGTGGGCAGCCTCAGGTGCGCGAGAAGTGCCACGGGCTGATGGCTTTTCGAGATCGAAGCGTTAGGATGCCTCAATGGCCTTGACGTTGCGCCTGAGCGACGACGAAGAAGACCGCCTGTCAGAGCTCGCGGAGGCCGAGGGACGCTCCAAGCAGGAGATCCTCCGGCTTGCGCTGGCCGACCGCTGGTCCAAGCTGCACAAGCAGCAGCAGCTTGGCGACGTGCTGGAACGTGTCCTGCCCCGCTACGAGGGCCTGCTGAACCGACTGGGCACCGGCTGACGATATAAGTCTGTCCGTGCTGACCTACCTGGACGCCAGCGACCTGCTGGTGCTCGCGGCGGCCGTGACCGGGGGCGACCTCGTGGTCCGTGACCTCGGCCTGCTCGACTCCGCCGCGCACCGCCCGCAGGCCACCGTGCTCGGCGTCGAGGCGTACGAGACGTTATGGCTGAAGGCGGCCGCTCTGATGGAGTCCATTATCCGCAACCGGCCGCTGGCCGAGGGCAACTGGCGGCTGGGCTGGGTGGCCGCGGTGACTTTGTGCGACATCAACGGCTGGTGGGTGGACGCCGAGGAGGACGCCGCGCTGGACCTGGTCCGCGAGGTGGACCGGGGCGCCATCGAGGTCCCGGCCATCGCCGCGCTGCTCGAGTCGTGGGGCATTCAGCGGAAGTAGGCCACGGACTTGACCTGGAGCGCGCTCCAGGTTCTAGCGTCGGGTCCGTGAACTACGCGATCGCCCAGGCAGCTGAGCGCAGTGGGCTGTCCATCGACACACTGCGGTACTACGAACGGATCGGTCTCGTCGACCCGCCCGCCCGGGACTCCGGTGGCCGCCGCGCCTACACCGACGCCGACCTCGGCTGGCTCGAGTTCCTGACGAAACTGCGCACCACCGGGATGCCGATCCGGATGATGCGCGAGTACGCCCAGCTCAAGGACAGTCCGGGTGCGGCGATGCGACGCCGTCAGATGCTGGTCGACCACCGCAAGGACGTGCTGGAGCGGATCGCCGAGCTGCAGACCTCGCTGGACGCCCTGAACCACAAGATCGGCCTGTACGACGACCAGCTCTGCCCACCCACCCAAGCCGCGGCAGGCTGAACCCCAGCTCACCCTTCGTGAGTGGGTTCGGCCGTTCTGACGACCGAACCCACCCACGAGGGCTGACCTTGGGGTCTACTTCACCGCGTAGGCGCGGGTGATCGTTTCGGTGACGGTGTTTCCGTCGAGGTCGGACGCGGAGGCGCGCAGCGACGCGTAACCGGCGGGCCCGGCGGGGATTTCCAGGCGGTTGCCGTAGGTCTTGACGCGCTGCCACGTCTTGCCGTCGTCATAGGACACCTCAACGTTCACCGACCGAACCCACGACGACCGCGCTCCTGGCTGGTGCGCGACCGTGACAGTGCCGGTGACGGGGCCGTGCGCGGTGTTGCGGGCGTCGAGGTTCAAGTCGTACCGGATGTCCAGCAACGGCAACGCCGCCCGCTCCTGGGTGCCCTTGCCGGCCTGGAACGTCCACTCGGAATGGACCTTCGGGGACAGCACCGGGTCTAGGTTCCCGGCGGCCCGTGCAGCGTCGGCGATCAACGTGAACCGCCCCGGCCCGCGCGGAACGTCGAACGCACCCAACGCCGGCCGGTCGCCTCGGCGGGCGATTTCCTTGCCGTCCTTCAGCAACACCGTCGACCCAACGTTCGAGACGTCGAACTGGCTGGCCGTCGCCGGGTCGCTGTCGGCGAACATCGGTATCGCCAACGTGATCCGGTCGCCGGAACGGTAGGCCCACGGCACCGGCTTGCCGTCCTGACGGCTCGTCGGCGGAGTGGTGAGCTCGGGCCCGAACGGCGCCGCGAAGACCCGGGCCGACCGCTTCTCGCCGGCCTTGAGCGTCACCGGAAGCGTTGTCTCGTAGTCGAACGCGGTGTCATCGGTGAAGCCGCCGGTGTCGAACATCGTCAGAGCGGCCCCGGGTGAGACGTAGTCGACCCGCTGCTGCGGCCACTTCGACTCGATGTCCGCGCCCGCCCGCAGCTCCCCGAGCGCCCATGACGCTCCGCCGAACCGGTAGGTCCCGGGCTTCATGGTGTCGGTGAGCTGACGCGAGATCTGGCCCAGCGAGGCCTTGCTGAACCGGAAGTCGTGCCCACCGGGCAGGCCGCCGTCCACTTTGTCCGCGAGGAAGTACGAGACCGGGCTGTTGGCGCGGATGGACAGCGTGGCCTCGACGGTCCGCTGTTTCATCAACGCCTGCGCGCCCTGCAGATCGGTCTGCCGGAACGCCATCACCGTCGGCAGCGCGGGCCGCGCATCCGGACCCGCGTCGGCGGCCGGGTTGAAGTAGGAGATCACCGCCTTGGCGCCCTTCTGCTTCAACAGCTCGATGCCGCCCAGCATCTGCTCGCTGGACGGGTAGCCCGGGTCGTCCCAGTCGCGTGGGGTGATCAGCGCGATGGCACCGGAGACGTCACCGGCCTTCTCGATGGACTCGGTGTCCGCCTCGCCGACGTCGACCAGCCGCGCGGTCAGGTCACCGGTGAACCCCATGTCCCACGGGGCATACGTGTCGGTGAACTCGTAGCCACCGGCGCCGTTGACGTGTGTGATCGCCCACGGGTAGCTCCAGTAGCTGAGGCTGGCGAAGCTCAGCCCGCGCATCGGCGGGCCCGCGACGGTGAACTCGCTGCCGCCCGGCGCGCCACCGCGCAACAACGCTGTCCCACCAGCGGGACCGGCCAGGTCGGGGTCGGACGTGATCCCCATCCCGCCACCGCTCTGGGCCCGCGCGGCCGGGTCGTCGATGCCGACCGTGACCGGCTTGCCCGACGCGGTGCCGACGGAGATCGACGTATCCGCCGAGACATCCGCGTGCTGCGCGAACATCGTGTCGGTGAAAGCGGAGTCGATGATCTGGCCGAGCACCCGGTAGCTGCCGGCGGGAACGGTGAACGAGACCGTGTCGTTGTCGGTGAACCCGATCTGCGCCAGCCCGGTCTGCTCGTTCTGCGCGATGACCAGCGCCTGCAACGGGGTTCCCGACCGCGGCGGGACCTTCACGGTCAGCGTTCGCTTGTCGCCGTTGAACTGTGCGGTCAACGGCGTGTTCAGGAGAACATCCCCGGCGCGCGCCCGCAGAACACCAGTGACATCACCAACAGGCCGCGAAGAACCACGTGTGCTCACGGTGACAATGGCGCTGCCGGAAGCGGGAACGGTCACCGACTTGTCCACAGTGAACAGTTCCCGGTGCGGAACATCCAGGTCCAGCGCCAAAGTGACCGGCTTGGACCCGGAGTTGGAGTACGTGATCTCGCGGGAAACGTCACCGACGCCCCACATCGCCCCGAACCCGGCCAGCCCCTCGGCCCGGACCTGCTGCAACACACCGCGAGCGACATCGAGGCGACCCGCGCCCTGGGCGAAGGTGTCGATACCGGGCAGGCGTTTGGCCGACCCGATGAGCGTGTTCTTGATCTGCTCACCGGTCCAGTCCGGGTGCTGCTGCGCCAGAATCGCCGCCGCACCGGCCACATGCGGTGTGGCCATGGAGGTCCCGGAGATCTTGGTGTAGAACTCGTTGACCGAGAACTCGGTGAACGTCCCCGCGGCCCGCGCGGCGACGATGTCCGTGCCGGGCGCGGCGATCTCCGGCTTGAGCCCGAAGTCCCCGGCCCGCGGGCCCTGGCTGGACGTCGTGCTCAGCACGTCCGACTTGGTCACGTTGGCCACGGTCAGCGCCTTGTCGGCGGCACCGGGAGAGCCGACCGACTCGCGCACCCCGGAGTTGCCCGCGGCGATCACGAACAGCACGCCGCTGGACTCCGACAGCTGGTTCACCGCCTGGGACATCAGGTCCGTGCCGTCGGTGACGCCGCCGCCGAGGCTCATGTTGACGACCTTGGCACCCTGCTGGACGGCCCACCGCATCCCGTTGACGATCCAGTCCTCGCGCCCGCCGAACTCGCCGAGCACCTTCCCGATCAGCAGGTGCGCGCCGGGTGCGACGCCCTTGAACCGGCCGCCGGAGGCCGCGCCGCTGCCCGCGATCGTGCTGGCCACATGGGTTCCGTGGCCGACGGTGTCCTTGATGCCCTCACCGGTGAAGTCGACCGCGTTGTCCACAATAGACTTCAGGTCCGGGTGACCCGCGTCGTACCCGGTGTCCAGCACGGCGACCTTCACGCCGTCGCCGCGGAACCCGGCCTGCCAGGCCTGGGGCGCGCCGACCTGCGGCACGCTCTGGTCGAGGGCCGGCCGGACCCGCCCGTTCAGCCACACCTTCCGCGGCGCGGCCTCGCGGGCCACCGAGCGTTCCCGCCACTGCTTGGCGGCCTCGGTCTTCGGTGTGTAGACAGCCTGGACGCCCGCGGTGAGCCCGCGGGCGGCGGTGTTCGTCACGATGGTCGGCACGGCCGGCTCGTGTGCGTCGTCGTAGTCCTGCTGCACCAGCCCGGTGACGTCGAACAAGCGCTTGTCCAGCTTGTCCTGCATCAGGTCGCGCACGGCGTCATCAGGGACCACATAGTCATGACCGTTGAGGCGGTACTGCCAGTACCGCACCTGTTCCCGGCCGGTCGCCATGTGCACGGCAGCCACCCGGTCGCCGAGCACGGTCACGCGGTCGCCGGTGATCAACGTGACGGTCTCGGCCGGGTTCGCGGGGTCTGCCCCTGGGTTGTCCTGCGCGGCGGCGGGTGTCCCGGTCAGCCCGGTGAGGAGGAGCGCGGCTGTCAGGACCGCGCACTGCTTTCTGCCCACTTGTTTCCTTAGCGTAGGGGACCGATCACCCGTTGCTCACGGACCGCGCCTCGCCGGGGTTGCATGGGACTTTCGTTCACAGTCGCGCTGTCAGCTCGGCGATCTGGGCCAGCTGGTCGCGCTGGACGCCGATGTCCAGGGCGGCGATCCGCAGGACGACGTGCTCGGCTCCTGCCTTCAGGTACGGGACGAGCTGGTCGCGGACGTGCTCGGGCGGCCCGGCGGTGAGGAACTGGATGGTCTTCGCGATCTCCAGCGGGACGCCGTAGTTCGTCTGCGTGTACTCGGCGAGCGCCGCCTGGCCTTCCTCGGCACTGGTGGTGATCAGGACGGTCGCGAACAGGGCCGCGGTCACGTCTCGCCCATCCGCCCGGACGGCGGCGAGTCCGGGCGCGTAGTCGGCGGGGTTGGGCGGATAGGGCAACCAGCCGTCGTAGAGGGCGGCGGTGCGGGCCAGGGCCCGGGGAGTGGCGCCGCCGAGCCAGATCCGTGGGCCGCCAGGCTGGACGGGGCGGGCGACCGGCGGGACGTCGTCGAAGCGCAGGACCTTGCCGTGGAAGGAAACCGGCTCGTCGCTCGTCCACAACCGGCGCCACAGCCGGACGGTCTCATCGAGCCGCGTGAACCGGTTCGCCCACGGCACCCCGGACATCGCGTACTCCGGTTCGGACCGGCCCGGGAACCCGGCGCCGACGGTCACGGTCAACCGCCCGCCGGACAGCAGATCCAGCGACGCCAACGTTTGCGCGGCCTGAACGGGCGACCGGAACGCGGGCAGCAATGCTGCCGTACCCAACGTCACCCGCGAGGTCACGGACGACACCGCGGCCAGTGTCGTCAACGGTTCCAGCACGGGCCGCAGGAGCGTGTCGCCGACCCACACCGAGTCGTAGCCGAGGTCCTCCGCCCGGACCGCGAAGCCGACCAGTTCGCGCGGGGTCTGTTTGGTGTTCGTGGTCGGCAGGATCACACCGAAGTTCGCCATGCCTCGAATCCTCCACATAGCAGCAATTCCCTCGAAGGAATACGCTGAGGAGTGGACTTCGCCAGCGCCCTGCGCGCCCGCCGGACCCGTCGCCGGATGAGCCAGCTCGAACTGGCCGTGCGCGCGGGAACCACCCAGCGGCACGTGAGTTTCATGGAGAGCGGCCGGTCGGCGCCGGGCCGCGCGATGGTCGTCCGCCTGGCCGAGTCCCTCGAACTGCCGTTGCGGGAACGCAACGAACTCCTGCTCACCGCCGGTTTCGCCCCCGCCTACCCGCAGACGTCCCTGGACGACACCCGCCTCGCGCCGGTGATGACCGCGTTGACCCACATCCTCAACGGGCACATGCCGTTCCCCGCGATCGTGGTGGACCGCTACGGCGACATCATCGCGCACAACGCGGCTTTCCCGGTCCTCATCGGGGCAGTGGCGCCGCAGCTGCTGGACAAGCCGATGAACGCCTATCGGATCGCCTTGCACCCCAAGGGAATGGCGCCTCGGATCGGCAACTTCGCGGCCTGGGCCCGGCACGTCACCGAACGCCTGCACCAGGAGTCGGTCCGCAACCCCGACCCCCGCCTCACCGAACTGGCCACCGAACTCGACGCGTACCTCCCGGACATCGCCCTGCCCGACGACCACCTCGGCTTCGCCGTGCCGCTGGAACTCGGCGACCTCCGCCTGACCACCACCGTGACCACCTTCGCCACAGCAGTGGACATCACCATCGCCGAACTCAAGCTCGAAGCGTTCCTGCCCGCGGACGCGAAAACCGCCGAAGCGCTGAGGTCTTTCGCGTGGCCGAGCCCGACTACCTGACCACCACCCGGGATTCCTACGACTCCGTGGCCGTGGACTACGAGAAGCTGTTGCGCGACGAACTCGACGCGAAGCCGTTCGACCGGGCCATGTTGGCCGCGTTCGCCGATCTCGTGCGGGTTGAGGACAGCGGCCCGGTCGCCGATCTCGGCTGTGGACCTGGCCGGGTGACCGCACATCTGGCCGGCCTCGGGCTGACGGTGTTCGGCGTGGACCTGTCATCGGAGATGGTCGCCGTCGCCCGCCGGGAACATCCGGGCCTGCGGTTCGAAGAGGGGTCGATGACCTCATTGGCGCTCGGGGACGGTGTTCTTGGCGGCATTGTCGCCTGGTACTCCATCATCCACACGCCACCGGAGTCGCTGCCCGGCATCTTCGCCGAGTTCCACCGGGTGCTGGCGCCGGGCGGCCACCTGCTGGTCGCCTTCAAGGCCGGTGACGAGCGCCGTCACTTGGCACACGCGTACGGGCATGACCTGTCACTTGAGGTCTACTGGCTACCGCCGGAGCGCGTCGCCGAACTGTCGAGCCGAGCAGGCCTGGTCGAGGTCGCCAGGCTGGTGCGTGACCCTGATCGGACCGAAGGGGGACCTCAGGCGTATCTCGTTGCCCGCAAGCCGAACTAGCCCATCAGGCCCGCGGCGAGGGTGGCGCCCAGTTCCCAGCAGGCTTCGAGGTCCGCCTTACCCGGTGCGCCCATGACGGTCACCGCAGCCGCGGCGGAGGTCCAGCCCAGACCCTTGGCGATGCCTTCGATCGCGCGGACCGCGCCTTCGGTGCCTTCGTTGCCGTGCACGTAAAAGCCGAACGGACGGCCCCGTGTGGCGTCGAGGCACGGGTAGTAGATCTGGTCGAAGAAGTGTTTGAGGGCACCGGACATGTAGCCGATGTTCGCTGGTGTGCCCAGGAGGTACCCGTCGGCGTCGAGGGCGTCCACCGCGGTCGCGGCCAGAGCGGCGCGGCGGACCACCTCTACGTCGACGATCTCCGGATCGGTCGCGCCGGACACCACGGCCTCGAACATCGCCTGCATACCAGGCGATGGGGTGTGGTGGACGATCAGCAACCGGGCCATTCAGGCTCCCAGCAACGACTTGATCTCGGCGTGCACTCCTGCCAACTGGTCTCGGGCGGAGGTCCGCGCGGCCTCCAGCGAGGTGGTCACCGGAGTGACGACTTCCAGGTACGCCTTGAGCTTGGGCTCGGTGCCGGACGGCCGGATGATCACCCGCACGCCCGGTCCGGTGAGCCGCAGGATGTCCGGCTGCGGGAACTCGGCCGACACCTGCACCCCGGCCAGCGAAGCAGGCGGGGAGGTCCGCAGCTGGTTCATCAGGTCCCGGATGACGGACAACTCGGTGACCCGCAAGGATACCTGGTCGGTCAGGTGCACGCCGTGCGTGGTGGACAACGAGTCCAGCACATCGAGCAGCGTCTGCCCGGATGCCTTCAACGTGGCCGCGAGGTCGCAAGCGACGACGGCGGCCGAGATGCCGTCCTTGTCCCGGACGAACTGCGGGTCGACGCAGTTGCCGAGCGCCTCCTCGTAGGCGAACACCAGCCCGGTGCCCTGCCCGTCCCCGGCCCGCACCAGCCACTTGAACCCGGTCAGCGTCTCGTCATACCGGGCCCCGGCGGCCGCGGCGATCTTGCCCAGCATGGACGAGGACACGATCGTCGTCGCCACCAAAGGAGACGGGTTGGCCACGCGGTCCAAAGTGGACAACATGTGGTGACCCAGCAGAGTCCCGGTCTCATCGCCGCGCAACATCCGCCAGCCATCAGGCCCGCGGACACCCAGCGCGCATCGGTCAGCGTCCGGATCCAGGGCGATCGCGATGTCGGCATCGACCGAGGAAGCCAGCGACAGCAACAGATCCGTGGCGCCGGGCTCCTCGGGGTTCGGGAAAGACACCGTGGGGAACGCCGGATCGGGCGCGGCCTGCTCCCGGACCACATGCACATCGGTGAAACCCGCGCGCCGCAACGCCTCGACCGCGGCCGCGCCGCCGACCCCGTGCATGGGCGTCATGGCGACCTTCAAGTCCCGCGCGGTACCCCGGGGCAGCGAAGCCAGCCGCGAGTAGTAGGCCTCGACGATGTCCTCGCGCGTACTCGGCGTGACCGGCGCCCGCGAGATCGACACGGCGGGGAGCGCGTCCCGGATCGCCGCCTCGATCAGCCGGTCGTCCGGCGGCACGATCTGCGTCCCGTTGGCGTCGTACAGCTTGTACCCGTTGTCCGCCGGGGGATTGTGCGACGCGGTGATCTGGATCCCCGCGATGGCACCGAGATGACGCACCGCGAAGGCGGTCATGGGCGTCGGCAGCGGTCCGTCCAACGGGCACACCGTGAACCCGGCCGCAGTCAGAACCCCAACGACGTCAAGGAAGAACTCGGCCGACCCGGTCCGGGCATCCCGGCCGACGACGACCACGCCGCTTGTGTGTCCCTTGTGGAAGAGCCACGCGACAACCCCGGCCGTCGTGCGAGTGACCACCGAACGGTTCATCCCGTTGGGCCCGGCGCGAACCGGGCCGCGCAGCCCGGCGGTGCCGAACGTCAGCGGTCCGGCCATCCGGTCGGCGAGATCCGCTACGGCCGCCTCCGAGCCGCCCATCGCCTGCGCCAGAACCTGTTGCAGCTCAGTGCGAGCGGCCGGATCGACGTCGTCGGCGATCCACCGGAAGGCGCGGTCGCGCAGCTCGGAGGTGAGCCTCACGCCCGCACCACCAGTTCCCGCAGCAGCCTGCCCATCGCGGCGGCCGACTTCTGGCCCGCCTCAAGCACTTCCAGGTGGTTCAGCGGTTCACCGGTGATCCCGGCGGCCAGGTTGGTCACCATCGACAGCCCGAACACCTCGACCCCGGCGGCGCGGGAGGCGATCGCCTCCAGCACGGTCGACATGCCGACCAGGTCCGCGCCCATCGTGGTGAGCATCCGGATCTCGGCCGGGGTCTCGAAGTGCGGACCCGGCAGGCCGGCGTACACGCCCTCTTCCAGCGACGGGTCGATCGACCGGGCGACCTCCCGCAACCGGGACGAGTACAGGTCCGTCAGGTCCACGAACTCGGCGCCGACCAGCGGGGACTTCGCGGTCAGGTTGAGGTGGTCGCTGATCAGCACCGGCTGGCCCACGGTGTAGGCCGGCCGCAGCCCGCCGGCCGCGTTGGTCAGCACGATCGACTTCACGCCGGCCGCCGCGGCCGTCCGCACCCCGTGCACGACCTGGGCGACGCCGTGGCCCTCGTAGCCGTGGGTCCGGCCCAGCATGATCAGCACCCGCTTGTCGCCCACGGTCAGCGAGCGGATCGCGCCGCCGTGCCCGGCCACGGTCGGCGCGAGGAACCCGGGCAGCGAGGCGACCGGCACCTCCGCGCCGTCCGTGCCGATCTCGTCGGCCGCGGGCCGCCAGCCGGAGCCGAGGACGACGGCCAGGTCGTGCTTTTCCACCCCGGTCTGGGCGGCCAGCGCCGCCGCTGCCGACTGGGCGACTGCTTTCGGGTCTTCGTTCGTACCGGTCACGCCGGGGAGCCTACGGGAACGCGCGCCGCGACCCGCCGAACCGCGAGGTAGACCAGGAAACCGATGGGCGCGAACAGGATCGTGACCAGCAGTACCGGGGCCATCACCAACGGGTGAACCCGGCGCTCCTGGCTGTCCAGGTACATCCACCGCCCGGCGAACAGGTCCCACGCGATGATGTGCGCCCAGACCAGGGTGGCCGCCCCGCCCTCGGTCATGGCGGCCTGCAGCCCCGGCAGCGACGGGGATGTCACCAGGGGCAGCAGGTCGGCCAGCCGGGGGACCGCGATGAGCAGGTACAGCGCGGACACCGGGGCGGCGATCCACGGCGAGCCGATGATCCGGCGCGTCCACTCCCACCCGGGCAGCACGATCATCAGCGCCCAGAACGGCGCGGCCAGCAGGAACGACAGCTGGAACAGCGAGGCCATCAGACCAGCACCTTCTCCGGTGACTCGACGGCGGCCCGGGGCCGCGAACGGACGATGGCGACGGCAGAACCGGCCACGGCCAGCACCAGCAGCGCGAACACGCTCATGGTCAACCCGTCCGGCGCGATCAGCGACTGCCCACGCAGCGCCTGCCAGGTGGTCAGCACCAGCAGACCGAAGTAGCCCGCGCCCGCGGCCAGCACCAGCCGGGTGCGCACGACCTCGTCCCAGCGCGAGAACCGGCGGCGCAGCAGCAGCGCCAGCAGCGGCAGGGCCTGCAGGGCGTGGATGCCGATGAAGTGCGGGACGCGCAGGTCGCCGCCGACCGTGCTCCAGTGCGTGATCGGCATGCCCGGCCCGCCGTCCGGCACGCCCACGGTGTGCGCGCCGATCGACGGCGAGTGGCCGCCGGAGGTCTCGATGGCCAGCTGCGACTCGGTCGGCGCGGTCATGAAGAACGCGACCGCCATGCCGCCCAGCGCGATGAGAAGGCCGAGCCGGATCGCCCACAGCGTGGCCGGGGCGGCGAACCGCTGGCGCAGCACGGCGATGCCGATGACCAGGTTGGCCAGCCAGGCGACCACGATCGACATGCCCATGATCTGGTAGAGCTGCGAGTCGAAGTCGGTCAGGTTGTTGAAGTGGCTCCGGGTGCCGCGGGTGGCCTGGCCGATGATCACGACCATCTCGACGACCATGGTCGCGCTGATCACCGTCCCCATCCACCAGACCAGCCTGGACCGCTTGCGTAACAACGACATCAGCCAGGCCAGGGTGAACGCGTAGATCGCGATGGAGACGGAGAACTTGACCGGTTTCAGCCAGATCGGCTCGCCAAGCAGGACGCGGTCGTCGAACGCCAGGCCGCCGATGCCGAACAGCAGCGAGGCCAGCATCAGGCCGGTGAGCAGCAGCAGTGGTTTGTGCCAGGTGCGGATGTCCATGTCGGGCCCCTCGGTCAACGTGGATAGTGGAGCTATCTGCTATCGATAATTACACTATCCATTACGATGGCGCAATCGGGGTTTGCCCCGAACGTGGAACTAAGGGGTTGCCGGATGCGGATGGCGGAGCTGAGCAGCCGGACCGGGGTGCCGGTGCCGACGATCAAGTACTACCTGCGCGAAGGCCTGCTCCCGCCCGGTGAGCGCACCAGCCCCAACCAGGCGCTTTACGACGAGTCGCACGTCCGGCGGCTCAAGATGGTGCGGGCGCTGGTCGAGGTCGGCAAGCTGTCCATCGCCGCGGTCCGGGACGTGCTGGACGCCGTGGACGCGCCGGAGAAGATCCCGTTCAACGTGCTCGGCGAGATGCAGGACCGGCTCGGCCCGATCCACCCCGAGGGCTCCGGCGAACTGTGGGAACAGGCCGACACCCAGGTGCGTGAGCTGCTGCGGCGGCGCGGCTGGCTGGCCGACCCGGACTGCCCCCCGGCGCGCTCACTCGTGGCGGCCCTGGCCACGCTCGCCGAGCTCGGCCGGACCGACCTGATCGACCTGGTCGAGGTGTACGCCGACGCGGCCGAGCTGGTCGCCAAGGTCGACGTCACCAAAGTGGTCCGCGACCAGGGCATGGACGACGTGGTCGAGGGCGCGGTGATCGGCACCGTGCTCGGCGAGACGATGATCATCGCGCTGCGCCGGCTCGCCCACCAGGACGCCACCGCCCGGCTGTACGGCGTGGACCGGTCAGGCGGAGATGACGAATGACGGCGCGATCTTGGCGAACAGGTTGTTGCGGCCGGTGTCCTCTTCGGTCAGCGGCACGGTGAGGCCGACCACCCACAGGTCCTCGCCGCTCGGGATCAGATCGGCGAACGTGGTGCGGCGCAACGAGTTCGCGTCCACGGTCCGGTAGCTGAACTGCTTGGCGACCTCCGGGCCGCCCTGCCGGTCCAGCGGCGTGAGCTCGCTCTGCACGTACTGGTCCTTGCCGGGCCAGGTCTGCCGCAGCAGGCCCAGGTAGCTCTCGATGTTCTTGCCCTGGCCCTGGCCGTAGAACCCGGCGAACCGCTCGACCACCAGCTCGTACTTGCCGTCCGGCGAGACGTAGTGCACGCGGGTGCTCTGCGGGTAGTTCTTCGGCACCCGTTCCTCGACGAACACGACCCAGCCCGGCGGCACCTTGATCTGGTACCCGCCACCCTTGGCGCCCTTGATCACGGCAGCGTCCCCCGTCCGGAGGATGGGCTCGCCGACCGGCACGTTCTGCGTCGGCGCCAGCACCGGCTGGGTCACCCTGGTCGGGGCCGCCGGCAACAGGTCCTGGCCGGCGGCTCGCCGCGTCAGCGCGAACCCGCCCCCGGCCGCGCCCGCGAACAGCACGACCGCGGTCAGGTAGATCAACGGCCGTGGCACGCCCCGGCGGCGTTGCACCGGCAGCGGTGCGCTCGGCGTGAACGGCAACGGCCCAGGGTCGGCGGCGAGCCCCGGAGCGCCCTGCGACTCCTGTGCCGCGGGCGCCGACGGTGGCGTGGTGGTGACCCTGGTGGGCTGCTCGGCGGCCTGTTCCTCGGCCTTGGCGATCGCCTCGAAGGTGAACGCCGAGGTCCCGGGCTCGGGCAGGTACGGGTAGATCCGGCGGCGCACCTCGGCCAGCGACAGCCGGGCGGTGGTGTCCTTGATCATCAACCCGGTGATCAGCTCGGCCATCGGGCCGGTCGACTCCGGCTGCGGGATCTTGCCGTTGACCACCTCGAGCAGGGTGGCGATGACATCGCCTTCGGGGTCGTAGGGCGCCCGGCCCTCGATGGCGGCGAACAGGGTCGCGCCGAGGCTCCACAGGTCGGCCGCGGGCGTCACCTCACCGCCGGAGGCCACCTCGGGCGCGATGTACGCCGGCGAACCGAGGGTGATCCCGGTGCTGGTCAGGGTGTGTTCGGAGATGTTGCGGGCGATGCCGAAGTCGGCCAGCTTGATCCGGCCGTCCTCGGCCACCAGCACGTTCGCCGGTTTGACGTCCCGGTGGGTGATCCCGGCCTGGTGAGCGGCCTGCAGCGCGGCAGCGACCGCGTCCGTCACGGCCGCCGCCTGGGTGATGTCGAGGGGACCGTGTGTGTTCAGCAGCTGCGCCAGGCTGCTGCCCGGGACGTACTCCATCACCACGAACGGGTCGCCGTGCTCGTTGGCGATGTCATGCAGCGTGACCACGTTCGGGTGGGACAGCACGCCGATCGCGCGGGCCTCCCGCATGGTGCGTTCCCGCAGCTCATCGGCCTCGCCCTGGGGCATGCCGGGCGGCAGCCGGACCTCCTTGACCGCGACCTGGCGGCGCAGGAACTCGTCGAACGCGCGCCACACCGTACCCATGGAGCCATGGCCGATCTCGCTGACCAGTCGGTATCGGCCGGCGATCAGGCGCTGCACGGGCTGGGTGTCGGTCACCCCGCCATTGTGCCGAACCTCTGGTGATGCCCATGGACAATGGTCCGTGTCACAGGTTGGCTTTAGATCTCTGCCCTAGCATCCAGGGGTATGAACCAGGAGGAACTGGTCCTCGCCGCGGAGTTCCCCACGCCCGACCGTGCGCAGTGGCAGGAGCTGATCGCCGGTGTCCTGCGCAAGTCCGGCAAGCTGCCGGACTCCGTGCCGGGCGAGGTGTCCGACCTGATCGCCACCAAGACCTACGACGACATCCTCGTACACCCGTTGTATACAAGCGGTGACAGCTCGTATGCACCTGGTATGCCAGGGCTGGCGCCGTTCGTCCGCGGCGGGCGGCCCGAGGGCAACGTGGCGACCGGCTGGGACGTGCGGCAACGACACGCGCACCCCGATCCCGCGGTCGCCCGCAAGGCGATCCTCGCCGACCTGGAACACGGCGTCACCTCGCTGTGGCTGGTCGTCGGCGACGCCGGGCTGCCGCTGTCCTCGCTGGCAGACGTGCTCGACGAGGTCTACCTCGACCTCGCGCCGGTCATGCTGGACGCGGGCGCCGATTTCCTGGCCGCTTCCGACGCCCTCCTGAAGATCCACTCGGACAAGGCCATCCCGGCCAGCGAGGTGGGCGGGAACCTCGGCGCGGACCCGTTGGGCCTGCGTGCCCGGACGGGCGCTGCGCAGGACCTCGCCGGGGCCGTTTCGCTGGCCGTCCGCGTCGCCGGGGAGTACCCGAAACTGCGCACGATCGTGGTCGACGCGTTGCCGTACCACCAGGCAGGCGGGTCGGACGCCCAGGAGCTGGGCATCTCGATCGCCACCGGGGTGGCGTACCTGCGGGCGCTGACCGACGCGGGCCTGAGCGTCGAGCAGGCAGCGGGCCAACTGGACTTCCGGTACGCCGCCTCCGCGGACCAGTTCCTGACCATCGCCAAGTTCCGGGCCGCGCGGCGGCTCTGGGCGCGGGTCACCGAGGTGTCCGGTTGCGTTGCGGCCCAACGGCAGCACGCGGTCACCTCGCCGGTGATGATGACCCGGCGCGACCCGTGGGTGAACATGCTGCGCACCACCTTGGCCTGCTTCGGCGCCGGCGTCGGCGGGGCGGACGCCGTGACGGTACTGCCGTTCGACGCGGCCATCGGCCTGCCGGACGACTTCGCCCGCCGGATCGCCCGCAACACCCACGCCGTGCTGCTGGAGGAGTCGCGTGTCGCCGGGGTGATCGACCCGGCCGGTGGCTCCTGGTACGTCGAGCAGCTGACCGAGGACCTGGCTTCGGCCGCTTGGGCGTTCTTCCAGGAGATCGAGCGCGCGGGTGGCGTCGAGGCGGCTTCGGGGCTGATCGAGGAGCGGCTCGCGCAGACCTGGGAACGGCGGTCGCGCAACCTGGCCAAGCGCAAGGATCCGTTGACCGGGGTCAGCGAGTTCCCCAACCTGACCGAGAAACCCGTTGTGCGCCAACCGGCTCCGGCCGTTCCCGCGGGCGGCCTGCCGTCGGTCAGGCTGGCTGAGGCCTACGAGGAACTCCGCGACCTGTCCGACGCGCAACCCGTGCGGCCCAAGGTGTTCCTGGCCACGCTCGGGCCGGTCGCCTCGCACACCGCGCGGGCCACCTTCGCGGCGAACCTGTTCCAGGCGGGCGGAATCGAGACGCCGAACGCCGGGGCCACCTCGTCGGCGCCGGAGGTCGCCGAGGCGTTCAAGGCCAGCGGTGCCCGGATCGCTTGTATATGCGGTACGGACAAAGTGTATGCAGAGCGCATACAAGACGTGTGCAAGGCGCTCGCCGAGGCGGGCGCGGAGAAGGTCCTGGTGGCCGGGCGCGGCGACTATCCGGGTGTGGACGGCTATGTCCACATCGGAGTCGACGTGCTCGCCGTGTTGCGCGAGACCCTTCGGACGCTGGGAGCAGGCGCATGATCCCGAACTTCGCCGACGTCGAGCTGGGCACCGCCGATCCGGCCGCCCTGGCCGACTGGCAACGCGCCCTGGCCGACGCCACCGGCAAGGGTGCGGACGCTCTCGTCTGGGAGACACCGGAAGGCATTGGCGTCAAACCGGTCTACACCGCCGAGGACCTCGAAGGCATCGACTTCCTGTCGACCTACCCGGGTATCGCGCCGTTCCTGCGCGGCCCGTACCCGGCGATGTACGTGACCCAGCCGTGGACCATCCGCCAGTACGCGGGGTTCTCCACCGCCGAGGAGTCCAACGCCTTCTACCGCCGCAACCTCGCGGCCGGCCAGAAAGGCCTGTCGGTGGCGTTCGACCTGGCCACCCACCGCGGTTACGACTCCGACCACCCGCGCGTGACCGGCGACGTCGGCATGGCCGGGGTGGCGATCGACTCGATCTACGACATGCGCCAGCTGTTCGACGGCATCCCGTTGGACAAGATGAGCGTGTCGATGACCATGAACGGCGCGGTCCTGCCGGTGCTCGCGCTCTACGTTGTGGCCGCTGAGGAACAGGGGGTGGCGCCCGAACAGCTGGCCGGGACCATCCAGAACGACATCCTCAAGGAGTTCATGGTCCGCAACACCTACATCTACCCGCCCGCGCAGTCGATGCGGATCATCTCCGACATCTTCGCGTACACCTCGCAGCACATGCCGAAGTACAACTCGATCTCCATCTCCGGCTACCACATGCAGGAGGCGGGCGCGACGGCCGACCTGGAGCTGGCGTACACGCTCGCCGACGGGGTCGAGTACATCCGGGCGGGAATGGACGGCGGGCTGGACATCGACGCGTTCGCGCCGCGGCTGTCGTTCTTCTGGGCGATCGGGATGAACTTCTTCATGGAGGTCGCCAAGCTGCGCGCGGCCCGGCTGCTGTGGTCCAAGCTGGTCAACCAGTTCGGCCCGAAGTCGCCGAAGTCCTTGTCGTTGCGGACCCACTCGCAGACCTCGGGCTGGTCGCTGACCGCGCAGGACGTCTACAACAACGTCGTGCGGACGTGCATCGAGGCGATGGCGGCCACGCAGGGGCACACGCAGTCCTTGCACACCAACGCTTTGGATGAGGCGCTCGCGCTGCCGACGGACTTCTCCGCGCGCATCGCCCGCAATACGCAGCTCGTGCTGCAGCAGGAATCCGGCACGACCAGGGTGATCGATCCCTGGGGTGGCAGCGCTTTCGTCGAACGGCTGACCTACGAGCTGGCCCGCAAGGCGTGGGGTCACATCGAGGAGGTCGAGGCCGCGGGCGGGATGGCGCGGGCGATCGACGCGGGCATCCCGAAGCTGCGCATCGAGGAGGCCGCGGCCCGTACCCAGGCGCGCATCGACTCCGGGCGCCAGCCGGTGATCGGCGTGAACAAGTACCGCGTGGACGCCGACGAGCAGATCGAAGTGCTCAAAGTGGACAATGCCGGGGTTCGCGCGCAGCAGCTGGAAAAGCTGCGGCGGCTGCGGTCCGAACGCGACGAGGGCGCCTGCCAGGACGCGCTGCGGCGGTTGACCGCGGGCGCCGGGGGCAAGGAGAACCTGCTGGCGCTGGCGATCGACGCGGCCCGTGCGAAGGCGACCGTGGGTGAGATCTCCGGTGCGCTGGAGCAGGTCTGGGGCAGGCACGCCGGGCAGATCCGTACGATCTCGGGGGTGTACCGCGAGGAGGTCGGAACCGGAGTGTCCAATGTGGACAACGCGCGCTCGCTGGTCGAGGAGTTCGCGCGGGCCGAGGGCAGGCGGCCGCGGATCCTGGTCGCCAAGATGGGCCAGGACGGGCACGACCGCGGCCAGAAGGTGATCGCGACCGCGTTCGCCGACCTGGGCTTCGACGTGGACGTGGGGCCGCTGTTCCAGACCCCGGCCGAGGTGGCCCGCCAGGCGATCGAGGCGGACGTGCACGTCGTGGGCGTGTCCTCGCTCGCCGCTGGGCACCTGACCCTGGTCCCGGCGCTGCGCCACGAGCTGGCCGAGGCGGGCCGCCCGGACATCATGATCGTGGTCGGCGGCGTCATCCCGCCGCAGGACTTCGACGCGCTCCACGAGGCCGGTGCCGCGGCGATCTTCCCGCCGGGGACCGTGATCGCCGAGGCGGTCGTGGACCTGCTGGGCAAGCTGCGGGCCCAGCTCGGGCATGACTGACTTCGTCCGCGGCGTCCTCGCCGGCGAGCGGGCCGTCCTGTCCAGGGCGATCACGCTCGTCGAGTCGACCCGCGCCGACCACCGCCAGCAGGCCCAGGAGATGCTCGTCGAGCTGCTGCCGCACGCCGGCGGGGCGCACCGGGTCGGCATCACCGGCGTGCCCGGCGTGGGCAAGTCCACGTTCATCGACGCGCTGGGCACGTCGCTGACCGCCGCCGGCCACAAGGTCGCGGTGCTGGCCGTGGACCCGTCGTCCAGCCGGACCGGCGGCAGCATCCTCGGCGACAAGACCCGGATGGCCCGGCTCGCGGTCGACCCCGCGGCGTTCATCCGGCCGTCGCCGACCTCCGGCACGCTCGGCGGGGTGGCCAGGGCCACCCGCGAGACGATCGTGCTGATGGAGGCGGCCGGGTACGACATCGTGCTGGTCGAGACGGTCGGTGTGGGGCAGTCGGAGATCACCGTGGCCGGGATGGTCGACTGCTTCCTGTTCCTGACCCTCGCCCGGACGGGTGACCAGCTGCAGGGCATCAAGAAGGGCGTGCTGGAGCTGGCCGACGTGATCGCGGTCAACAAGGCGGACGGCGAGCACGAGAAGGAGGCCCGGAAGGCCGCCCGTGAGCTCGCTGGGGCGCTCCGGCTGCTGCGGTCGGGCGACGAGCTGTGGACGCCACCCGTGCTGACCTGTAGCGGGCTGACCGGCGCCGGTCTGGACACGCTGTGGGAGCAGGTCCGCTCGCATCATTCGACGCTCGACGCGGCCGGTGAGCTGACCGCCAAGCGCAGCCGTCAGCAGGTGGACTGGACCTGGTCGATGGTCCGCGACGCGCTGATGTCCCGCCTGAGTGACAACCCAGAGGTACGGGCCATCACCCCAGAGGTGGAACGTGACGTCCAGGACGGGCGACTGACCCCCACCCTGGCGGCCGAACGGATCCTGAAGGCCTTCGGCTTGCGTTAATGTTGCGGAATGGTACGAACCGTATCCCGGGCGTTGCTGGTTTGTCTGTTCGCGCTGGTGTTCGTGCTTCCGGTCGGTGCCATGGCGGACCAGTCGGACCGCGGGGTCCCAGTGGCCGCGGCGCAGCAGACCACCGCGCCCGCTGGCCCGGACATCCCGCCCGCGCCGACCACGCAGGACGGCGCCAACTCACGGAACAAGCTGGTCATCGGCGTGGCGGCGGTGGTGCTGCTGGGCATCGTCATCATCGGCCACCGCGCGCGCAGCAAGCGTCAGAAGGACTCCGGCGGTAGTTGATCTTCCTCAAGATCCACGATTGAGTGGTATTCGCTGGGCGGTCATCGCTTCGGCCTGGGTAAAATCGGCTGTGCCGCTCGGCGCTCCGGCTCTACCGGCGACCGGTTTGATCAACGGGTCTGGCAGTTGCCGCACAGCCCTATAGGGCAGGATGAGCCGCGAGTGACACTTCTCTTGCGCCGACCGTGCAGGATGTTCATTCAAGACAACGAAGCTCGACTCGGTGTCACGGTTGCGTGATGCTGCCGCGGAGGTGCGGCATGACTGTTCTGGACTCAAGGGTGGACTCCCCGGACGGGGACCCCGAGGTGTTGGTCAACGGCACTGCCGCGACGATGCCTGTTGTGGACGACATCGGCGCCGGTAGGGGGCCGTCCTGGTTGGACGGATGGCTTTCCGCGAGCATTGGCGACATCGTCTCGTGGTACCGGCACATCCATGCGAACCCGGAACTGTCCAGGCAGGAGTTCCGTACTACGCAGCTGCTCGCCACGATGCTGCACTCGGCTGGGCTGCAGCCGGTGATCGGGCCAACTGGCACCGGGCTGATCTGCGAGGTCGGCACGGGTGACCGGTGTGTCGCGCTGCGTGCGGACATCGATGCGTTGCCACTGCAGGAATCGACCGGTCTGCCGTTTTCGTCCACCGTGGACGGCGTGGCGCACTCGTGTGGACATGATGCGCACACCACGATTCTGCTCGCGGCCGGGCTGGCGCTGGCATCCGCGCCGGAACTGCCCGGGCGGGTGCGGCTGATCTTCCAGCCGGCCGAGGAGACCATGCCGGGCGGTGCGCTGGACATGATCGACGCGGGCGCGTTGAACGGGGTCGAGCGGATCTTCGGGCTGCACTGCGACCCCCGGGTCGAGGTCGGCCGGATCGGCACCCGCGTCGGCGCGATCACGTCCGCCACGGACCTGCTGGAGCTGCGCCTGACCTCCCCGGGCGGGCACACCTCCCGCCCACACCTGACCGCGGACCTGGTGCACGCGCTGGGCACGTTGATCACCGGCCTGCCCGCCCTGCTGTCCCGGCGTGTCGACCCCCGGTCGGGCACGGTGCTGGTGTGGGGCGCGGTGCACGCGGGTGAGGCGCCCAACGCGGTGCCGGAGGAAGGCCTGCTGCGCGGCACCCTCCGAACGGGCGACCACGACGTGTGGGAGGACATGGAGCCGCTGGTGGCGGGCCTGGTCCAGTCCCTGATGACCCCCCTCGGGGTGGGTTACGAGCTGCACCACCGCCGCGGTGTGCCGCCGGTCGTGAACGACAGTGAGTCCACGGCGATCCTGCGCGCGGGCATCGAGTCGGCCCTGGGCAGCGACGCGCTGGCGGGGACCAAGCAGTCCTCCGGCGGCGAGGACTTCGGCTGGTACCTGGAGCACGTGCCGGGCAGCTTCGCCCGCCTGGGCGTGTGGCCGGGCGACGGCGTCATGCGCGACCTGCACCAACCCACCTTCCAGCTCGACGAGCGGGCCCTGCTCACCGGCATCCGCGTGATGGTCCACACCGCCCTCACCGCCCTCGCCAGCTAGTTATCCACAGGCCCTATCCACACCCTCCCGCCCCCAGGCATGCGTCCCCCATCGTGGACGCATGCCCACCCAAGCCCCGCCGCCCCACCTCACATCCACCCCGGCGCCGCACGCCACGCCCTCCGGGCCCGCCCCCGCCCCGGCCCCTGAAACCGCAACCACCCAGTCCCCACCTGGCCTGGCTTCTCAGCCTGCCCCCAGCCAGTCCCCACCCGGCCTGGCGTCTCGCCCTGTCCCTAACCAGTCCCCACCTGGCCTGGCGTCTTACCCTGCCCCCTCCCAACTCACGCCCGGCCTGGCCTCTCACGCTGCCTCCGCCCAGCCCACATCCGCCCTGGATGCCGAGTTCCCGACGGCCGCCGCACTCATCGCCCGGCTGGACTCCCTCGGCGTGCCTTGGCGAACCCTCCTGGGCCACAAAGCCGCCCCAACACCACCTCCTCAGCCCCACCCAACTTCAAGCCCTCAAGGCGTAGCCGCGCCTGAGAAACATCCCGAGCTGTCCGCTACCTCCACATCGCCGGAAACCTTCGCCTCGGCCCCAGCCCTAGCAGTTGCCCCGGCCGCCGACCTGACGTTCGACCAGGTCGATGGCCGAGCCCATGGCCCAGCCGCTGACTCCGCCCCGAACCCGGCCCCTGTGGCCTCGGCCGCTGGTCTCGTCGGCGAGTCGGCCCCGAACCCGGCCGCTGCGGCCTCGGCCGCTGGTCTCGCCGGAGAGTCGGCCCCGAACCCGGCCCCTGTGGCCTCGGCCGCTGGTCTCGCCGGAGAGTCGGCCCCGAACCCAGCCCCAGCGGCCCCGACCGCTCATCCCGCTGCAGACTGGGCCCCGAGTCCAGCCCCATCGGCCTCCACCGCTGGCCCCGCCGGAGAGTTGGCCCCAAGCCCAGCCCCATCGGTCCCGACGGCTGGTGTCGCTGCAGACTGGTCGCCGAGTCCAGCTCCAGCGGCCTCGGTCGCTGATCCCGCCGGAGACTGGGCCCCGGACCCAGCTGCTGTGGCCTCGGCCGCTGGCCGCGCCGGAGACTGGGCCCCAAGCCCAGCCCCACCGGCCTCGACCGTTGATCCCGCCGGAGACTCGATCCCGGCCCCGGCCCCGGCCCCAGTGGCTCCGACCGCTGGCCCAGCCGGAGACTGGGCCCCACGCCCAACCCCAGCGGTTCCGACCACTGGCCCAGCCGATGACTCGGCCCCAAACCCAACGCCAGCGGCTCCGACCGCCGACCCCACCGGAGACCCGGCCCCCGATCCTGCCGCCGACTTCGCAACTACCCGAGCCGCCCTTGAGGCCTGCGGCCTGCTCGCCCCGACTGCCGCCGCTCCCTACCCAGATCCCGCCGCGGCCGGCCCTGCCGTTCCCGTGGTCCCCACCCCGCTCCTGCCGACGGTCAGGCTCCACCCGCGCCCCCTGGCCGACGTCCCCGTCACCCACCACCACCCGTTCCACGTCCCACCCGACTCCTGGCCGCTCGACCCCACGCGATCCACAACCCGCTCACCCACCAAGCCGAGTCATGACGCTCGAGCAGCAGCCGAAGCGGAGATGATCCGGAGAGCCACCGAAGCCCTCCGCCAAGCGGGCCCGGAAGCGGTCCTGACCAGCCATACGGCGGTCCGCCTCTATGGCTGCACGGCTGCGGAGCTGTCACCCATTCACGTGATGCTGCGCCCGGGGCGCAGGATCCGCGGCAGGGTGGGGCTCACCATCCATCGGGGGAGATGGGAGCGGTACCAGACGGAGGTCGTGCATGACCTGCGGACGCTGTCGCTGGATCACGCGCTGGCGGTGATGCTGGGGCACGCCGAGATCGGCACGGCGCTGTTGTGCCTGAACCAGGCGCTCGCGCGGCATCCGCCGGGGTTCCGGGATCTTGTCCGGGCCGCGGTCAAGGTGCTGCCTGACTCGGCGTCGCGCCGGCGTGCGGAGGTCCTCCTGGTCAGCTAGGCCCGATGCCCTGGCACGGGCGGATCCGGAGGTCCGCCACGTAGTCGGCGGGCGCGCCGGCCGCTTCGGCGGCGTCGGCGACCACACCCAGGTAACGAGCGGAAGGGAGACCGCCTTCGTAGGCGTCCAGCACGTACAGCCAGGCGACCACCGACCCTTCGAGGGTCTGCACCCGCAGGCGGATCTTCTTGTACAGGCCGAGCGCGCCCTCCCAACGGTCCAGCCTGGACTCGTCCCGGGGGCTCACGTCGTACAGGACCGCGAAGACCTGCGACTCCTGATCTTCGACGATGGTGGCCAGGGCGCCTTCCCAGCCGAGATCCTCGCCTCCGAAGGTCAAACGCCAGCCGACGAGCCACCCGGTTCCCGCCATGGGCGAGTAGGGCGCTCGCTCGAGCATCTGGCTGGGATCCATGTTGGACCCATAAGCAGCGTAGAGCGGCACGACGGACAGCGTAGCGACCCGATACATCCCCCGACGGGATGCGGCTCGGGGAGTCACGCGTACGGTTTACGTGGATCTGCTTCAGTTCGGCATGTGGAGGGGCCCGTTGACCCGGATCGTGATCATGGGGGGCGGTATCGCCGGCTACGAGGCGGCTCTCGTGGCCGCGCAGCACGGCGCGGACGTCACGATCGTCGAGCGTGACGGCCTGGGTGGCGCGTGCGTGCTCTACGACTGCGTGCCGTCCAAGACGTTCATCGCCTCGGCGGGCGCCCGGTCGGCCTTCCGCAACGCCGATGAGCTGGGGATTCGGACCAACGGTTCGGAGGCCGCGATCGAGCTGCCGGTGGTGCACGGGCGGGTGCGTGGGCTGGCGCTCGCGCAGTCGGCGGACATCCGGGCCCGGTTGCAGCGCGAGGGTGTCCGGCTGATCGCGGGTGTGGCGCGGTTCGTCGACGAGCAGCCGGGGCTGGCCGCGCACCGTATCCAGGTCGTGCCCCACACGGGTGAACCCGAGGTGCTCGGCGCGGATGTGACGCTGATCGCAACCGGCGCGACCCCGCGGGTGCTGCCCGGGGCGGTGCCGGATGGCGAGCGCATCCTCGACTGGCGTCAGCTGTACGACCTGACCGAGCTGCCCGAGCATCTGGTGGTGATCGGCTCCGGGGTGACCGGCGCGGAGTTCGCGTCGGCCTACACCGAGATGGGCGTGAAGGTCACGGTCGTGTCCAGCCGGGACCGGATCCTGCCGCACGAGGACGCGGACGCCGCCGCGGTGCTGGAGGACGTGTTCGCCGAGCGCGGCACCGAGCTGTACAAGCACGCGCGCGCCGAGAAGGTCGAGCGGGTGACCGACGGGGTCGTGGTGTACCTCGCCGATGGCCGCAAGATCGAGGCGAGCCACGCGTTGATGACCGTCGGGTCGGTGCCGAACACGGGTGACATCGGCCTGGACAAGATCGGCATCGAGCCGGGCCCGGGCGGCTTCATCTCGGTCGACCGCGTGTCGCGCACGGGCGTGCCGGGCGTGTACGCGGCCGGTGACTGCACGGGCGTGCTGATGCTCGCGTCCGTGGCCGGGATGCAGGGCCGCATCGCGATGTGGCACGCCCTGGGCGAGGGGGTCGCGCCGATCCGGTTGAAGACGGTCGCGGCGAACGTGTTCACCCACCCGGAGATCGCCACGGTCGGCATCAGCCAGCACGCCATCGACTCCGGCGAGGTGCCCGCGCGCACGATCATGCTGCCGCTGGCGACGAACGCACGGGCCAAAATGGAGGGTCTGCGCCGGGGTTTCGTGAAGTTGTTCTGCCGCCCGGCGACCGGTGTGGTGATCGGCGGTGTGGTGGTCGCGCCGACCGCGAGCGAGCTGATCCTGCCGATCGCGATCGCGGTGCAGAACCAGCTGACCGTCGAGCACCTCGCGCTGACCTTCTCGGTGTATCCCTCGCTGTCGGGGTCGATCACCGAGGCTGGGCGCCGGTTGATGCGCCACGACGACTTGGATTGACGGCAACCTCCTCAGCGGGTCCGGCGTGTTCAGGGTGTCTGGAACACGCTGGGGAGGCATTCCATGAAACTCGGAAAGGTCGTCACTGCCACCGGTCTCGCATTGGTCGTCGGCGCGTTGCCGGCGGTGGCAGAGCAGAACTCGGGCTCGGCGGAGCCCTCCTATCTCAAGATCGTCCCGTCCCGGGTCGGCCCCGGGCAAAGCGTTGCGACACAAGGGCATTGCAATTCGCCGTACCCCAAGAACGCGGTGGACTCGGCCGGTTTCGCGCAGTCGGTGCCGTTGGGCGCGAGCGCGAAGGTCGTCGACAAGCCGGGTAAGTACGTGGCGACGATGAAGTGCAAGGACGGCACGGTGACCGCGTCCTTCGAGGTGGTGGGCGCCGAGCAGGGCCGGATCTCCGTGCAGCCCAGCGAGGTCGCACCGGGCGGCAAGCTCACGGTGACGGTGTGGTGCCTCGCCGGGCCCGGCGACACCAAGGCGCGTTCGTTGGGCTTCGCCGCGGACATCCCGGTGAACTTCGAGGGGAACAACGGAAAGGGCGTCGGCGCGGGCACGGCGGCGGCCAAGCCGGGCAAGTACAGCGTCATCTTCGCCTGCAAGGGCCAGAAGATCGCGACAACCTTCACCATCACCAAACCACCGCCCACCAACCCCAACCACCCCACACCCCAACCACCCCAGGTCTCGGTCAAGCCAAAGGGCGCGCCCCAAACCGGCGGCGGCTTCCTAGCCAACTGACCCGCAGGGGGATCAACGGCGGTCAAGACCCACACTTGACCGCCACCCCACACCCCCTGGAACACCAACCCACACCCCACCACCAAAGCCACTTCACCACCAAGGCCACTTCACCACCAAAGCCACTTCACCACCAAAGCCGCTACAGCCCCACAGCCGAGGAAGGCCAGCCCGGCGCAGCCACCAGGGACGACCGCAGCCCAACTGGGCCTGTTTCCCGCCAGTCAAGCGACCGTCCTGACGGGACAGTGCAGCGATGGCCACAAGCGGCTTGTGAGACTCGTTCCTGGCAAAGCAGCCGTTACGCGGATCCGACGCATTGACCAGCGACGGCTGGGAATCGGTTCCGGGAGAGCGCCGATGCTGGTTGCCAGGTGGGGAAGCGGCTCGGTGGCCAGCGGTGGCTGCACTTCGACTGGGGTGGTTCCGTAGAGGGGAGCGGACATGGTGGTTGGTGGTGTGGGACATGGCGCGGTAGTCAGCGATAGTCACGCATCGGCTTCGGGATTGGTTCGGGGGAGGCGAGTAGCGGTGCTGGTCGGCGGGTATGTGGAAGTGCCGCAACGGTCGGCAATACCTGCGCATTGGCCGAAAGCTGGTTCCACGAAGCCACACTGTCCTGGCGGGCTGGCGGGCTGGCGGGCTGGCGGGCTGGCGGGCTGGCGGGCTGGCGGGCTGGCGGGCTGGCGGGCTGGCGGGCTGGCGGGCTGGCGGG
>NZ_JBFAPA010000024.1:62270-179591 GCF_040675465.1 Actinocrispum sp. NPDC049592 | reverse complement strand
GGCTGGCGGGCTGGCGGGCTGGCGGGCTGGCGGGCTGGCGGGCTGGCGGGCTGGCGGGCTGGCGGGCTGGCGGGCTGGCGGGCTGGCGGGCTGGCGGACGGCGGTCAGCGGATGCGTGGATGCGTGGATCTGGCGCGGTGGCTGGGGACGGCTCGCGTCAGTTGGGATCGGTTCCGGGGAGGCCGGTAACTGTGCTGGTAGCTGATGTGGAAGTGGGCCAACTGCAAGCGATAGCCGACCGCCCACAAGCGGAACCCGAGAAGCGTCCAGTCGGGCTGCGGCGTGGGTGTCTCGTGGTGGCTAGAGATCGCTGGGAGTCGGTTGTGTGGGAGGCGAGCGATGCTGGACGGCGGATATGTGGAAGTGGCGCAACAGCGGTGGTCGCACATCGACTGGGCGCTGGTTCTGAGAAGCCAAACAGCCGCGCTAGCGCAGCGTCGGCTGTGTTCCGGGAGGGGAACGGCGATGTTGGTCGGGGGATGTATGAATGTGGCGCAATGGCCTGCGGTAGTCGCGTGTCGACCGAACTGGCTCCGCCTAGCCAACTGGTCGGAAAGCGTTGTGGGGCTGCTTGATCGTCGCCTGTGGACAACTGGGGCCGCTGCGATCTTGAGATGCGAAAAGTGTCGGTCCCCCTGAGTACGCTGGATGTTGGGGGCCGGAGGCCAACCCCGCGCAGGGGCGAGCGAACGTAGGACTGGCCGCCTCACCTCCCACATCCATCTACTGTGGACAGTTAGGCGTGGGTGGACTGGAGCCCAACCACCTTACACGCTTGAGCGGGACTGGGGGTTGCCTTGGGCGGGTGAGATTTGTGCCTCAAAACGCGCGGCAACGGGTGGGGGTGGGTGGGCGTGAGTTGCGGGAAAGCTTGATCCACTGTTCGAAAGGCTCCCGAGATGCGTATCCGTTCAACTGTGGTCGGTCTGGCGGTCGCCGCCGGTGTGTTGCTGGTCGGCGGGCCGGCGGCGTTGGCGCAGCAGCAGCCGACCACCTCCCCGGCAGCCCCGACGCCCGCCACCTCGCGCGCGCCGGCGGCGACCGCGGCGCCGAGCGTGACCACCTCGCCGGGCGCGCCGACCCGGACCACGACCAGGCCGGCAACGCCGCAGGTCGTGAAGCCCCGCGGTGCCGCGGAGACCGGTGGCGGCGGCACCTCCGACGACTCCCTGGCCCTGTTCGCCATCGGCGGCGCGGCCCTCGTCCTGACCGGTGGCGCCGGCACGGTCGCCTACCGCCGTCTTCGCAGGCAGAGCTGAGAGATCATGCGCAAATGGCTTGGTAGCGCGGTTGTCGCGCTCACCCTGGTGCTGGCCGGGTGCTCCGGCCAGCAGGATCAGCAGATCCCCGTGAACCCCGCGGGCGCCGGGTCGTCCGTGGCGTCCGCCACCGACGCGCCGCCGCAGAACGGCACGGCCGCGCTACCGGCCTCCACCCCCACGGAGATCTCCATTCCCAAGATCGGCGCGAAGTCCTCGCTGATCCCGTTGGGGCTCAACGCCGACCAGACCATCGAGGTCCCGCCGGTCAGCAAACCCCTGCAGGCAGGCTGGTACACGAAGGCGCCCACACCGGGCGAGATCGGTCCCGCGGTGATCCTCGGCCACGTCGACGGCAACAAACAGCCGGGGATCTTCTACCGCCTCAAGGAACTGGCCGCCGGGGACGAGGTCCTGGTGTCCAGACAGGACGGCAAGACGGCGAGGTTCACCGTCACCAAGGTGGAGCACGTGGCCAAGAAGGACTTCCCAACCGACCTGGTCTACGGCGACACCCAGGACGCCCAGCTGCGGCTGATCACCTGTGGTGGCCAGTTCGACCACGCCGCCAAGAGCTACGTGGACAACATCATCGTCTTCGCCTCCCTGGCGGCCTGAACCTGCGACGGCCCGCCCTGAGCTCTAAGCCGCGAGCCGGGGCGGGCCCTCGTCGATCCGCCGCCGGATCGGGTCGACCCGGTCCAGCAGCTCGCCGAACGGCATGCGCTCGTCCCACCACGTCACCCCGAGCGCGGCCAGCTCGTCCAGCAACGGCCACTCGCCGCTCGGACTGGAGCCGCCGACCACGATGTCGAACGGTTCGCCGGTCAGGCCCACGTCCGCGCGGGCCCGGCCGAGGAACGTGCATAACGCCTGCACCTCGTCGAGGTTCGGCGGTTCGGCCTGCCAGGCGCCGGACAGCATCGGCACGGCGCCGTCCCACCGCGCGGCCCGCCGCATCGGCGCCTGGTGGGGCCAGCGCCCGCCGATCCACACCGGAACGCGCGGCCGTTGCACCGGCGTCGGCCGGAACATCACGTCCCGGACCGTGACGTGATCACCCACATAGGTGGTCCTTTCCCCGGACCAGAGCCGGGAAAGCACGTCGAGGCCCTCGTCGAGCCGCGCCGCGAGCACCGAAGGCGCGGTCGGCTCGCCGAAAGCGCCGTACTCGTCCGCGACCGGGTCGCCCAAGCCCGCGCCGAACACCATCCGCCCCCCGGTCAACCGGTCCAACGTGGTCACCTCACGGGCGAGTTTCTGCGGACGGCGGCGCGCCACCGGCGTGATCAGCGTGCCGAGCCTGATCCGGCTGGTCACCATCGCCGCGGTGGTCAGCAGGATCCACGGGTCGGCGATCTCGCGCACGAGCCGCTTCTCGTGCACGACGTGATCCCAGATGAACAGCGCGTCCCACCCGGCGTGCTCGACCGCCTGCGCGAGCACCGCCACCGTCTCCGGGTCGGCGAAGTCGCCGAAGTTCGGAATGTTCACCGAGAATCGCATGCCCCACACCTTGCACCAAGGCACCGACAAAAATGCCAGACTGGTCGCCATGACCGCCCGCACGCTGCTGATTCTCCGGCATGCCTCGGCCGCCAACAAGCCCGGCACGGCCGACGAGGACCGCCCGCTGACGCCGATGGGCCGCACCGAGGCCACGCGGGTCGGTAGCGAGCTGTCGGCGGCCCCGCCGGAGCTCGTCCTGTGCTCCACGGCCTTGCGTACCCGCCAGACGTGGCAACAGATCGCCGCCGAACTCCCGGTTCAGCCGAAGGTGGACTTCGACCCCGCGATCTACCAGGCCAACGCGGACATCCTGCGCGAGCTGGTCTGGCAGGCCGACGACGACGTGACCTCGCTGTTGCTGATCGGCCACAACCCGGCGGTGCACGAGCTGGCCTGGTACCTGCTCAAAGAGCAAGTGCCGCAACACTTTCCGCCCGCGTCACTCGCTCGGGTGACATTTACCGGCGGGTGGCACGAGCTGTAGCGGACGCTCCGCGGTCCCGCTGGTTGCTCCGCGGTTTTCTTTTGCCCGCAGGAGGCGAAAAGACGCCTGGCGCCGCGGCGGGTTGCCCGGGAATTCTTTTTATTTTCCCGGCAACCCGCACCGGGTCAAGGCGTCTTTACCGGTGAGAAAGCAAAACGGGGCAAACACAGAAAGCTGGGGGAATCTCCAATGCGTAAGAACACTTTCCCTGGTGCGGCCGCTCTCGGTATCGCCGGTATTTTCCTCGCCGGTGGTGTGGCGAACGCGGGGAGCACGGGAGTCCTGTCGGTCACCGACGCCAACGCCAACACCTCGATCCGGGCCGGTGACACCATCCACCTGCAAGGCGAGTGCTACGACGTGAAGATCGGCAAGCTGCGGATCGAGTCGGACGTGTTCGCGCCGGTCGACTTCACGGCGCCGGAACCGCAGGACGGCCACCGGATCTTCATGGTGAACGTCAAGTCCGGGAAGGACGCCAAGCCGGGCACCCACAAGGCCACCTTGAAGTGCGGGACCGCCACGGTCCAGAGGCAGTTCTCCATCGTCTCCGCCGGCGAGGGCACCGTGCAGCCGCCTGCCAAGGCCACCGTGACCAAGCCGACGACCCCCGCGGTGAAGCCGGCGCAGGTCGCGGAGAAGCCGAAGGGCGCTGCCGAAACCGGTGGGGGCGACGTCGTCGCTCAGGCGGCCGGCTCTGGTGCTCCCGGCGCCGGTGTCTACGCCCTCGGTGGCGCGGCACTGCTGGCCACCGGTGGCGCGGGCGTGGTCGCGTTCCGCCGCCTGCGCAAGCAGGGCTGAGCGCGAAAGACGTGTGGGGGCGTCGCGGGTTGCCCGGCAATTGTTCTTGCTGGTCCGGGCAACCTGTCCGGCGGATAGGCGTCTTTACAAGTGAGAAACAGCGGGGGGCTAATTCGTCAGGGGGAGCGACTCCCATGCGAAAGAATACTTTCTTCGGTGCGGCCGTGCTGGCGTTCCACCGGCAATGGAGGCAGAACCGATGAGGAAATGGCTTGGTAGCGCGGTTGTCGCGCTGGCTGTGGTGATGGGGGGATGCTCGGCAGAGCATCCGGCACCGCAACTGGCCCCCGTTTCCGTTGCGCCGCAACAGCAGGGGGACGCGGCGGAAACAGGAACGACCGCGCTACCATCCGAGGTGTCACTGCCGAGGATCGGCGCGAAGTCCTCGTTGATCCCGTTGGGACTCAACGAGGACAAGACCGTCCAGGTCCCGCCGGTCAGCCAGCCGATGCAGGCGGGCTGGTACGACAAGGCACCGGCCCCGGGGGAGGTCGGGCCCGCGGTGATCCTCGGCCACGTCGACGGCGACCACAAGCCGGGGATCTTCTACCGGCTCAAGGAGATGGCCGCCGGCGACGACATCCTGGTCACCCGCAAGGACGGCAAGACGCTGAAGTTCGTCGTCTACAACGTGGCGAAGGTGTCCAAAAAGGACTTTCCGACCGACGAGGTGTACGGCGACACCGATGGGCCCGAGTTGCGGGTGATCACCTGTGGCGGCGAGTTCGACCGGTCCGCGCACAGCTACAAGGACAACGTCATCGTCTTCGCCAAACTGGTCTGACCAGCGGATTCGCGGTTCGGTCCGGAATTGTCGGGGGTACCCGCTAACGTGGTTGCTGCTTGGGTCCGGGACGTGGGAGGAGTCCCGGACCACCGTCACGTACCAAGGGGACCCATGATCCGCATGCTCACCGCCGTGGTGGCGCTGCTCGTCGCCACGGCCGCGCCCGCTTCGGCGGCGCCGCAGACCTACGCCGACTACACGATGATGCTCGGAAAGAACGCCGGGCAGGTGTGGTCGGGCGGCGCGGCGGCCAGTCAGTGGGCGTGGATCCCGTTGGCGCCCAACGAGTTCGAGATCCAGTGGGGCGATCCGGGCGCCTGGCCGCCCAGTGGCGGCGAGCACTTCGTCAACGACGGCGGCTGGGTCCTGGTCGACGGCTACTTCGACCACAAGTACGGCACGTTCAACCGGCAGACCGTCACCGAGGAGTACATCGGCGAGGAGAACTGCCTGAGCACCAAGGCAATTCCGTCCAACGGCGGCCGCCAGCACTATGCGAGGTGGACGATCCCGGCGACGGCCTACTGCCTCACGGCGTTAGGCACGATCACCGTCGGGGCCAACGGAGCTGTCGTGCACTTCAAGCACGAGCAGGTCTGGTACCCGCCCGCGCCCTGCAGCAACAGCTACCTCGGCGCCCGTACCTGCATCCGCCAGCACGAGCGGTGGTACGACGACAACGGTCACGACTTCTCGCTGTCCCTCGAACGAGACCAGTACATCGCGCGGGGTACCGGCATGGCGTTCAAGATCCACCACACCTACGACCGCGCCTGGCCCGCCGGGCACGCGCCGTGGGACGCGGAGTTGTATTCGACATGGGTATGGCAGTAGCGAAACCGCCTGCCTCCGTTGCGGTGAAACGGAAGCAGGCGGCTGGTGACCGGACGTCAGTCCTTGTCCACCCAGTCGAAGGTCTTGGTCACGGCCTTCTTCCAGTTGCGGTACAAGGAGTCCCGGCTGGCCTCGTCCAGCGACGGCTCCCACTGCTTGTCCTGGGCCCAGTTGTTGCGGATGTCGTCCTCACCGGACCAGTACCCGACGGCCAGGCCGGCGGCGTACGCGGCGCCCAGTGCGGTCGTCTCGGCGACGACCGGCCGGATCACCGGCACGTTCAGGATGTCCGCCTGGAACTGCATGAGCAGCTCGTTGGCGACCATGCCGCCGTCGACCTTCAACGCGGTCAACGGCACGCCGGAGTCCGCGTTCATCGCGTCGATCACCTCGCGCGACTGGAAGGCCGTGGCCTCCAGCACGGCCCGCGCCAGGTGGCCCTTGTTGACGAACCGGGTCAGGCCGACGATCGCGCCGCGCGCGTCGGAACGCCAGTAAGGAGCGAACAGACCGGAGAACGCGGGCACGAAGTAGCAACCGCCGTTGTCCTCGACCGTCCGTGCGTGGTCCTCGATCTCGGCGGCGGTGGTGATCATGCCGAGGTTGTCGCGGATCCACTGCACCAGCGACCCGGTGACCGCGATGGATCCTTCCAGCGCGTACACCGTGTCGTTCGAGCCGATCTTGTAGCAGACGGTGGTGAGCAGGCCGTTCTGGCTCATCACCTTCTCCGTGCCGGTGTTGAGCAGCACGAAGTTGCCGGTGCCGTAGGTGTTCTTGGCCTCTCCCGGAGACAGGCAGGCCTGGCCGAAGGTGGCCGCCTGCTGGTCGCCGAGGATGCCCGAGATCGGCACGCCGGCCAGTGCGCCCCGCTCGCGGACGTTGCCGTAGACCTCCGAGGAGGAGCGGATCTCCGGCAGCATGGACGCCGGGATGCCCATCTCACCGGCGATGTCGGCGTCCCACTGCAGCTTGTCCAGGTCCATCAGCATGGTGCGGGACGCGTTGGTCGGATCGGTGACGTGCACGCCGCCGTCCGGGCCACCGGTCATGTTCCACAGCACCCAGGTGTCCATGTTGCCGAACAGCAGGTCGCCGTTCTCGGCCTTCTGCCTGGCACCGTCCACATTGTCCAGGATCCAGCGGATCTTCGGGCCGGAGAAGTAGGTCGCCAGCGGCAGCCCGACCCGCTCGCGATAGCGCTCCTGCCCGCCGCCGAGCGCGCCGAGCTGGTCGACGATCCGGTCGGTCCGCGTGTCCTGCCAGACGATCGCGTTGTAGACCGGCTTGCCGGTGGACCTGTCCCAGACCACCGCGGTCTCCCGCTGGTTGGTGATGCCGACAGCGGCGATGTCCGAAATAGACAGATCCGCCTTGGCCACCGCGCCTGCCGCCACCTCGCGGGTGTTGCGCCAGACCTCCTCCGGGTCGTGCTCGACCCAGCCCGCCTTCGGGAAGATCTGCTCGTGTTCCTTCTGGTCCACCGAGACAACCCGGCCGTCATGGCTGAAGATCATGCACCGGGTGGATGTGGTGCCCTGGTCGATCGCGGCCACGTACTGGGCCATCGTGAGCTTCCTTTCCTAGACGGGCAGAGCGAGATAGAGCAGGCCGGCCAGCACGGCGCCGACCAGCGGACCGACGACGGGCACCCACGAGTAGCCCCATTCCGCGCTGCCCTTGCCGCGAATCGGCAGGAGTGCGTAGACGATGCGTGGGCCCAGGTCACGCGCCGGGTTGATGGCGTACCCGGTGGGACCGCCGAGGGAGGTACCGATGACCAGCACCACGAAGGCGACACCCGCGTAGCCGAGCGCGGAGTTGCCGAACTGCGGCACGCCGTCGGTGCCCATCTTCACGGCGGGGCTCAGCAGGATCCAGGCCACCAGCACGAACGTGCCGATCACCTCGGTGACCGTGTTCCACAGTGGATTGCGCACGGTCGGCCCGGTGCAGAAGATGCCCCGGGTGTTCTCGTTGTCGGGGTTGGTGTCGAACTGCAGCTTGTAGGTCAGGTAACACAGCAGGGCGCCGAGCATGGCGCCGAGCATCTCGCCGACGAAGTAGATCGGCACATCGGCCCAGTGCGTCTTCCCGGAGACCGCAAGCCCCAGCGTCACCGCGGGGTTGAGGTGCGCCCCGCTCGGTGCCGCGATGCTCGCACCGGTGAAGACCGCGAAACCCCAGCCGATGTTGATGAACAGGAACCCCGACCCGCTGCCGAGCGTGTCGCGCAGCACGTGGTTGGCCACCACACCGTTGCCCAGCAGGATCAGGGCCGCGGTGCCCATCACTTCCCAGAGGATTATCTCGCCCGCGCTCATCGCCACCTCCAGCTTCGGTCAACCGGACCAGGGCAGACGGCGCGGCCCCGAATGGGCAACGCTGCCAAACCCTCGGTGAGCAGCGACGTTAGTGCGCTCTAACGGCCGTTGTCCATGATCTGAACGACGCAATCCTTCTCACGTGTCCGCCGGGCGCGATTGTGGGCGGATGGCGGTAGCGTGGGGCTGTCAGGAGTAGCCGACTCGGGTAGGAGGGGTTCCGTGGCCAGCCGAAAGCCCACCGTCGACCCGGTGACCGTCCCCGGCCGCCTCGGCCCGGCCGAGCGCGAGGACTCGTGGCGCCGGCTCGGCGAGGAGACGTTCGACCTCGTCGTGATCGGTGGCGGCGTGGTCGGCGCCGGAACCGCGCTCGACGCGGCCACCCGTGGCCTGCGCGTCGCGCTGGTGGAGGCACGCGATCTCGCGTCCGGGACGTCCAGCCGTTCGTCCAAACTGTTCCATGGCGGGTTGCGCTATCTGGAACAACTCGAGTTCGGACTGGTCCGGGAGGCGTTGCGGGAACGGGAGCTCATGCTCACCCGGATCGCTCCGCACCTGGTGAAACCGGTTTCGTTCCTGTACCCGCTGACCCGCCGGATCTGGGAGCGGCCGTACACCGCCGCCGGGCTGTTCCTGTACGACACCATGGGCGGCGCGCGGTCGGTGCCCGGCCAGAAGCATCTGACCAGAGCGGGCGCCTTGCGCATGGTGCCCGCGTTGAAGCGGGACGCGCTGATCGGCGGCATCCGGTACTTCGACGCCCAGGCGGACGACGCGCGGCACACCATGACCGTCGCGCGGACCGCGGCGCACTACGGCGCGGTGGTCCGGATCTCCACCCAGGTCATCGGCTTCGTGCGGGAGGCCGACCGGATCTCGGGCGTGCGCGTGCGGGACGTGGAGGACGGCCGGGAGACCGAGATCAAGGCGAACGCGGTGGTCAACTCCACCGGAGTGTGGACCGACGAGCTGCAGCGGCTATCCGGCAGCCGCGGCCGTTTCCGCGTGCGCGCAAGCAAAGGCGTGCACATCGTGGTGCCGCGCGACCGGATCGTCTCGGAGTCCGGCCTGATTCTGCGGACCGAGAAGTCCGTGCTGTTCGTGATTCCCTGGGGTAGTCATTGGATCGTCGGGACAACCGACACCGACTGGAACCTGGATCTCGCGCATCCGGCGGCCACCAAGGCGGACATCGACTACATCCTCGAACACGTCAACACCGTGCTGGCGACACCGCTGACCCACGATGACATCGAGGGCGTCTACGCGGGTCTGCGGCCGTTGCTCGCGGGCGAGAGCGAGGAGACCTCCAAGCTGTCCCGTGAGCACGCCGTCGCCCGGGTCTCGCCGGGCCTGGTCGCCATCGCGGGCGGCAAGTACACGACCTACCGAGTCATGGCCGCCGACGCGGTGGACGCGGCCTCCGTCGACCTGCCCGGCCGGATCCAACCGTCCATTACGGACAAGGTCCCGCTCATGGGCGCGGACGGCTACCACGCCCTGGTGAACCAGGCGGACCAGCTGGCCGCCAAGGCAGGCGTGCACCCCTACCGCGTGCGGCACCTGTTGAACCGCTACGGCTCACTGGTCCACGAGCTGCTGGCACTGGCCGCCAACCGCCCCGAGTTGCTCAAACCCCTCACCGCGGCCCCCGACTACCTCCAGGTTGAGGTCGTCTACGCGACGAGCCACGAAGGCGCCCTCCACCTCGAGGACGTCCTCGCCCGCCGCACCAGGATCTCCATCGAATACGCCCACCGAGGCGTCGACACCGCAGAGCAAGTCGCCGGCCTCATGGGCGAGATCCTCGGCTGGGACGCTGCTACCACCAAACGCGAGATCGAGGTCTACACCGCCCGCGTCAACGCCGAACGCGACTCCCAGACCCAGCCCGACGACCAAGCCGCGGACGCCCTGCGCTCCGCCGCCCCAGAAGCCCGATCCAAGATCGTAGAACCGGTCAGCTAACCGAAACCCAGCCAAGCCAGGCCTTCTACCCATGAAGGCCTGGCTTTCATGCCTCCACACCACGCAACCCATGCGCAGAAGGCCCTCCACAAGGAATGTGAAAGATGGCCGGGACGAGCGTGCGGCACGCGGATGGAAGCGAGACACCAAGCGGGTCTGAAGCGTGGAAGGGCAAAAGCGGGGTCGCTTTTCGTTGGGACCCATGTCAAACCGAGCCGCGACCCAGTCCGCGCGAGTTCCATGACTCGAGCTGGACAGGCCCATTCCCTGCGACCCCAATGACTCGAGCTGAACACACCGAGCCCCGAGCTCCGCCGCGGTTGTGGTCTCGAGCCGAACCGCGCGTCTGGTTGCTGCTCCCACCGCCAGTGCAACAAGCCCAAGCTGTTGAGAACGCTCTACCTCTGCGAGAACCCGGTGATCGCCCGGCCTGCGCGAGCCCCAAGGGCTAAAAGCTCCGCGGGCGAAACATTGATCCTGGGCTGAGCCGTGCCCTGGCCACGTTTGGACCTGTGATCGTCCGGGCCACGCGCCCGGCGAAGCCCATGCGTCTGGTGCGAGCCGTGTGGTGGCTGGAGGTCGGGCGCGGTGGGACCTTGTGGTTAGGGGGTTTCGGGGAGTTCGGTGTGGAGTTCGGTTAGTTGCTGGAGCATTCGCCGGGTGTTGGCGGGGCTAATTGTCGTCCAGGGTGTGGTGGGGGTTGAGTCTTTGCGGACCTGGAGGTAGCGGCCCGCGTCGGTGTCGAAGAAACTGATGACTCGGGGGGTGCGAATGCGGCGGCCCCACTTGTCGCGGGATGCGGCGCCGAACTGGCCCTGGTTGATGATGTTGCCGATCATCTCCCGGAGGGCTTCGGCGTCGGCCTCACGCACACCGCGGCGCCGCAAAGCGGCCTCGAAGTCCTTGGGGGCAGTGGCTTCGCGGGCCGCGGCCTCGAAATCCTTGCTGGGCAACGTGACCGAGTGACCGGGACCGGCAGGTGCGGGTGGCAGCACGGAAAGGGCGTGGCGGGGCAGGCCGAGGCCGTCGGCGGCGCGGACGACGAGCTTGTCGCCCTCCTGCACCGCCAGCACGCCGGACTCCTCGGTCGCCGCGGCCAGCACGCGGACGCTGTGCCCGAGCCACAACCGGCCGTCGATCTCCCGCTCCGGCCGTGAGATCACCCGAAGCGCCTGCGCCAGCTGCGGATCGATGTCCACCGACCGCCCCAGCCCCTTGGCGGAAAGCGACTCCCACGCCGACTGCACGAGCATCGCACGCTCGGTGTTCGTCTTGCCCGGCGAAGGCACCTTCAGGATCAACGGCATGTCACCGAGATCCAGGTGCTCCCAGAGCACGTCGAACTCCAGCGCGGTCAACGTGACCGGCTCGCCCAGCCCGGCGTCGTCAAGTCCTGTGTCGAACATCGTCACTGACGATACGGCCCGTTCCCGATCACGGGTGGGGGAACCTCGGACCCCGCACCCTCGACACTCTCCGTGATCTTCTCGTCCTCGTCCCGGCGGCGCCGCGCGGCCTGACGTACCGGCTCGGCCGCGTCCTCGGTGAACCCGGACAGCAGCGGATCCACCCGGCGCGGCGCGACCCGGTCGGCCGAACCACCGGAAACCGGTGCGGCGGCAGGAGACATCGCGGCCGCCGAATGCGTCGGCGGCGGTGGGGCCGCGCCAGGCGGAAGATCCAGCGAACCGGACAGCCTCCCGGCGCCGGCTGAGGACGACGACCGGCGCGAGGACGACGACGTGTCTCGTTGCGGGCTCGCGACGATCGGGTTGACCTCCAGCCCGGCCATCGACCCGGCCTGCAACGGCGCCGCCCGGTACACCTCGACCTCCGGCGGTGCGGGCGGGACGAACCCGGCGCTCGCCTGCGAAGTCGATCCACCGGCATGCGACCAGCGGCCACCCTCCACCCACGAGTGCGGCGTGAACGAGGCCGAGGCCGAGGATGGAGATGTCACCTGGTGCTCGACGAACTCCTGCACACTCACCTGGTTGCGCCGTCGACCGTGGTGATATCCCTCGGTGTCAACGGTTTCCGTGAACGTCACCAAAGAGTCCGTTGTGGACGTTGTGTCGTCCTGGTAGGCCTGCATGACCTCGAACGCCTTACGCGCCGCTTCCGTGGACGCGCGTTCGATCGGCTCGTGGTCGGACTGCATGCCGAGCAGTTGCACCACCGGCGCCACCAGGGGATCCGGCTGCGGCGTCGGCGGCGAACCCGGCGCGGGCATGGCCGCGCGCGCCCGGCCGAGGTGGTCGGCCTGCTGCTCCACGCTCGACTGCATCCGCGCCGACTTGTCCGCGGCCGGTCCGGCCCAGTCGGAGGCGCCGGTCAGCTGCGCGAACGCCGCGTTCGCCGCGTCGCCCGCCCACAGCGACCGTGCCTGGCCGATCGCCTGCGCCAGGTCATGGCTGACATCGTGCAACGTGCCGGCGAGCTGAGCCCAGCGGCCGGCCGGTACCGCGGCCGCGGCGGCCCCCGGGCCGCTGTGTAACAGCCGGTACAGCTCGGCGTGGCTGAACCCACGCCAGCGCGTCACGTCCAGGTCCTCGCGGGTCATGTCACCCCTCGCCCTTGCGGCTCATGGACACGTTGTTGTCCTGGTCGGACTCGCGGTAGTCGGTGCCTGCCTTGGTCAGCTTGCCCACCACCGTGTCCAGCGCCTCGCGGTACGACCGCAGCGCCGTCAGCGCCTCGTCCGCGCTGCCGGACAGCTGCTGCCCGGCGTACTCGCTGACCGGATCACCCGCCCACGGCTGCCCGTGCAGCTCGGCGTCCGCGAGCTTGATCTGTTCGTCGACCTTGGCCAGCGCATCCGTGAACACCGTGCGCAGTCTGGGCACCACCGCGGGATCGAACTGGAGACCCTCGTTTGCCACGCCGCCCTCCCAAGCGAGCCTGTTCGCCTGAACACCGTATCCGGCTTTGACGCTCGGAAACGACTATCGGTTCATTCGTCACCAAGATGTCCCCGGATCGGTGGACATCCGGTCAGTTGACGGCGACCCAATGGAGTAACCGGACCTCCGCCCCGTCGCGGTGCTCCACCGTCTCGCCGGACAACTTGAACCCGCACTTCTCCGCCACCCGGCGGGAACCCACGTTGTCCGCCAGGTGCTGGTAGCCGATCTTGGTCAGGCCCAGGAAGCCGAAACCGAACCGCATCGCCGCCGCCAGCGCCGTGGCCGCCACCCCGCGGCCCCGGTGCTCCGGATGCGTCCAGCACGCCGCCTGCGCCCCCTCGGGGCCCTCGTCGAGCCCGCGTAAGTCGACCTCGCCGAGCAGCGCGCCGGTCGTCGGCTCTGCCACAGCCCACGAACACCGCACCCCGTCCGCCCACTGCGCGTCCCGCCGCTGCACGTACGCGTCCGCGTCCGCCAGGTCCTCGATCCGGTAGTCGTCCACCCATCGGCGCATCTCCGGATCGGCGAACGCGGCCACGATCGCCGGCCGGTCGTCGATCTGGCCGTCCGCCCGCAACGCGCGCAGGTAGTACGTGCCCGCGTTGATCTCGATGGGTTCCACACCGACAACGCTAGACCCACCCACCGACAATTCCGGCCGGAAGGTTCCTGGGGCGATAGGTTGCCGTCCGTGATCGAACCCGACTTCATCAGCACGACGCGGACCTCGTACAACACCGTCGCGAACCACTACGCCCAGCTGTGCAAGGACGAGCTCGGCGGCAAGCCCTTCGACCGGGGCGCGCTCACCGCGTTCGCCGAGGACACCACGGGCATGATCGCCGACATCGGCTGCGGTCCCGGCGAGCTGACCGCGTACCTCAACGGGTTGGGCCGCACCGCCTACGGCATCGACCTGTCGACCGAGATGATCGCCGTCGCCCGGCAGACCCACCCGGAGCTGCGGTTCGAGGTGGGATCCATGCTGGCGCTGGACATCCCGGACGGCACGCTGGGCGGGATCGTCGCCTACTACTCGACCATCCACATTCCCACGGAGTTGCTGCCGCAGGTGTTCGCGGAGTTCCACCGGGTGCTGGCGCCCGGGGGGAAGGTGCTGCTGGCTTTCCAGGCCGGGGAGGGGAACGAGATGCACCTGACCGAGGCATTTGGTGGGGAGGTGTCGCTGCACTACTACTTCCGGTCGCCCGATCAGGTGATTTCGCTTCTGGAGGCCGCGGGGTTGGCGCTGTACGCGAAGTTGTTGCGGGAGCCGGATGAGACCGAGACGCGGCCGCGGGCTTACTTGCTGGCTTCGAAGGAGGGCTGAGGGGCTCTGCTGGGTGGGTGGAGGCTGGCGCGGAAGTTGGTGGGTGCCACTTGTGGGTGGGTGCGGCTGGCGCGGAGGCTTGTGGTGCCGCCTGTGGGTGCCGCTCATAGGTGGGTGGGGTGAGGGTGCCGATCATGAGTAGGCGAGGCGGTGCCGTTTGGGGTGGCAGGGGTGGGGGCTCATGGGTGCCGTTTGTGGGGGCCGCTTATGGCTCGGTTGAGCGGTTGCGGCGCCTGCTCGATTTTGTGCGGGGACCCCTGCGGCGCACGGGCAGGAACAAGGGGACAGGTCTGCGACCTGCCCCGCCGGAGAGCTTATGTGCGCCGCCACCCCGCACGAAATCGAGCAGGCGCCGCAACCAGGTCCGGCCCGGAATGCCTGGTGGGTCGGGCCCGACGCTGGAATGCGTGATCGGGCTTGAGGTGGGTGGGTGATCTGATCTGGAGTGGAGAGCGGCCATCAGGCTGGGCGGGACGGCGCGGTGAGCCGGGGTGGGTTGGCCCGCGGTTTGTAGCGGGGGTGCGTCTGAGGCCGCGTTCGGGTGGGGTGGGCTGGCACGTGGTCTGTGGTGGGGTGCGACAGGGGCCGCGTTCGGACGGGGTGGGTCGGTACGCAGTCTGCAGTGGGGTGCGACAGCGGCCGCCTTCGGGCGGGGATGGGTGGCCTGCGGTCTGTAGTGGGGCTGCGACTGAGGCCGCGTTCGGGTGGGGTGGGTCGGCCCGCAGTCCGTAGTGGCTGGGACAGGGGGCGGCCTTCGGGTGGGTCGGCGCGCGGTCGTGGCGGGGTTGCGACTGAGGCCGCATTCGGAGGCGCTGGTGGGCGGCGAGGTTGTGCCATGGGGAGTTGTGGTGGTGCGGGAGGGGGTTTGGGTGGGTTGGGGTTGGTGGGTTCGCGAGCTGAGGTTTTCGGTTGTGGTCGCGGTGTGCGGCTGCCCTGGAGGAGTGCCCCGCGAGCGGCATTGAGCAGTCCGGTGACCATCGTCGTCGGTCGGGTGACGGGACTTGTGCTGGCGTTTGTGGGGAAACGAGACGGCGTTCGACGGCGGTGGCGCACGCGTTGCTGGCACGGATGGGCTTGCGTTCCAGGGCATTGCTGGCGACCCATCTGGTCGAGCTCGCCATTCTCGCCGGTATAGCGACGATTGTGGGTATCGCCGGTGGCTGGCTCATTCTTAGGCTTGCCACGCAACGACTTGACCCATTCCCGTTGCTGAGCCCGTTGCCGCAACCGGCAAGCCTGCAGATCGTCGGCCTGAGCACGGCCGGGGTCGCGGTGCTCGGGGTGGTCCTCGTGGCGCTCTACGCGGTCCGTTCGGCGCGTCGCGCGAAGGTGAAGGAGTTGCTGCGTGCCTGATCTCGCCTACTCCTTGACCGATGGCGTGCACCGCTGCCGCACGCCATCGGGCGAAGTCACCGCGGTCAAAGGCATTTCGCTGACATCCCGCAGGACGGACTGACCGTACTGGCCGGTTCGGGCAAGTCCACCCTGCTGCGCATCCTCGGCATGGTCGAGCGGCCCACCGAAGGCGCGGTCTGTCTGCGCGGCAAAGAAACCGGAGACCTCAGCGAACGCAAACGCCGGGCGCTCAGGCGAAGCGTCCACCTGGTCTGCCAGAGTCCCGTGGGCAACCTGTTCGCCTACCTCGACGTCCGGGACAACCTCCGCGCCGCGGCCCAACTGGCGGGCGCGGGCGAACCGGACATCGGCCTGCTCGACCGCCTCGGCCTGCCGGGCACCGCGAACTGGGCGATCAGCGCCCTTTCCGGTGGGCAGCAACAAAGGCTGGCATTCCTGACCGCGCTCGCCGCGGGAGCCAAGATCGTACTGGCCGACGAGCCAACGTCCCAATTGGACAGTGCGTCCGCGGAACTGGTCATCGAGACCATGCGGCCTCGAGCTGCGCGCGGGCGAGTTGGTGACGCTCGTGGGCCGCTCCGGATCGGGCAAGAGCGCGTTGCTGGCCGGGTTCGACGAGCCCGACGCGGGTTCGGTGATCATCGACGGCGAACCCGAGGGCGCGATCCCGCCGTGGTCCACGATGGCCGTGCTGCCACAGAGTTTCGGCCTCCTGGACGAGCTGACCCTGGAGGAGAACGTCGCCTCGCCCATGCTGTTCAACGGCGGCGAGGTCAAGGAAGCGTCGCCGAGGGCAGCGCTTGCCTGATCGCCACACATGACCCGGCGCTGACCAGAAGCGCCCACCGGAACCTGGAACTGAACGAGGGCCGGATCCGTCACCACTGACCGCGTTCGCGGCGGCGCCGCCGGTCCCGCTGCTCGCGTTCCCACGCGCGCCGGTCGCGGTTCCAGTCGTCGCCGAAGATGCTCCCGCCGATGATCCCGATCGCCACCGGTAACAGGAACACCGGCCAGACCCGGGCCACCGCGAAGAAGAAGAACAACGAGAACATGACCGACAACGGCACCAGCGCCGGGTAGAGCCGCTGGATCAACGGCCGTTGCTGCCAGCGTTGCGCGGCCGGGCTCAGCTCCGGGTCCGGCGGCGGCGCGGGCGGGCGCGCGGGCCGGACCGGCGCGGCGGCCGGCTTGGGCGCGGCGCCGAACACCGGCTTGGGATCGGGCAGGTCGCGGAACAGTCCGAGCAGCTCACCGCGGGTCTTGGAGGTCGCCACCTGCGCGGTGCGCTCGCCGTACTCGTCGATGTCGAGGCGGCCCGCACTCATGTGCTCGCCCAGCGCCTGCAGGGCTTGTTCACGCTCGGCGTCCCCGATGCGGATCTCCGACGGATGCGGCTCGCTCACCCCTCAATCGTACGGCGGCGAAGCTGAGACGACCCGTGACATCAGTCCTGGAGTCGTTTCGGCTTCATCGAGGCCTCCTCCAGCACGAAGGCCAGGATCACGCCGACGGCCAGCGGGCCGAACAACCACCAGAGCCCCAGCGTTGTCCCGAGCACGATCACCGCCGGGATGCCGAACAGGATCAGCAGCCCGGCCAGGATGGACCAGAACTCGCTCATCGGGGTCTTGCGGGCGGCTGCCTGCTCAGCTTCGGAGACGACCGGGGGCAGGGCGGCGCTCATGTCCGGATGCGGGGCTGGCAGGTCGTCGAACAGCACCTCGATCTCCGACCGGATGATGGCGATCTTGGCCTTCTCCCGCCGTTCCTCGTGTTCCGCGGGCGTGAGCCGGCCGGCGTTGAAGTGCCGGGTCAGCAGCTCGATCGACTCGGTGCGTTCGGCATCGCCGATCCGGACGTTCATGAACCGGGCGTCCCCCATGCCGAAATCCTAGGAGACCATGGCCAGCACCGCGACGATCAACAGCGCCGGGATCAGCGCCCACCACTCGCCCAGGATCGCCGTCACGGTCACGATCGCGGCCACGGCGAACACCACGAACCCGACCACGATCGCCGTGCTGCGGGTGCGTTTCTCCTGGCGGATCAGCGGATCCGGCGCCGCGGCCGGCACCGGGACGCGCGGCGCGGCGACGACGGGTTCGCGCATCGGGTTGGGCTCGGGCAGGTCGTCGAAGATCGCCGCGAGCTCGCCCCGCGTCTTGGCCGCGGCCGCCAGCGCGGCGCGCTGGTCGTACTCGGTGATGTCGAGGCGGCCCTCCGCCAAGTGCTCGGCCAGGGCCTGGACCGCACGTTCACGCTCGGTTGTGCCGATCCGGACGTTGCCGTCACTTCCTGCCATACCTCGATTGTAGGGAGAGTCAGTCCTTGATCTCGCACAGAACGCTACCTTGCGTGACCGTTTCCCCACTGCTCACCGCGAGGCCGGTGATGGTGCCCGCCTTGTGCGCGGTCACCGGGTTCTCCATCTTCATGGCCTCCAGGACCACGAGCAGCTCACCGGCCTCGACCTGCTGGCCGTCCTCGACCGCGATCTTGACGATGGTGCCCTGCATGGGCGCGGTGACCGCGTCGCCGGAGACCGCCGCCGCGCTCTTGCCGCCGCCTCGTTTGCGCGGCTTGGCGGCACTCTTGGCCGCGCCGCCGCCGGCCGAGATGGCCAGGTCACCGGGCAGGGAGACCTCGAGGCGGCGGCCGCCGACCTCGACAACGACGGTCTGCCGGGGCTCCGGCTCGTCGGCGGCCTCGGCGCCGCCGGTGAACGGCTCGATCTTGTTCTCGAACTCGGTCTCGATCCACCGGGTGTGCACGGTGAACGACTCCACGAACGCCGGGTCGCGCACGATCGCCTGGTGGAACGGCACGACCGTGGCCATGCCCTCGACCACCAACTCGTCCAGCGCCCGGCGGGACCGGCGCAGCGCCTCCTCGCGGTTCTCACCGCTGACGATCACCTTGGCCAGCAGCGAGTCGAACTGGCCGCCGATGACCGTGCCGGACTCGACACCCGAGTCGACGCGCACGCCCGGGCCGTCCGGCGGCACCCACGTGGTGACCGTGCCGGGCGCGGGCAGGAAGTTGCGGCCGGCGTCCTCGCCGTTGATCCGGAACTCGATCGAGTGACCGCGCGGCTCCGGGTCCTCGGTCCAGCGCAGCGGCTGGCCGTCGGCGATCCGGAACATCTCCCGGACCAGGTCGATGCCGGTGGTCTCCTCGCTGACCGGGTGCTCCACCTGCAGCCGGGTGTTGACCTCGAGGAACGAGATCACGCCGTCCTGGCCGACCAGGTACTCGACCGTGCCCGCACCGGCGTAGCCGGCCTCCTTGCAGATCGCGCGGGCCGAGGTGTGGATGGTCTTGCGCTGCTCGTCGGTGAGGAACGGCGCGGGCGCCTCCTCGACCAGCTTCTGGTGGCGGCGCTGCAGCGAGCAGTCGCGCGTGCCGACCACGATCACGTTGCCGTGCTTGTCCGCCAGCACCTGCGCCTCGACGTGCCGCGGCTTGTCCAGGTAGCGCTCGACGAAGCACTCGCCGCGGCCGAACGCGGTCACCGCCTCGCGCACCGCCGAGTCGAACAGTTCCGGGATCTCCTCCAGCGTGCGGGCCACTTTCAGGCCACGGCCGCCGCCGCCGAACGCGGCCTTGATCGCCACCGGCAGGCCGTGCTCCTTGGCGAACGCGATGATCTCGTCCGGGCCGCTGACCGGGTCCTTGGTGCCGGGCACGAGCGGGGCGCCGGCGCGCATGGCGATGTGCCGCGCGGTGACCTTGTCGCCGAGGTCGCGGATGGCCTGCGGGCCCGGGCCGATCCAGATCAGCCCGGCGTCGATCACGGCCTGGGCGAACTCGGCGTTCTCGGACAGGAAGCCGTAGCCGGGGTGCACCGCGTCGGCACCCGAGCGGGCGGCCACGTCGAGCAGCTTGTCCACGGACAGGTAGGACTCGCCCGGGGTGCTGCCGCCCAGCGCGAACGCCTCGTCGGCCAGCCGGACGAACGGTGCGTCGCGATCCGGGTCCGCGTACACGGCCACGCTCGTCAGCCCCGCGTCCTTGCAGGCGCGGATGACCCGCACCGCGATCTCGCCGCGGTTGGCGATGAGCACTTTGTGCAGCGTTGCCAGATCCCCGGTGATGGCCGACTCAGGCACGCCCTGTCCTCCTTGTGCGAGCTACCCCATGCTTTCCGGCAGTCTATGACCTGATCTACCCGTGGAAGTGCGAGCAAGGCCACGCTCGGTTCACGACCGAACCAGTAGTCTCCCGCTAGTACGGGTGCGGGGAGGTGGCCGTGGGCAACTCGCGGGCGGTGATCATCACCGTCGTGCTCGCGCTGCTTGTCGCGGGCGGCGCCGTCGGCGTGGCCCTCTACCTGCGAAACCGGGACGTGCCGGCCGCCCAGACCCCACCGCCGCCGACCGCCCCGGCCACACCGACCGACTGCCGCGTCGAGCCCTGCGCCGTGCTGGCGGCGGCAACTGTGGGAAACACCAAAATCGAGCTGGTAGCCGACCAGGGCGCCAAGTCCGGGCGGCTGCGGATCGGCCCCGACCGGGTGATCGAGGTGACCATCACCGACCGCGGCGCCGCGTTGACCGGCAAGTCCCTGCAGTGCATGTCCGGGTCGTTGTCGGCCTGCCTGGTCAAGGGCGACCTGCCCAGCGGCGGCACCATCGGCGAGATCGTGGTCGGCCGGTCGGAGAAGTGGAACCTGACCGAGCGGTCCTACCTGTCCGACGCCGGGTACCTGGCCCTGCAGGAGGTCACCGGGGACGGCGGGCCCGAGCTTGTCGCCGCCCAGCAGGGCTTCTACCTGCGGGTTTATCAGCTCGACGGCAGTGAGCTGGGCTGTACACGCACGGTCGGCAAGCTCGAGCAGATCGCCGGCTGGCCGAACCCGAAGGTGACCAAGACCCAGCTCAAGGCCTGTACGTAGTCACCAGATGTCGTTGATCCGCACGCCGACCTCGGCGAGCAGGCGCCGGGTGAGCGGCAGGCTGATGCCGATCACGCTGGAGGCGTTGCCGTCGATGCTCTCCACGAACCAGCCGCCGCGGCCGTCGATGGTGAACGCCCCGGCCACGCTCAGCGGCTCGCCGGTGGCGATGTAGGCCTCGAGCTCCTCCTCGGTCGGCTTGTCGAACCGGACGACCGTGCTCTCCCACCCGGCCACCGAACCGCTGATCTGCCCGCCGCTGATCCGGATCACGGCGTGCCCGGTGAGCAGGTCGCCGGAGTTGCCGCCCATGTCGGCCCAGCGCTGACGGGCGCGCTCGGGGGTGCCCGGCTTGCCGAGGATGTCGCCGTTGAGCGACAGCATCGAGTCGCAGGCGACGATCACGCTGTCCGGGAACTCCGCCGCGACCCCGTCCACCACGGCCTCGGCCTTGGCCTCGGCGAGCGCGGTGACCAGGTCCTGGTGGCTCGCGCCGGGCAGCGACGCGGTGATCGCGTCCTCGTCCACGCCGGACACCCGGACGACCGGGTCGACCCCGGCCTGCCGGAGCACGGTGAGCCGGGCCGGGGACGCTGAGGCGAGTACGAACTGCACGCCGGGAGGGTAACCGCCCACCCTCGTGAGGTTGGCCCGAGGCGTGCGAAGTGACGGGCGTCACGAGACGTCACATCCGGGACGCCCGCCAGGTCGTCTTTGTATACGTCTCCTTCAGTAAGGACAGCGCCATGGAAACGCGTATCGATCTGTTCGGCAACGAGGTCGCGGGCAAGGTCGCCGCCAAGCTCGGCGGCGTCGGCCAGCTGGTGCACAAGTCTTCGCTGCCGGCCTCGACCGAGCACCTCGTCGAGATCCGGGCCAGCCAGATCAACGGATGTGGCTTCTGCCTTGACATGCACACCAAGGAAGCCGCCGCGGCCGGTGAGACCGCCGTGCGGCTGAACATGATCGCGGCCTGGCGAGAGGCCACCGTGTTCAGCGAGGCCGAACGGGCCGCGCTCGCGCTGACCGAGGAGGGGACCCGGCTGGCGGACAAGGGCGGCGTCAGCGACGACACATGGGCCGAGGTGCGCAAGCACTACGACGACGAGCAGATCGGCGCGCTGATCTCCGCGATCGCGATCATCAACGCCTACAACCGGTTGAACGTCATCGCCCGTACGCCCGCGGGCTCGTACGAGGTCGGGATGTTCGGCTGATGCTCAGGCTCGTGAGTGGTTTTGCTTGTCAGAACGAGCAAAACCACTCACGAGGGGGTTGTCAGTTGCGGTTGTCGAGGCTGGCCGGGTAGGTGTCCGGTTCGAGGTTGGCCGGGGCCGGGATCGGTGCGGTGGTGGCCTCCTGCGCCGGGGTGCCGACCGCCGGGATCTGCAGAGCTGTCCGGGCCAGGTCGACCGTCAGCCGCGGAAGCTGTGCCGGGGCAGGGATCATCGTGCTGTCCGTGCCCGCGATGACGATCGCCAGGCGGTGACCCTTGGGCACGATGTGGTCCGTTGTGGACAGGCGGAACGTCATCGTGTACTTCGTGCCCGGCGTGAGGGTCCTGGGTGTGCTCAGCGAGCTGAAGTTGGCCAGGTCGGCCCAGCCCCGCGAGAAGACGTGAGCATCCACATTGGACACCGTGGGCACCGTGTTCTTGTAGCAGGCGTCGTCACCCGGGCGGTCTTCGCCCCAGCAGGATTCCGTTGTGAGGGTTCGGATTCCCTCACCGGTCGTGCTCCGGATGGTTGCCGGCCCGTAGTCGACGAGGAACGCCGAGAGGTGAGCCGTCGCGGTCGACGGGCTCGCGGTGACCGTGATCTTGCTGATGCCCGCGATCCGCAGGTCGCTGGTGAGGGTGTTGGTGCTGTAGATGATCCGGCGTGAGGAAGTCGCGTTCGGCGAGGTGATCACGTTGCTGGGGGTGGCGGAACCGTTGTCGGTGAAGGCCGCGGAACCGGTGCCCGGCAACGAGGTGAGTGTTCCGACGCCGGCGACCGAGCCCGCGTTGGGGTAGACGGTCTGCAGCTGGGTGCCTGACGGCGGCCAGGTCTGGGTGTCGGTCCAGACGTCCGGGGAGCGTTCGACCGACACCGCGGGCTCGTTCTCGATCCCGTTCTGGATGCCGAGCAGCCAGCGGTCGAACCACTTGTTCAGGGTCGGAACCCAAGTGGCGCGGCGGAAGTCGAACGGGTCGACGTGCCCGGTCTGCGACAGCCACAGCTTGCGCGGCACCGACGCGGGCAGGGCGGCGAGCCACTGACCCCAGTTGATCGGCTTCACGTTGAGGTCGAACGCGCCGTTCACGGAGAACACCGCGGCCTTGACCTGGCCGGCGTTCTGGACGAAGTCGCGTTGCGCCCACATCGGGGTGAAGTCGCCGTTCGAGGTCGCGCCCGCGGTCATCTCGTTGCGCACCGCCGCGCACCGCGAGCGGGCGTTGGCGTTCTCGAACCCGGAGGCGAGGCTCGTCGGCGTGCCGAACCCGTTGAGGGACACGCCATCCGAACGGAACCAGTCGTACCAGGAGCTGATCGCGGAGATCGGCACGATCGTCTTCAGGCCGTCGACCCCAGTCGCCGCAACGCCTTGGGTGATGCTGCCGTCCCAGGACTTCCCGATCATCGCGGCCGCACCGGTCGACCACGAGGCCGCCACGGTCGTTCCGCCGCTCGCGGCCGAGTATCCGGTGGCGCGCCCGTTGAGCCAGTCGATGACCGCCTTGCCGGACGCGATCTCCGAGCGGCCACCGGTGTCCATGCAGCCCGTGGACCTGTTGCTGCCGCTGAAGTCGATGAGTGTCACCGCGTACCCGCGTGGCACGAAGTAGTTGTCGTAGAACAGCGGGAACTTCACCGGTGTGCCGGCGCTGTCGTACGACTTGATCTCGCTCTCGTTGCCGCGGCCCGCGCTCTGGTAGTACGGGCTCGCGTCGATGATCACCGGGACCTTCGCCGCGGTCGCCGGGCGGATGATGTCCGCCGCGACCCGGTCGCCAACCCCGTTGTTGTCCAGGTCCAGCCCGATGTCCACCCACACCGTCTCGCGGATCGCGTCGGCGAACGAGAAGACCGGCTGCGTGACCCCGTCCTTCAGGACGTACGCCGGGTCGGCGGCGGCCACCGGAACGGCCACCACCCCCGACAACAACCCCACCAGTCCAGCGAAAAGCAGACCACGACGTGACATATCCAGCACGCTAGGTCACATCGTGGCCGCCGATCAGACCCGAAGGTTTGAACTGTTTGCCAGTTAACGAGGCATTCCGGAGGCTCGCCACGCGCCGGGGCCGTGGGCGAGCGGGGTCCGCATCCGCCGGGACGGGTCGGCCCAGGCGGATTTCGGCTTCTCAGCGGGTGTCCCGGCCTCGCCGGGCAGCGCGGCGATGACGGCGGTGAGCGCGGCGAGTTCCACGTCGTCCGGAGTGCCCCGGACGATCCGCAGCAGAGGACGGTCGCTCATCGGTTGCTCCTCACAGCGGGATGTTGCCGTGCTTCTTGGGGGGCAGGGTTTCGCGCTTGTCGCGGAGCATGCGCAGGGCTCGGGCGACGTAGCCGCGGGTGTAGGAGGGCGGGATCACGCTGTCGACGTAGCCGCGTTCGGCCGCCGCGTACGGGTTGAGCAGGGTGTCCTCGTACTCCTGGACGAGGGAGGCGCGCAGGGCCTCGACGTCCTGGCCCTCCTCGGCGGCCTTGGCGAGGGTCTTGCGGTGCACGATGTTCGCCGCGCCCTGGGCGCCCATCACGGCGATCTGCGCGGTGGGCCAGGCGAGGTTCATGTCCGCGCCGAGGTGCTTGGACCCCATGACGTCGTACGCGCCACCGAACGCCTTGCGCGTGATCACGGTGACCTTGGGCACGGTGGCCTCGGCGTACGCGTAGATCAGCTTGGCGCCACGGCGGATGATGCCGTTCCACTCCTGGTCGGTGCCGGGCAGGAACCCGGGCACGTCCACGAAGGTCAGCACGGGGATGTTGAACGCGTCGCAGGTGCGCACGAACCGCGCGGCCTTCTCGGAGGCGTCGATGTCCAGGCAGCCCGCGAACTGGGTCGGCTGGTTGGCCACCACACCAACGCTGTGCCCTTCGACGCGGCCGAACCCGACGAGCACGTTCGGCGCGAAAAGCGGGTGCACTTCGAGGAACTCGCCGTCGTCGAGCACGCGGGTGATGACCTCGTGCATGTCGTACGGCTGGTTCGGCGAGTCCGGGATCAACGTGTCCAGCTCGGTGTCGCTGTCGGTCAGCGACTCGGCCACCGAACCGGACTCCTCGACGTCGAAGATCGGCGCGTCGGACAGGTTGTTGGACGGCAGGTACGACAGCAGGTCCTTCACGTAGGAGATCGCGTCGTCCTCGTCGGCGGCGAGGTAGTGCGCGTTGCCGGACTTGGTGTTGTGCGTCCGCGCGCCGCCCAGCTCCTCGAACGTGACCTCCTCGCCGGTCACCGTCTTCACCACGTCCGGGCCGGTGATGAACATCTGCGAGGTCTGGTCGACCATCACGATGAAGTCCGTCAAAGCAGGCGAGTACACGTGCCCGCCCGCGTTCGCGCCCATGATCAGCGAGATCTGCGGGATCACGCCGGACGCGCGCACGTTGCGCATGAAGATCTCGCCGTACAGCCCCAGCGAGACCACGCCCTCCTGGATCCGGGCACCGCCGCCCTCGTTGATGCCGATGATCGGCCGGCCGGTCTTGATGGCCAGGTCCATCACCTTGACGATCTTCTCGCCGTACACCTCGCCCAGCGCGCCGCCGAACACCGTGACGTCCTGGCTGAACACGCAGACCGGGCGGCCGTCGATGGTGCCGTACCCGGTCACCACACCGTCGCCGTACGGCCTGTTCTTCTCCAGGCCGAAGTTGGTCGACCGGTGCCGCGACAGCTCGTCCAGCTCGACGAACGAACCCGCGTCCAGCAGCTGGTCGATCCGCTCGCGGGCGGTCATCTTGCCCTTGGCGTGCTGCTTCTCCACCGCCCGCGCGGACCCGGCGTGCACTGCCTCGTCGTTGCGGCGGTAGAGGTCGGCGAGCTTCCCGGCGGTGGTGTGGATGTCCGGCTCGCCCTCAGGGACGGGCCCGATCGGCGTCGTGGCACTGCTCATGGCCAGGGAGCGTAGCCAGCCACGCCTAAGCGCGGCTGATTCACGTAGCTAATGTCACCACACGACTAGTCTTTACTGGTGGACGCAGTTGAGCTACAGCGCCGGATGGCCAGTACCTACTCGGGTGTCGAGGTGGTGGCCAGCACGGGTTCGACCAACGCCGACCTGGTCGCCAGAGACGACGTGCCGGACCGGTTCGTGCTCGTCGCCTCGGAACAGACCGCGGGCCAGGGCCGTCAAGGCCGGTCATGGGTGTCGCCGAGTGGCGGGATCTACCTGAGTGTCCACTACCTGCTGGCGGTGCCGCTGTCCCGTGTGCAGTGGCTCACCATGCTGGCCGGGGTCGCCCTGGTCAAGGTCGCGCAGAGCGTGGGCGTCGAGGCGGGTCTGAAGTGGCCGAACGACCTCCTGCTCGGCCCCCACCAGCGCAAAGGCGCGGGGGTTCTCGCGTCGACCACCGCCCGTGGGGTGGTCCTCGGCATGGGGCTGAACGTCCAGCCATTGGGTGACGTCCCGCTGGGCCCGGGCGGTCTGGAGGCCACCTCACTGGCCGACGAGGGCGCCTCCTTGCTCGACGACACCGAGCTCACCGCCCGCCTGCTCACCGAGCTGGCCCGGCTGGAGGAGCCTTGGCGGGAGCACAACGGCGACCCGTTCGCCAGCGGCCTGCACGAGGAGTACCGGAAACACTGCGTGACCCTCGGCCAGCACGTCCGGGTGGAACTGGCCGGCCAGACCGAGCTGCAGGGCACCGCCCGGTACCTCGAAGGCGACGGCACGCTCGTGGTCCGCGACGCCGAAGGTCTCGACCACTCCGTGCCCGCCGGCGACGTGGTGCACCTCCGGGCAACGTCCTAGTAAGAATTGCCGGTCCCACGCCCTTGAAGGGGTCCGCGCGGGTACGGTATGGCCGTCATCGGCGCTGACCGGAGGAACACCGTGGCCTATCCAGACGACCTGCTCAGCGACGGCGAGCGCGTCGTGATCCACAAGCACCCGCACTGGAAGATGCTCCTGCTGCCGTACATCGTCCTGGTGCTCACCCTCGGTGTGGGCATCTGGCTGGCGATCCTGGCGCAGGACCTGTCCTGGAGCACAGTCGCGTTCATCGCGATCGGCGCGGTGGCGTTGATCCTGATCGTGTGGCTGTTCCTGGTCCCGTTCGTGCGGTGGCGCACCACCCACTTCATCGTGACCACCGATCGGGTGATGGCCCGTGAGGGGCTGATCAACCGGACCGGGATCGACATCCCGCTGTCCCGGATCAACAGCGTGCGGTTCGAGCACGGCCTGATCGACCGGATCGTGGGCTGCGGCACGCTGATCATCGAGTCGGCGTCCGACGAGCCGCTGGAGTTCGACGACATCCCGCAGGTGGAGCGCGTGCACTCGTTGCTGTACCGGGAGATCAACGACAACCCGGACGACGACTTCAAGGCAGGCGAGCGCTACCAGCAGCCCCCGCAGCAGGGCGGCCGCTAGATGGTCGCCGCGGGCCTGCCCGACACCGTCGCGTCGGCGGCCGATCTCCCGCAGCGGATCACCATCTGGGAGGTCGGCCCCCGCGACGGGCTGCAGAACGAGAAGTCGGTCGTGGACCTGGCGGTCAAGCTGGAGTTCATCGACCGGCTGGCGGACGCGGGCCTGCGGGTGATCGAGGCGACCAGTTTCGTGCACCCCAAGTGGGTTCCGCAGCTCGCGGACGCCGCGGAGCTGGTCGACGGACTGTCCAGACGGGACGGTGTGAGCTATCCCGTGCTGGTGCCCAACGAGCGTGGCCTGGACCGGGCGCTCGAAGCCGGGATGGACCACATCGCGGTGTTCGCCAGCGCCACCGAGACGTTCGCCAACCGCAACCTCAACCGGACACTCGACTCGCAGTTCGAGATGTTCGAGCCGGTGGTCACCCGGGCGCGCGCGGAAGGCTTGCGAGTACGCGGGTATCTCTCGATGTGTTACGGGGATCCTTGGGAGGGACCGGTTCCGGCCGAGCAGGTGATCGCGGTCGGGCGCCGGCTGCTGGACCTCGGCTGCTCGCAGCTCTCCCTTGGCGACACGATCGGTGTGGCCACCCCCGGTCAGGTCGAGGCGCTCATCGCCGGGTTCGGCGATCCGGCTGTGCTGGCCGTGCACTTCCATGACACGTATGGGCAGGCGCTGTCCAACACGATGGCCGCGCTCCGCTGTGGAGTGTCCACTGTCGACTCGTCCGCCGGCGGCCTCGGCGGGTGCCCGTACGCCGAGTCGGCCACCGGCAACCTGGCGACCGAGGATCTGGTGTGGATGCTTGACGGCCTGGGGCTGGACCACGGCGTGAACCTGGACAAGCTGGCCGGCACGAGCGCGTGGATGGCCGCTCAGCTGGGCCGGCCGAGCCCGTCGCGTGTGGTCCAGGCGCTGCGGGGATGACGATCAAGGTCGTCGAACTGTCCGAGCGGACCTGGCCGGCCTTCGAGAAGCTGTTCGGTCCCAACGGGGCCGTGGCCGGCTGCTGGTGCATGTGGTTCCGCAAGACCAGCCCCGAGTACAAGCGCGACTCCGGCGAGGTCAACCGCCAGGACGCCGTCGATCTCGCGGTCGCGGGCGAACCGGTCGGGCTGCTGGCGATGGACGGCCAGGAGGCGATCGGGTGGGTGGCCGTCGCGCCCCGGTCGGTGTACCACCGCCTGGAACGTTCGCCGATCGCCAAACCGGCCGACCCGGACGAGGACCTCTCCGGAATCTGGTCCGTCACCTGTTTTTACATCCATCGTTCCGCGCGCCGCGGCGGTGTCGCCCGTAGGCTGCTCGATGAAGCTGTCCGGTATGCGGTCCGGCACGGCGCCTGGATCCTGGAGGCGTACCCGGTCGACACCAACGGCGTGAAGACGAGTTCGGGCGAGCTGTACCACGGCACCCTGTCGATGTTCACCGACGCGGGCTTCACGGTGGTGGATCGCCGTGGCACGCGCCGGGCCCTGGTGCGCAAGACCGTCGGCTGAGATCTTTCCCGGCCACGGGAACCGGGGCGCGTCCGGCGGCGTCTGACGCCTGAGACGAGCTTTACGTTGATCCGGAGGTGGCCGTGGCTTCCGACCATCAGGCGCAGGTGGACGAGCTCCTCGCCGACTACCGGCGCAGCCGCGACCAGCTCGCGGGCATGCAGCAGTCGCTCTCCGCCATCCGTGAGTCGGTGACCAGCCCGGACGGCCTGGTCAAGGCGACCGTCGGCCCGGGCGGGGCCTTACTCGACCTGGTCATCGCGGACGCCGCCTATGTCCGGGTGAGCCCGTCGGACCTGGCCAAGTCGATCGTGCGGACGGTCGCGTCGGCGTCGGCCAAGGCGGCCGAGACGGCCAACCGGACCGTGAGCCCGTTGCTGCCGGTGCAGACCGACCCGGCCGCCTTGCTCGCGGGCCGCGCCGACCTCACCGCCGCCGAGCTGGCGCCGCCGGTGCAGCGGTTCGACGACGAGAGCTACGAGGACCTGAGCTGGATGGACCGGCCGGGGAGGCAGCCGTGACCGGTTTCGAGTCCGATCACGAACGGCTGGCCAAGCACGCGGCCGACTTCGCGCCGATGGTCGAACGCGCGGGCAAGCTGTCCGGCGAGCTCAACCGGACCCTCGACGCCCTCGGCACGCCCTGGGGTGACGACGAGGTCGGCCAGAGCTTCGCGGCCGTCTACTCCGGACCGTCCGGCCGGACCCGGACCGGGCTGGACGCCGTGTCCGGCCACCTCGACGACATGCGGACCCGGCTGACCGAGATGGCCGCCGCCTACCGCGATGTCGACGCCAATGCCCGCAACCGCATCGACAAGGTCTGACATGGGCATCGAGCTTCCTCCCGAGCTGGCCGACGTGGCCGCGCAGACCGGCGTGAAGTGGCCGGCGGCGGACGAGGACAAAATGCGCGAGGCCGCCCAGGCGTGGCGGGACACCGGCAAGAAACTGACCACCCTGATCGGCGACGCGGACACCTCCGCCCAAGCCGCCTTGCACACAACACAGGGCGCGGGCGCCGACGCGGCCCGGTCACACTGGGGCAACAACGTCAAGCCGGACACCGGGCACCTGACGTCGGTCGTCAAGGGCTGCACGGACGCGGCGGACAAGCTCGACCACGCCGCCAACCAGGTCGGCGAGGCGAAGCTGGCGATCGTGCGCAACCTGGTGCCGTTGGCCAAGAACAAGGACGTCGCCGAGCACGCCGCCGCGGCCGGGCACCCCACCGCGTTACTGGGACTGGACACCGCGATCAAGGGCACGGCCGCGAATGTCGCCAACGTCCACCACACGTTGGTGTCCGCGGTTCAGCCCGCGACCGGTGTCGTGATGGACACCGCGCAGCCCCTCGTGGACCCGAACCCGGGCGCGCAGGGACACGGGCACAACTTCTTGAAGGACACCGTTTCCGGGGTGACCCTAGGCGCCGGGAACCTCGTGCAGAACACCGGCCACGCCGCCACGAACCTCGTGCAGGACACGGGGCAAGGAGCCGGGCACGTGGTTCACGGGGGCGCGAACCTGGTGCAGGACACGAGCCAGGGAGCCGTGAACCTGGTGCGGGACACCGGTCACACCGTTCACGCGGCCACGGACGTCGTGCAGGACACCGTAACCGGGCCCGGGGACCACGGTCACGGCCCGATCCAGGCCCCTCCTGGGCAGGTCGGCCCGGGGAACGTCGGCGGGCCCGGTGGGCATCACCTGCCGGGCGACGTTCTGCCTCCGGCCGCCGGTGGACTTGAGCCGTCCACTGGGCCGATCGCCATCCCCGGTTCGCACGATTTCGTTCTGCCGCATGATGCTCCGACCCCGCCGTCGGGCATTCCCGTTGTCCACGACCAAAGCGTGCACGTCGCCTCGGCCGCGCCCGCGGTGCTGGACGCGCCGCCGCCCGCGGCCCAGGCTCCGGTCGCGCCGGTCAGTCCTGGTGTGCCAGGCGCTCCTGTGGTTGGTGGTGGCGGCGGAGGTGCGCCCGCCGCGCCCATCATCACCGGTGGACCTGCGCCTGCAGCACCTCCGCCAGTCGCTGCGGCTCCTGTTGCGGCGCAGCCCGTCTCGGCTCAGCCCGGCCCGGCGCCGGTCCAGCGTGGACAGTCACCGACGTTCGTGCCGGATGCTCCGCGCCAGCAGCAACCCGTGCAGCAGCAACCAAGTCCGCAACCAGCCGCGGTAGTCTCGCACACCCAGGCACCCAAACAGGACCAGGAAACGATTCTGGCGATCTGGCTGGTCCGGATGTTCCCCCTCGGCCACATGCCGGTGGCGCGCGACCGGCCCGCCCGCCAGCTTCCCCCGCCCAGCCAGGAGTACGACTACGCGCCCGGCATGCGGTTCGAGCCGCACGACCACCCCTCGTCCGGCCTGATCGAGGCCGTCCGGGGAACCGCGCGCCCGGTCGAGCCCGAAGAGGACGCGATCGTCGACGGCCTGGCCGTGGGCTACGACCCGTTGGGCGGCCAGCACGAGCGGGATTGGGACCGGCGGTTCGTCGTGCGTGCGGGCAGCGGACGGGACACTTTGGACATCGAGTACGCCTGGCCGCCCGCGGAGCTGTACCCGGAAGGCGGGATCGCGCCGGGCGAGGCGGAGATCCTGCCGCCGGGCACGATCATCGACCGGTTCGGCACCGAGGAGGGCCGCGTGTTCGCCGCCGAGTCGACCGCGTTCAGCCGCCGCTCGCTGCCGCCGTCACACCTGCGCGCCGGGTACCGCCGTTACCGGGTCGCGCGTGCTTTGCCGGTGTGGAAAGGGTTTTCGGCCGCCTGGTTCGCCCAGTCCGGCGGCGGTGTCCGGTACCGGACCGTGTACCCGGCCGCCGACCTGGTCGCGTTCGGCTACCTGACAGAGGAGATCGTCGATGAAGGCTGAGTCGATCGTCGGCTGGCTGGACGCCGTGGGCATCCCGGCCGAGCTCGTCTCGGTGGGCACCGAGGCGGACAACACCTGGTGCCTCTTCCGCGCGGAGACGCCGGACGAGAACGGCCTGCTGGGCTGGGAGGTGTTCTGGCGCGAGCAGGGAAACCGGTACGACTGGGCCAGGTTCACCAACGAGCAGGTCGCTTGTCACTACCTGTTCGGCAGGTTGACCTGGGCCCAGGTCGCGCGCGGAGCGGTGGGTGTGATCAAGCCGGACTGATACACTACGAGGGTAGTGGCAAGGCGGCTCGAGGAGAAACACCATGCCGGCCAACCCGGAGCGGCGGGCGCTGATCGCCGACACCGCCATCACGCTGATCGCCGAGAACGGGGCCGGCGGGCTCACCCATCGGGCGGTCGACGTCCGTGCGGATCTGCCGACCGGCACGACATCCAACTTCTTCCGGACCCGCCTCGCGTTGCTGGAGGCGGCCGCCGAGCGGGTCGCCGAGCTGCATTGGGGCTATATCGGGACAGTCCGGTCCGGTCTGAGCGGCCGGGCGGACGTGGCGAAGCTGCTGTCGCGGATGGTGGCCGGTCAGGACGAGGTCGCGCGGGTGCGTAACCTCGCCCGGTTCGAACTTTTCCTGGCGGGCAACCGGGAACCCTCGCTGCGGCCGATGCTGGCGGAGATCCACGCGGCCGCGATCCAAGGCGCTACTGAGTTTCTGCTGTCCGCTGGGGTTCCGGCGACCCCGGACCGGGCGCGGCTGCTGTCACAGGTGTTGACGGGAATGCTCTTCGACAACCTGACGATGCCACCGGCCGCGCCGGATCCTGTGTTCGTGGAACGCATGTTGGAGCTGGTGTTCTACGACACCGAAACGAGGTTCGACCCCCACCAGCCGGCCAGTGCCGCGCCCGCGTCAGCGCCGTCCTCGGAAGCCCAGGCGACGTAACCGTCCGGCCGGACGAGCATTACCGGCGCCGCAGTGCGATACTCGTCGTCGAACCGTCCGGAGAGGACGGTGACGCGGTCGCCGCACTCGGCTCGCGCGATGGCCGCGGCGTTCTGGTCGTTCGTCGTGTCGACGAGGACGAACCTGCCGTCCCGCGCGGCTTCCGCGAGCCGGACGCCATCCACGTGCACGTCCGACGCCCGTTTGCCGTCGATCTTGTTGTCGCCGCGCGGCGAGTACGAGAAGCCCAGCCCGGTGAGGAACTCGCGAGGCATCCTGCGGAAGATCTCGAACTTGAACGCGGTCTTCATGAGGATCTGCGCCATCTTGCGGGCCGGTCCGGACTTCAGGGCGGAGATCTTGAACAGCCGGTCGGTGTTCTTCAGCACCGCCTCGCCGACCGGGTGCCGCTCGGTCTCGTACGTGTCGAGCAGCCAGCTCGGCGCCGTGCCCTTGACCGCGGCGGCGAGCTTCCAGCCGAGGTTCATCGCGTCGCTGATCCCGGTGTTCATGCCCTGCGCGCCCACCGGCGAGTGCACGTGCGCGGCGTCGCCGGCCAGGAAAACCCTGCCCTCGCGGTAATGCGCGGCCTGACGGCGTTCGCTCACGAACCTCGTGCCCCAGCGCATGTCGCTGAGACCGAAGTCCGCCCTGGTGATCTCCTTGATCGTTTCGCGCACCTCGTCCACAGTGACCGGTGCGTCGGACGTGTTCACGTTGTGCCGCCAGGCGATCGAACGGTGGTAGCCGTCGCCGAACGGGATGAAGATCTGGATGCCGTTCTCGTTGCTCTTGCCGAACATGAACTCGGTCGGCGGGTGGTCCATCTTCACGTCGGCCAGCAACAGCTGAACCTCGTACTGCTCGCCGACGAACTGCGTGCCGAGAATCTCGCGCACCTTGCTGTGCGCGCCGTCGCAAGCGACCACATAGGACGCGGTCTCGACCGAGCCGTTCTTCAGGTGCAGCTGCACCTCGTGCTCATCTTGGTCCAAGCCAACGACTTCGGCTTCCCGGACGATCTGCACGCCGAGGTCCTCGCAGCGCCGGCGCAGCACGGCCTCGGTGCCGTTCTGCGGCACGATGAGCATGTACTGGAAGCGGCTGTCGATACCCGCGAAGCTGAGCGTCACGCCCACATTCGGTGCCGCGGCGGGGATCTTGGTGCCGAGCGGGACGAGGGTGTCCGCGAGGCCGCGCGCGTCCAGCAGTTCCAGGGTCCGGGCGTTCACGCCGAACGCCCGGGTGATGCTGGACTGCGACGGCGGCCGCTTCTCCAGCACCTTGCAGTCGATCCCGTTCAGGGCCAGCTCGCTGGCCAGTGCCAATCCGGTGGGCCCGGCGCCCACGACGATCACTTGTGCCATGACGTCCTCCTCTAGATCCACTACGATAGTAGTACAACAAACGTCGTGGTTCTAGGGGTGTGTCCGGGCTCATGCCCGGTTTTGACCGGTTCGGCCTAGCGCTTCAGGTGCTCCAGAGCAGCGGCGTGGATGTTTCCGTTGGTGGACAGGGCGGTGGCGCCGTCGAAGGTGGCGTTGCCCTTGAAGTCGGTGAAGGTGCCCCCGGCCTCCTCGATGATGACCTGGAGCGGGGCCACGTCCCACGGGTTGACGATCGGTTCGGCGGCGATGTCCATGACGCCCTCGGCCACGAGGCAGTGCTGCCAGAAGTCGCCGAACGCCCGGCTCTCCCAGCAGGCGTCGACGAGGTTCAGGTAGGCCTCACGGGAGTGGTACTTCACCCACGAGCCCAGGTCTGTTGTGCTGATATACGCATCCGACAATGTGTCCACACCGGACACCCGCAGCCGGCGGCCGCCGTTGGTGTACGCGCCTTGACCCGCGGCCGCCCACCAGCGGCGGTCCAGCGCCGGGGCGCTGACCACGCCGACCACCGGTTTTCCGGCGTCCACCAGGGCGATCAGGGTGCCCCACGCGGGCATGCCGCGCAGGAAGTTCTTGGTCCCGTCGATCGGGTCGATGATCCACGTCCGGCCGGGGCCGAGTGCGCCACCACCTTCCTCACCCAGCACGGCATCGGCCGGGAAAGTGGCCTGGAGCTGGGCGCGGATGGCTTCTTCGACGGTGGTGTCGGCGTCGGTGACGGGGGTGCGGTCCGGTTTGCGGGTCACCCGGAGGTCCTGGGCGCGGAACCGGTCGATGGTGATGGCGTCGGCCGTGTCGGCGAGGCGCAACGCGAAGTCGAGGTCGGCAGATGACACGGGCCTGATGTTGTCACGCTTAGAGTGGTGACCGTGAGTGTGGTGCTGCTGGCCGAGGACGACTCGGCGATCGCAGACCCGTTGTCACGCGCTCTGCAGCGTGAGGGTTACGCCGTAGAGGTCGTCACCGACGGGCTGAGTGCGTTGGAGTTCGCCGACGCGGGTCGGGCCGACCTGCTCGTGCTGGACCTGGGCCTCCCCGGGATGGACGGGCTGGAGGTCTGCCGGCGGTTGCGCTCGTCCGGGCGCGGGCTGCCGGTGCTGATGCTGACCGCGCGCGCGGACGAGGTCGACTTCGTGGTCGGCCTGGACGCCGGCGCGGACGACTACGTGGCCAAGCCGTTCCGGCTGGCCGAGCTGCTGGCCAGGATCCGGGCGCTGATGCGCCGCCAGGCACCGGGCGCGGTCGAGGTGAACGGCGTCAAGATGGACCTCGCCGCGCGGGTGGTGACCGTGGACGGTCAGGAGATCACCCTGGCCAACAAGGAGTTCGAGCTGCTGCGCGTGCTCATCCAGCGGGCCGGGCAGGTCGTCACCCGCGAGGAGATCCTCGCCGAGGTGTGGGACGACGGGCCGGAGCGCAAGACGAGCAAGACCCTGGACATGCACATGTCCTGGCTGCGCCGCAAGCTCGGCGAGGTCGGCCCGCGGGCGACCGAACGCCGGATCGCCACGGTGCGTGGCGTCGGCTTCCGGTTCAACTCGGACTGACGGGACATGCGCAGGCGGATTCTGCTGGCGATCCTGCTCGCGGTCGCGGTGACCACGTGCGCGCTGGGCATCCCGCTCGGGTACACCGCGTTGCAGCTGGTCGAGACCGTGACGCGGGACGGCCTGAAGGGCACGGTCCAGCGGATCGGCCTGCGCCTGGACGAGGACACCCTCGCGCAGCGGCCGCTGAACCTGGCCGCGGTGCAACCCGTCGTGCCCGAGAACGGCCGCCTCGTGGTGACCCAGCCGGACCGTCCAGTTCAGACACTCGGCCCGGACCCCGGATCGGACGCCCTGGCGGAGCAGATCCAGATCCTCAACGGTGTCACGGTCGTCGTCCAGATCCCCGCCGCCCCGACCCGAGCCCGCCAGACCCAAGTAGCGGGGCTGGTGGTGCTGGTCATTGTGCTGACGATCGCCGTGGCCAGCGGCGTGGCGATCGTGACGGCGAACCGCCTCGCCAAACCCCTGGGTCACGTGGCGGACAGAGCGGCGCGGCTGGGTGCGGGTGACTTCAAGCCGGACCCGCAGCGGTACGGCGTGCCCGAACTCGATCGGGTGGCGCACGCTTTGGATACCTCCGCGGGGGCTCTCGCCGAACTCGTTCAGCGCGAACGTGAGCTCGTGGGTGACGTCTCGCACCAGTTGCGGAGTCGGCTCACGGCCTTGCAGTTGCGGCTGGAGTCGTTGAAACACATGGCCGTCGATGAGGAGAGCGCCGTCGACGCGGGGGCGGCTCTGGAGCAGGCTGAGCGGCTGGGTGACGTGCTCGACGAGCTGTTGGCCGCCGCGCGTGAGGCCCGGTCCACGGACGCCGAGCCGTTGGATTTGGCCGCGGAGCTGCCGAAGATCGTTGGGGAGTGGCGGGATCCGTTGCGCGCCAAGGGACGTGCGCTGCGGGTGCGGGTCCACGACAAGCCCCTGGCGCGGGCGACTCGTACCCGGTTGAGTGAGGCCATCGGGGTGCTGCTCGACAATGCGTTGCGGCACGGGGCCGGGACCGTGTCGGTTTCCGCTCGAGGCGGTGAAGCCACGGTGGCGATTGAGGTCACGGACAGTGGTTCCGGTGTGCCCGATGACCTCGTGGCGCACATCTTCGATCGCGGGGTTTCTGGTGGGGGGTCGACCGGAGTGGGGCTCGCCCTGGCTCGTGCGCTCGTCGACTCTGACGGTGGGCGGCTGGAGCTTTCTGCTCCGAGGCCGGCTACGTTCACGATCTTTTTGCCGGTGCCTCGGGCGGATGAGGTTCGGGGGGTTCGTTGGCCTACCGAACGCGCTGAGCGGTCGCCGCGCTGATCCCCTCCACAGGGACGCGCGTTCGCTATCAGTCGTCGGGGGTGGGGGCGGGGACGATGCGGGGGCGGGCGTTGGCTTCGGGGAAGACCCAGCGGCGGAAGCCCCAGAAGCGGAACACCATGAACAGCAGTGTGCCGATGATGGAGCCCGCGACGAAGTCCGCCGTCTCCTGGGCCCAGCGGTCGACGTTGGGGACCTTGAGGTCCAGGACGTAGCGGGAGATCCACAGCGGTACGAGGTTGATGATGATCCCGCCGCCGCTCACCAGGAAGTACAGCGCGGCCTCGTGGTGGCGTTCGCGGCCTCCTCGGGTGCGGAAGGACCACTCGCGGTTCAGCACGTACGAGGCGATTGTGGCCATCAGCACCGCGATGGCCTTGGCGGTGACCGGTTTGCTCTCCAGCACCGTGAGTTTCATGAGGAACCACAGGCCGTTGTCGATGACGAACGTGGTCCCGCCGACGATCAGGAACTTCAACAGCTCCCGGTGTCTGATGAGAACGCCTCGGAGCGGCTCGGGCACTTGAGCCAGCACGCTCTCGACAAACGTCACTGCCGCAGTCTACGGAAAACCGCAGACCAACACGGGGTTACGCGGCGCGCTCGTTCTCCTCGTCGCGCACGGCGTGCAGGCGGCGCTGGGTGCGGGTGACGCGGGTGCGGGCGTTCGCCTCGGGGAACACCCACTTCTTGAACGCCCACCAGCGGAACACCATCGCCAGGAGGGTGCCGAGGATCATGCCGCTGAAGAAGTCCGCGATCTCCTGTGTGACAAGAGTCACATAAGGGACCTTCAGCTCGAGCATGTAGCGGGAGATGGCCAGCGGCAACGAGTTCAGGCCCACGCCGATCCCGCTGATCAGGAAGAACAGGGCGGCCTCGTGGTGCCGCTCGCGCCCGCCGCGGGTGTGGAACGACCACTCCCGGTTGAGCACGTAGGACACGATGGTGGCGATGATCACCGCGACGGCCAGCGCGGTGACCGGGTGCGCGTTCAGCACGGTGAGCTTCAGCGCGTAGTTGACCGCCGTGGTGACGACGAAGCAGACCGCACCGACCACCGCGAACCTGAGCAGCTCGCGGTACTTGAGCATGATCCTGCGCACCGGCTCGGGGAGCCGCTGGACGATGGTCTGCACAAAGGCCATGCACCCGACTCTACTGATCAGATTTTCACAGGCCGTGACCGGGTTGCCCCGGGACTGCTCCGATCAGAGTTTAGAAAGTGACGTGTGGGGTAGGCGTTACGTAATTGATCATGTTTTGACTACCGAGGGCCAGGACCCGTCCCACACTGTCCCGTGAGGTCCGCCAGCAGGCGTTCGACCGCGTTCATCCCAGCACACGGGTCCGGCGGCGGTCGCTCCGAGGTCGTCGTCCGCGTCGTCGGCGTCGTGGTCACCGCGGGAGGCTCAGACGAGGACGTCGAAGTGGGCTTCGTCGGCTCCGTTGGCTTGGTCGGCCCCGTGGTCTGCGTCGGCTTGGTGGGGTCCGTCTGTGTCGGAGGCGTCGGCTTCGTGGTGGTGGTCGGCGGTTTCGGCTCCTTGGGCGGCAACGGCCAGCGCCACCACGGCAGGTTCACCGTCGTGCTCGCGCTCGCCGTGCCGAGGGTGGCCGTGACGTGTACCTTCCGCGTGTGCCACGGCGGCGGGTCATGGCGGTCCCCGCGCGTCTCCCCGCCCTCGTCCCAGTCCTTCAGCTTGACCCGCAGGTAGAACCGGTCACCGGGCTTCACCGGATCGTCGGTCACACAGCTGGTCGTGGCGCCCGTCGTGGTGCAGGAGGCGTGCGGGACCGACTGCACGAGGTACGCGGTCTCGTCGAACGTGACGGTGATCTGTTTGGTGCTCTCGCCGGTGTTGCGCGCGAGGGCGAACACCGACGGCGCCTTGCGCAGACCGGGCGCCCCGAGGTCGATCGGGTCCGGCGACGCCAGGATCGACACGCCGTCCTTGCGGACCGGCGGCTGCACGTCCACCTTCACCGACACCTTGACCGCGGCGATCGAACCGGCCATCACCGAACCGGTGATCTCGCCACCGATGCTGTCGTCGGTCGCGAGCAGCCGGAACACCAGCTTCACCGACTCACCCGGCTGCAGGCCGCCCGCGCTGCTGCAGGTCACCGTGCCGGACCCGGCCGGGCAGGCCACGTCGGCGGCGGCCGCGTTCAACCGCAGGATCGGCGCCCCGGCCATCCGCGCCGGACCCTCGGAACTGATCCCCGGCGGCAGGTTCAGCGTGGCCACGACCGGCTCGGACACGCTGCCACCGTTGTTGGTGACCGTGAACGGCAGTTCGCTCGTGGTGCCCGGGACCAGCGTGACCGGCCCGGGTGAGGGCGCGTTCAGGCTCGGCGGCGCGGGCTGCGGCGGAGCCGGTGGCGGCGGCGCGCCCGGCGTCGGCACCTGAACCGGCGGCGTCTGGGCCGGTGGCTGCCCGGTCGGCGGGACGGGCTGGTTCGGCAGTGACTGCGGTGGCGGCGGAACCGGCGGGATCGGAGGCGGCGGCGGGTTGTTCGGCTGGGTCCGGGCCGGTGCCGTCGGCGATGGCGGCGGCTGCTGCGCGGCCGGGATCTGCTGCTCGGACGTACCCGCGGTCAACGCGATCGCGATCGCCGCGGCCAGCGCGGTCGCGGACACGGCGACGCCGATGAACTGGCGAGGGATCGACGACGCGGCCCCAGCCGCGGCGCCACCACCAGCACCGGCAGCGGCTGCGGTACCGACGACGGCCGCAGTGCTGACCTTCGCCGTGGTCGCCAGGTACCCAAGGGCGCCGGCGCCGAGGACCAGCGGCGCGATGATCCCGCGCATGCCGCCGTTGACGTCGGCGAGCTCAGCGGCCAGCGCGCGGCACCGCGCGCACTCGTCCAGGTGGGCCTCGACCTGCGCGGTCTCGCGCTTCGACAGGCCACCCCGGGTCCACGCGCCCAGGCGTTCGGCGGTCGCGCGGCACCGGTCGTTGTCGCTCTCGGCGAGATGCACCTGTAGGTAGGCCTGGCGCAGGCCCTCCCTCGCCCGATAGGCGAGCGCGCTCACACCATTGGGGGTAAGTCCCAGGATGGGGGCGACCTCGGCGGGTGACTGGCCCTCCACCTCGGTGTGCCAGAGCACCGCCTGCCAGCGTTCCGGCAGGCGCGCGAACGCCCGGGCGGCCAGCGACCGCTCCAGGCCCGCGACGGCCGTGTCGGAGAACGGGACCGCCGTCTCGGCGCCCGCGATCGTGGTCACGTCGTCGGACAGCTCGACCTTGCGGTCCTTGCGGGTCTTGTCGTACGCGGTGTGCCGCAGCGCGGTCAGCAGGTAGGCGCGGAACGCGGAGTCCGGGCCACGACCGGCGCGCAGGGTGTCCAGCACCTTCGCGAACGCCTCGGAGACCAGGTCGTCGGCCTCGGCCTGGTTGCGGGTCAGCTGGCGGGCAAGGTTGTACGCGGCCCCGACATGTCGCTCGTACAGCGATCCATACGCGGACACGGTGCCCTGGCGGACCGACTCGATCAGTTCGGCGTCGCTCGGGCCGTGCACCTCAGCGGGAACCGTGGACACGTGCCTCCCTCTCCATGCCCGTGTTGCCGGGGTCAGTGTGACTGACCCACATCACGGAGTCATATCCGGAGCCGCCTGCGGGTTTAGCGCTCCGTGACCGCGTCAACCATTCGAATGACAAGTCGGTCCGAATCGCGTCACACCTGAGGCCCAACGACGTTCCAACTCCAGATCTTTGTCAGCGGGTTCATCGGTGCCGGAGAGGAACGGGTAACTGTGGCGGTTCGCGAAATGGGCTCACGTTCACCCCATGGTGCGGAGGCCGCTCTCCGGTCGCTGCGCGCCCGGTGGCGGACGGCCAGCATCGCCGCGGGATGGCGTTACCCGAGCGACTGGGCCCTGCCGGAGGTCGACGCGGTGTGCGCGTCCGCCCTGGTCAAGGCCGATCTCTCGGACCCGCTCGCGGAGCTGGGCCGGGCCCGCGCGCTGTCCGGCGCCGGCCTGGACGAGACCCTGACGGACGTCGCCGCGCTGCATGCCGTGCTCTCCGATCCCCGGTTGCTGGCCGCCAACCCGGACGCGGTGCCCGCCCGGTTGCTCCGGATGACCGCACTCGCTTGGGCTGATGTGTCCACTGTCGAGATAGCCCGTTGTGAGGTCAAGGAGAGTCTGACCGGACTATCGACGTCCGCCTACCTGCGCACACGTCTTGGCGAGATCTACCGGCAGGCCGCGCGCGATGAGCGCCCGGTGGGTCACGTCCTGCTCACGGTGTCCATCGACCTGTCCGCGGTGATCGGGTGGTCCCGGCTGATGGCCATGGTCCTGGCCGCTGACGTGCTGAGACAGGTCTTCGACGGCGGCGAGAGCCTGGCGCTGCTCGGCCCGTCGGTCGCCGTCGTGCTCACCGAACGGGACCCGGACCTGGCCACTCGCGTCGCCGAGGCTGAGCGGATGCTCGCCCAGCGTCTGTCCGTGGATCCCCAGCTGCACACCCTCGGCCCGATCGATCTGCGCCTCTACCGGCTGCCGGACACGCACAGCCAGGCCTGTGAGCTGATCGACTCGCTCAGTCGTAGCTGAATCGGGCGGTATGTCCGGGTTTGCCCCGCCCGGTGTGCGTTAGCCGGGACCTCAAGCCACGTTTGGGTGGTTCTCGTGATTTGCTGTCCGCGTGAGCGATGGTGACGAGCGCAACGGGGGTGCGCCCGTGCGGGCGGAAGGGCGGTTGACCCAGGCGGTTGTCTGGTTTGTCGGCTCCTGGCGGGCGATGTGGGTCGTCTCCGCGGTCCCGCTGGCGTTCATCCTGACCGGCTTCATCGTGTGGTTCGCACACGGCCGGATGGGTGTGGACTCGGCGGTCTACCGGTCCGGCGGTGTGGCGCTGCTGTCCGGCGAGCCGCTCTACGACAACATGACGCTCGGCGCGGAGCCGTGGTGGGCGCAGTTGCCGTTCACCTACACGCCGTTCGCGGCGCTGGTGTTCGTGCCGCTGACCATCCTGCCGACCGTGGTCGCCTGGGGCGTGCTCAGCGCCGCCTCGGTGCTGTCGCTCAGCCTGGTCATCCGGATCACCCTGGAGAAGGTGCCCAACCGGCCCGGCTGGCTCGACCCGCGCAAGGCCACCGTCTGGTTCTCCATCCTGATGCTCGGCATGGAACCGGTCTGGCGGACGCTGTTCCTCGGCCAGATCAACATCCTGCTGATGCTGCTGGTCGTGCTCGACGTGCTGGTCATCGCCGCGGGCAACAGCAGGTGGGGCGGGGTGCTCGTCGGCGTCGCCGCGGCCATCAAGCTCACGCCGTTGATCTTCGTGGCGCACTTCCTGCTGACCGGCAAGCGATCCGCGGCCGTCAAGGGCTTCGTCACGTTCGTCCTGCTGCAGGGCCTGATGTTCCTGATCAACGCCCGGGATGCCTGGCACTTCTGGACCGTGACGGTGGTCGGCGACCCGATGCGGATCGGCCCGGTCTACTGGAACGGCAACCAGTCGCTCAACGGCCTGATCAACCGGATCACCCTGCTGGACCCCAGCTCCACCAAGATCGCGCTGCTGATCGGCGCGGTCGTGGCCATCCCGGCGGCGCTGATGGTCCGCCGGTTCCACCGGCACGGGCGTGCGGTGGCCGCGTTGATGGTCAGCGCGTTCTTCGGGTTGTTCTTCAGCCCGGTCTCCTGGACGCACCACTACGTCTGGGTCGTGCCGCTGCTGATCATGCTGATCGCGCGGATGCCCGACCCGCTGCCGCAGGGCTTCTGGCCGGTGCTGCGGGCCGCGGTCTCGCCGCTGATCGTGTTCGCGGTGTTCGTCAGCTGCATCCTGCTGGCCATGCGCGGCGGCAACGGCAAGGAGCTGCACTGGTTCTGGTGGGAGTTCATCCCGGGCAGCGCGTACATGATCGTCCCGGTCGGCGCCGGCATCGCGATCGCCATCCGGGTGCTGCGCCGCCGCATGCGTGACCGCGCCCAACCCCCTGAACCCAGGATCCCCGCAGGCCAGACGACGTGAGGACGCGCTGGCTGGACCTCGCGTTCTACACCGGGTTCGGGCTGGACGCGGCGTACACCGCGGTTTTCTCGGAGTTCTACGGGTTCCGGGTGTGGGGGAACTTCGCGGTCGTGGGCTATGGGTTCGCGGCGCTGCACACGGTGGTGTTCTTGTTGTTGAAGCGACCGGCTTCGCGGTGGGTGCCGGTCGGGCTCGTGGTGGTGCTGGGCGCTTTGGTGCCGATGATCGTGCTCGTGGCGATCCGGATGACCGGCCGCGACTGGGGTTCGCCGGCCGGCTCGATGACCGCTCAGCCGGAGGTGTGGGCGATCGAACGGGCCGGGAACCTGTTGCTGCACACCGGTTCCCCGTATGTGGACCTTTCGGCTTTGACGCGGCCGGTGCACGTCGACGACTTCACGCCGTACGGCCCCGCGATGGCCATCCTCGGCCTGCCGAACGCCCTCTTTGGACGGACGATGCTCACCGACGTCCGGGTGGTCGCTCTCGTTGTGACGGTGGCAGTCCTAGCGTTGACAGTGAAAACAGCGCAAGCACAACTCACCGTCCGGCCGGTGCAGTTCGTGCTGCTGACCACTTTCACGACGCTGTCCACAGCGGTCGCCGGGAACGACATGCCCGTGGTCGCTTTGCTGATCCTGTCGGCGGTTCTGGCCACCCGGCGGAATCCGGAGTGGGCGGGACTGGTGTTGGCTCTCGCGGCGAGCATGAAGTTGACTGCCTTGCCAGCCGCTGCTGTAGTGGCGGTGGCTATCGGTTTTGCCAAGGGCGCCAAGGGGTTGCTGCGGTTTGTCGGCGCCTTTCTGGCCGGTGGTGTGGTCTTCACCGGGCTTTCGGCGGCGGTCTCCTGGAAAGCCTTTGTGGACAACGTGATCCGGTTCCCGGCCAACCTCGCTGAGGTTCGTTCGCCCGCCGGTTCGCCGCTGCCCGGGCATCTGCTGGAGGAGTCGGGGCCGGTCGGGCACGTGGCCGTGCTCGTGCTGATGGCGGTAGCGGCGATCGGGATCCTGTGGTGGCTGCTGGTGAAGCCGCCGAAGACGACCGCTGAGATCCTGCTGCGCATCGGCGTCGGCCTGGGTGTGGCGATGCTGTTGATGCCCGCTACCCGTTGGGGGTACTTGATCTACCCGGTGACGCTGCTCGGGGCGGCGCTGCATTCCTGGCGACCGGCGTTGACCAGGGCGAAGGTCGCCGCATGAGCCGGGTCGTGCTCGCGCTGATCGCGTTGGCCTACATCGTCCAGGGCGTGATCGCGTACTTCCAGAACGCGCCCGCGGGCGGCGATACGGCGGTCTACCAGGCTGGCGCGGCGACCTTGCTGCACGGCCTGCCGCTGTACGACTCGGACACGCTGCCGTTCGAGCCTGCCTATGCCCAGCTGCCGTTCACGTACACGCCGTTCGCCGCGCTGCTGTTCACGCCGTTGGTCGTCGTGCCGTCGCAGGTGGCTTGGGGCATCTTGAACGCGTTGTCGGCGTTGGCGCTGATCGCGGTGGTGTACATCGTGCTGACCAAGGTCCGGCGGCCTTCGTGGCTGACGCCGGAGTGGGGCGCGGTGGTTCTCGGCGGTGCCATGCTGCTGTTGGAACCCGTCCGGGTGAACATGGACTACGGACAGGTCAACCTGCTGCTGATGCTGCTCGTGGTGCTGGATGTGCTGGTGGTGAAGCGGTTCGGCGGGGTGCTCGTCGGCGTCGCAGCCGCGGTCAAGCTCGTACCGTTGATCTTCGTCGCGTACTTCCTGCTGGTCGGGCGGACTCGGGACGCGCTGCGGGCGGTGGGCGCATTCGCCGGGCTCCAGGCGCTGATGTTCCTGCTCACGCCGCACTCCGCCTACCGGTTCTGGACGCACACCGTGTTCGACTCGTCCCGGATCGGGCCGACGAACTGGTCGTGGAACCAGTCACTGGGCGGGATGGTCCGCCGGTTCAGCGAGCAGGCGCCCTGGTCGCAGCCGGTCGCATACCTGATCGGGGTGGTGCTGGCGGCAGGCGCGGCCGTGCTCGTGCGCCGGTACCGCGACCGTCCGGTCTATGGTCTGTTGATCATCGGGTTCCTGTCGTTGCTGGTCAGCCCGGTCTCGTGGGTGCACCACTGGGTGTGGGCGGTGCCGTTGATCACCGTGCTGGTCACCGAGGCGCTCTGCGGGAACAAGATCGCGCGCTGGCTGCTGCCGGTCACCGTGGCGGTGTTCGCGGTGCCGGTGCTGCGGTGGGTCCCGCACGGCTCGTTCCGCGAATACGCCTGGACTCCCGCGCAGATGGTGGCCGGGAACCTGTTCGTGCTGTTCCCGGTGATTGTGGGCCTCGTCATGCTTGTCCGGTCCTCCCGCTCGCGCCGCTCGTTGGCGCAGGTAGGGTGACCTGCTCGTGGACCCAGTCACAGGCTTGCCCGTCGTCGGCATGGTGGGCGGCGGCCAGCTGTCCCGGATGACCCAGCAGGCCGCCATCGCGCTCGGCCAGTCGTTGCGCGTGCTGGCGATCTCGCCGTCCGAGCCGGCCGCACTCGTCACCCCGTTCGTCAGCCTCGGCCATCACACCGACCTGGATGCGTTGCGTGCCTTCGCATCCAGCTGTGACGTGATGACCTTCGACCACGAGCACGTGCCGCCCGCGCACCTGCGCACGCTGGTCGAAGAGGGCTTCACTGTCCACCCTGGACCGTCGGCGTTGATCCACGCGCAGGACAAGCTCGTGATGCGCACCCGGCTGCAGGAGATGGGGGTGCCGATCCCGGAGTTCGCGCCGGTCACCTCCGTCGGCGACCTAGTGCGGTTCGGCTCGAAGTTCGGCTGGCCGTGCGTGCTCAAGGCGGCGCGCGGCGGGTACGACGGGCGGGGCGTGTGGATGGTCGCGTCCGAGGCGGCCGCGGAGTCCCTCGTTCCGGAGCTGCTGGCCGCGGGAACGCCGTTGCTCGTCGAGGAACGCGTAGCGATGACACGGGAGCTAGCAGCGCTAGTCGCGCGGTCACCGTTCGGGCAGGGTGCGGCCTGGCCAGCGGTGGAAACCGTTCAGCAGGACGGGATCTGCGTCGAGGTGCTCGCGCCCGCACCGAACCTGTCGCCCGCGTTGGCGGAAGAGGCCCAGGATCTGGCGTTGCGGGTCGCGTCCACTTTGGGCGTTGTGGGACTGCTTGCGGTGGAACTGTTCGAGACCCCATCGGGTCTGGTCGTCAACGAGCTCGCCATGCGGCCGCACAACTCCGGGCACTGGACCATCGAGGGCGCGCGGACCTCGCAGTTCGAGCAGCACCTCCGCGCGGTGCTCGACTATCCTTTGGGCTCAACGGAACCGGTCGCGCCCGCGGTGGTGATGGCGAACGTGCTCGGCGCGTCGATCATCCCGTCGATGGGCCCCGACGAGCGGCTGCACCACCTGTTCGCGCGGTTCCGCGACGTGCATGTGCATTACTACGGCAAGGAAGAACGGCCCGGGCGCAAGATCGGGCACGTCACGGTGCTCGGCACGGACATGTCTGTTGTCCGGGCCCGCGCACGGCTCGCGGCCGACTGGCTTTCCACCGGCGTGTGGCCGGACGGGTACGACATCCACGGAGGACGGTAAATGACGGTGCCGACGCTTGACCCTGCAACCAGGTCTGCGGCTGTCGGTGTGATCATGGGCAGCGACTCGGACTGGCCCGTGATGTCGGCGGCGGCCGAGGCATTGACGGAGTTCGGCGTCAGCTACGAAGTCGGCGTCTACTCGGCCCACCGAACGCCACAAAGAATGCTGGACTACGCGCGGTCCGCGGCGGCCAACGGCCTCAAGGTGATCATCGCGGGCGCGGGCGGCGCGGCCCACCTCCCCGGAATGGTCGCGTCCGCAACGGTCCTTCCAGTCATCGGCGTCCCCGTCCCGCTGAAGTACCTGGACGGCATGGACTCCCTGCTGTCGATCGTCCAGATGCCCGCCGGAGTCCCCGTCGCCACCGTGTCCATCGGCGGCGCCCGCAACGCCGGCCTCCTCGCCGTCCGGATCCTCGCCGCCACAAACCCGGCCCTCCAGACAAAAATGGCCGAATTCCAAGCCGCCCTCGAAACCATGGTCCTCGACAAGGACACAGCCCTCAAAAAGCTCGCCGATTCGTGAGTGGTTGCGCCGGTTAGAACCAGTACAACCACTCATGAGGAGGGGCTGGGGGTCAGCGCGATGTGTTGCCACGGCCATGTGGTGGTGCGAGCAGCCATTGCTGGGACAGTTGGGCATTGCGTTCGTCGAACCACGGCTGCCATCTGCGTTCCGCGTCTTCGCTGAGCGTCAGGTACCGGCGGCTGTGCACGGACCTGATCAGAAAACCGATGCCGTCCGGGCTGTCCTCCAAACTCCACCGCTGCCACGGCTCGCGGTGAACTTCCCACATCACTGGTTTGATGTCGCGCGGCACCGGGATCGTTGCCGAAAGCGGTGTCGAGAGCCAACCCGCTCGCCCGGTTGATGATCAGGCACGGAGCACTCACCTTGGCCCGGCGCTTGAACACCGTGCGGACGTCATCGATTCCGATCGACAACCCGGGGAGGCGCAGCTCAACTTTGACCGGACTCATGCCGACACTATCGACCCACCCAAGACGGTTCGTTTCACGGTCGGTGGCACCTGGGGTCAGAGGCGGTCGCGGAGTTCGCGTTTGAGGATCTTCCCGGCCGCCGAGACGGGGATCTGATCGGTGAGGATGATTTCGCGGAGGCGTTTGTAGGGCGCCACTTTTTCGTTGATGTCGGCCATCAGCTGGTCTGTGTTGATGTCCGGTTTGGCGGGGATCACGAACGCGACGGGGAGTTCGCCGACGTCGGTCTGTTTGCGGCCTACGACGGCGGCCATGGCGACGTCTGGGTGGGCGATGAGGAGTTCCTCGAGTTCGCGCGGGTAGACGTTGTAGCCCTTGTAGAGCAGCATGTCCTTGATCCGGTCCACTATGGACAGGAAGCCGTCCTCGTCGATCACGCCGATGTCGCCGGTGTGCAGCCAGCCGTCGACCAGGACCTCGGCGGTGGCGTCGGGGCGGTTGTGGTAGCCGGCCATCACCTGGGGGCCGCGGATGCACACCTCGCCGCGTTCACCGGCGGGCAGCGGCTCCTCGCTGCCTGGCTCGACCACCTTGATCTCGGTGTCGAACACCGGCACCCCGACCGAGCCGATCTTGTGCTTGCCGGACACCCAGGTCGGTCCGGCGCACGCGCCCATGGTGACCTCGGTGAGGCCGTAGCCCTCGCCGATCACCGCCTTGGGCATCAGCCGCTGCAGCGCCTTGCTCATCTCCAGCGGCATGGGCGCCGCGCCCGACCCGATCGACAGCACGGTCGACAGGTCCCGGGTCTGCATGTCGGGGTGCGCGAGCAGGCCCGCGAACAACGCGGGCGCGCCACCCAGGTAGGTGATGCCGAGCCGCTCAGCGTCGGCGAGGAACGCGGCGGGGTCGAACCGGTCGTGCAGCGTCGCCGTGACACCGCCCATGACCAGCACGTTCAACCCGGCGATGGTACCCATGGCGTGGAACCACGGGGTGAGGTTGATCGCGATCCCCTGCCCGAGCCGGCTGGGGAACTCCGACGGGTCGCTCACCTGGTCGAGGATCAGGCCACCCTCGTCGTCCAGCGCGGGCACCGAGCCGGTCTGCCAGCAGGCGAACTGCAACGTGTTGACCACGACGTTCCGGTGCGGCAGCCGCACGCCCTTGGAGACCCCGGTCGTCCCGCCGGTGTACGCGAGATGCGCCAGGTCGTTGTAGATGTCGATCTCCACCACCGGCGGTGTGTCCGGCTGACCGGCCCAGATCGGCTGGACGTCCGCCGCCGTCAGCACCCGCACCGCCCCGGCGTCCTCCACCTGGGCCTTCAGCGCCTCGGGCGGCATCAGCGGGTTCACCGGCACGAATGTGGCCCCGGCCAGCAACAGGCCGTAGTAGGCCACCGGGAACGCCAGGTTGTTCGGCATCACCAGCGCGACCCGGTCGCCGGACCGGACCCCCTCGCTGATCAGGCCGTTCGCGAACTGGCAGGCCCGCTGCCACAGATCCGCGTAGGTCAGCTCCTCGTCGTGGTGCCGGAACGCCACGCGGTCGCCGTAGCGGCGCGCGGACCCGGCGAGGATCGCGCCGGCCGCGACCTCCGGGTAGTCGAGCTTCTTACCAAGCTGGGGAGGCCACGTCGCGCTCATCGCTCGACACTAAATCGAAATGCGGCTCAGGACACAAGGTCTCCATAGTAAACGCGCGCTAACATCGGGTCGATACGCAAGGTTTTCGCGCGGAAGGCGGAACAGGGTGAACGCGGGCATCTACCAGCTGCCGGAGGAGCACGACGCGCTGCGCGAGGCCGTGCGCGCGATGTCCGAGAAGGAGATCGCGCCGTATGCCGCCGACTGTGACGAGAACGAGCGCTACCCGGTCGAGGCCAGGGACGCGCTGATCAAGTCCGGCTTCTTCGCGCCGCACATCGCCGAGGAGTACTCCGGCGAGGGCGCCGACGCGGTGGCCACCTGCATCGTGATCGAGGAGGTCGCGCGGGTGTGCGCGTCGTCCTCGCTGATCCCCGCGGTGAACAAGCTCGGCTCGATGCCGATCATCCTGTCCGCCTCCGAGGACCTCAAGAAGCAGGTCCTGCCCACGCTGGCGGCTGGCAAGGCGTCCATCTCGTACGCGCTGTCCGAGCGCGAGGCCGGGTCGGACACGGCGTCCATGCGCACCCGCGCCCGCCTGGAGGGCGACCAGTGGGTGCTCAACGGCACCAAGTGCTGGATCACCAACGCGGGCGAGTCCACCTGGTACACGGTGATGGCCGTGACCAACCCGGACGCCGCCAAGCCGTCCCAGGGCATCTCCGCGTTCGTCGTGCACGCCGACGACCCCGGCTTCTCGGTCGGCCCGAAGGAGCGCAAGCACGGCATCAAGGGCTCGCCGACCCGCGAGATCTACTTCGAGAACTGCGCCATCCCGGCCGACCGGATCATCGGCGAGCCGGGCACCGGCCTGAAGACCGCGCTGCGCACCCTCGACCACACCCGACCGACCATCGGCGCGCAGGCCGTCGGCATCGCCCAGGGCGCGCTGGACGCGGCGATCGACTACGTCAAGGAGCGCAAGCAGTTCGGCAAGGCCATCGCCGACTTCCAGGGCGTCCAGTTCATGCTGGCCGACATGGCGATGAAGGTCGAAGCCGCCCGGCACATGGTCTACGTCGCCGCCGCCAAGGCCGAACGCGGCGAGCCGGACGTTGGCTTCGTTGCGGCTGCGGCAAAGTGCTTCGCCTCGGACGTCGCCATGGCCGTGACCACGGACGCCGTGCAGCTGTTCGGCGGCGCTGGTTACACCCGTGACTTCCCGGTCGAGCGCATGATGCGCGACGCCAAGATCACCCAGATCTACGAGGGCACCAACCAGATCCAGCGCCAGGTCATGGCCCGCTCGCTGCTCAAGGGCTGACACAACGACGACAGGGCCCCGGCGGACCGCACCGGGGCCTTTGTCATGTCGCCAGATCGGGTCAGAGTGTCGCCGGAGGGCCCGGTGGTCTCGGTGGGATCTTGGGGACATGACCGTGGACAAGGCCGAGATGTGGCGGACCGGGATCGGCATGCTGACCTTGGGGCACGAGGCCGTCTCGAACGGGCGGGACGGCAACCTCGACATGTCGGAGGTGTACGCCGCCTACTCGCTGCTCAGGCGGACCTTCACCGACTTCGACCTGGACTCGCCGCCCGAGGTGCCTGCCGACAGCCTCGACGCCACGTACGAGGCGATCACGGACGTGGCCGACATGTACTCCGAACGCCTGGACTTCCTGCTGCTGGGCATCTTCTACGGGTTCAACAAGGTCGTGGCCGCCTACCTGGAGGACTGCCCCGGCGCGGACATCGGCGCCATCCTCCGCCGGGTCGCCCTGAACCCACCCGCCCTCAACTGACCTAGCCGGTTGGAACCGGGACAACCACTCACGAGGGCTGGAACTGGGTGAGGGAGAGGGTGTTGTCGTCGGGGTCGGGGAACCAGGCGATGCGGGCGCCGCTGGGGGCGGTCCAGATGCCGGATTCGGTCTGGCCCATGCCTTCGTAGCGGCGGAAGGTCACGCCGCGGGCGGTGAGTGTGGCGACGGCTTGGTCGATGTCGTCGACGGGCCAGCCCAGGATGGTGAACGGCTGGGGTGTGAGGGTGTCCACTTTGGTCACGCGGATGTCGTCGAGGACGAGGGCGAACGGGGTCATCTCGACCACGTGCAGGCCCAGGACGCCCTCGTAGAAGGTGCGGGACCGCTCCAGGTCGGTGGACGGGGCGAACGCGATGGCCTTGCCGAGCATGGTCAGCCTCCTTGGGGCAGGACCTGGGTCGCCCGTTCGGTGTCCTGGTGGGCCTGGAGCTTGGCGGCGTCCGGATTGGACACCTGCACGAGCGAGCCGCCCCCGGCCAGGACGGCGAGCAGTCCGGAGACCACGCCCTCCGGGAACGTCCAGTCCAGAGTGGACAACACGCGCTCCGGACGGGCCTGCGCGCGAGCGGACTTCACCACGTCATCCACGGTCAACCCGGCCAACGCCGGAGTGGAGCCGGGAACATCCGAAAGAACCAAGTAGTCATCGCCGAACAGGCGGGACTCGGCGATGTAGTCCAGCGTCCCGGCAGGCGGGTCACCCCGCAACCCCATGCCCATCGGGTCCAGCGACACCACGGCGTTGCCGGACGAAGCATTGTCCACAGTGGTCAAAACAACAGCAGCCGAGGTCGTGTCGGTCGTGACATGAGCCCCGCACCACCAGGCGCCCAACAGGATCCCGGCGGTCTGCCAGTGCGCGGGCAGCAACACGGCGACATCCGTGCCTGGCTCGACGTCGAACTCCTCGGTGAGCCAGTTCGCGGTCTTCGCGGCCCAGTTCGCCAAAGTGGCGACCGAAAGCTCGACACGAGTGCCCGCTGCGTCGTCGTAGTGCGTGATCAGCGGACGGGACCGGTCACCGGCCAGCAACGGACGGAACAGGGCCTCGGTCACCGACATCAGTCAACACACCTCACACCGTCTACAGTGGCCGGTTGCTGCTGCTGGGCGCCGTTCAGCCGCAACGGGCCGGAGCCCGAGAAGTTCGACGGCTGCCTGCCGAGCAGTCCGGCCACATAGGACTTCACCTTGTTGTTGTCCACGGTGATGATGCTCTGGCCGCGGTCGTTGCGCGCGCCCACCGCCTCCACCGGGATCGTCACGAAGTCGACCGCGCCCGAGGACAGCTCGCTCAGGTGCTTGGCCAGCTGGAGGATGTCCAGGCCAGGGTCGACGATCACGGACTTGGACACCGCGTCGGTCAGCTTGGCGAGCTTCGTCCCGTCGGCCAGCGTCTGCGCGGTGAGCACCTGGCGCATCGCCGAACCCAGGAACACCTGCTGGCGCACGATCCGGTCGAGGTCCCCGCGCGGCAGGCCATCTCGTTGCCGTACAAAGGAAAGCGCGGCCCCGCCGGAGATCTTCTGCACGCCCTTGCGGAAGTTCGCGCCGGAGTTGGTGTCGCTGGTGGCGTGGTTCAGGCACACCGTCACGCCGCCGATCGCGTCCGTCAACAGGTAGAACCCGTACAGGTTCACCTCGGCGTAGTGGTCGACCCGCACACCGGTCAGGTTCTGCACCGCCTGCGCGAGGCTGGACCGGCCGACCTTGTCCGACTCCCGCTCGATCAGCTCGCGGTCCTTCTCGCCCGCGGCCTCCATTTGCTGGGACTTCAGGTACTTCGTGGCGCCATAGGCCGCGTTGATCTTGTCGTCGCGATAACCCGGGATGGACACGTACGTGTCGCGGGGGATCGAGATGGCGTACCCCTTCGAGCCGTCTTTGGGGATACGCAACAGGATGATCGTGTCGGTGTTGACGCCGTCGGCCGCTTCGGTGCGCAGCTGCTTGAGAATCGACGCGGGCAGCGGACGGCCCTGCGCGTCGGTGCGGGTGTCGCTGCCGACCACCAGGATGTCGTTGGCGCCGTCGTCGGCAGGCGGGGCGGTCTTCTGCACCTCGTCGGAAAGCACATCGGTGGTGGGCGTCTTCTCGCGGACCTCCTCGACGGTGTCGCGGGTCAGCCCGACAGCGGCCAGCGCGGTCGCGGACAGCAGCGCGACGATGACCCGACCGGTCATCCACGCGGTCCGCGCCACCCGCCCCTGCCGTCGGCGCCCACGCGCGACCGGCTCGTCGTCCACCGGAACTCCTCCCACCCCAACTCTGCCTACGAGCCTAACCGGAGCCGCCAGCCGTCAGATCGGCTGATCCAGGTTCCGCATTACTAGTTCACGCAGGTGACGCCATTGGCGTTGATCGGCGGGGAGGACGGCTGCACCGGGGTGCTTGCGGAGACTTCGCCCGAAGGTGGGACCGAAGAGGAAGCGGACGACGACGTCGTCCCGCCGGACAGCTTGCGGCCCATGGCGGCCGGGAAGTCCCGGCCGAGCACGGCCCGCACCTGGCCCGCCTTCAACGACGAGTCGGCGGTGAGCTTGAACTGGCCGCCGAGGTCGGCCGCCACCTGCTGCGCGGAGGTCTCGCTGCCCGGCTTGTAGAACACCGTGGACGCCGGTGCGGCCGGTGCGTCACCGAGCGTGCCGGGAAGGTAACCCTTGCCGCGCAAGATGTTCTGCACGGCGGCGGCGAGCCCGGACTCGGCCGAGGCGTTCCGCAGGTCCACGGTGATCTTGTTGGGCGACTGGGAAGTCGTGGTCGGCGGGGGCGAGGTGGACGTCGTGGCCGGGGCCGGCGACGTGGTCGAACCACTGGATGGGCGTTCGTCCTTGGTCAGGCCGGCCACGAACTGCTTGACCTGCTCGGGATCGACCTTGATCACGTCCGCGCCGCCGAACTTGGCCGGCCCCTGGGTCGGGATCGTGTAGAAATCGATGGCGCCACTGGACAGCCCGGACATCTGCTGGGCGAACGTCGTGACGTCCCAGCCGGTCGAGAGCACCACGGACTTCTTGATCGCGTCGGTCAGCGCGTTGAGCTTGGACAGGTCGGTCAGCACGCCGGTGGACAGCACCTTGTGCGCGAGCGCGCCGATGAACACCTGCTGCCGGACAATGCGGTCGAAATCGCCGTTCGGCAGCTCGTATCGCTGGCGCACGAACGACAACGCGGCCGCACCCTCGACGGTCTGCGTCCCCGCCGGGAAGTTCGCGCCCGACTTCGGCTCGTCCACCGCTTTGTTCAGGCACACCTCGACGCCGCCGATGGCCTTGGTGATCTCGTAGAACGAGAGCAGGTTCACCTCGGCGTACCGGTCGATGGTGACCGCCCCGCCGATCAGCTTCTCGATGGTGGCGATCAGGTTCTTGCGGCCCTCCTGCTTGGCCCTGTCCTCCAGCTGCTGCTGCGACAGGCCCTTGGCCTGCTGCTTCATCGTGTCGTTGTACTGGTAGACGAAAGCGGAGTTGAGCTTGTGCTTGCCGAACCCGTTCTGGATCTCCACCAGCGAGTCGCGCGGGAAGGAGATCGCCACCGCGCGCCTGCCGTCGGTGGGGATGTGCACGAGGATCATCGTGTCGGTGTTCTTCTCACCGTCGTTGATGCCGCCGTGCAGGATGTTCATGACCTCCTTGGGCAGCGGGTTGCCGTAGGCGTCGGTGCGGCTGTCCATGCCCACCAGGAGGATGTCCTGGGCGCCGTCGAGCGGCTTCACGCCCGCCTTCTTGACCTCCGGCGCGATCACGTCCGTGGTCACCACGTCGCTGTTGACGTTACGGTACGTGACCCATGCGTACGCCGTGGCGCTCAGCACGAACACCGACACCACCGCGACCAGGCACCTTGCCAGGTACCAGGCCAGCCGTACGCTGCTCAACCCGTCCTCCCGTGGTTGAAATCCCCGTCCGCACCACATTACTGAAGTCCGGCTGTACCGGTTATACGCGTGAGCGCGACAAAGGGTTGGGTCAACGCATAGGCGACCCGTGAAAGACTGCGATGAACCAACCACTCAGCGGGAGGCGTACGGATGCGGGTACTGGTCACCGGAGGTGCGGGTTTCATCGGCTCGCACTTCGTCCGGCAGGTCATCGGCGGCGCGTACGCCGAACTGGCGGACGCCGAGGTCACCGTGCTGGACAAGCTGACCTACGCGGGCAACGAGGCCAACCTCGAGCCGGTCGCGCACGACGAGCGGCTGCGCTTCGTGCAGGGCGACATCTGCGATCCCTCCCTGGTCAGCGACCTTATGAAGGGCACCGACCTGGTCGTGCACTTCGCCGCCGAGTCGCATGTGGACCGTTCCATCACCGGTGCCGCGGACTTCGTGCTGACCAACGTGCTGGGCACCCAGTACCTGCTGCAGGCCGCGCTGGACGCCGAGGTCGGCAAGTTCGTGCACGTGTCCACCGACGAGGTGTACGGCTCGATCGAGGACGGTTCGTGGCCGGAGGATCACCCGCTGCTGCCGAACTCGCCGTACTCGGCGTCGAAGGCCTCGTCCGACCTGATCGCGCGGTCGTTCTTCCGGACCTACGGCCTGCCGGTGTGCATCACCCGGTGTTCGAACAACTACGGGCCGTACCAGTTCCCGGAGAAGGTCATCCCGCTGTTCGTCACCAACCTGCTCGACGGCCACAAGGTCCCGCTGTACGGGGATGGTCTGAACATCCGTGACTGGCTGCACGTGGACGACCACTGTGCGGGTATCCAACTGGTCGCCGCGAACGGCCGCCCGGGCGAGATCTACAACATCGGTGGTGGCACGGAGCTCACCAACCGTGAGCTGACCACGCTGCTGCTGGAGGCGACCGGCGCGGACGAGTCGATGGTGCAACCGGTCGAGGACCGCAAGGGCCACGACCGGCGCTATTCGGTGGACATCACCAAGATCAACTCGGAACTCGGCTACTCGCCGCGGGTCGCGTTCGATCAGGGGCTGCGTAACACGGTCGAGTGGTACCGGGAGAACCGTGCGTGGTGGGAGCCGTTGAAGCAGCGCGCCGCCTTGGCGACGAACCGATGACCGGCCTCGCCCTGCTCGTCCCGGGTGGCGGCGGCCAGCTGGGGCACGACCTCGCCCGGCACGCGCCGGAGGGCTCGGTGGTCCACGCTCCGGACCGGTCGGAACTCGACGTCACGCAGGCCCGTTCGGTGGTCGACGCGCTGGATCGGCTGGTGGTCACGGCAAAGGAGAGCGGCCTGCCGCCGGTTGTGATCAACGCGGCCGCCTACACCGCCGTCGACGCGGCGGAGTCCGCGCCGGACAAGGCTTTCGCGGTGAACGGGGACGGACCTCGCGTGCTGGCCGCGGTCTGCTCGTCCCGCCAGGTGCCGCTCATCCATGTCTCCACGGACTACGTCTTCGACGGGGAGAAGGACGGTCCGTACGAAGTGGACGATGTGCCCGCGCCAAAGTCGGTGTACGGCACCACAAAGCTCGCTGGGGAGTACGCGGTGCTCCGGTCCGGTGCGGAGGCCTGGGTGGTCCGCACCGAGTGGGTGTACGGCGAGAGCGGGAACAACTTCGTCAAGACCATCGGCCGGCTCGAGGGGGAGCGCGACCAACTGTCCGTTGTGGACGACCAGCGCGGCTCGCCCACCTGGAGTGCCGACCTGGCAACAGGTCTGCTGGAGCTCGCCGGGCTCGTGGTGAGCGGCCGCGGCCCGGCCGGACGCGTTCTGCACTGCACCGGCGGCGGCGAGACCACCTGGTTCGGCTTCGCCCGCGCGGTGTTCGAGGAGCTCGGCGCGGACCCGCGGCGCGTGCGGCCTTGTACGACCGAGGAGTTCCCGCGCCCGGCCGCCCGGCCGCGCAACTCCGTGCTGTCTCAGGCCGCCTGGGTCGACGCGGGGCTGACACCGTTGCGTGACTGGCGAACCGCGTTGACCGAGGCCTTCAAAGCCAACCTGGTCACGCGATAGCGCGCCGGTAGGCCTGCACAGTCGCCTCAGCGCAACGCCGCCACGTGTACTCACCGGCGTGGCTGCGGCGGGCGCTGAGGATGGCTGGGGTCGGGGGTTCCTGGAGGGCGGCGCTGAGGGCCAGCCGCATGGCTTCCAGGTCACCGAACGGGACCAGGGTGGCGTGCCCGCCGGCCACCTCGCGCAGCGCGGGCACATCCGAGCAGATCACCGGGACGTCACAGGCCATCGCCTCGAGCACGGGCAGCCCGAAGCCCTCGTCGCGGGAGGGCAGGACCAGCGCCGAAGCCCCGGCGACGACGTTGCGAAGGTCCACATCGGACAGATATCCGGTCGGGTGCACCCGCCCGGAGACCGCGGTGTGCCCTGGCCCGGCGAGAACCAGTGGCGGCAGGTCCGGCGCGGCCTCGTGCGCCTTCAGCAGCCAGTCAAGACGCTTGCGTGGCCCGGCCGCACCGACGAACAGCAGGTACTCCTCCGGCAGCCCAAGGCGTTTGCGCACCTGAGGACCCGGTGGGCGCGCGGTGAACCAAGCCGGGTCGATACCCAGCGGCGTCACCATCACGCGCTCAGCGGGCACATGAAGGCGTTCGCACACCATGTCCGCGACGGCCTGGGTGGGCGTGCACACTATCGCGGCCCGCTGCGCCGAACGCTTGACCAGTTCGGGCAGCTCACGGTCGGACGGCGGCAGTTCCTCAGGGGCGTCAAGGAAAGCAAGATCGTGGATGGTCAGCACACCGGCCGCGCGCAGCGACGCGGGCAGCACGAAGTTGGTGCCGTGCACGACATCGGTGAACCCGGCGAACAGCTCGATGGGCGGGAACGGCCCACGCAGCCAGCACTTGCGCAGCAACCGGGCGGAGACGGGCATTCCACGCGCCCGCGCCCCGTGCGGCAGGACCTTGCGGAGTTTGCGCCAGCCGCGCAACGTGAACGCGACGGCACGCATGTCGACTTCGGGCAAGGACGCGAGCTCCTCGGCCAGGGCAGCGGTGTACCTGCCCACTCCCGTGCGGGCGCCCAGAAACGGCGTCCCGTCCAGCAGTACCCGCAACCTGCCCTTGGCCAACGTCTACCTCCCTTGCCTCAAAACCCTGCGGAGCCGCCCGCCGGCCCGGCGGGCCAGTTCGGCGGGTCCGCCGGCGTTGAGATACTCCTTCACCAGCGCCATGTCCCGGCGTACGGACGCGACCGCGCTCAGCGGCCGGGCCGACCTCAGCGGGCCGGTACCGGTGAGACGGTCCGCGGCCGGTCTCGGGTTCCGGCAGAACTCCACCAGCGGCGCCAGCACCGTGTCCCAGGTGTAGCGCTCCCGGACGAGCTCGATCCGGTCCTGGCAGCCCTTGCTGAACTCCGCGTCGTACAGCACATTCTCCAACGCGTCCGCCAAGGCTTCAGGATCCTCCGCGGGCACGACTTCGCCAAGTCGTTCGCGCTCGACCAGGTCGGCGAACGAGTCGCCGGCCGTGCTCACGATCGGCAGGCCCGCCCATAGGTAGTCCAGCACCCTGGTGCGGAACGCGAACGTCGTCTCCACGTGCTCATAGTGCGTGGTCACGCCGCAGTCCGCATCCAGTAGCCAGTTCTGCCGCTGCTCGTAGGGGACCCAGGTCTCGTTGAAGAACACGTTGCGGCCCACGAGGTCCAGCCGGTGCGCGAGCGCCCTGGTCCGGCCGGCCATGTCCATCTCGCCGACGTCCGGGTTCGGGTGGCGCATGCCGAGGAACAACAGCTTCACATCGGGCCGCCTGCGCCGCAACCGATCGACCGCCTGCACCAGGGTGAGCGGGTCGAACCAGTTGTAGATCCCGCCCGCCCAGATGATCAGCTTGTCGTCGGGGCCGATGCCGTCGATCGACTCGCGCGGCCCGGGACCGGTGCGCTGTGGGGGTTTCGCCGACAGCCCGAACGGGGCGATGGCCAGCAACGACCGCACCGACGGGTCGCTGTCGTACAGGGTCGGCGTGAGGCGGCCGATCGCGCCGAGGTGGCCGAGCCAGAAGTGCCGCTGCCGGTCGGAGGCGCACAGGAAGAAGTCGCCGCGCAGCAACTGGTTGCTCAGCACCTCGGTGACGACCTCGACCACGTGCGCGCGCCGCGCGTCGGTCAGGTCGCGGCCCTGCTCGAGCTGCTCCAGGTGCATCGGGTCGTAGATGTCGCACACCACGATCTTGCTACCGGTCTTGAGCGCCGGCACCTGCTCGAGCACATGCCCCTGCATGATCACGATGTCGGCCCACTCGACGTCCGGCCCGACCTTGGTCTCGTGGGTGTAGCGGGCCTCGAACGTGGACGGCGGCGGCTCGGAGTGCGGGTTCAGCGTGACCAGCCGGACGTCGTGTTCGCCGGACAACACGTCGGCCATGTTCCAGGCGCGGATCGCCGGCCCGGCCATCCGCTCGGTCACCGCGTCCGATGTGATGACCAAGATGTTGCGGCGCAACGCATACAGCTCGTCGAGGCCGAGCGTCTCGATCAACGTCTGGTGGGCCCGCAGGTAGGGCATCTCGGGCGAGGCCGGTTCGAGGGCGTCGCGCATCAACGGCAGCAGGTCGCCGTCCGAACGGACCCGCGCCGCCTGCTCGACCGCCCGCGACTCCCGCAGGGACGGCAGCATCTCGACGAACTGGTCGATGGCGAACACCGCGGCCGCCGTGACGCGCGGGAACGCGATCGGGTCGGACAGGTCCTGGCCCTCGGGCCGTTTGGTGATCTCCAGCTGGGTCGCGTCCAGCTCGCCGCGGGCGGTGCCGCGGCGGACGGCCAGGGCCAGTGCCGCGGGCAGCACCTTGCCCAGTGTCTTTTCCGAGACGTTCTTGTACAGCGCGGCCAAAGCGTTGCGTTCCAACAGGAACGTCTCACGCGAGGAGTCCACAGTGGCCATCGAGCGGTGGTGCCGGTGGTAGGCGACCGACGCGGGCTCGTAGCGGACCCGCCAGCCGCGCAGGTTCAGCCGCCAGCCGAGGTCGACGTCCTCGTAGAACATGAAGAACCGCTCGTCGAACCCACCCAGCCGGCGGAAGGTCTCGGCGCGGACGAACAGCGCCGAGCCGGTACCGAACAGGACGTCACGCGCTGTGTCGAAGCGGCCGTCGTCAAGTTCACCCTGATGGGTTTTGTAGCCCATCCCGTACCAGGTCAGCCCGCCGTCGACGAAGTCGATCCGCTCGCCCGCCCAGTCCAGCACCTTGCTGGCCACCGCGCCCACGGTCGGCTCCGCGAGCAGCACGTCCACCGCCGCGCGGACCCAGTCCTGGTGCGGGCGGGCGTCGTTGTTCAGGAACGCGACAACCGCGCCCTTGGCCTTCGTGACGCCCAGGTTGCAGCCCCCGGCGAAGCCCAGGTTGGTCTTCGACTCGACCAGCTCCACGTCCGGCACGTTGGCCCGGATCCGCTCCAAGCTGCCGTCGCCCGAGGCGTTGTCCACACAGATCAGCTGCAGCTTGTCGGCGGGATACGCCAGGTCGTCGCGCAGCGAACGCAGACACGTGATCGTGTCGTCCGCGCCGCGGTAATTGACCACGACCACGGTGACCACCGGTAGCAGCGCGTCGTCGGGCACAACACCTCCTGGGGACAGTGGGTCCCCATAAGACTGCCTCATCGAGCGAACTGCCCGTTCACTGGTTAGCCTCGGCCGGTGTTCGTCCGTGTGATCACCGCCACGCTGCTGGCCGCGCTGCTGCCCGCCTGGCCGGCCGCCGCGGACCCGCCGCCCAAGGTTCCCGCAGGTTGCGCCGGTGGTGTGGCGCCCAACCCGAGCGTGGAGGAGGTGGCCGCCAACCGCCAGCCCGCCGGGTACACCTTCGAACCGACCTGGTCGGTACCCCCGGGCACGCCCGACGCCCAGCAGCCGCGGCTGTACACCGACACCGCCCAGCCCGCGGACGGCAAGCTCAACGCGGTGGTCTCGACGCCCGCGGGACGGGTGAGCACGGCCTTCGAGACCATCCCCACGGTGATCCCGCGCGGGACCTACACCCTGACGGTGTGGGCCGGCACCCACGACGTGTCCCAGAACCAGCCCCTGGGGCTGCGGTTCTACGACAACATCGGCCGGCAGGTGGCCGAGCGGTCCATCCAGGCGGATCACGACATTGACACGGACGGCAAGCTCGGCCGGTTCGACCTCGGCGGCACCGTGGCGCCGCCGGACACCGCGATGGTCAGGTTCTTCGTCGCGACGAACGCGAACTGGGTGAAATGGGACTGTGTGTACCTGACCGTCGAGCCACCCGACTCCTGAGACACCACGGAAGCCGCCTTAGGACCTCGCCGAGCACTCCTAGGCGTAGGCCGACCTTGAAGTTGGCGGCGTCGGGGACGTTCCGGCGGATCGGGAGCAAGGCCGTGATCAGGGCGAACCGTGTGAACTCCCGGATGGCGACGGTCAGCGGGGCGCAGCGGAAGAGCATGAGCAGCCGGTTGCGCTCATTCCAGCGGTGGAACTGAACCGACCCAGGCGCGCTACTAGCCCCATGGTCATGAACAACCACAGCCCCAGCCACCCCCACAATGCGCCACCCACCCAGCCGCAGCCGCCAGGACGTATCGGTGTCCTCGTAGTAACAGAAAAACTCCGCCGGAACCCCACCCACCTCCCGCAAAGCCGCAACCCGCACCAACGCCGCCCCACCACAAAACCCAAAAACCTCCCCCACCCCACCTCCACTACGCACCCCGCCGACGCTCCCGCCACTGCCGTGGCCGCCACCCACGCCGCCGCCGCTGGTTACAACCTCGCCGCCTGCGCTGCTGCCTCTCGCCCCGCCGCCGCCTCTCACCCCGCCGCCCGCGGTGTCCCCGCCCACACCGCTACCGCCACCGCCGCCCGCGGTGCCCATACGTCCACCGCCCACGCTGCTGCCACTCATACCGCCGCCCGCACCGTCCCCGTCCGCACCGTCCCCGTCCGCACCGTCCCCGCCCGCGCCGCCGCTACCCCTAGCCGTGCCGCCGCCATTAGCGCTGTCGTTTCCCGTGGCATCGCCTGCGCTGTCGGCGCCTGCGCTGCTCACGCCCGCAACGCCGCTGCTCCTGCCTGCACCGCCACCGCCTGTGCTGACGGTTCCCACGCCGTCGCCCGCTTTGTCGCTTCCCGCGCCGCCGCTTCTCACCTCGCCGCGTGTGTTGTCCTCACCCTCGCCGCCCCCCGAATTGCCGCCATCCATGCTGCTGCCGCTGGCTGTGCTCATGCCCGCAGCGCCGCTGCCCCTGGCCGCGCCCCCGCCACTAGAGCTGTCGCTTCCCGTGGCATCGCCCGCGTGCTCGCCGCCCGCGCCGCTGCCCCTGGCCGCGCCCCTGCCACTAGAGCTGTCGCTTCCCGTGGCATCGCCCGCGTGCTCGCCGCCCGCGCCGCTGCCCCTGGCCGCAGCGCCACTGCCGTCATCTTCATTGCCGACGCCAGCGCTCCTGCCATTCGCGCCGCCGCCACCGGCATCGCTGCTGTAGCTCGCCTCGCTCCCGATGCTCGCGGCACCTGCGCCGTCGTTGGCACCGCAGGCTGTGCTCTCGCCCGCCCTGCCACCGCTGGCCGCAACGACACTGCCGCCACGGCTGTTGCTGCCCGCGCTGAGAGCTGCGCTCCCACTCGCCGCAGCGCCGCCGTCATCGGCACTGCCCACGTACAAGCCGCCCTCGGTCGCCGAGCGGTGCCTGCCCAACCTGAGGTCAACGGGGTTCTGGGTGGGGAGGTCCGTGAGGTCGTAGCCGTAGCCGTCGGGAGTCAGGCCTACGCCGATCGACTGGATCCGGCCGTCGGGGGTGACCAGCTTGGCGCTCGCCGCGCCCACGGTGGGGTCGTCGAGCGCGTCCTCCAGCGCGGCCAGCCAGCCGGGTGAGGGGCGCGCGTCGTCGTTGAGCCAGGCCAGGAACGGCGTTGTACACACGTTGTATACAGCTTGTATACCGCCTGCATACCCAGTGTTCACAGGGAGTCTGAGCACCTCAGGGTGGGTTGGGTGGGCCGCGGCGAGGGCTCCGCTGCCGTCGTCGGAGGCGTTGTCCACCACCACGATCCGATGTGGACGGTCCTGTTCGGCCAGTGCGTCCAGGCACGAGGTGATGTGCTCACGGCCTCGCCAGGTCACCACAGCAACGGTCGTGCGCACGGGCGAACGGTACACGGCATGGGAAGCTGTAGCCGTGCCCGAGTTGGTGGTTCTCACCGAGCAGCTGCTGGCGCCGGTTCCGGGCGGGACCGGGCGCTACACCCGTGAGCTCGTAGCCGCGATGGCGCTGAACGCCCCGGCGGGCTGGACGATCACGGGTGTCAGCGCGAGACATCGGGCAGCAGCCAGGATTCCGGGTGTCGAGGCCGCCAGAATGCTGCCGCTGCCAAGGAAAGCGCTGGTGGCCGCCTGGGAGCACGGCGTGAAGCTGTGGCCTGGCGGGAATGCCGTGCACGCGCCGACCCCGTTGGCCCCGCCGTCGGCGAAGCGCGGCACGAACCTCGTCGTCACGATCCACGACACGGTTCCCTTCACGCACCCCGAAACGCTCACCCAAAGGGGCGTGAAGTGGCATCAGGCGATGATCCGCCGGGCCGCCAACCAAGCGAGCGCGATCGTCGTGCCAACCGCAGCCGTCGCCGCCGAACTCACGCAGTACGCCCCAGGAGCCGCGCGCGTGCACGTGATCGGACACGGTGTGCCGGAAGCGGTCCTGCGTGCCCCACAGAATGCCGACGCCATAGCGCACCGCCTGAACCTGCCGCCGACATACGTCCTGGCCCTGGGCACGGTGGAACCTCGCAAAGGCCTGGACGTTCTGGTCGCCGCCATGCGCAAGCCGACCGCCCCGAACCTGCCCCTGGTCATCGCCGGACCGCAAGGCTGGGGCGAGGTCGATCTGGGCGACGCACGGGTGCTGGGCCGGCTCACCGACGAGGAACTCGCTGTGGTGCTGCAACGTGCCACCGTGCTGGCCGCGCCGAGCATGGCCGAGGGGTTCGGGTTGCCGGTGCTGGAGGCGATGGCCGTGGGGGTGCCCGTCGTGCACTCCGACGCCCCGGCTCTGGTCGAGGTCGCGGGCGGGACGGGTGTGCTCGCCCGGCGCAACGACCCGGCATCCCTTGCATGCGCCTTGCGCAGCGTCCTCGAGTCGCCGGAACACACGGCGGATCTGGTGGCCGCCGCGAAGGCCCGGGCAGCGCGGTTCACCTGGGCAAAAGCCGCTGAAGCGGTGTGGAAACTACACCTTGAGCTGTACCACGGCGCCAGGTGAGTTACCGGGTTTCAACAATATGGCGGGGGTTGGCGTCGTAGTCTGCTTGGGTGGTCAGTCTCGAACCAAGCGTGTTGGTCGACGCCACCGCGGTACCGGCGGACCGTGGTGGCGTTGGTCGCTATGTCGACTCGCTGGTGTCCGCTTTGGACTCCGACGGTGCCACGATCTCGGTGGTCTGCCAGCAAAGAGACGCTGAGCTGTTCGGCCGTTTGGCCCCTCACGCACGGATAGTGCCGACGACGGACTCGATAGAGACCCGCACCGCGCGGCTGGCGTGGGAGCAGACCTCGCTGCCGACGCTGATCCGGCGCCTGCGAGTGGACGTCGTGCATTCCCCGCACTACACGATGCCGCTGGCCAACCCGGCCGCATCCGTTGTGACGCTGCACGATGCGACGTTCTTCACGGACGCCTTGCTGCACTCGTCGGTGAAGGCCCGGTTCTTCCGCGGCTGGACGCGGATCGCGCTGAACCGCTCGGAGTTGTGCGTGGTGCCCAGTGAGGCCACGGCAAACGAGCTGGTCCGGGTCGCGCGGGCGCATCCGCGGTCGATGGAGGTGGTCCGGCACGGCGTCGACGTCGACCGGTTTCACCCGCCGACCGCCGAGGAGATCAAGGCGGCCCGCGAGACGATCCGCATTCCTACGGCGCCGTATGTGGCGTTCCTCGGTGCCCTCGAGCCGCGCAAGAACGTGCCCGCCCTGATTCGCGGCTATGCCAAGGCCTGCGAGAACCGCGTGGACGCGCCCGCGTTGGTGCTGGCCGGTCAGCCGGGCTGGGACGGTCAGGTCGAACGGGCCCTGGACGCGTTGCCGCACCGCCTGCGGGTGATCCGGGCCGGGTACCTGCCGTTCGACCAGCTGGCCGGGTTCCTGGGCGGCGCCGAGCTGGTGGCGTACCCCAGCCTGGGCGAAGGGTTCGGGCTGCCGGTGCTGGAGGCGATGGCCAGCGGGGCCTGCGTGCTGACCACGAGCCGCCTCGCGTTGCCCGAGGTCGGCGGCGACGCGGTCGCGTACTGCGGGGTCGGCGCCGGCGACATCGGCGCGGCCCTCAGCGAACTCCTGGACGACCCCGCCCGCCGCGCGTTGCTCGCCGAGGCCGCCCAGCGCCGCTCCAAGGAGTTCACCTGGTCCCAGTGCGCGGACCGGCACCGCGAGGTCTACGCCCGGGCCGCGATCATCCACCGCCGCGGCCACTGACCCACCCCCGCGTGTCCCCCTTACCTCCCCCGCATGTCCCCCGTTCCTCCGCCCCGTGTCCCCCGTTCCTCCCCCGTGTGTCCTCCCTTCCTCCGCCGTGTGTCCCTCGTTCCTCCGGCCCATGTTCACCGTTCGTCCGGCATGAGATCCCCGCAGCGGAGGAACGGGAGACACACCCCGGAGGAAAGGGGGACACGCCCTGGAGGAAAGGGGGACACGGCGGGGGTGGGGCGGTTTGGCCGGGTCAGTCGAGGGGGAGGCCGGCTTCGAGGAGGGCCAGGCCGCGGTCGACGGCGTTGATGAAGTCCGATTCGCCGCCGGCCAGGTAGGCGCCGAAGGTCGCGCCGATCACCGCGCCGGACCAGACCTGGATGTTGAAGTCGTCGGCGTCCCGGCCGATGCGGGCGGCGGCCGCCTGGGCCAGCAGGTTCAGCCCGCCGATGAACTGGTCCATGGCCGCGCTGCGCAGCTCGGGGTTGGCCGAGATCAGCCGCTGGCGGGCCAGTTCCAGCTCGGTCGCCTCGGTCGGGGTCTCGAAAACCTCCCGCAGCGCGCCGCGGACCGCCTGCAACGGGGTCAGCTCGGGCGGCTGGTTGACGAACGCCGCCATGACCACCGCGTCGAACTGGTCGTAGAGCACGGTCTCCTCTTTGGTCGCGAAGTACCGGAAGAACGTGCTCTGCGAGACCTCGGCGGCCGCCGCGATCTGCTCGACGGTGGTCTCGGCGTAGCCCTGCTCCAGGAACAGCCGCACCGCGTGCTGCTGGATGGCAGCACGCGTCCTGGCCTTCTTGCGTTCCCGGAGGCCCGGGCCGTTAGCCGACGGAGACGTACTCATGCCCCGATTCTGTTCGCTCGACGTCCTCGGCGCGCCGCGGCAGGAACAGGATCGTCAGAATCCCGCCCACCACAGCGAACCCCGTGCACACCCACAGCATATCCGCCATTCCGGACATGAACGCGGATCGAACCGCGGCCAGCAGACCGGGATCGCCCTGTGCGATGTGGACACCGGCGGCCGGGCTGTCCGCCGCCGGTCCGGTGACGCCCGCGCGGTAGCCGGAGTTCAGCACCGTGCCGAGGATCGCGACGCCCAGCGTTCCGCCGACCTGACGCAACGCCTGCAGCAGAGCGGATCCGACGCCGGTGTGACCCGTTTCCAACGCGCCCATCGCCAGATCCATCGACGGCGGCAGTGAGAACCCAATGCCCACACCGATTCCGGAGACCCAGATCGCGACGAACCCGTACCCGTCGGCCGCGGCGGTCTGCGTACCCACCGCCAGGCTCGCGGCCATGATCGCGAACCCAACGGCCACAAGGATCTTCGCGCCCAGCGCGGGCCGCAGCCGGTCGGCCACCTGCGCGCCGGCGAGCAGGCCGCCGACGATCGGTAGCAGCTTCAGCCCGGTCCGCAACGAGTCTGATCCCTGCACGGCCTGGAAGTACTGCGGCAGAACGAACATCACGCCCATCAACGCGAACGACCCGAGCGTGGCCATCAGCACACCCCAGCTGAACCCCGGTGAGGCGAACAATTTGAGCGAGAACAACGGGTTCGCGCTCCGCCGTAGCCACATCACAAGCGCCACAAGGGCGACGAACCCGCCCACCGCGGGAACCAGTGCGGCCGAAGAGCCCCAGCCCTTGTCACCGGCCGTGACGAGGCCGTAGGTGATGCCCATCAGCCCGAGCGACGACAGCAGGATGCCGGTCATGTCGATCCGCCGGTCCGGCTGCCCGGGGATGGACGGCAGCAGCCAGAACAGCGCGATGATCCCCAGCACCACCAGCGGTACGTTGATCAGGAACACCGAACCCCACCAGAACGTGTCCAGCATCCAGCCGCCGAGCACCGGCCCGAGCGGGATGCCCAGCGCCATCGCCATGGTCAGCACCGCGATCGCGCGGGCGCGCTCACCGGCCGGGAACAGCGTGGTCAGCACCGAGTTGGACAACGGGACCATGAACGCCGCGCCGATCCCGAGCACCGCCCGCGCGGTGATCAACATGGCCGAAGACCCGGCGAACGCGCAGGCCAGCGAGGCCAGGCCGAACAGCGCGAGGCCGCCGATGAGCAGGCGGCGCGGCCCGAACCGGTCGCCGAGCAGCCCGGCCGGCAGCAGGCCCGCGGCCAGGACCAGCGTGTACGAGTTGGCGAACCACTGCAGCTGCCCGGTCGAGGCGTGCAGATCGGTCGCCAGCACCGGCAGGGCGACGTTCAGGATCGTCGCGTCCAGCCCGAAAGTCAGCAGAGCAACGGCGAGCGCCCCCAGCACCCACCAACGTCCTCTGGTCATGACAGTGCCCCTCTTTTGGAAGTTACTTCCACATGAGAGTAGCTGTCACATTTTGGTCCGTCCAGCGGCGTGACAGAATGCACAGCCGTGACCGAACCGAGACGTTATGGCGACGAGCTGGCCGTAGTCACCGTCACCTACTCCCCGGGCGAGACGCTCGAACGGTTCCTCGACACCCTGGACAAGGCGACCGAGCGCCCGTACCAGGTCGTGTTGGCGGACAACGGATCCACCGACGGCGTGCCGGAGAAGGCCGCCGCGGCGCGGGAGAACGTCCAGTTCCTGTCGACCGGCGAGAACCTCGGCTACGGCGCGGGCGCAAACCGCGGGGTCGCGGAGTTCGGCGACGAGTACGGCTGGGTCATCGTGGCCAACCCGGACATCGAGTGGGGCCCCGGTTCGGTCGACACCCTGCTGGAGGCCGCCTCGCGCTGGCCACGGGGCGGCTCGTTCGGTCCGCTGATCCGCGAGCCGAACGGCGAGGTCTACCCATCCGCGCGGCTGCTGCCGTCGCTGGGCAAGGGCGTAGGGCACGCGGTCGTGGGCCGCGTCTGGCGGGACAACCCGTGGACCAAGGCGTACCGGCAGTCCGACACCGCCGTGGTCGAGCGCACCGCAGGCTGGCTGTCGGGCTCGTGCCTGTTGCTGCGGCGGGCCGCGTTCGACTCGGTGAGCGGCTTCGACCCGCGCTACTTCATGTACTTCGAGGACGTCGACCTGGGCGACCGGATCGGCCAGGCGGGCTGGCAGAACGTGTACGTACCGTCGGCGGAGGTCACCCACATCGGTGGTCATTCGACCTCGAAGTCCTCCGACAAGATGCTCGCGGCCCACCACGCGAGCGCATACCGCTACATGGCCGACCGCCACCAAGGCCCCGAGTGGAAGCCCCTCCTGGCGGCCATCAAGGCCGGCCTCAAACTGCGCCTGAAGCTGGAAACCCGCAGATAGCCCCTCGTGAGTGGTTATGCCGGTAGCCATTTACGAGGGCTGACCTGCACGGCGTCGATATCGTTCCGGCCGACCTCGACGATGAGTCCTCAATGGACACACCCTTCGACGGCGCTTACGTTGTCGCCGCGCGCTTCTCTCCCGAGGCGTGAGAAGCACACGCCAAGCGCGCCGGGGTCGAGCATGTGGTCTGGTCCACGTTGCCGCACGTTCCCGTTGCGGACAAGCACTTCCTCGACGCCGCTGTGCCGACCATGTTCCTGAACACCAGCTTCTAATTCGAGGCGTTCATCGCCGACTTCAAGCCGGTGCGCGGCGAGGACGGCGTGCCGGTGCTGAACCTGCCCCTGCCGACCGGCGGCTGCCCGGGTCCGCTGGCGCGGCGGTGATCACTTCGCGGCAGCGGCTGTTGGGGGTGCCTTCCGCGCAATGGGGGAAGCTGGAACCATTGCGCCCGGCCGAGGCACATTCTCCAGAGTCATTGGCTCCGCGCGGATGCGGGCGAACCGGAGGCCGCGAACGGATGGTGGCCCGCAGCGACGGGCTGCCGCAGATCATCTGCGCGTTGGCCAGCCGCTCGCCGCGCGTCCGAACTGGACACTCGCCGCCGTGGAGAAACGCATCCGCGAACTCGACCGTGAGCACCCGCAACCAACCGAATGCGTTGAGCTGAAACGTCCTTACCAGTCCGCGCTGGCCGAGCTGTCATACGACCAGGCGCGCGCCTTCCGCCTCGTGTCGCTGGCCGACAGCCCGGACATCACCATCGACACGGCCGCCGCCCTCCTCAACACCGACCAAGACACCGCCGAAAACCCTCCTCGATCAACACCCGATCGAACCCGCGGGCCTTGACCGCTACCGCCTGGCCCTGAAACCTTTGCCCGCGCCCCGCGCCCCGCGCCCCGCGCCCCGCGCCCCGCGCCCCGCGCCCCGCGCCCCCGACGAGGGCGAAGCCGAATGCCAAGCCGCCCTCGCCCGCCTAGTCCGGTTCTACACAACCCCGCACCCGAACCCTGGCCTGACCGCCATGGATGCCTTGTCCCACCAGGAAAGTCGGCCACTCCTTCCGCCCGGCATCCCGGTCCGTCCAGCAACGCCCGGACACCCCGGGCCGCTGAATGTGCCGGACACTTCCGGCCTGGTTTCCGGCCTTCAATCGCTGGTCGCGTTGGCTTGAAAGTTCGCGGACGGCTCCGTCGCCGGATCGGCGTATGCCTCCGGCCCCCGAATTCCAGCGTAGTGGTGGGGACTGACATTTTTGGGCCGGTGAGGGCTATTGGGATGGGTTTGTCCACAGGTGGGATGGTTGTCCACAGATTGGGCTCGGAGGTGGGTTTGGCTTGAAAGCGCGGTCTAGGCTGGATTCCGGGGGCCGGAGGCCGCTACCGCAGATTTGAGGACCTGGAGCGGCCACCGACTTGGGGTGGTGGCTTCACGGCGTCCACCCGGGAACCGGTGGGCTATCACCGTTTGGGAACCGGAGGCGCGATCACCACCGATTCCAGAGGCGCCCACCACAGATTCCAGGGCGGCTGACCACAGACTCAGAGCCGCTGCAGCAGATTTGAGGTGGGAGGCGGCCACCACCAGTTCGGAGGCGGCCAACCCCAGTCTCTCGGGCGGCCGACCACAGATCGAGGCCGCGACCGCAAATTCGGCGCAGGAGGCGGCCGAATCCTGAAGGCGGCGTACCCACAGGCTCCGAGGCGGTCGGCCAAAGACCCGGGGTGGGGCGGGCTACCACCGATTCCGGAAGCGGGCCACCCACGGACTCCTGGCCCCCAACAGCCGGAGATGGCCACCGCCACCGTGGCGACCAGAGGCGGCACACAGACTCTTATGCGGCAAACCGCAGATTCAGGACCGGAAGGCCCACGGCTATCACAGCCGGGCCGGGAACTACCGGCGTTATCCCTGCGCGATTGGCCGAACGACGTGCAGCCTCAAACGAGCCACCCTCCGCACAACCGAACCAGGCGGCCGAAAACACCGTCGGAAATACCGGAAACGCACGGTTAAGCGTGCCGTGCATGAGCCTCGGCTCAGAGCGTCCCGTCGAGCCGCTCGGACATCGTCCGCCGAGGTTTGGGGGGTTGCTGGACCGTGGGGACCATGCCCTCCGGTTGCTCCTGGTCCGGCGGCGCGGCCTGCCGGGGGAGGGGGCTGGGGTGTTGCTGGTGGTGGTGTTGCTGGGGTGGGGCGTACTGCTGGTGGGGTGGGCGGGGGGAGGGCTGGGACTGGGTGGGCTGGCTCTGGGCCAGGGGGTGCTGCACCACCATGGTCTGCTCGTTCTCGTTGCCCTGCTGCTGGTCCAGCGACGACACCACGATCCGGGGGATCTGCAGTGTGCTCGCCGCGTCCATGGGCGATATGGCGTCCTCTGGGGTCACCACGAAGGCGCCGCGTGCACGAGCACGGGCCAGCGCAGCGTCGGCTCGCTCCCGGGGATCCATGCTTTGGCCTCTCCCGCGTCGCCTCAAGCCGGCACCGCCACCGGCTGTTGTGTTACCACCAGAGTATTCCCTTGAGGCCGCTGTCGTCAGGGAAGAACTGAAATCCGTATGTTGATCTTAGACGTACGTGGTCTCGCCGCGGTCACGGAGTATCTCGGTGAGCCGTTTGATGTCCTGCGCCCTGGACCGGTTGCAGACAAGCACAGCGTCCGGGGTGTCGACGACGATCAGGTCCCGCACACCGAGCGTGGCCACGAGACGGCCGCCTGCGGGCAGAACCACCAGATCGGATGAGTCGACCGACACGACCTTGCCGGCGTCGGGCGAGGACACCACGCGGGTGCCGTCCACGGAAGTGGCGAGCAGCTCACCGAGCGTCTCGAAGTCGCCGATGTCGCTCCAGCCGAAGTCACCCGGAACGGTGGCGACCAGACCCTCTTCGGCGGCCGGTTCCATCACCGCGTATTCAACGGCGACCTTCGGGATCGACGGCCACAACTCGCCCACCACCGAGTCCCGGCGGTCGGTGTCCCACAACGAGGCGATCTTCGCGACCGGCGCGTACACGTCCGGGCGGCGCTGCTCCAGCTCGCGCAGGAAAACGTCGGTCCGCCAGACGAACATGCTGGCGTTCCACAGGTACCGCCCCGAAGAGACGTACTCCGTCGCGACCTCCAGCGACGGCTTCTCCTTGAACTCCAGCACCTGCTGCTGCACGCCGAGCGAAGCGGTCGCCGAGCACTGCAGGTACCCGTAGCCGGTCTCCGGCCGCGTTGGCGCGATGCCGATCGTCATCAACTTGCCATCTTCGGCGCCGCGGACCGCCTCGAGCACGGTCGCGGAGAACGCCGGGATGTCGGCGATCAGGTGGTCGGCGGCGAAGGAGGCCATCACCGCGCCGCCGCTGCGCTGGTGGATCACGGCGGCGGCCAGCGCGATCGCGGCGCACGAGTCCCGCGGCAGCGGCTCCACCAGGATGTTGACGTCCGGCAGTTCGGGCAGCTGGCGGGCGACCGCAGCGGCGTGCGCGGTGCCGGTGACGATGTGCACCCGGTCGGGCGACACCAGCGGCACCAGCCGGTCGTAGGTGGCCTGCAGCAGGGACCGGTCGGTGCCGGTCAGCGGGTGCAGGAACTTCGGGTTCGTCGCGCGGGAGAGCGGCCACAACCGGGTCCCACTGCCACCGGCGGGCACGACCACATGCAGATCCACCGCGCCACTCTAACGTCGCCCAGATGGGCCAAACGCACCAACTAGAGTTCGGGTGTGCTCACCCGCGTATGGACCCCCGGCTACCTGCTGGACATGGTGTCCGTGCTCGCCCCGCTGCGCCGGGGAGCGGGTGATCCCGCCTTTCAGTACGGCGCCGACGGCTCGGTCTGGATGACCGGCAACACACCGGCCGGCCCCGGCACCCTGCACCTGACCCGCAAGTCCGACGAGGTGCACGCCGAAGCGTGGGGCGAAGGCGCGGATTTCCTGCTGGACGGCGTGCCCGCGCTGCTCGGCGCCGACGATGACGACGAGGGGTTCGTCGCCCACCACGACCTCATCGCGGAGGTCCGCCGCCGTATGCCGGGCCTGCGGCTGGGCGCGAGCGGACGCGTGTGGGACGTGCTCGTGCCCGCGATCCTGGAACAGAAGGTCACCGGGATCGAGGCCCGCCGGTCCTGGCGGGAGCTGTGCCGGTGGTTCGGCACGCCCGCACCCGGCCCGATGCGGTTGCGTGTGCCGCCCAGCCCCAAAGCCTTCCTGTCGATCAACGACTGGGACTGGCACAAAGCGGGCGTCGACAGCGCCCGCCGCCGCGCGATCATCGCCGCCGCGCAGGTCGCCGGCCGCCTGGAGCGCACGGTCGAGATGAAGGGCGTCGAAGGCCGCGAGTTCCTGCGCAAGGTCCCCGGGATCGGCGTCTGGACCGCCGCGGAGGTCGCGCAACGCGCCTGGGGCGACCCGGACGCGGTCAGCTTCGGCGACTTCCACATCCCGTCGGTGGTCGGTTACGCCCTGCTCGGCCGCAAACTCGACGACGCGGGCATGTTCGAGGTGCTCAAACCCTATTCACCGCAACGCCAGCGCGCCGTGCGCTACCTCGAGGCCGCGGGCGTGCAACGGCCCCGCTTCGGCCCCAGGTTCAGCCCGCGCGACTACCGGGCGATGTGAGCCGCCAGGATCATCGGCATCAGGTCCTCCGAACCCTCGGGCAGCCCGTTCACCGGCCACCAGCGCAGGTCGTCCGACTCCTCGCTGCGCACCGGCTGGGCCCCGGTCGGCGCGTGCACCGCGAACCGGACGTCGAAATGCCTGGTCGGCACGCCCAGCGAGCAGGTGATCGGGTGCACGTCCAGGTGGATCGGGGTCGGATCGATCTTCAGGCCCTCGATCCCGGACTCCTCGGTCGCCTCGCGGAAGGCCGCCTCGACCACGCCCGGGTCGGACGGCTCACAGTGCCCGCCCAGCTGCAGCCACTTGCCGACCCGCGGGTGCAGGGTCAGCAGCACGTGCTCGCCGGACGCGTCGAACACGATCGAGGACGCGGTGATGTGTCCGGCCGCGCACTCCCGGAAACAGGAGTCCTCCCGCGCGGCGAGGAAACCCAGGTAGGCCTGGCGCAGCGACTCCTGGCCGGGGTCGAGCGGGCGCCAGTCGGTCAGCAGGGCGGTGGCGTTCTCGTGCAAGCTCACGGGGACAACGTACTCAGGGCCGCCGGACCTTCGTCGTCCCGGCGTACGCGTAGAGCGAGAAGACGATCGCCACCACAGTCGCGGCGCCAGTGGGGAACTTCGAAACGTCAGCGGGAAGGAGGACCACGACGATCCCGGTGACCAGCACCAGACCGGTCAGTACCAACGAGATCGCGCCCACATTGCGGCCAGTGATGACGGCACGCCCTTGCCCGGCGGGGTCGATCCCGATCGCCGAACGCAGCCGCAGCAACGACGAGGCCTGCACGATCAGCACGACCGCGCACAGGATCTCCTGCGGGTAAAGCAAACCCGCGAGCGGCTCATCGATCAGCAGCCGCAGGAACGCGAGCACCACGGCGACGATGAGGAACAACACCGCGTTGAGCACGCAGAAAGCCCGCAGCCGCACCAGTTCCGCCTGGCGCGGCTGCCGGGAGTAACCGCTATTTGGGAGTCCAGTCACTCTTGTCGCCGTCCTTCACACTGGCGTCGGCCATCTTGTCGGTGACCGCCGACGGCCACTGGCCGTTCGCGAACTGGCCGTCCATAGTGGCCTGCTGGTCCAGCTTCGCCTTCTTCTCGTCCAATGTGTTGGCGAAGTTGTTGGACAGCGTAGCGACCGAGGCGAGGAAGGCCACGGAGAACCCGAGCGCGGCGAGCAGGGATGGGACCGTGGCGACCACGGTGGCCGCGCCGACGATGCAGCCGATCATCAGGGCCACGTAGGTGCCGAACGCGATCGCGATGCCGACCCAGAACACCTTGAGCGCGCTGGCGATCTCGTTCAGCGTGGTCTGCAGGGTCTCGGTGATCGTCTTGATCTGTGCCAGCGCCTTGTTCTGCGCGGTCACGGCCTCGCCGTAGCGGTCGGCCGCGTCGCCGGTCCACTCGTTGTCGGTCTCCAGCTGCTCCTTGACCAGCAGGCCGGCCTGGGTGCTCGCGCGGTGGCCGATCTGCTCGTTCCAGCTGTCCCCGGCGGTGCGCAGCGCGCTGGCCGAACCCCGCTCGGTGAACAGCTTCTGGATCTCGGAGAACACCTCGGAGACCTTGTTCGCGCACTTGTCGAAGGCCGACTTGACCGGCCCCTCCAGGAACCCGGGCAGGATGCCCAGGACGTGGTTGACGCCGCTGACGATCTCGTCCCACGCGCCGCGCAGCTTCTCGACCAGCTCGCTGACCTTCGTCAGCGCCTCTTCGAAGGCAGTGTCCACGGACATGTCAGTTCCCCACCTGGATCTGGTTCATGGCGTGGGCCCCGGCGGCGTCCTCACGCTCGTAGGTGTCCGCGGCGGTCTTGAGCGCCCCGGCGATCTTGTCGAACTCGGTGTCCGCGCCCTTGAGCAGGGTCGCGATCCGGTTCTGCAACGTCGTGTAGGACGTCACCAGCCCGTGCGTCTCGGCGGCGTAACCGAACTGGTCGCGGCCGAGCACCAGGTTCTGCGCGGCGCCCGCGGCCGCCGACATCTCGTCGGAGGCGGTGGTCCACTTCTTCGCGTCCGAGCGCAACGCGTCGCACGCGACCGTCACTTCCCCGTGGGTGGGAGGAGCCATGGCTGCTAAGACCTTTCGTTCTACCGGGACAGGCCCAGCTGCCTGCTGAGCGCGTGGGGGTCACTGGCCAGTTCCGCCAGCCGGGCGATCGACGGCGGCAACGGCACCGCCGCCGCGGGCGTTTTCGGCCTGGCGGCACGGAAAGCGCTGAGCACCTCGGCGCGGATCTCGGTGTGCCGGGCGTTCGCCGCCCAGGTCGAGTCGATGTCCACAGCGGACACCTGGCCGTTGGCGAACCCGACGGTGACCCGTTGGCCGCCGCTCTCGCCGTGGCTGGTCGTCTTCGCGGACGCCCTGAGCTGGGCGGTGTAGGTCGCGAGCTCGCTGTCATAGTTGGCGAACAGCTGCATGACCTCTTTGACGAGGTTCTCGGCGACCGGGCTGTCCGGGTCACCGTTGGCCGAAGGCGCCTCCCGCGTCACGAAGTTCGGCCGCGGATCGTCCAAGTCGAACTGTGCGGCCTGTTCGGTCACGCGCTGGGCGATCGCCTCGTTGGCCGCGGTCAGGATCGCCGGCCCGAGCTGTCTGGGCGGCACCGACTCGCGCCAGTCCCGTGGAATGACCACATCGGACACCACCCCGTGCTCGTCCACCCGCACGGTGATCTCCGCGCACTCCTCATCGGGCTCGCCGAACCGGCTCCCCCAGCCACCGCCACGTCCGTCCGCCATCGATGCTCCCTTCGGGTCAGCACCGCTGTGACGCAGCCGGTTCGCTGTCGGTTCCCCTCGATTCCCGTTTCCCGGCCGGGATGGGCAACGGGAGACGCCTTCTCCTGGCCGACCTGCGGTTTTACTGTCGTCGGGGGCGACGTGCGGGGTGGCGGGCAAGGCAGTTCGAGTACCTCGCGGACGTCGAGGTGATCCAGCATCGTCCGGACGGCGGCGAAGGCATGCCTGGCCTGCACACCTCCGTCACCAACATCACGACCGGCGAGACCGTGGCCCGGCCGGTCACCGACGGCGCCGGCCGGTTCCAGTTGCCGGACCTGCGGTTCGGCACCTACCAGGTGACGTCCGGATTATCGCCAGCAGCAGCGGGGAGCAGCGGCTGACCGTCGCGCCTCGCCCTCAGAGCTCGACCAGGCCGTCCCCATAGTCCCTCGGCGGCCTGGGCGACAGGGGGGAGTCCGCTGGGTAGCCGATCGCGACGGCGCCCAGCGGTTCCCACTGTTCCGGCAGGCCAAGGACTTCCCGGACCACGTCGGCGCAGAAGATGGTGGACGACACCCAGCATGACCCGATGCCTTCGGCGGCCAACGCGACGAGCAGGCCCTGCACCGCGGCGCCACCGGCGATGGTGAACATCGTGCGCTCGGCCTCGGTGCGGTAGGCGTCCGAGTAGGTGTGCGCGCCCTCCCTGACCAGGAACGGCACCACGATTTCCTTGGCGCCGTAGAGCAAATCGCCGCGCCGAACCCGCTTGTCGATGCGTTCCTCGGACCAGCCGTCGGCGGCCAGGTCCGAACGCCACTTGGCCCGCATGGCATCCAGCAGGGCCTGTCGGCGCTCGCGGACGTGCACGAACCGCACCGGGCGGGTGTGGTGCGGCGCGGGCGCTGTCAAAGCGACGCTCACCGCTCGCCGGATCGCGCCCTCAGGCACCGGTTCGTCGCTGTAGAACCGCACGGAACGCCGGAGCAGCACGGCTTCCTGGCGGCCCTGCGTGATCGCTTCGTCGGTGCCGAGCCGGAACAGGTCCTCTTCCGCCGGGCGCACGAGATCCGCCGCGGTCGAGCCGTCGTCTACACGCGACAGTCCACGGACGACGGCCACCGGCATGCCACCGGTCTTGCCTTTGACCAGGTCCGCCGCACCGGCGATCTCGTCGGCGACGGCGACCTCGGTGACCACGAGCTCGTTGCCCTGCCGGTCGATCTGGCCCGCGTACCGGTGCAGCACCGGGAACCCGGCCGACCCGATGGCCATGTCGGTCTGGCCGATCCGCCACGTGCGGCCCATCGTGTCGGTGATGATCACCGCGACCGTCACGCCGAGTTTTGCTGCCAGGCCCGCTTTCAGCGCCGCGGCCGAGGCGTCCGGGTTCTCCGGCAGCAGGGCCAGCTCGTCACCGGCCACATTGGACGCATCGATCCCGGCCGCCGCCTGCACCAGGCCGATCTTGTTCTCGGTGATCAGCGTCCGGTTCTTGCGGGCCAGGATCCGCACGGCCTCGGCCAGGACCAGCCGCCGGCGTTCGGCGTCGCGCGCCTCCGGGTCGGCGGGCACGGTCACCAACCGTCCCTCTACTTTGGACACGATCTTGCTCGTCACCACGAGCACATCGCCGTCCTGAAGCCACGGTGCCGCTTGCGCGATCGCCGCGGCGAGATCGTCACCGGGGCGGAACTCGGGCAGCCCGGCCACCGCCAGGATCTCGACCTTGCCCTGGCTCGCGTGGTCGCTCATAGGGTGAGACCAGCCATTTCCAGCGCGGCACGCGCCATCTCCGCGGTCGCGCCGACATCCGTCATCAGCAACGGAACCGCGCGCACCGCGACGTTCGGGACCTCTGCGGACTCACCGGTGTGCACGAGCCAGGCGTCCAGCACGCCCTCGTCGGAACACTGCCGGGAACCGTAATACTGGCCGACCGCGGCGGCCGACGTCTCCACCCCGATAGCGGACAGGCAGGCATCCGCCATTCCCCGCACGGCCTTCCCGCCGATGATCGGCGAAAGCCCGACAACCGGCGCGGCGGTCTTCCGGATCGCCTCCCGCATCCCCGGCACGGCAAGCACAGTCCCCACCGAGACAACCGGGTTGGACGGCGCCAGCAGAATGACGTCGGCGCCCGCGATCGCGTCCAGCACACCCGGCCCCGGCTTCGCCTCCTCGGCGCCCACCGGCACGATCGAATGTGCGGGCAGCTCGGCCTTGTACCGGATCCACCACTCCTGGAAGTGAATCGCCTTCCGCTCACCCTCCGGCGTGTCGACCACGACGTGGGTCTCGACCCGGTCGTCGGTCATCGGCAGCAACTTCACCCCCGGCTGCCACCGGTGACACAACGCCGCGGTGACATCCGACAGCGGATACCCGGCCCGCAACATCCGGGACCGCACCAAGTGCGTCGCCGTATCGCGGTCACCCAGACCGAACCACTCGCCGTCCGCGCCATACGCGGCCAGCTCGTTCTTGACGGTCCAGGTCTCATCCTTGAGACCCCAACCGCGAACCGGATCGATCCCCCCGCCCAGGGTGTACATGCACGTGTCCAGGTCCGGGCAGATCCGCAACCCGTGCATCCACAGGTCATCACCGGTGTTCACCACCGCCGTGACCTCGTGCTCGGACTCACCCGGCCCGATCGGCGGCAGACCCAGCAACGCCTTCACGCCAAGCAGGAACCGGGCACCCCCGACCCCGCCAACCACCACAACGACCTTCACTCCGCCGATCCTTGCATGTGTCGTTGGTGGGGCGGCGGAGGTGGCGGTGTTAGTTGGCCCTCGGTGGTTCTGTCTTCGCTGGGGCGTGGCGGTGTTCCGGGAGTCGGATGCGCTCCGGCGTCGACTCGGGTCAGGGGCGGGGCCGGCTGGTTGGGTACTGGACGGTCCAGTTCCGAGGGTGGGGTGGTACTAGGCGGTCCAGTACTGGTTGGCAATGGGTGGGGCGCTTGAGCGATGGCGGTACTGGACGGTCCAGTTCCAACGTGGGTACTGATCGGTCCAGTGCCGTTGGGTGTGGGCCTGGCTCTGGAAGGCGGCCTGGCTCTGGGAAATGGAGCGGCCCTGAATGGACCGACCCTGGGAATGCACCAGCCCTGCGATTGGATCGGCTCTGCGATTGGATCGGCTCTGCGATTGGATCGGCTCTGCGATTGCACCGGCTCTGGGAATGGACCGGCTCTGGAGATGGACCGGCTCTGGAGATGGACCGGCCCTGGGAAGCGGCCCGGCTGGGGGTGAAGCGGTCCGGGTACTGGACGGTCCAGTCTCGGCGGACAGGCGGGTACTGGTCGGTCCAGTACCCGTACCCGGCTCGGCGTTTGGTACTAGACCGTCCAGTACCCGATAGCGCGATGGGTACTGGACGGTCCAGTTCTGAGGGGTGAACGGTACGGCTTCGGCGAGCCTCCGTGGGCAGAGCAGGCTCTGGAGCTGGCCGGGATACGCGAGGCCGGGGAGTGATGCCCGGGCAGCGCGCAGGCCGCTGGCGTGGAAGCCGGGGAGTTCGGAGATCGGGCGTGCAGAGGCCGTCAGCGCGCGCCGCCGTGAGGTGCGGAGACCGGGCGTGGGGAGGCCGGGCGCGGGAGACATGGCGTGCCTTCCCGCGTTGTACCTCGACGCGCCCAGGACGTGCAACTCGCCGGTGCCCGGCCGTGGCGTCGGGAAACGGGGCGTGGCAGACATGGCGTGGGGAGACCGGGCGTAGGAGACATGGCGTGGGGAGACTGGGCGCAGGAGACAGGGTGCGGAGATCGAGGTGGAGTCCCCGCACCGCTGTCGAGCTTCGCGCCAGTACTGGACGGTCTAGTTTCGAGCGGCCCTTGGGGTACTAGGCGGTCTAGTTCCCGGCGGATGGCCGGTACTGGGCGGTCTAGTACTGGCTCGTGGGGAGGGCCATGATTTGGCGGAGGTTGACGTTGGGTGGGCGGCTGGTGGTGTAGGCCACGATGTCCGCAAGTTCGTCGGCGCTCATGGGCTGCATGGAGGCGACGTACTCGTCGAGGAACGCCTTGCCCTCCTCCCGAACGTGATCAACCAGCTCGGTCGCCACCATCCCCGGCTCGATGTTCGTCACCCGAACCCCCAACGGCCCGTAAGTGGCCCGCAGGTTGTTGGACAGGTGGGTCACCGCGGCCTTGGTCGCCACGTACACGTCGTACTCGGGGAAAGTCATGTGCGCCCCGACCGAGGAGATGTTCACCAGGTCCGCCGGCCCGTCGGCGGTCAGGTCGTCGTTGAACGCCTGGGTCACCCGCAGCAGTCCGAGGAAGTTGGTGTCCACCATCCGCTGCCACTCCGCGAAGTTCCCCTCGGTGACCGGCCGCGGCAGCATCACCCCCGCGTTGTTGACCAACAGGTCCACCCGCCCGAAGGCCGCGTGCACCGCGGAGACAGCAGCGGCGATCGACGAGTCCGAAGTCACGTCCGCCGCCACGGCGATCGCCTGACCGCCGTCCGCGTTGATCTTCTCCGCCAGCTCCGTGATCCGGTCCAGCCGCCGGGCCAGTAGCGCCACGCGGGCGCCGTTGGACGCGAGCACACGAGCCGTCGCCGCACCGATCCCGCTTGCCGCACCGGTGACAACCGCCGTCCGCCCCGCCAGGTTCTCGTAGTTCGTCATGGCACCAACCTGCCGCCGCCGCGCGCACCGAACGAGGCCCCGGTTTGCCTGGTCACCCACAACCTGGTTCTGGCAGGGCCACCTTAAGCACCGCCGCACCCTGCACACTTGGGGTATGAGCAACGAGCTGGGGGAGTTTCTGCGGACGCGGCGGGCGAGGATCAGCCCTGAGGAAAAGGGTCTTCCACGTGGGGAACGGCGGCGGGTTCCCGGGCTGCGGCGGGATGAGCTCGCGCGGCTCGCTGGGGTGAGCGTCGAGTACTACACGCGTCTTGAGCAGGGGCGCAGCCCGAACGTTTCCGACTCGGTGCTCGACGCCATCGCCGGAGCTCTGTCCCTCAACGACATCGAGTCCGAGCACCTGCGTACCCTGGTGCGCCCCACGCGGCGCGCGCGCCCGTCGCCGCGCGGGGCCAAAAAACTTCGCGAGCCGATCCTCGCGATTCTCGACCAGGTCGACCGGATTCCCGCGTTCGTGCTCGGCCCTCGTCTGGATGTCCTCGCGTGGAACCGGCTCGCGGACGTGCTCTACCGGTTCTCCGAGGACGACCTGCATCTGAACATGCCGCGCCGGATCTTCCTTGACCCGCAGGCGGACGAGCTGCACCCGGAGTGGGAGTGCGCGGCCGCGGACACCGTTGCGGTACTTCGTTATGTCGCCGCGCGTGACCCGGAGGACGCCAAGCTGGCCGCCCTGGTCGGCGAGCTGTCCATGCGCAGCCAGCGGTTCCGGGAGTTGTGGGCCCGCCATGACGTCAAGGAGAAGTCGTTCGGCCCCAAGGTGGTCAGCCACCCGTTGGTCGGCCGGATGGACTTCGCCTTCGAGTCCTTCCCGCTGGCCGGTGAGAAGGACCTGATGCTCGTGATGTACGTGCCGCGTCCCGGGTCGGAGTCCGCCGACAAGCTGGCGCTGCTGGCCAGCTGGTCAGAAACGTTCCCAGAACCGGAAGATGAAGTCGCCCCAGGCGGCGGCGTTGCTGGACCCGCCGATCGCGTTGAACACTGACGAGATCAGCGAGAAGAACGCCTGGCCGACCGGCTTGAGCCCGATCAGCACGGCGAACAGGATCAGCGGCGCCCACGGCCTGGCCTTGGCGCCGAACGCCTGCGCCTTGTAGGACAGCCACGGCTCGATCGCGCCCCAGCCGTCCAGCCCCGGCACCGGCAGGATGTTCAGCACGAACGCCATGATCTGCAGCAAGGCCAAATAGGACAGTGCGGCCGGCAGCGGGTCGACCACGAACGACGACGTCGAGGGCCCGTCGAAGAACACGTTCACCGACACCGCCAGCAACAACCCCAGCGCCAGGTTGCTGAACGGCCCGGCCAGCGACACCAGTGACTCGACGCGTTTGGTGCGCAGCGCGTGGTGGTTGATCCAGACCGCGCCGCCGGGCAGCGGGATGCCGCCGATGAGCACGAACAGGATCGGCAGCAGGATGCTGAAGACCGGGTCGGTGTAGCGGCGGATGTCCAGGTTCAGGTAGCCCTTGGACCGCACCGACCAGTCGCCGCCCTTGTAGGCGACGATCGCGTGGCCGAACTCGTGCAGGCACAGCGACACCGCCCAGCCGCCGATGACGATGAGCACAACGCCTGTGGTGTAGGCGAATTCGTTCTCCAGGACGGCCAGCGCGCCGCCGAGGACCGTGGCCGCGAGCAGGCCGAGGAACACCGGGCTGGGCCGCACATGTTGTGTCCGCACGGGACCAGTCTGTCAATGCCCTGTGAGGCTGGTGTGATCCACCCCAATCTGAGACGAACCTGAGAATCATCACCCGATCGGTCAAAGATGTGGCCTTTCCTGGCCAAACACTGTCACCCGGGTGGGTCTTTCGCTTGACCCGCTGGGACTACACGGGTGTAATCACAGAGATGTCATTCGCCGAATGGGAGGGCGAATGGTGTCCGCCAACCGGGGAGTGCGGAAGGCGGGGAGGTGGACGGACATGATGGCTGACGAAGGGGACCGAGTCGTGGAGTGGGGGGACGCGCCCACCGAGGATCTGGGCGTCCTGGTACATCTCTTCGACACGGCTGACGACGAGCAGGAATGGCAGGAACGCGCGCTCTGCGCGCAGACCGATCCCGAGGCGTTCTTCCCGGAGAAGGGCGGCTCCACCCGGGAGGCCAAGCGCATCTGCCAAGGGTGCGAGGTGCGGTCCGAGTGCCTCGAGTACGCCCTGGGGCACGACGAGCGCTTCGGCATCTGGGGCGGGCTGTCCGAACGGGAGCGCCGCAAGCTGAAGAAACGCGCGATCTAGGTATCACCCGGGGGTGTAACGCCCAGGGCGTCTCGTACGGTGTCTACTCGCCGGTAGGAACTGTACGGAGGTGATCGGGTGGCCGCGCGCGGGGCGTTCCAGGCACCGCCGGTGCTCCGGACCGTGCCCGTTCTCGCGATTCTGGTCTGCCACAACGGACAGGAGTGGCTGCGGCTGGCGCTGTCCGCGTTGCGCCGCAGCACACCGAAGCCCCGGCACGTGGTGGCCGTGGACACCGGATCGTCCGACGACACCGCGCGCATCCTCGCTTCGAGTGCCGACGTGATCGACGGCGTGCTCACGCTGGATCCTGAAACCGGTTTCGGGCAAGCAGTTGCCGCGGCGGTGGACTACGGCGTCGAGCGGTGGGGCGATCCGGGCGGCTGGGTCTGGCTGCTGCACGACGACTGTGCGCCCGAACCGGACTGCCTGGGCACATTGCTGACCGCGGCGGAGCTGTCGCCGTCGGCCGGGGTGCTCGGCCCAGTGGCGCTGGACTGGGAAGATCCGCGGCTGATCGTCGAGGCCGGGCTGTCCACCGACGCCTCCGGGCACCGGCAGACCGGCATCGGGTCGGGTGAACTGGTCCGGGCCAACCAGATCGAGCAGAGCAGCGAGGTGCTCGCGGTCTCGTCGGCCGGGATGCTCGTCCGGCGCGATTTGTGGAACCAGTTGGACGGTTTCGATCCAGCACTGCCGCTGGTTTTCGACGATATCGACTTCGGCTGGCGGGCCAACCGGACCGGGGCGGTCGCATTGTGCGTCCCGGCGGCCCGAATTCGCCATGCCCGCGCGTTGTCCCGCGGTTCGAGATCATCTTCGGCGGACGCCGCCGCGAGATCGCATGGGATACGCACCTTCCTGGTGAACTGTTCGTTTTTCTCTTTCGCCGTCGGCATTCCCCGGCTGGCTTTGCTGTGTTTGCTGCGAGCCCTGGGTTTCACGCTGCTGCGCCGGCTTTCCGCGGCCCGCGGCGAGCTCGTGGCGCTCGGCCGGATGCTCGGCGGGCGCCTTGGCCTGCTGCGGGCGCGTTCGGCCCGCTCAGGGCAGCGCGGGAACGTGCGCGGGCTGTTCACCAGCCGGACCACGCGGTTGCGGAACATGATCCGCGCCGGGATGAGCCAGCTGGTCCGCCGCCGCGTCGAGGCGGACGCGGCGCTGGGACGCTTGCCAGAGGGGCCTGAGGCGGTCTGGGTGCCGCCGGAGGAAGGCCCCCGGCCGGTTGGCCCGGACGCGTTGCCCGCCGGTGCGCTACGGCGGTCAGGGCCGCGCAGGTCGGCAGGTCTTCGCCGGCCGCCGAGCGCGGTGGCCGTGCCGGTGCCGAGGCCGTCCGGTCGTCGCCCCTCGCCCCGGCCGCGGCCTTCGCCGGTGCCACGGGACGGGAGCCCGGCGCCCGCGCCCGATCTCCTGCTGGTTGCGGTGGATCGCGGACGGGTGCTCCGGCAGATCCTGCTCGCGCCGCCGTTGTTGCTGGTCCTGGCGTTGCTGGTGGTCGCGTTCGCGGTCAACTGGCAGCGGCTGGGTCTCGACGTGGTCGGCGGGCGGTTGCTGCCGGTGGCCGATCCCTGGGCCGAGTACATCGCCGCCTGGCATCCCGTCGACGGGGGAACGGCGTCGCCCGCGCCTGCCGCCCTTGCGGTGCTTGGGCTTCTCGGCGGCAAGGCCGGGCTGCTGACGTTGCTGGACATGCCTCTCGCGGGACTCGGCGCGTACCTGGCGACCCGGCGGCTGCCGGTGCGGCGAGGTGCGCGGGCGTTGATCGCCGGGGCGTACGCGTTGCTGCCGCCGGCTTTCGTTGCGGTGGCTGAAGGCCGGCTCGACGCCGTCGTGGTGCACATCCTGTTGCCGCCTGTGGTGGCCGGTGTGGTGTCCGTGCTGACTCGGGCCACGCGGTCGTGGTTGTCTTTGGCCGCAGGGTCTTCGCTGGGGCTAGCGGTGCTAGGGGCGTTCTCTCCGTTGGCGCACATCATCGTGCTGATGTGCGCGCTGGGCGGGTTCGTGGCCGTTGGCGGGCAACGAGGGGATGGGCGTCGGCGGGCGGTGGCGCTGTTCCTGATCGTGTTGCTGCCGTTGGGGTTGCTGCTGCCATGGCCTGCTGTCGTGTTGCAGCACCCAGGCGTGGTGTTGCAGGGCGTCGGGGCTTGGGTGCCCGAGAGTCCGTTGGGGCCTTGGGTGTGGCTGGGGCTCGTCGTTGTTGCTGGGGTGGTCGTTGGGGTGGTGTGGCGGCCTCGGCGAGGGGCTCTGCCTGGGCTCGGGTTGGCCTTCCTGGGGCTCGCCGGGGTGGCTGTGGTGCGTTTTCTCACGGCTTCGCCGGTGGCCGGCGGACCCGACCAGCATGGGTGGCTGGGGACGCCGCTGATCGTCGTCGGGTGGGGGCTGCTGTGGGCGCTGGCTGGGGTGTGCGGGACCGGTTTTCCCTTGCGGCTGGCCGTTGCCGGGGCTTTCGGGCTCGCCGTGCTGGCTGTTGGCGCGTTCTACTTCCGTGCCGGGCCGTTGACCTCGGGTACTGGGGTTCAGCTGGCCTCGTCGCCGACGCATGAGATCGCGACGACCGGGCGGGCGGTGCTGATCCTGTCCCGTGGCGACGAACCCGCGCGAATGGCCGCCGGTCGCATGCCCGCGTACGGGGACGATGATCTTGCTCCGGTGGCGTCGGCGGCCGCGAGGCTGCAACTCTGGGACACCGAACTCCGCTCCACCTCACCAAAAGAAGCCGTCGCCTCGGCCGCCGCGGCAGGCGTCGTCTTCGTCGTCATGCCGGACCGGCAAACCTCGGCGGCGTTGCAGGCCGCCGCAGGGGACCTCGTCTCCCCAGCAGCGTCCACTTCGGACGGTCGCCCCATCCTGCGCCTGCAACCGGCCGCCGGGATCGCCGTCCTGCTCGCTCCCGAACAGGCCAAACTCGCCGTCACCGGCGGCGCCCCGCCCACCGTCCTGGGCACCGGCGGTGTCGTCCCCGTCGACGCTCAGCTGCCCGACATCGCCCTGCGCGTCTCCGACGGCAGCGACGGACGGCTCCTGGTGATCGCCGCCGCCGAGGAACCCGGCTGGCGCGCTCAGATCAACAACAAACAGGTGGCCGTCGTCCGCGCCTGGGGCAACCTCGTCGGCGTCGCCGTCCCCGCTCGCGCCGCGGACGTCCGCGTCGAGTACTCCTCGACGCTGCGGGCGTTCCTGCTTCTGATCCAGGGCGCGATCCTGCTGTTCACGCTGATGACCGCCATCCCCGGTCGGCGCCGGGTGACGTAGACCACTCAGGCGCTGCCCTCGATGGCGTCCGGGTCCACGCCGAGGTAGTTCGCGATCTGTTCCACCAGAACGTCATGCACGAGGTCGGCGAGATCCACGCTGTCCTTGGCGCGCGCCTCCAGCGGCCGCCGGTAGAGCACGATCCGCGCGGAGGTGGGGTTGCCGCGGCGGTCCATGCCGGCGGGCACCAGCCGGGCCAGCGGGACGCCGCCGTCGGCGAGCACGCCGTCGGGGGGCGGTGCTCCGGGGGTGCGGGACTCGATCTCGGGCACGTCGTCGACCGCCACGTCCAGCTTGGTCAGCTCGGTGCGCCAACGGGCCTCAATCGGCTCCAGCGCCTCCAGCACGAGCGCGTCGAACCGTTCGGCCCGGGTCGACGCGGCAGGCAGCGACATGGGGATCAGGGGGCCGCGCAGCCCGCGGCCATGCCGGTCCCGGCCGCGACCGCCCCGGCGGCGCGCACGGCGTGGCATGACCACTCAGACCTCCCTGCAGAACAAAGACACTAGGACGAACAGGGTACTGGGGGGCGTGTCGCCGGTGTGCCTGCCTGCCCGGCGAACGGAAACGCGCTATCGTCCACGTTCGTGCGGAACGTTCGGCGTTGTTCACGGACCGGGTGCGTCAATCCGGCCGTCGCGACGCTGACCTACGCCTACGCCGACTCGACCGCGGTCGTCGGCCCGCTGGCCACCTACTCCGAACCGCACAGCTACGACCTCTGCGAGCAGCACGCGTTGCGGCTCACCGCGCCGAAGGGCTGGGAGGTCGTGCGGGCGGACGGCGAGTTCGCGGCCCCCGAGCCCAGCCACGACGACCTGACAGCGCTGGCCGAGGCCGTGCGCGAGGCGGGCCGCCCGGACCGGCCGGTGGAGACACCCGACCCGTCCAGCGCGAACGGCCGCCGGGGTCACCTCAGGGTGCTGCCCGATCCCGTCGTCGAGTAGACCGTCGAATAGGCTCACCCGCGAAGTTCATGGCGACCCCGGGAGAGTCCTGTGCGTGACCTGTCCGCTGTCTTCAAGGCGTACGACATCCGCGGCCTGGTGGGCGAGCAGCTCGACAGCGACCTTGTCCGTGAAGTGGGCGCCGCGTTCGCCCGGCTGGTCGGCGGCCCGGCGATCGTCGTGGGCCACGACATGCGTGACTCGTCCCCCGGCCTGGCCGGCGCGTTCGCCGAGGGCGTCACCCGGGAGGGCGTCGACGTCGTGTCCATCGGCCTGGCCAGCACCGACATGCTCTACTTCGCCTCGGGCGAGCTGAACCTGCCCGGCGCGATGTTCACCGCGAGCCACAACCCGGCCGCCTACAACGGGATCAAGCTCTGCCGTGCGGGCGCCGCCCCGGTGGGGCAGGACAGCGGCCTGGCCGACATCCAGCGGGATGTGGAGCAGGGCTTCCCCGAGTCGGGCGCCACACACGGCGCGGTCGACGAGCGCAACATGCTCTCCGCGTACGCCGCCTACCTCAACCGGCTGGTCGACCTGAAGAACATCCGCCCGCTCAAGATCGTCGTGGACGCGGGCAACGGCATGGGCGGCTACACGGTCCCCGAGGTGTTCGAGGGCCTGCCGATCGAGATCGTCCCGATGTACTTCGAGCTGGACGGCAGCTTCCCGAACCACGAGGCTAACCCGCTCAACCCGGACAACATCGTCGACCTGCAGGCCAAGGTGCGCGAGGTCGGCGCGGACGCGGGCGTCGCGTTCGACGGCGACGCCGACCGCTGCTTCGTGGTCGACGAGCGCGGCGAGCCGGTCTCGCCGAGCGCGATCACCGCCCTGGTCGCCACCCGTGAGCTGGCCAAGGAGCCGGGCGCCACGATCATCTACAACCTGATCACCTCCAAGGGCGTGCCGGAGATCGTCGCCGAGCACGGCGGTGTCCCGGTGCGCACCCGCGTGGGCCACTCGTTCATCAAGCAGGAGATGGCCAGGACCGGCGCGATCTTCGGCGGCGAGCACTCCGCGCACTACTACTTCCGCGACTTCTGGCGCGCCGACACCGGCATGCTGGCCGCGCTGCACGTGCTCGCCGCGTTGGGCGAGCAGGACGGCCCCCTGTCCGAGCTGACCCGTGAATATGCCCGCTATGCCGCGTCCGGGGAGATCAACTCCACCGTGGACGACCAGCGCGGACGCATGGCCGCGGTCAAGGACGCGTTCGGTTCCCGCGATGGCGTCACCATCGACGAGCTGGACGGTCTCACCGTCGAGCTGCCGGGTGGTGCCTGGTTCAACCTGCGCCCGTCGAACACCGAGCCGCTGCTGCGCCTGAACGTCGAGGCACAGGACGCGGACGCGGTGTCCGCTCTGCGCGATGAGGTGCTCGCACTCGTGCGGGATTGAGGCAAGCTGGACAGGACAAGGGAGGGATAGCGTGGCTGTTCAACTCGACCAGAAGTTGCTGGACATCCTGGCCTGCCCGTCGGACGACCACGCGGCGTTGCGGCCGGGCACCCCGGATGACCCCTCGGCGGACGTTCTCACGTGCACGTCGTGCGGCCGCCAGTACCCGGTGACCGACGGCATCCCCGTGCTGCTGCTCGACGAGGCGACAGAGCCCACCACCGCGGGCGAGTGACGTCCCGATGCCCGACGACACCCTGCTGGACGACCCGGCCAGGCTGACCGAGGCGGACACCGACGGCCTGCTGCGGGCCGCCGCGCTGGCCGGTGCCCAGGCACGCTCGGTGGTCGAGGCGGCCGAGGAACGCGGTGTCGCCGAGACCCTGCGGGACTTCCGGCCGCGAGCGCTGATCCTGGTCACCCGGCCGGGGCACGGCCGGTCCATCGCCGACCTGCTGGTCGCCCTGGTCGGGCCGTCCTGCCCGATCCCGATCGTGCTCGCCGAACAGGTCCCGGCCTGGGTGGGCGCCCTCGATGTGGTGATCACCCACACGGAGGACCCCGGGGACCACGAGCTGGCCGAGTCGATCGGGCTGGCGACCCGCCGCGGCGCCACCACCGTGCTCACAGCCCCGCCCGACGGCCCGGTGGCCGCCGCCGGCGCCGGGCGCGCCCACCTGCTCGAACCCCGGGTGCCCGTGCCGCCCGGGTTCGCGTTCCCGCGGGCACTGGCCGCGGGCCTGTACGTGGTCAAGACGCTGGGCATCCTGCGCACCGACCTGGACGTGCTGGCCGACGAGCTGGACAAGGAGGCCGAGAAGAGCCACCTCGCCCACGAGTCGTTTGTCAACCCGGCCAAATCACTGGCTCTGCGCCTGAGTGATCGAGTCCCGCTACTGTGGGGACTGGACCCGGCGGGCACAGCCGTGGCCCATCACGCGCGGCACGTCCTGGCCGCGCATGCCGGGTTCGTCTGTGATGTGGGCTCATATGCCGACGCCCAGACCAGGTTCGTGCTGCACCGGGCGGCCGTCCGGGCGACCTCGGGTCAGGGTATCTTCGACGATCCTGATGATTTCGCGGGTGACCCCACGGCCATGCTGAGGGTGCAGCTGCTGGCGGTCAGTGCCGGACCGGCCGCGGATGCGGCGCGGCACATGGCCGCGGACACGCTGCCGGGCGCCGACGTGCTGGTGCCCGCGGAGGAGGTCACCGCGGACGAGCCCGTCCGGGCCGCGGTGCTGGCACTGCGCTTCGAGCTCGCGGCGCTGTACCTCGGCCTGGCGGCCGGGACGATCGGCGGGTCAGGACGGTACGCCCCGGCCGGGGTGTGAGCGCCAGGGTGGCGCACCAGGGGTGCCCCTCGGGGCGGCGCCCGACTAGAGGAGTGGGAACGAGTGGAGTTGCTGCGCAACGCTGTGCGGCCCTATGCATGGGGGTCGCGCACGACCATCGCCGAGTTGCTGGGGCGGCCGGTGCCGGCACCGCACCCGGAAGCGGAGCTGTGGATGGGAGCGCACCCCGGTGACCCGTCGCACGTGGGCGACCGCTCGCTGCTGGAGATCGTCGACGCCGACCCGATCGGCCAGCTCGGCCCCGACTGCGCCGCGCAGTGGGGCAACCGCCTGCCGTTCCTGCTCAAGATCCTCGCCGCGGACGAGGCGCTCAGCCTGCAGGCCCACCCCTCGGCCGAGCAGGCCAAGGAGGGCTACGAGCGGGAAGAGGCCCAGGGCATCCCGCGGGACGCGAAGAACCGCAACTACCCGGACCCGACCGCCAAGCCCGAGCTGGTCTGCGCGCTGACCGAGTTCCACGCGCTGGCCGGGTTCCGTGACCCGCACCGGACCGTGCGGCTGCTGCGGCAGCTGGAGACGCCCGGGATGAAGGCGTACACGGACCTGCTGGCCGGGCAGCCTGACTCGAACGGCCTGCGTGCGCTGTTCACGACGTGGATCACGTTGCCGCAGACCGCGTTGGACACGTTGCTGCCGGAGATGCTGGACGCGTGCGTGCTGCACGTGAAGGAGCATGGCGAGTTCGACCAGGAGTGCCGGACCATCCTCGAGCTGGGCGAGGCGCACGAGGGCGACGCGGGTGTGCTGGCCGCGTTGCTGCTCAACCGGGTCGCGCTGGCGCCGGGCGAGGCGATCTTCCTGCCCGCCGGCAACCTGCACACCTACCTGCACGGCACGGCCGTGGAGATCCTGGCGAACTCGGACAACATCCTGCGCGGCGGGTTGACGCCGAAGCACGTGGATGTGCCGGAGTTGTTGCGGGTGCTGGACTTCACCTGCGCGGACATGCCCGTGCTGTCCGGGACCGCGGTCGACACCGGGCATTGGCGGTACCCCACGGACGCGCTGGAGTTCGAGCTGTCCCGCCTGGAGTGGGCGCCGGACGAGTCGCACGAGGGCCTGCTGGCCTCCTGCGGGCCGCAGATCGTGATCTGCACCGCCGGCGGCGTGGTGCTCCAGGCTGAGGGCAAGAAGGTCGAGCTCGGCCGTGGCCAGTCCGCCTGGCTGGCGGCGTGCGACCCCGACGCGCGGGTGACCCCGGTCCCCGGCGCGAGGGCCCAGGTCTTCCGCGCCACCGCGGGCGGTTAGGGTTCGTCCGGACAATCCGGACTCCAGGGAGGGCACGTGTCGGCAGGTGGCGGGACTCGCGCGATCATCGCGGCGCTGCTGGCGAACGCGGGCATCGCGGTAGCCAAGTTCGTCGGGTTCCTCGTGACGGGGTCCTCGTCGATGCTGGCCGAGTCGGTGCACTCGGTGGCGGACACCTCCAACCAGGGCCTGCTCCTGCTGGGCCAGCGGACCTCCCAGCGGGCGGCGGACCGTGACCACCCGTTCGGCTACGGGCGGGACCGGTACTTCTACTCGTTCGTCGTGGCCCTGATGCTGTTCACCCTCGGGTCGGTCTTCGCGCTGTACGAGGGCATCCACAAGGTCGAGGCGCCCGAGCCGCTGGAGTCGCCGATCGTGGCGGTGCTGATCCTGGTGGTCGCGATCGGCCTGGAGAGCTACAGCTTCAAGACGGCCATCAGCGAGTCCCGTTCGCTGAAGGGCGGCCTGACGTGGTGGCAGTTCATCCGCCAGTCCCGCACCCCGGAGCTTCCCGTTGTCCTGCTTGAGGACGCCGGTGCCCTGCTGGGTCTGATGTTCGCCCTGATCGGCGTCGGCCTCGCCGTCGTCACCGGCGACCCCGTGTGGGACGGCGTGGGCACGATCATGATCGGCGTGCTGCTCGGCATCATCGCCGTGATCCTCATCGTCGAGATGAAGAGCCTCCTCATCGGCGAAGGCGCCACCCCCACCGAACTGGACACCATCGTCGACGAACTCGCCGCCGGCCGCGTCGAACGCGTCATCCACATCCGCACGCAGTACCTCGGCCCCGAAGAGCTCCTGGTGGCCGCCAAGATCGCGTTGAGCCCCGGCCTGTCCACCGAGGAAGTGGCCCAGGCCATCGACGACGCCGAGCTGCGCGTGCGCACCAAGGTCCCCTCCGCCCGCCTGATCTACCTCGAACCCGACCTCGACCGCACCCCCACCTCTTCGTAGCCGTCAGGAGTTCAGCGACCAGTCGGCGTCGCCGTCCTTGACGGTGGCATCGCCGTAGGTACTCGACAGCGGGTCCGGCCAATGGCCACGAGGGAACGCACTGTTGTCGACCGTCTCACCATGCACGATGGTGAGCTGCTGGGCCTGAACGACCAGAACACCGCTCAGAGCGACGATCGCGCTCCAGATCATTGCGCTGTTCACACCAGCTTCTTCCACGACCAACGCTGCGCCCGCCCACGAGAAGACAGCCGAGCTGAAGGCCGCGATCCCGACCACCATCGCGGCGATGAACTTGGCCAAGATGAGCGCGATGGCGAGGTAGAACAACAGCCCTGCACCGGAGCAGTAGAACAACGCCTGGGCGACCTTGTCGGCGATCGCAGCGATCTTCGCGGCGGCGTCTCCCTGCGGCTTGATACTGGCCTTGTACGCCGTGGCTCCCGAGCCGGTCCAGCTGGTGACCGCGGGCATCGCTTCCGGCTTGAGCTGGCCGGTCACACCGTTCGCGAGACCGCGGACGTCCTGCCAGTCAATGGCGCGGTTGAAGAAGCAGATCGGTGCGGCGACTCCGACGAGTGCCTCTTTGATCTTGTTGAGCAGCCACTTGGCCAGTTCGCAGATCTTCGTCGCGCACCACTCGATCGCGTCGCCCATGAAGTCGGGGACATACCAGTGATCCATCGCCGCGCGGGCGGCTCGGGGCACCTCGTCGATCTTGGCCGCGAGATCGGTCATCCCCTTGTTGATCTTTCCGAGCACTTCGTTGAACTGAGCCTCGCTGAATTCCACGGTCGCCCCCTCAGTAGATGTTCTTCAGCTTGTGGACCTTCGCGGTCTCTTCGCTCTCGTACGTGTCGGCGACCGAGCGCAATGTCCTTCCGACTTCAGACATCCGTTCTGATCCTTCGTGGGAACGGGCGATGATCTGGTCGATGGCCAGGCCGTAGGCGTCGAAGATGACTTGGAAGACACCGGCCTCGATCCGGGTGAGTCGCAGGCCGTCCGCCTTGTCCGCGATCTTGGTCATCTCCGCAGACTCCTCGTCCCAGACACCTGCCTCCTTTCGCAGTGCCTCAGTCGCGACTTTCACTTGTTCGGCGGTGGGCGGTGCCATGCCGGTCCCCCTTCAGTCGGCAAGATGGCGCGGGTCGCCAAGAATTGTCATCACTTCGGCGAGCAGACCGTCCAGGCCATCCGATGGGACCGCCGCTGCCGGCTGCGTACGGAGTTCTTGTTTGGCCGTCTGAAGTGCTTGCCCGAGAGCGTTCATCAGACGAGCCGCGGTTTGGTCAGCCGTCCAACGTTGATCCGCGGTGACCGCGGTCATTCCAGTCTTGGACAGGGTGATGGTGAGTTTTCCGCTCAGGTCGGAGCCGCTCGCTGTGGTGTTCTCCGGTGTCTTGGCAACGGCCGTCACGCCGTCGAAGGCCTTGAACACGTCCTCGGCGACAACACCGACCGGACGAGGTCGCTCTACTGGCGCAGGCTTGCGGAAGGCGGCCGGTATCCGTCCGGTCGGCTGGCCTTGCCTGAGCCGGTCCGCACAGTCGCGCCAGCCATCGTCGGTGAGGACCTGGGACCACTTCTGCATCCGGTCACCGATAGCGGCGTGGAAGGCGTCCATGACCGCGACACCGAACGAGTCCGGCTCGATCCGCCGGTCCCAGTCGTTCTCCACCCGAAAGGACTCCGGCAAGCCGTCATGATCGATCGTCACACGGACGGCCCCGGTCCGGTCCGCCCCGGTGGAATGGGTGGGTGCATGGGACTGAGCGGCTGTCATCAGTTCGTGCAGTGCCGAGGTGTACTGCTGCAATTGACTGAACTGAGCCGACAGGTCGTCGGTCACGGTCGTTTCTCCTTGGCCGCTGATCGGGTGATTTCCTGAACCACTAGAAAGATCGCTATCAAGCTGAAGATCAGCTGAAGCCACGGCCCTTGAGGGTCGCCGGACATGTCCGTCAGCACGATCGTCACGAGCAGGCCCGCGCCGATCGCGAGTGCCAGCAGGATGCTGAGCCGCAGCAACCGGGGCACCCGGCCGGCCAGCACGACGGTCAGCATGCACAGGGCGAGCAGAAGCATCATGACGGTGACGAGCACGAATGAGCCGGTGTGCCCGAAGGCCTGCCGCCCTAGTGGTTGTGGGCTCCCATTCGCCCACACCACGAGGATGGTGCCCAGCTGGATCTCGCCCATCAGTCCCCACATCAGTGCAACGGTTCGGCGATTGCGGGCTGCTCGGTCCGCACTTTTCACGCTGGGTCTCCGGTCACTCGGGGCATTCAGCCGACCACCCTCCGACGCTGGCGCCCCTACATCGGTTCCCTGCGCGGTACCGTTTCACCGCCTTCGAAAACGAACCACCTCAGTCCCGGCGGCGAAGCCGAATGCTTTTGTCGACAGTCCCGTTCGGCTGTTTGTTGTCCGCCACCTCGCCTTCGACGTAAGCGCGAGGGGAATGATTCGCCGAATAGCGAAACGGCAGGGCCAGTCGGCGGGTACAGCTCCAAATGGTCGGCAAATGCGTGAATGTGAAGATCGGCTCGGCTCACATCACGATTCCGTCACCCGGTCACCCGGTTGCGGGGAACGGGCCTGGTCGCCTGCTTGGTTGATCCCATGAAGGTGGTCGCAGGACGTAGTCTCTTGATCACGCGATCGGGCGTGCGAGTGTGTTGGGAGGCGACGGTGCCGGGCACAGGGTTGTGGCGGACGAAAACGGTCGAGCAGTCGATCTCGGATACTGACGAGCCGGACACCAAGCTCAGAAGGAACCTGAGCGCGTGGGACCTGACGGTGTTCGGTGTCGCGGTCGTCATCGGGGCGGGGATCTTCACCCTCACCGCGCGGACGGCGGGGGACTTCGCGGGGCCTTCGGTGTCGCTCGCGTTCGTGCTCGCGGCGATCGCGTGTGCGTTGGCGGCGTTGTGCTACGCGGAGTTCGCCTCGACTGTGCCGGTCGCGGGCAGCGCGTACACGTTCTCCTACGCGACGTTCGGTGAGCTGGTCGCGTGGATCATCGGCTGGGACCTGGTGCTGGAGTTCGCGGTCGGCGCCGCGGCGGTGGCCAAGGGGTGGTCGGCGTACCTGCAGGTGGTGCTCGGCTACCTGTTCGGCGGCACGGTCGAGACAGTGGTCAAGGTCGGCGGACTGGAGATCGACTGGGGCGCGCTGCTGCTGGTCGTCGTCCTCGCCACGCTCCTCACGTTCGGCACCAAGCTCTCCTCGCGGGTCAGCCTGGTGATCACCGGGATCAAGGTCGCCATCGTGCTGTTCGTGATCTTCTTCGGGATCGCGTACATCAAGTCCGCCAACTACTCCCCGTTCGTGCCGGCCGCGGCACCGCCGACGGCGACCACGTCCACGGGGGTCGACCAGTCGCTGTTCTCGCTGCTGGCCGGTGGTGGCAGCAGCACGTACGGGATCTTCGGTCTGCTGGCGGCCGCGTCGCTGGTGTTCTTCGCGTTCATCGGGTTCGACGTCGTGGCGACCACCGCCGAGGAGACGCGCAACCCGCAACGGGCTGTGCCGCGCGGAATCCTGGGTTCGCTGGCGATCGTGACCGTCCTCTACGTCGCGGTGTCCCTTGTGGTCTCCGGGATGCTGCCCTACCAGAAGCTCTCGACGAACGCGGATCCCGCCGGCCGCAAGACATTGGCGACCGCGTTCTCGGCCAACGGGGTCGACTGGGCGGCCAACGTGATCTCGGTCGGCGCCCTCGCCGGTCTGACCACAGTGGTCATGGTGCTGCTGCTCGGCCAGGTCCGGGTGGTCTTCGCGATGTCCAGGGACGGTTTGCTGCCAAGGGGTCTGGCCAAGACCGGCAAGCACGGCACCCCGGCCCGCGCGACCATCGTGATCTCCGTCCTGGTGGCTCTCGCGGCGACGTTCTTCGCGGCGGACAAGCTCGAGGAGATGGTCAACGTCGGCACCCTGTTCGCGTTCATCCTCGTCTCGGCGGGCGTGTGGGTACTGCGGCGGACGCGGCCGGACCTCTCGCGCGGCTTCCGGGTGCCGTGGGTGCCGGTGATCCCGATCCTGGCCATCCTCGCCTGCCTGTGGCTGATGCTGAACCTGACCGTGCTGACCTGGCTGCGGTTCGTCGCGTGGATGGTGCTCGGGTTCATCGTCTACTTCGCCTACAGCCGCCGGAACTCCGTGCTGGGCAAGCGAATGCGCGACGAGGAGAAGGTCTGACCGAAGACTTGCCCACGGGGCAAGCGTTCACGAGATGGGGCGATAGTTCGACCGGATCAGCGCCTCGTGCGCGGTCGTGGTGGTTACCTTGGCGGTGATCCGACTGCGAAGGAGCCACCATGACCGCACCCGCCGAGAGGAGTCGGCTGATGGACATCGCCTGTGTCGACGTCGGCTCCACCTGGACCAAGGGCGCGCTGGTCTCGCCCGAGGGTGACCTGCTGGCGACCGCGCAGACCCTGACCACGCCGTGGAACGTGCTGGACGGCATGGAGACCGTGCTCGAGGAGATCGGCAGGCGCAAGGACCTGCTGGTCTGTTCCTCGGCAGGCGGCGGGCTGCGGCTCGCTGTGGTCGGTCAGGAGCGGCTGATCAGCGCCGAGGCAGGCTACCGGGTCGCGCTCTCGGCAGGCGCGAAGGTGGTGCACGTCTTCGCCGGGTACCTCGAGCCGCCGAGTATCAAGGCGCTCAAGGAAAGCCGCCCCGACGTGGTGCTGCTGGTCGGCGGCACGAACGGCGGCGACGACAAGGCCCTGCTGCACAACGCCAAGGCCATGGAACGGTTCCGCATCCGCGTCCCCATCGTCCTGGCGGGCAACGTCGAGGCGCAGCCCAGGGCGCTGGCGGAGATGCCGCGCCGAACCGTTGTCCCCACGGCAAATGTCCTGCCGGACGTCGGCGACCTGGACCCGCAACCGGCGCGGGCGGCCATCCGGGAAGTGTTCCTCGACCACGTCATCGGCGGCAAGGCCCTGTCCCGCGGGCCGACGTTCCGGAGACTCGTCAAGATGGTGACGCCCGACGCCGTGCTCACCGGCGTCTCGCAGCTCGCGAGCGAGGACGCGGTCCTCGTCGTCGATGTCGGCGGCGCCACAACGGATGTCTACTCGTCAGTGTCCACAAAGGACGCTGGAACCAGCGCTGTCGCCATGCCGGGCGACATGCGCACGGTCGAGGGCGACATCGGGATGCGCTTCTCCGTCAAGGGAATCGTCGCCGCCGCCGAGGCCGACCGGCTGATCAAGCCCGGCGAACTGAGGAAAGAGGCCGAGAGGCTCGCTGAGGAGATCGACTTCACCCCGCAGGACGAGGACCAGCTCGCCGTCGACCTCCGGCTCGGCACGCTGGCGGCCATCGTGGCGATCCGGCGGCATCTAACACTGTTAGAGGGTCGGCTCGGGCCCAAGGGCGCCGGTCTGCTGATCCTGTCCGGTGGGGTGTTCCGGCACGCCGACGACCTGACCTCGGTGATCACCGAGCTGCGCCGCGACCCGGTGTTGCGGCCGGTGCTGCGCAACGCCAAGGTCGTCGTCGATCATGCCTACGTCCTCGCGCCGGCCGGCCTGCTCGTCAACGCCGGGAATCCGGCCGCGGCCAGGCGCCTGCTGGAAACAGTTGGGCGCGTTGACCGCCTGTCACCGCTTGGTTAGCTTTCGCCGGGTGACCGAGATAGCCGAACTTTACGGTGATGCACTGTTCGCCCATGATCACGATCTGGAGGCGGTGCGGCTGGACGCGATGAGCCGGATGCACGATCCGGCCACGCAGGCCCGCCTCTCGGCCATCACACGCCCAGGAATGCGCTGCCTCGACGTGGGCGCCGGTCTCGGCCGTGTCTCCGGCTGGCTCGCCGACCAGGTCGCGCCGGGCGAAGTCACCGCGCTGGACAAGGACGTCAGGCTGCTCAACGCGCTGCCCGACGTGTTCCCGACCGTGCAGGTGGTCGCCGCTGACATCAGCGACAACTCTCTCGACCTAGGCAGCTTCGACCTGATCCACGCCCGGATGGTGCTGATGCACCTGCGCAACCGGCGCGAGGTGTTCGCCAGGCTGGCATCCTGGCTCAAGCCCGGCGGCTGGCTGGTGCTGGCCGACGCCATCCAGTCCACAATGGTCAGTCCGCCGGAGAACGCGTTCCGGCGGCTGATGGAACTGCACTGGGCCACCCTGGAACGGTCCATCGGCACCGACCGCACCTGGGCGCTGAACTACCCGGACCTGTTGCGCGGCGCGGGGTTCAAGGACGTCGGCGTGGAGCTCTACCACCCGCCGGTCAGCCCCGACTCGGCCGCGGGGCGGTTCTGGGCGCTCAACTTCGGCCACCTGCGGGAGCGGATCCTCGCCGACGGGCTGGTCGACGAGGACCTGTTCGAGCAGGCCGTGGGCGTGATGAACGAGCCCGACTTCACCGAGCTGGGCATGGGCCTGGTCACGGCATGGGGCCGCAAACCCTAGCCACGCGACGAAAGGCGGCCGGTCTAGTCGAGACCGGCCGCGATGGCCACGGCGGCGTCCCACTCCGGGTCCGCGAGGTAGTCGCCGTGCCGGCGCACGCCGGGCGACCAGCGGTGGCCCGGCACGGCGTGCGGCGCGGGGTCCGGCAGCCAGTGGTCGCTGCCCAGCACCAAGGCACCCGCGGGAGTCAGTTCCGCCGACTCCAGCGGGCCCGTGGTGCCGTCGGGCCGGAACCCGATACCGATCACCTTCGAGTCGAAGACCTGCCGCCGCCATGTCGTCACCGCGCCGCCCAACGGGTCCGTGCCCCGGCACAACGCACGCCACCGGCCTGCCAGCAGGCCATGCAGCTCCGCCAGCGACTTGTGCGGGACCACGCCCGGGAACGCCCGCGGATACGCCCACTGCAGCGGGGATCCGGCCGTGACCAGCCCGACGCGTTCCCGGTCGATCGGCGGCAGCGTCTCCATCAGCCGCGACACCGCCACCGCCGCGATCAGGCTGCCGTGACTGTGCCCGGTGATCACGACCCGCGTGTTGCGGTCCGCCAGGTGTTCCGCGGCCCGCGCGGCGACCTCGGGGATCACCTTGAGCGCGTAGCAGGGCGGCACCACGGGGTGCGCCTCCCGGGGCCAGAAGCAGGCCAGGTCCGTGAGGATGCCCAAAGACCTTGCCGTGTCGGGCTTTCTGATCGCCTGGTAGACCAGCCGGACCAGGTTCGCCGCCAGGAAGCCGAGGGCGAGGATGCCCACCGCCGAGAACGGCTGCATCCACTGCGGCGGACCGACATCGCGCAGCCGCATCCAGATCGAGATGCCCGCGCCCACCGCCAGCACCGCGCCGACGCCCAGGAACAGGTGATGGAAATGCGCGCGCTGGAAGCGGCCTCGCCGCCAGGCACGGGCCGCGTCCGAGTGCGCCAGGTCGTCGGCGTTCTCGTGCAGCAGATCCACTTCCGGCAGTGGCTTGCCGACGCGCTTGGCCCGCCACCGGTGCCCGGCGGTGATCAGGCCGATCAGCAGCCCGATCGCCAGGAACAGCACCGCCGACACGCCCCACAGCAGCGTCACCGGCTCGTACCCACGCGGCAGGTCCAGCTGGGTACTGCCGAGCAGTTTGCGGATGGTGATCGCGACGCCCGCGCCGAACCCGCCGCCGAGCAGGGCCGCGATGGCTAGCACCACCGGCGACATCCAGCCCCCGGCCCACGGGCGCAGCTCGTGCGGGTCGTCGGCCCACAGCGCCTTGCGGGCGAGCAGCGCGGACGGGATGAGCACCAGCCCGAACAGCACGATGACCACGATCAGTGCGGCCGCGATTGCCTCGATCGTGAGCTCGGTGCCGGACAGGCGGTGGGGCAGCGGGTGCAGGCCCACCGCCGTGCCGACCACCAGGACGATGCTGGCCAGCAGCAACACCCGCCGCGGGATCGTGCCCAGCGCGGCCCGCAGCCAGCGGCCGGCCCGGTGCGGTGACGCTCCGGTGGGGTCGTCCAACAGCAGAACACCCAATCCGGCGAATGTGAGCAACGTCAGCCCGGCCACCCACTGCACCGTGCCAACTGGCGTGGAGAACGGCCCGCCGCCGGGCAGCAGCGCCAGGATCGCCAGGGCCGCGATGGTGTGCAGGGACCGCAGGGTGGGCGTGTCCGGGTCGGCGACCAGGTTGGCGCCGGGCATCCGCTGCGGCCGGTTGCCGGGGATCGGGCTGGGCGTGGGCGGCGCGCCGACCCGCCAGGTCACGGCCGAGATCTGGTCCAGCGCGAGCACCACGACCAGGGCCGGGATCAGGCCGGCCGCTGTGCGGAACCCACGCAGCTCGCGCATCCAGTCCGGCACCAGGCCGGACAAACAAGGCGAACCGGGCGCGAGGCACTGCGCGGCGACGAGATCGAGGCTGACCACGGCCGCCTGGGTGACGAACAGCACAGTGAGCAGCAGCGCGGCGAGCCGCAGCAACGCCCGGCTGACCAGACCCAACGACGCCGCGAGGCGGTTGTCGTGCGGGACCGGCGGCAGCATCCAGTGCGCGACGTTGGCGAGGGTGAACGGGAACAGCAACGCCCACACGGACTTCGCGGCGCCGCCCGAGGTCATCCCGCCCCAGACGTATCCTTCCACCGCACGCGGCACGGTCCGCCCGGCCGCCTGTAGCACCGGCCCCGGGCCGGGACGCAGCAGCCGGTCGGCGGGCCGCACGATGCGACCGATACCGTCACCTGCGACATCGACCGCGGTCGCGGCGCCGACCAGCGTCTCCGCGCGGGTTCCCATGATCCCGTGTACGCGCAGCTCGACCACGCGAGTGTCCGAGCTAGGCAACAGCAAGTGAGCTCCTTGAATGGCCGGCGGTAGTGTTCGGCAGACCGAGTTTGGAGGGAATCAGGCGATGACCGCTGAAGACACGCGGAACGTGACCGGGACCCGGTTCGCCAACAAGATAGGCGACATCGACTTCGCGGTTGCCGATCTTTCGTTGGCCGAGTTCGGCCGGAAGGAGATCCGCCTCGCCGAGCACGAGATGCCGGGTCTGATGGCGCTGCGCCGGGAGTACGCCGAGGTGTACCCGCTGCGCGGGGCCCGCGTCTCCGGTTCGCTGCACATGACCGTGCAGACGGCCGTGCTCATCGAGACGCTGGTCTCGCTGGGTGCCGAGGTGCGCTGGGCGTCCTGCAACATCTTCTCCACCCAGGACCACGCGGCCGCCGCGGTCGTCGTCGGCCCGCACGGCACCCCAGAGGAGCCCAAGGGTGTCCCGGTGTACGCCTGGAAGGGCGAGACGCTGGAGGAGTACTGGTGGTGCACCGAGCAGATGATGACCTGGCCGGGCGACCAGGCACCGAACATGCTGCTCGACGACGGTGGCGACGCCACGCTGCTGGTTCACAAGGGTAAGGCGTACGAGGCGGCCGGTGTGGTTCCCTCCCCGGAGGAGGACGACCCGCACGAGTGGAAGGTCATCCTGGAGACGCTGCGGGCGTCCCTGTCGGCCGACCCGACCAAGTGGACGAAGATCGCCGGCGAGATCAAGGGCGTGACCGAGGAGACCACCACCGGTGTCCTGCGCCTGTACCAGCTGGCCGCCGCCGGTGAGCTGCTGTTCCCGGCGATCAACGTGAACGACTCGGTCACCAAGTCGAAGTTCGACAACCGCTACGGCATCCGGCACTCGCTGATCGACGGCATCAACCGCGGCACCGACGTGCTGATCGGCGGCAAGGTGGCCGTGGTCTGCGGTTACGGCGACGTGGGCAAGGGCGCGGCCGAGTCGATGCGCGGCCAGGGCGCGCGCGTCATCGTCACCGAGATCGACCCGATCTGCGCGCTGCAGGCCGCCATGGACGGCTACGCGGTCCGCAAGCTGGAGTCGGTCATCGGCGAGGCCGACATCGTGATCACCACGACGGGCAACAAGGACGTCGTGACCGTCGAGCACATGTCGCAGATGAAGCACCAGGCCATCCTGGGCAACATCGGCCACTTCGACAACGAGCTCGACATGGCGGGTCTCGAGCGCTACCCGGGAGTCCGCCGGATCAACATCAAACCGCAGGTCGACGAGTGGGTGTTCCCGAGCGGGCGCTCGATCATCGTCCTGTCGGAGGGACGCCTGCTGAACCTGGGCAACGCCACCGGCCACCCCAGCTTCGTGATGTCGAACTCCTTCTCCAACCAGGTCATCGCCCAGGTGGAGCTGTTCACCAAGAACGAGGAGTACGACAAGGAGGTGTACCGGCTGCCCAAGGTCCTCGACGAGAAGGTCGCCAAGATCCACCTGGAGGCCCTCGGCGGCGAGCTGACCAAGCTGACCAAGGAGCAGGCCGAGTACATCGACGTCGACGTCGAGGGCCCGTTCAAGTCCGAGCACTACCGCTACTGAGCTTGGACGCTGCAGGTATCGACATTGTGGCGCGGCTTCGTGCCGCCGGTTGTGTTTTCGCCGAGGACGAGGCAGCGCTGCTGACCGCGGCGCCGGGCGACCTGGATTCCATGGTCGCCCGGCGCATCGCCGGTGAACCGCTCGAGTACATCATCGGCTGGGTTTCCTTCGCCGGCTTGCGGATCTTTGTCGAGCCCGGCGTCTTCGTTCCCCGCCAACGCACGACTTTCCTTGTCCAGCAAGCGATCGCGGTGACGCCACCCGGATCCGTCGTGCTGGACCTCTGCTGCGGCTCGGGCGCCATCGGCGCGGCCATCGCGGCGGCGGTCCCCATCTCCCTCTACGCCACGGACATCGATCCCGTCGCCGTCGCGTGTGCGCGCCGCAACGTGTCCGGCGAGGTGTTCGTCGGCGACCTGTTCGAGCCGCTCCCTGCGTCATTGCGTGGCCGGGTCAACACGCTCGTGGCGAACGTTCCGTACGTGCCCACCTCGGCCATCTCCCTGATGCCACCCGAGGCCCGCGACCACGAACCGCACTACACCCTCGACGGCGGCCCCGACGGCCTCGACATCTTCCGCCGCGTCGTCACCGCCGCCCCGGAATGGCTTGCCCCAGGCGGTTCCCTGTTCATCGAGACCAGCACCGAACAGGCGCCTTCGGCAGTGGCCGCGCTCCGCGAAGCAGGTCTCGCGGCCGATATCGCTGCGGACGACGAACTGGGCGCCACGGTCGTCATCGGCACTCGCGCGTCCTGACCCCTACTTCAGGTTCAGCCGCATGCCGACTTTGTGTTCGGCGGGGATGTCGCGGCCCGCGAAAACGATCTCCGTGTTGCCGTGCTGGTTCGTCGCCGACGTGAGCGAGTACGACCTGTCCTGTGCGTCGAAGCCGATCGGGTCGTAGTACACGTCTTTGCCCTCCGGCAGGACGATCGTGTAGCGGACGTGCTCGATGGTGTCGACGAAACAGATGCAGAACGAGTCGGGCCGGTTGTCGCGCATCAACGGGACGCACTTGCCCGGCCAGTTCCACTCCATCGCGATCCGGATCGGGGTTCCCCGCTTGAGGGCCGGTTTGAAGTGCGCGTTCAGCTCCAGCCGGCCGTCCGGCAGCCAGGCCGACGTGACGTGCATCCGGGCCTCGCCCATGTCGCTGATGTGCGCGGAATGCACGTCGAACGTCATCCGGCTGCGCTCCCGCCAAGGTTGCGGCCAGGCAGCGCCAATCCGCCAGCGGAACACGTACAGCTCGTCGCAGGCAACGGTCGCGTCCAGGGTGAGGGTCTCGGTCGTGTCGCCGTTGTCGGCGATGACCGCGACCTGGTTCCAGTCCGAGATGTGCAGGGTGCCGCGCTGGATGGCCCGCATGATCCGGGAGTAGTGGTGCAGCACCTGCTCGTCCGACGATCTGCGTCCCCGCGCCGCGCGAATGCTGGTGACCAGCGCCGCGTATAACGAGATCACGGCCAGGATCGCGGTCGTCACCACGCTCGCCTTGATCGCCGTGCTCCCGACGACACTGCCCGGCACCGCGGCGAACGCGAGCAGGCCGATGAAGGAACCGATCAGCCCGACGACGCCCACGACGGCGACGTAGTCCTCCATCCAGACCAGGAACCGCTTCAGCACAGGACCTCCCTGCGCCGCACCCCTCCCGTTGATCACCGAGCGTCGCGGATGATCAACTCACAGTATAAGGCGTGGGGTCAGGCCCAGTCGATGACGACTTCCGCGAGCCCGGCGGGCAGATTGGTGAAGTAGCCACTGCTGACCCGGCCGAGCCCGCACACGAGTCCTTCCCGCCCAACGGGTTCCGCCTGGTCGTGTGCGCGGAACTGGCGGACCACCCGGCTGGGCATGGCGCGGCGGTGGAAGCCGAGCTGGATCAGGTAGCTGCCGACGCCGCGCAGGAAGGTGCGTTGCATTCCGGGGGAGGGGCCGCCGGAGCCGTCGGCGATGGTGAAACAGAAGACATGCGTCTCGCCCTCGGCCAGGTGTCGGTCGAACAGGAACTCCATGGCCATCACGCCGGAAGCGGGCTGGCGGCGGACGCGGCCGAGGCGGCAGCCTTCCGCGCTGGCGATCTCGACCCGGTCGATCAGGCAGCCCTCGTCGCCGCCCCAGGTCGCGAAGTACCGGTCGGGTCCCGGTCGCGCGGCCGTGACGACGAAACGGGTTGTCTGGGACCGTTGTTCGCGGTGCGCGCCCAGCTGGATGAAGTCGTGCACCGACTCGATCCGCAGGTCCGCGTTGGTCTTGGTCTCCGGCGCCGCGTCGAACTCGGCCAGCAGCGCCGGGGCGTCCTGCCAGACACGGCTCACCTCGGTGAACTTCGGGACGACCTCGTCATGCCGTCCCGCGCGCTGCCGGGGGCCGATCAACACCACGAGTGAGTCGGAAGGCAGCCGCAGCACGGTTTCCAACGCGCGTACCGTGTCGACTGAGCGGGGCACCTCGGGGTGTCGCAGGCCGCGTTGCCAGTAGCTGAGGGTGGACTGGCCGATCTTCACGCCGAGCCGGTCCAGATGCGCGGTCAGCCTGGTCAGCGACAGGCCGCGGTACTCGATCGCCTCGCGCAGCGCACGGTGGAACGGCCCGTACCGCAGCGCGTCACCGAGTCGTTCTGGCAACGGACCGTTGTCCACCGCTCACCCCTCGCTCGCCATTCACACACTGTGAATGAACAGTGAACGTTCACAGTAGTTCGTCCGCCCGACGAGAGGTAGATGCGAACGATCCCCTTGTCCGGCAACGGGGGTTGCCGTCCGGCACCGTTCGATCGCAGTGTGTCCACATCAGCCGGGTCACGTGCATGATCGGCAACCCTGCGGCCGGTTCTGCTCGTGACGCGGCGCCCGGAGGGTGAGAAGGGAGCCCAAGCCCATGCCTGCGCCATGGCTCACGCGGCAGCTGAAGATCCGCTTGCGGGGTCGAGCGTTGGCACTGCCCGCGACCGCGATCCTCGGCGTGGGACTCGCCCTGGGGACGGCCGCACCGGCCGTCGCCCAACCGGCGCCGGTGGCCAAGGTGATCGCCAGGGGTGAACGCGAGGCGGTCACCGACCCCGCACCCGATATGCGGGATCCATTGCTGCTCTTGGCGGCACTGGGCGTGGCCATCGGTGCCGGCGGGGTCCTCGCGATCCGCCGGCTGCGGGTAGAATGACCTCGTTGTTCTTGGCTGGACGAACCTCACGGCCCGGTTGGTAGTCCGGGCGGCCGTGCACTCGGTCCGTTGTCCCTCACGGGAAACCTGACTGGCCAGGCTGTTTCGGCATGCCTGGAGGTTCGTGATGCGAGAGGTGTTCACCGTCTATTTCGACGGCCAGTTCTGGGTCGGCGTCCTCGAGTTGTACTCCGCTGAGGGTGTCCGCGCGGCCCGGCACATTTTCGGCGCGGAACCCACCAATCCGGAACTGCTCGAGTTCGCCTCGAAAGGCGAATTCCTGCGGCTGTCCCGGCTGGCCGCGCAATCCCCGCCGGTTCCCGTGGAGCAACGCGCGCTGAGCTGGAAGCGTGAACTCAAGAACCTCCACGAACCCGTTGGCACAGCGGCACAACGCGCCCTCAAGGCGGCCACTGCGGCCCGTGCCGTTCAAGGTAAGGCGACCCGGAAAGAACGCGCCGAGGCCGACCGCGACCGACGCCGGGAACTCGCGCGGGCCAAAGCGAAGGCCCGCCACCGCGGCCGGTGACCGAGTGTCCCGTTCGGACTGTCCGAAGAGGTCGGGAAGTGCGTGCCCGCCACGGCTCCCGGCGATGGGGCCACAGTGGACCACGCACTGCCTGGCGGGCACGGACCTGACCAGTGTGGACCGTACGGCGGCTCAGGTGTGCCGGGTGAGGTGTGGCCAGGTTGACGCTCCCGTAGGGTTGCCGCCGTGGGTCGACTGGTGGTGATCGAAGGACTGGACGGTTCGGGCAAGCGCACGCTGGGCGCCGCGCTCACCGAGTCGTTCGCACGGCGCGGCGCGAAGGTCGCACAGCACGCGTTCCCCCGCTACGGCGAGAGCGTGCACGCGGACCTGGTCAGCGACGCCCTGCACGGGCGGCTGGGCGACGTCCAGGACTCCGTGCACGGGATGGCGGTGCTGTTCGCGCTCGACCGCTATGGCGCGCGCGACGCCCTGCTGCGTGACCTCGAGGACTTCGACGTCGTGCTCGTCGACCGGTACATCGCGTCGAACGCGGCCTATCAGGCGGCCCGGCTTCACCAGGATGCGACAGGCGAAGTCGTCTCCTGGGTGCGTGACCTCGAAGTGGGCCGGCTCGGCCTGCCCATTCCCGACCGCCAGCTGTTGTTGCGGGTTCCGGTGGAGCTCGCGGCCAGCCGCGCGGAAAACCGGGACCGGGTCCGCGACCGGTATGAAACCGACGGCGGTCTGCAGGCCAGATGCGCGGCGGTTTACGACGGGCTGGCCGCAATGGCGTGGCTTTCGCCCTGGCAGGTCCTCGATGGCAGCAACCCGGTGGACTTCGACGAGCTCACCGGCACCCTTTTGGCTGACGCGTAACACCTGAGGACGCTGATACGGATAGCACACCACCTGCACCACGACCGACAACCTGAAACAATGGAGTAATCGGGTGACCCAGAGGCAAGATCAGCGGGTTGCGCACGGCCATCCCGGCGAAAGTGCGACGATGGGTGGCATGAAGGCACGCGTGCTTGTCGTCGACGACGACCCCGCCCTCGCCGAGATGCTCACGATCGTGCTCCGCGGCGAGGGGTTCGACACCGCGGTCGTGGCCGACGGCTCCCGCGCCCTGCCGGCGCTGCGCGAGCTCAAGCCCGATCTGGTGCTGCTCGACCTGATGCTGCCGGGCATGAACGGCATCGACGTGTGCAAGGCGATCCGCGCCGAGTCCGGCGTGCCGATCGTCATGCTCACCGCGAAGAGCGACACCGTGGACATCGTGCTGGGCCTGGAGTCCGGCGCCGACGACTACGTGGTCAAGCCGTTCAAGCCCAAGGAGCTCGTGGCCCGGGTGCGGGCCAGGATGCGGCGCACCGAGTCGGAGCCCGCCGAGGTGCTGGCCATCGGCGACCTGACCATCGACGTCCCCGGGCACGAGGTGACCCGTGAGGGCAAGGCGATCCAGCTGACCCCGCTGGAGTTCGACCTGCTGGTGGCCCTGGCCCGCAAGCCGCGCCAGGTGTTCACCCGCGAGGTGCTGCTCGAGCAGGTCTGGGGCTACCGCCACGCGGCGGACACCCGGCTGGTGAACGTGCACGTCCAGCGGCTGCGCTCGAAGGTCGAGAAGGACCCGGAGCACCCCGAGGTCGTGCTGACCGTCCGCGGTGTTGGCTACAAGGCCGGTCCTCCGTGATCCCATGCAGGTGAGAGCGTTCCTCCGGCGGCAGGCCCGGGTGGCGGTCCGGCAGCTCGGGCGGGCGGTGGCGTTCGGCCGGGAGCGGTCGATCGCCTTCGGCGAGCTGTGGCGCCGGTCGCTGCAGGTCCGTGTCGTGGTGAGCACGCTCGCGCTGTCGTCGGCGGTCGTGTTCGTGCTCGGCATGGTGCTGCAGAACCAGATCACCGAGCGGCTGCTGACCAGCAAGCAGGACGCGGCCACCGCCGAGACCCAGGTCGCGGTGGCCGTGGCCGACCGGGAGCTGCTCGGCGCCGACGTGCTGGCGGACGGGTTCCGCGAGCGCATGAAGGCCGCGATGAACAAGCTGTCCAGCTCGTCGAACGACGAGCCGGGCGCGACGGACTCGGTGGCGGGCGCGTTCGAGCCCGTGCTCGCCTACGACGGCCGCGACGTGCCGCAGAGCATCAGCAGCGCGACGTACTCGGACGTGCCCGCGTCGCTGCGTCAGTTCGTGCAGAACAACCAGATGGCGTGGCAGATCGCGACGGTCGACCGCGGCGAGGGGCGGACCACGTTCCTGTTCGTCGGCGCGCCGGTCAACAGCGCGAACCGGCCATTACAGCTGTACCTGCTGTTCCCGTTGACCGGCGAGCAGAACACGATCAACGTCGTGCAGAGCACGCTGATCGTCGGCGGGCTGGTGCTGTTGCTGCTGCTCGCCGGGATCGCGAACCTGGTGACCCGCCAGGTGGTCCGGCCGGTGCGCCGGGCCGCCGAGGCCGCGGAGCGGTTCGCCGCGGGTGAGCTGGACGAGCGGATGGCCGTGATCGGCGAGGACGACGTGGCCAAGCTCGCCGAGTCGTACAACCAGATGGCCGAGAGCATCAAGTACCAGATCCAGCAGCTGGAGGAGTTCGGCCAGCTGCAGCGCCGGTTCACCTCGGACGTTTCCCACGAGCTGCGGACCCCGCTGACCACCGTCCGGATGGCTGCCGACGTGCTGCACGCGTCCCGCAGCCAGTTCCCAGCAGGCCTGGCGCGGTCGACCGAGCTGCTGGTGGACGAGCTGGACCGGTTCGAGTCGCTGCTGGGCGACCTGCTGGAGATCAGCCGGCTGGACGCCGGTGTCGAGGAGCTGATCGCCGAGCTGACCGACGTGCGCGTGATCGCCAAGCGCGCGGTGGACTCCGTCCGGGTGATCGCCGAGACGGCGGGCAGCGTGATCGAACTGGAGCTGCCCGGGGCGGCCGCGACCGTCGAGGTGGACGCCCGGCGGGTCGAACGGATCCTGCGCAACCTGCTGGCCAACGCGGTGGACCACGGTGAAGGACGGCCGGTCCGGCTGCGGATGGCGTTCGACGACACGACCTTGGCCGTGACCGTGCGGGACTACGGCGTCGGCCTGCGCACCGGTGAGGCGGAGCTGGTGTTCAACCGGTTCTGGCGGGCCGACCCGTCGCGCAACCGGCACACCGGCGGCACCGGTCTCGGCCTGGCGATCAGCGTCGAGGACGCGCGCCTGCACGGCGGCCGCCTCGAGGCGTGGGGCGAACCGGGCCGGGGCGCCAACTTCCGGCTGCTGCTGCCCCGTCAGCAGGGCGTCGAGCTGGGCGAGAGCCCGCTGCCGCTGCGGCCGGCCGACGACACCGACGTCGTCGCGGAGCCGTTGGAGGAGGTCCGGTGACCCGCCTCGTGCTGGCGTTGCTGGCGGCGTTGCTGCTCACCTCCTGCGCCAACATCCCGGAGCAGACCGCGCCGCAGGTCGTGCCGCAGTCGGAGACCCCGCTCAAGCAGTCGCTCCAGGGTCCGGTGAAGGACGCCGACGCGATCTCCGTCGTGCGTGACTTCATCAAGAAGAGCGGCAAGACGGCCGTGGCCCAGGCGTACCTGACCGAGGACGCCAAGCGGGTCTGGCGGCCGGACAACCAGCCCACGATCATCGGCGACGACTTCTCCACCGTGCCGCAGGCCACCGGCAAGGAGAACGACCCGAACCTGGCGAACGTCGAGGTCAAGGGCACCAAGATCGGCATGCTGAACTCGGACAAGTCGTTCGTGTCGCAGCCGCAGCAGTTCACCGAGACGGTGAAGCTGGCCAAGCAGGACGGGCAGTGGCGGATCTCCGAGGTGCCGGGCAACGGCCTGGTCGTGCCGCTGACCGACTTCAACGCCAGCTACCGGCCGGTCCGGTTGTACTTCTACGACGGTACCAAGACCGTGCTCGTGCCGGACCTGCGGTACCTGCCCGGCGCGCCGCTGGCGGCCCCGTCCGACATCGTGTCGGCGCTGCTCGCGGGCCCGGCCCAGGGGCTGCGGCAGGCCATGCGTTCGGAGCTGCCGCCGACGACGTTCCAGCGCACCAACGCGGTGCAGGCCAACGGGGCGCTGGTGGTCAACCTCAGCGAGATGGGCAGCATGACCGCCGAGGACAAGGAGCTGGTCGCCCAGCAGCTGGTCCTCTCGCTGCAGGACGTGGCCAGCACGGTCCGCATCCAGGTCGAGGGCCTGCCGTTGATGCCGGACAAGTCCGACTGGCGTACGGCCGACCTGCAGGGCCTGACGGAGAAGACCACCCCCGGGGCGAACCTGCCCGGCGACCTCGTGTTCGGCAACCGGTTGCGGTCACTGAAGGACAACCAGCCGGTGCAGGGCCCGGCCGGGGACGGCACCTATCACGTGGAAAGTGCCGCCCGATCGGTGGACGGCTCGCAGCTCGCCGTGGTCGACCGGGTGCCCAACGGTCTGCAGCTGCGGGTCGGTGGCCGGGACGAGGGCCTGCGGGACGTGGGCGGGGTCGCCAAGGAGATGACCCGGCCGACCTGGCAGTTCGGCCTGCAGTCCAACCAGATCGGCAACGAGGTGTGGACGGTCGCCGACGGGGCGGTGATCCGGATGTCGCGCACCAAGGAGAGCAACTGGCAGGCGCTGCCGGTGAACTACACCGAGCTGGCGCCGTTCGGGAAGATCACCGAGCTGCGGCTCTCGCGCGACGGCGTGCGCGTGGCCGTCGTGGCCGGCGGGAAGCTGTACATCGGCGCGGTCGCCCGGTCGGACAACGGCGGCGTGACGATCTCCGGGCCCAAACCGGTGCCTGAGGTCAACGACGTCGTGAGCGTGGACTGGCTGAACCAGAGCACCGTCATGGTGGCCACGAACTCGCCCACGGCGCCGGTGTGGCGTGTTCCGGTGGACGGGGTGGAGGCGGAGCGGTTCAGCCCCACGAACCTCACGCTGCCGCTCACGTCGATCACCGCGGCGCCGAGCCGGGTGGTCATCGTGACGGACGCTGTGGGGCTGTGGCAGGCCTCCGAAGCGGGCCAGATCTGGACCCCGTACTCGCCGAACCCGGGACCGTCGGCACGCCCCTTTTACCCGGGCTGACCTGCGGAAACACAGTTTTTGTCGTACCCCTGTGCTTCCATGACGGCATGCTTCGCTCACTGATCGAACTGCTGGTGCCGATGTGCTGTGCGGGGTGCGAGACACCCGGCTCGGTGCTGTGTCCGCGCTGCCGCCGGGACCTGACGGATCCGTTCCTCGTGCGCGCCAAGGGACCGCCCTGGTACGCCCTCGCGCCGTACGACGGGGCCGCCCGCCGCGCTGTGCTCGCCTACAAGGAGCGGGGCCGCCGTGAGCTCGCCCCCGTCTTCGGCGAGCTGCTGGCCGCCGCCCTGCCCCGCCTGCCACCCGCGGACTACCTCGTTCCCGTCCCCTCCCGGCCCTCGGCGGCGCGCCGCCGAGGCGGCCAGCACATGCTCCTGATCGCGAACCACACCGGCCACCCCGTCCTCCCAGCCCTCCACCTCGACCGGAAGGCCAAAGACTCCGTCGGCCTCGACCCCACCCAACGAGCCGCCAACCTCGCCGGCCGCCTGATCCCCACCCACCCCATCCCCCCGAACCGAAAGGTGATCCTCCTCGACGACATCATCACCACCGGCGCCACCACCACCGCCTGCACCACAACCCTCACCAACACCGGCACCACAGTCACCGCCACCCTCGCCCTCACCGCCGCAAGAGCCGCCATGCCCTGGTCCTGAAGGCACCACGGTCCGGGGCGATGCCGAGGCCATTGGCACGGCACGGCTGCTGCTTCGGCGCGTGCTGCGCTGGCGTCGGGGTGACGATGGGCTGGGCGCTCTGCGGCGCCCAGCCGGAAATCCGTAGCAGTGGTTTTGCGGCGTTGGCGGCGGTGGAGGTGAGGTGATGCGCCTGTCTGTCAGCATCCCGCCTTACCATCTGCGCTTTCCCGGATCAGTTCTTCGGGATCGTGCGGCTCGGTGTCAGCGCATTCCGGTGCCGGTGCGTCCGGTGGCGATGTGGCCTGTGGCTGTGAGCCGGGTGTGCGGCCGCCTGTGGGACTGCGGCGGTCGGTCTCGCCGAGATCGGCTCCCGCTTCGGTCCCGGTGTGCCCGCGGGGCGGCCGCGTGCCTGCGGTGCGGTCATCGTGCCAGTGCATGGGTCGGTTCTGTGGACCTCGGGTCGGTTCTGTGGACCGCACCTCGGGTGCAGGTGTATCCGGCGGCGGTGAGGGCTGTGGCTGTGAGCCGGGTGTGCGGGCCGCCTGCGGCGCTGCTGCGGTCAGTTCTGCGACGTCGGCTTCCGTTCCGGTGCCGGTGTGTTGCGCAGCAAGGCAGGCGGCAGCGGCAAGGGAAGGCAGCGCCTGTGGTCCCACCTGATCGCGGCGGACGAGCCCTTCGGGCACCGGTGTGCTCCCGGTAGGCAAGGCCCGCGACCTGGGCGGGTCCGCAAGTCCCATCTGCAGGTCAGGTACGGAAAACAACAGACGGCCCGTCGCCTGGGGCAGCTGCCTCAACCGCGACAGCCCGTGTGATCGGCCGTCCGCGGTTGCCCGCCAACTCCGCACATAGGCATGCCTGGACGGCAATAGCAACGCCTCGATCTATGCCCTGAGCACATACCCCCATCCGCCACCTCCCGGCGGCATCTCGCCGCCACCACTCCCGCTCAACGATCTTGACCGTATTGGCGCGGCCACCCGTTTGGCGGGAGTACCCAGGTCACCCCGGTCACGATTACATGCGGTGTTGTGCATGCGGAAGTGGAGCTCCGGTATTGGCACCGACGGCGACCTAGATCTTTTGCATACCCCCACTCGGGTGAAACATGGGTGGGAACCAAGATCGTGACCGGGCCGTTGTCACGGTATGAGGCGTCGGAAAGGCCGCCCGGGCGGTCCGTTGGAGGGACAGCGAACCGCGCCAGAACTTGTCCGTGCAGCTCTGGCGCTCCTCCACAAGGGTGAAAACCGGGGCCGTCGTGTGGACGCGCTGCCTCCACTCGGGTATCGCGTCCAGGCCTTTCCCGTGCCTTGTGTCACTCTCCGTCGTTCCCCGATTTCGCCCATCGCGGGGGCTGTTGCCGAACCGCAACCCGGGCTAACGTGCTCCGCTATCAGCCCCGGCATGAGGGAGGAGGCGATCAGCCCATGACCCTGGCGCCGGTGGGGAGCTGACCCCGGAGGCACGGTCAGTTCGGCAGGACCCCGGTCGCCATGTATTCGCCGATCAATGGCTCGCATGAAGCAGCGAGGAGGTCGTGTATGGACATCGTCGTTAAGGGGCGCAACGTCGAAGTACCCGATCATTACCGGGTGCACGTGACGGACAAGCTCGCCCGGCTGGAGCGGTATGACAAGAAGGTCATCCGCTTCGATGTTGAACTGTTCCACGAGCCGAACCGCAGGCAGGCCAAGAGCTGCCAGCGGGTGGAGATCACCGCGAAGGTCAGGGGGCCGGTCGTCCGGTCCGAGGCCTGCGCAGGCGATTTCTACGCAGCGCTCGACTCAGCTGTGAACAAACTCGAAAACCGTCTGCGCCGCCTGCACGACCGCAGGAGAGTGCACCACGGGCGCCGTAGCCCGGCATCGGTGGCGGAGGCGACGTCCTCTCCTCAACTCGGCTCCGTTGACGCAGCGCCGGAGTTGCGCGCGCGCAACGGCAAGCGAGCCGCCCAGACGGCTGTGCTGGAAGCCCCGGAGTTCGACGGTGTCGTTCCGGAGCAACGATGGGACAGCGGGCTGGAAGAACCCATGCCCGGTCGCGTCGTGCGGGAGAAACAGCACCCCGCCACACCCATGAGCGTTGACCAGGCCCTCTACCAGATGGAGCTGGTCGGACACGACTTCTACCTCTTCTTCGACGCCGAAGCGGGCATGCCGAGCGTGGTGTACCGCCGCAAGGGCTTCGACTACGGCGTGATCAGAATGGCGTAACCGGCAACCAGGAGGCACGCCCCGGGAACCATGTGGCTCCCGGGGCGTTTTTACATGGGGAACACACACCGTGCGTCCGGCAACAGCGGTTCCCTACGATGGGGGTGAGGTGCCCTTATCGGCGGGCGCACAAGTCGATCACGTAATGAGGTCAGGGCAACATGGTGCTGGCTCGGGTGCTCCGCGCGGGCGAGGGCAAGACACTCAAGCGCTTGAAGAACATCGCCGCGCACATCAACTCCCTCGAAGAGGACGTCGTAGACCTCAGCGACGACGAGTTGCGGGCTAAAACCGAGGAGTTCAAGAAGCGCTACCAGGACGGCGAGACCCTCGACGACCTGCTCCCGGAGGCCTTCGCGGTCGCCAGGGAGGGCGGCAAGCGGGTGCTCAACCAGCGGCACTTCGACGTGCAGCTGATGGGTGGTGCCGCTCTGCACCTGGGCATGGTCGCCGAGATGAAGACCGGTGAGGGCAAGACCCTGACCTGTGTGCTGCCCGCGTACCTCAACGCCATCGCCGGCCGGGGCGTGCACGTCGTCACCGTCAACGACTACCTGGCCTCCCGTGACGCCGAGTGGATGGGCCGGATCCACCGGTTCCTCGGCCTGTCCGTCGGCGTGATCATCTCCGAGATGACCCCCGACCAGCGGCGCGAGGCGTACCACGCGGACATCACCTACGGCACGAACAACGAGTTCGGCTTCGACTACCTGCGCGACAACATGGCGTGGAGCCTGGACGACTGCGTGCAGCGCCCGCACTACTTCGCGATCGTCGACGAGGTCGACTCGATCCTCATCGACGAGGCGCGCACGCCGCTGATCATCTCCGGCCCGGCGGACCAGTCGTCCCGCTGGTACCAGGAGTTCGCCCGGATGGCGCCGCTGATGAAGGCCGAGGAGCACTACGAGGTCGACATCCGCAAGCGCACCATCGGTGTCACCGAGAAGGGTGTCGCGTTCATCGAGGACCAGCTCGGCATCGACAACCTCTACGAGTCGGCGAACACGCCGCTGGTCGGCTACCTGAACAACGCGCTGAAGGCCAAGGAGCTGTACTCGAAGGACAAGGACTACATCGTCCGCAACGGCGAGGTCCTGATCGTCGACGAGTTCACCGGCCGCGTGCTGCACGGCCGCCGCTACAACGAGGGCATGCACCAGGCCATCGAGGCCAAGGAGAAGGTGGAGATCAAGGCCGAGAACCAGACGCTGGCCACGATCACCCTGCAGAACTACTTCCGGCTCTACGAGAAGCTCGCCGGGATGACCGGTACCGCCCAGACCGAGGCGGCCGAGCTGCACCAGACCTACAAGCTGGGTGTCGTGCCGATCCCGACGAACCGGCCGATGATCCGCAAGGACCAGACCGACCTGATCTACAAGACCGAGCAGGCCAAGTTCGAGGCGGTCGCCGAGGACATCGCCGAGCGGCACGAGAAGGGCCAGCCGGTCCTGATCGGCACCACCAGCGTGGAGCGCTCGGAGTACCTGTCGAAGCTGCTGGTCAAGATGGGCATCCCGCACGAGGTGCTCAACGCCAAGCACCACGACCGGGAGTCCGCGATCGTCGCGCTCGCCGGGCACAAGGGCGCGGTCACGGTGGCCACCAACATGGCCGGCCGTGGTACCGACATCCAGCTCGGCGGCAACCCCGAGCACCTCGCCGAGGAGGAGCTCCGTTCCCGGGGGCTCGACCCGGAGGAGACGCCGGAGGAGTGGCGGCACGCCTACCCGAGCGCGCTGGAGTCCGCGCAGATGGCGGTGAAGGCCGAGGCGGAGGAGGTTCGCGCGGCTGGTGGCCTGTACGTGCTGGGCACCGAGCGGCACGAGTCGCGCCGGATCGACAACCAGCTGCGCGGCCGGTCCGGCCGGCAGGGCGACCCGGGCGAGTCCCGGTTCTACCTGTCGCTGGGTGACGAGCTGATGCGCCGGTTCAACGCGGTGATGGTCGAGCGCGTGATGACGACCCTGCGGGTGCCCGAGGACATGCCGATCGAGGCCAAGATGGTCACCCGCGCGATCAAGAGCGCGCAGACCCAGGTCGAGCAGCAGAACTTCGAGATCCGCAAGAACGTGCTGAAGTACGACGAGGTCATGAACGAGCAGCGCAAGGTGATCTACGCCGAGCGCCGCCGGGTCCTCGAGGGCGAGGACATCCGGGACCAGGTCGAGCACATGATTTCGGACGTGGTCGCCGCGTACGTGGCCGGTGCGACCTCCGAGGGGTACGCGGAGGACTGGGACCACGAGCAGCTGTGGACCGCGTTGAAGACGCTCTACCCGGTGGGCCTGACCTGGGAGGAGCTCGCCGAGGGCGACGAGGACCTGACCGCGGAGTACCTGCAGCAGGTCATCGTCGAGGACGCCATGCGGGCCTACCGGGCGCGTGAGGAGTCGATCGACGCGCAGGTCGGCGAGGGCGCGATGCGTGAGCTGGAGCGCAAGGTCGTGCTGTCGGTGCTGGACCGCAAGTGGCGTGAGCACCTCTACGAGATGGACTACCTCAAGGAGGGCATCGGCCTGCGCGCGATGGCGCAGCGCGACCCGCTGATCGAGTACCAGCGTGAGGGCTTCGACATGTTCGGCGCGATGCTGGACGCGTTGAAGGAGGAGACCGTCGGGTTCCTGTTCAACCTCCAGGTCGAGACCGCGCAGCCCGAGGAGCAGCAGCAGGTCGAGCCGGTCGAGGTGCCCGCCGCGTTCGCCCGCGCCGCCGAGGCCGCCCAGGCCCGCACCAACACCAACGGCAACGCCAACCGCGGCCCCCGCCACGCCCTGCCGGACGACTTCGAGGAGTCGATCAGCCCCGAGTCCAACGTCCCGCCTGCCCTGCGCGGCAAGGGTCTCACCGGCCCCGGCCAGCAGAGCCTGAGCTACAGCGGGCCCGCCGAAGGCGGCGGCGTCGAGTCCCACAGCGACGGCGACAACCAGCAGGGCGCTCGCGGCTCCGCGGGCGGCGGAGCCGGCGGCACCCGCCGCGAACGCCGCGCCCAGGAACGCGCCAACGCCAAGAAAGGCCGCAAAGGCCCCCGCCGCTAACACCCACCCAGAACACCCCGAAGGGGTGGCCGCTCCCACCCAGCCGGGAGCAGCCACCCCTTCGCCTATCCCGCCCCCCACCCCCTCTGGACAACCCCAACGCCAGTCACGACGGGTCTTCCCCACGCCCATCAACCATGGGATCTTCGGCTGTCGGCTGTCGGCTGTCGGCTGTCGGCTGTCGGCTCTCCGCTCGGAGCCAGCCGGTGTCTACGGGCGCTCAGAGGTCTTGGACCTGAGCCGCGCACGCCCGGGCCGTGCCCAGCCCTGAGCCTGCGGCTCAACTCGAGCCGGGCCCGGAGCCAGCCGGTGTCTACGGGGCTCGCAGGCCTTCGACCTGAGCCGCGCGCATGCCCGGACCAGGTCCAGGCTTGAGCCGCGCCCGGGCCAGGCTTGTCCTTGTGCCAGGTCCGGCCCTGAGCCTGCGGCTCGACTCAAGTCGGGCCCGGAGCCCGGAGCCAGCCGTGTCTACGGGTTGCGCCCGGTCTGGACCGTCGGCGGGTCGAGCCGGACTTGCCGATAACTGGGAGTCGGTCGAAGCTGTCCCGAGCCCGAGCCCGAGCCCGAGCCCGAGCCCGAGCCCGAGCCCGAGCCCGAGCCCGAGCCCGTGGTCCAGACTTCTCTGATGACCGGAGGCTTGGTGGGCAGATCCGGGCTGCTTCGAGCCCGCGCGCCCGGACCTTCGGCTCCAACCCGAGCCCACACCTTCGGCGCAGAGCCGGGCTCAGAGGCCTTCGACCTGAGCCGCGCCCACACCTTCGGTGTTGAGCCGCGCCCACCTTCGGTGGTGAGCCGCGCCCACCTTCGGTGGTGAGCCGCGCCCACCTTCGGTGGTGAGCCGCGCCCACCTTCGGTGGTGAGCCGCGCCCACCTTCGGTGGTGAGC
>NZ_JBFAPA010000024.1:25595-62174 GCF_040675465.1 Actinocrispum sp. NPDC049592 | reverse complement strand
GAGCCGCGCTCACAGGCCTTCGACCTGAGTCGTGCGCACGGCCCGGAGCAGGTCCAGGCTTGAGCCGCGCCCGCGCCCCCGGGCCAGGCTTCTGCCCGTGCCCGTGCCCGTGCCCGTGCCCGTGCCTGTGCTCGGCTTGTGCCCGCGCCCGCGCCCGCGCCCGCGCCCGCGCCAGCCCGTGCCTGTGCCCGTGCTCGGCTTGTGCCCGCGCCCGCGCCAGCCCGTGCCTGGCTTGAGCCCGTGCCAGGGTCCGGCCCTTGAGGCCCGCGGCTCAGCCCAAGCCGTGCCCAGAGCCGGGCGCCGGGTGGGCACGCTGCGGCAGGGGTCCCCTTTTGGGTTTTGGGCCCCCCGGATTCCCAAACTAGTGGTGGGGGCGGACAACCCTGGGCTCTGTGGGGTGAGTTGTCCACAGGGGCGCAGGGTTGTCCACAGGGGTGTGGATTGGGTGTGGATGGGTGGGTGGGTGTGGTTGGAGCTAGTGGAGGATGCGCCAGAAGGTGCAGGTCCAGGGGGATGTTTCGTCTTGGAGGTCTAGGCGGGCGGTGTAGGCCTTGGTGGTGCGGGTTGGGCGGCTTGTTGTGGTGGTTGTGGATGTGTCGAGGCGGCCGCACAGCTCTATGGCTGTGGGTGATGGGCGGCAGGTGTGGAGGGTTGTGAGGGTGTGGCGGATGGTTGTTGGCGGGGTTGTTCGCAGGCGGGTCAGGGTTGCTTCGTACACGGTTTCGCTCAGGACTCCTCGGAGCTGGGTGATCGGGCGTCTGCCGTCCAGGACCTCCAGGATCTTGGTGACCAGGCCCCGGCAGTCGGGCTCCGCCGGGGCGACCGCGAGGTGCGGCACCGAAGGCAGGCACTGGTAGCGGTGGTACGCGCCGGAGTCGGCGACGGACAGCTCTGTGGACGGTTCATAGGCCGGCAGTGGCCGCAGGATCAATGACATGTGGTTCCTCCCCGCCGCGACGGAGAGCACCCACCCGTACCCCCGGACAAGGTTCGCCCGGGGGGATGACGGCATAAACCACCCGTAATCGCCCCGGATATCGCTCACTTGGAGCAGTGTGGGTCACAAAGCGCGTTTGTTTGTCACTTGGCCGGTTAATTGCCTGCTATTAACACCCGCTTCTATCCTGGGGGAGTCTGATCATCGAGCCCGGGGAGTCGCGATGCGAAGAAAATGGGTTGGGTTCGTGGCGGGGATTGTTTTCTTGATCGGACTGGCGCCGGCCGCGGCCGCCGTCCAGGACCTGCCGCCGCCGGGTTGTGATGCCTTCCGGGAACATATTCTCGCAGGTGAGCGCGTCTCGGTGTACTGCGACTACATGCATGACGCACGCTATCTATATCGCGTGGTCGCGCACTGCGCCGCAGGCAGTTCCTACTGGTACGACCTCGGTTTTTGGGTCGAACCCGGATTCGGTCCGTCCGTCGCGGAATGCCAGGGAGGTCTGCTGAACACGGCGCGAGTCGTCGGATATCACATAGACGAACGTTAATACGTTGATGAGTCGCGGCGGAGGTGCTCGAAACAGAGCACGGCCGCCGCGCTCGCCACATTCAGCGACTCGACTCCGCCGCGCATCGGAATCGACAACCAGGTATCCACCAGATCGCGGACCTCCGGGCTGTGCCCGGCGGTTTCACTGCCGAGCACAAATGCGGCCCGGCCGGGCAACGACGCCTCGAAAAGCGATGTGGGCGCGGACGCGTCCAACGCGAACAGGGGATACCCGGCGTCCCGGAGGAGCGACGCGGCCTCACCGGCTGTCGCGCACCGCAGCACCGGCGCGTGGAACGCCACCCCCGCGGACGCCTTCACCACCAGCGGGTCGATGCTCGCCACCCCACGCCGCGGCACCACGATCCCGCCCATCCCGGCGGCGGTCGCCGTCCGCAGGATCATGCCCACGTTCGCCGGCGTCGTGATCCCGTCCAGCAGCAACACCCCGCGCGGCGGACGCGGTCCCGACAACGCCTCCGACAGCAGCCGCATGCGTGGCGCGACTACGTCCGCCATCACGCCCTGGTCCTGTTTGCCGTTCCCGGCGAGCACCTTGACCCGCTGCGCGGTGGCCCGTTGGACCGGAACCCCGCGAGAAGATGCCGCGTCCAGGATCTCCCTGGCCGCCGGGCCACGCGCCGTGTCGGCCAGCACAACCTTGTCTACCTGCAGACTCTCGTCCCCGAGCGCCTCAAGAACGGGCTTGCGGCCGTAAACCGTGACGAACGTGTCCTTAGGCGATCCCACCTGGGAAGAATCGCATGTCAGCGATGTGTGAAACCATCGGGCCCATGCCGGATCGCCTGTCCGCGGTGGACGCGTCATTCATCTACCTGGAGGACCAGGCGACGCCGATGCATGTCGGCGGGGTCGCCGTGTTCCGGCGGCCCAGAGGCGGGTTCGACTACGACGAGCTGGTGGGCCTGATCGCCCAGCGGCTGGACATGATCCCGCGCTACCGGCAGAAGGTGCTCACCGTCCCCGGTCACCTGGCGCGGCCGGTGTGGGCGGACGACCCCGAGTTCGACCTCACGTACCACGTACGCCGCTCCGCGCTGCCCAGGCCAGGCAACGACGAGCAGCTGCACGAGCTGGTCGCGCGGCTGATGTCACGGCCGCTGGACCCGTCGCGGCCGTTGTGGGAGGCCTATCTGGTCGAGGGCCTGGCGCGGGGGCGGTTCGCGCTGGTCACCAAGACGCACTTAGCCCTGGTGGACGGGATCGGCACGATCGACATCGGCCAGATCATCCTGGACACCACCGCGCAGCTCAGCGAGAACGGCGAGGTCGCGTGGACGCCGCGCCGCGAGCCGACCCAGGCCAAGCTGGTCCTGGACGCCATCGGCGACGTCGTGCAGCGCCCCCGCGAACTGGTCGAGAACGCCAGGTCCGCCGCGGGCGACCTGTTCTCCAGCAGCCTCGTGCAGCGCTTGGCCGACACCGCGGGCGGTCTGATCAGCGCCATCGGCACCGCCGCCACGAGCGCCCCCAGCGGCCCACTGAACGTCCGGATCTCGCCCCAGCGGCGGTTCGCGGTCGCCCGGACCAGCCTCGAGGACTTCCGGATCCTGCGCAACGAGCACGGCTGCACGGTCAACGACGCCGTCCTGGCCACCCTGGCAGGCGCGCTGCGGACGTGGCTGATGTCCCGTGGGCAAACCGTCACCACGTCGACGACGTTGCGCGCGTTGGTGCCTTTAGCGGTGCGCGAGGACGAGTCGGACACGACAATCCCAGGCATGCTCGGCAACACGGTGACCGCCAAGCTGGTCGACCTCCCGGTCGGCGAGCCGAACGCGGTGGTGCGGTTGCACCAGGTCAGCCATGCCATGCGGGCGCACAACGACTCGGCCCGCAAGGTCGCCGCGAACGCGCTGCGCCGGATGAGCGGGTTCGCCCCGCCGACGCTGCACTCGCTGGGAGCGCGGGCCGCGGGCAGCTTCTCCCGGCGGATCTTCAACGTCGTGGTGACCAACGTGCCGGGCCCGCAGGTGCCGATGTACGCCGGTGGCGCCAAGATGATGGAGATGTTCCCGGTCGTCCCGCTGGTGCGCAACCAGGCGCTGGCGATCGGGGTGACCTCCTACGACGGCGGTGTCTACTTCGGACTCAACGGCGACCGGGACGCCATGTCCGATGTGGACGCGCTGGCCAGGATGGTCGAGGAGTCACTGGAAGAGCTGCTTTCGACGGTAAGGGTGTGAGTTTCGGTGCGGGTCTACATCCCTGGCACGGTCACGATGCTGCGCGAGCTCAACGAGGCCGGTGAGCTCAAGCCGTTGAACGGCACCGCCTTCGCGCTCACCCCGACGCTGCGCGAGATGTACACCAGCGGCACCGAGGAGGACCTGGAGTACGTGGCCATGGCCGACGCCGCCCGTGCTTCCCTGCGCCTGCTGGGCAACGACCCCGAGTCGATGCGCCGCCGGGTGGTCATCGCGGCCGATGTGGACAGTGCGAGCCCGCGCCCCGACCTGGACCACTCGGTCGTGCGGATCGCCGGAACCGTGGCGCTGAAGGACATCGCCGCGATCCACCTGGACGCCCCCGAGGCCGAGCAGGCCGTCGCGGCAGCGGTGCTCGTCGTCGACGCCGCGGACATGGGGGATGAGGACGCCGAGTTCGTCCTGGGTGACGTGGAGGACCACGACCTGGCCTGGTACGCCACCCAGGAGCTGCCCTTCCTACTGGAGCTGATGTAGTCATGGATGCCGCTTCGTCTGTGCCAGAACCAAGGAACGAGCCAGTCCGGTCCTACGCGCCCAACAGCCCCGAACGGGCGTCGCTGCGGGCCAGGATCGCCGAGCTGGAGGCCGACCGGGTCGAGTTCACCCAGACCATCGGCGGCACAAGGACAATGGCCGGCGGCGAGCGCGTCGACGTGGTCCAGCCACACGATCGCGCGCATGTCCTGGGAACCACCGCGCAGGCAACGCCGAACGACGTCGCCCAAGCCGTCCAGGCCGCCAAAGAAGCCGCGCCCGCCTGGCGCGAGCTGCCGTTCGACGAACGAGCCGCGGTTCTGTTGCGAGCGGCGGACCTGCTCGCCGGACCGTGGCGGGACACCCTCAACGCCGCCACGATGCTCGGCCAGTCGAAGACCGTGCAGCAGGCCGAGATCGACAGCGCGTGCGAGCTGATCGACTTCTGGCGCTTCAACGTGGCCTTCGCCCGCCGCCTGCTGGCCGAACAACCCGAGTCCGGCCCGGGCATCTGGAACCGGTTCGACCACCGTCCCCTCGACGGTTTCGTGGTCGCCATCACACCCTTCAACTTCACCGCGATCGCCGGGAACCTGCCCACCGCGCCCGCGTTGATGGGCAACACCGTCATCTGGAAGCCCTCGGTGACGCAGTCCCTGGCCGCGCACTACACGATGCAGTTGCTTGAGGCAGCGGGACTTCCGCCCGGTGTGATCAACCTGGTGACCGGCGACGGGCCCGCGGTGAGCGAGGTCGCGATGGCCGACCCGCACTTCGCGGGACTGCACTTCACCGGGTCTACCAAGACGTTCAAGTACCTCTGGCAGACCATGGCGTCGCATTTGGACACCTACCGGTCGTACCCGAGGATCGTCGGTGAGACCGGCGGCAAGGACTTCGTTGTCGCGCATGCTTCCGCTGATCCAGCGGCGGTGGCGACGGGGTTGGTGCGTGGGGCTTTTGAGTACCAGGGGCAGAAGTGTTCGGCTGCTTCGCGGGCATATGTTGCTCGTTCGCTGTGGGAAGGTGGGTTGCGGGATCGTCTGGTGGACACCGTGAAGTCGTTGTCCTACGGGGATGTCACGGACTTCTCGAACTTCGGCGGTGCGGTCATTGACAACCGTGCTTTTGCCAAGCACAGCAAGCTGTTTGAGCGGGTGCACGCTGAGGGGAAGCTGGAGGTGCTCGCCGGGGGGACGGCGGACGACAGCGTCGGATACTTCGTGCAGCCGACGATCCTGGTGGGGGATCCGGCGAACGAGGTGTTCAGCACCGAGTACTTCGGGCCGATCTTGGCGGTGCATGTCTTTGACGATGCCGACTACGCCAAGGTTCTTGAGGTTGTTGACTCCTCGACGCCCTATGGGCTGACCGGGGCGGTGTTCGCCACGGATCGGCATGCGATCCAGGAGGCGCAGCAGGCGCTCAGGTTCACGGCGGGCAATTTCTACGTGAACGACAAGCCGACGGGGGCGGTCGTGGGGCAGCAGCCTTTCGGGGGCAGTCGGGCGTCGGGGACGAACGACAAGGCGGGCTCGATCTTCAACCTGCAGCGGTGGATCAGTCCGCGTGCGATCAAGGAGACATTCGTTCCGCCTACGGACCACACCTATCCGCACATGGGGTCGTGACCGGCTTGCCGCGCGTGGGGTCGCTGGAGTGGGTTCGGTGGGGGTGGGGCCGCTGGAAGCGGGTCGGCGGAGTGGGTTCGCTCGTAGTGGTCTCGCCGGGCGATTTTGTGCGGGGACCCCTGCGGCGCACGGGCAGGAACTAAGGGGACAGGTCTGCGACCTGCCCCGCCGACGAGCTCATGTGCGCCGCCACCCCGCACAAAGTCGCCCGCCGAAACCACAGGGATTTGCCCTCCCCCATGGGAGCACCGGGTGGGTGCGGGGTGGAGGGTAGGTGTGGGCACCGCGTGTGTGGGGGGTTGATGGCAGCGAAAAGGCCCCGCTCGGGTGAGCGGGGCCTTTTTCAGTGGCTCTTCAAAAACGCAGTCCTGTGTGGACTACTTGGGCATTGTGGTGACCTCGGAGTCGGCCGGGGCCTTGATGTCCACCGGCTTGCCCCAGTCGGTGTACTTCGCGGTCATCTTGACCGACTGGCCCGCGGTCTTCATCTCGGTGACGATCTGCACCGGGAGGTTGTCGCTGTTGATCCACATCTCCAGCTGGGTCTTGCCGCCGCTCTGCTTGGCGGCCGCCTCGGCCTGCTTCTTCAGCTCGGGGTCCATGTTGGTGGCCTCGAGGGCCTTGAGGGTGTCGATGGTCATCCAGTAGTGGGTGACCTCGGCGCCGTCCAGCGTGGTCTTCTCCGACTTGTCGATGGTGCCCGCGTTCTTGAGCTGGTCCATCTGCTTGGAGATGTCGAAGCTGCCGCCCATCTGCTCGAGCATCGGGCCGAGCATCTTGGACAGCGGGTCGTCGCCGTCGGCGGTGAACTTGATCCACGGCTTGTCGGCCGGGATGCCCTGCGATCCGGCCAGGCTGGCCGGGATCTTCATGTAGAAGGCCTTGTCGACGATGACCATCTCCATGGCGCCCATGCCGGGGAGGTCCATCTTCATCTGCATGGCCACGTCGGTGCCGTTGACGCGGAACGCGCCATCGCCCTTCATGGCCTGGCCGGCAGCGGAGCCGTCGATGGAGAACTTGACGCTCTGCTTGTCCTTGCTCTTGCTGTTGACGGCGCCTGCCAGGTCCAGCGCGTTGCCGAAGACCTTCAGGCCACCCGGCTCACCCGCGGCCGTGGCGCCGCCCGTGGTGTCACCGCCCGCGGTCGGGGTGCCGGCGGTCTTGCTGCCGCAGCCCACCAAGGCGAGCGAGAGCGCGAGGCCCGCCGCGAGAAGTCCTGTCTTTCGCATTCTTAGTCCCACCCCAGCTAGTGCGGTTTCAGTGCTCGGACGCTATCAGCGCCCACTTGGACGCACCGGTTCGCCCGATGGTTGCGTCAGTCACGCGGTGAATCGTCCAACCCAGCGCGGGACGTTAGCAGCCGACGCAGTGATTCGAGACGCCCTTTTGTGGCCCCGCCGTCGGCTACGACGGTGTCCAGCATGCAGTCCGGGTCTTCCGGTGCACCCAGGTGCCCGCAGCCGGGTGGGCACTCCTCGGCGGCCTCCATGAACTCCGGGAAGGCGTTCACGATGTCATCCGGCGAGATGTGCGCCAGTCCGAACGAGCGGATACCGGGAGTGTCAATCACCCACCCGCCGCCGGGCAACGGCAACGCCACAGCGGTGACCGAAGTGTGACGGCCCTTGCCGACCCCGCTGACCACGCCGGTGCGCCGGTCGGCGTCCGGGACCAGCTTGTTGACCAGCGTGGACTTGCCCACGCCGGAGTGCCCGATCAGCGCGGAGACCTTGTCCGCGAGCAGTGCCCGCGCCTCGGCCGGGTCCTCGTCCTGACGGGTGACCACGACCGGCAGGTCGAGGTCCGCGTAGGCCGCGATCAGCTCGTCCGGGCTGGCGAGGTCGGACTTGGTGAGGCACAGAACCGGTTCCAGGCCACCGGCGTAGGCCGCGACCAGGGCCCGGTCGATGAAACCGGTGCGCGGCGGCGGATCGGCCAGCGCTGTCACGATCAGGAGCTGCTCGGCGTTGGCCACGACCACGCGTTCGTACGGATCGGTGTCGTCCGCGGTGCGGCGCAGCACACTGGTCCGATCAGCGACCCGCACGATCCGGGCCAGCGTGTCGGGCTTGCCGGTGGTGTCACCCACCAGGTCGACCATGTCGCCGATGACGACCGGGGTGCGGCCCAGTTCCCGGGCGCGCATGGCGACGACCAGCTGGTCCGCGTCACCGCCGAGCGCGCAGGTCCACCGGCCGCGGTCCTTGCCGATGACCATCGCGGCGGCGGCGTCGGCGTGCTCCGGCCGGCGTTTGGTGCGGGGCCTGGTGCCGCGACCTGGGCGAACCCGTACGTCCGCCTCATCGAGCTTGCTCCAGTCGCGGCGCCGGTCCCGCCCGCTCACGTCAGTTGCCCCCAAGCATGGTGGACCACATCCCGGGGAAGTCCGGGATCGTCTTGGACGTGCTGGCGATGTCGTCCACCTCGACGCCGGACACGACCAGGCCCAGAATCGCGCCCGCGGTGGCCATCCGGTGGTCGGCGTAGGCGCCCCACGGGCCACCGTGCAGCGCGCGAGGCCGGATGATCAGGCCGTCCTCGGTCTCCTCGACGTCCCCGCCCAGCGAGTTCAGCTCGGTGGCCAGCGCGGCCAGCCGGTCGGTCTCGTGCCCGCGCAGGTGCGCGATGCCGCGCAGCACCGACTGGCTCCCGGCCAGCGCGGCGACCGCGGCGATGGTCGGCGTCAGCTCGCCCACGTCGTGCAGGTCAACGTCCACACCGGACAGTGTGGCCGGTCCGGTGACGGTGAGCCCGTTGGCGTCCAGCGTGACCTCGCAGCCCATCTGGGCGAGGATGCCGCGGATGTCGTCGCCCGGCTGGGTGGTCTGCGCGGGCCAGCCGGTGACCGTGACGGTACCGCCGGTGACCGCCGCGGCCGCCAGGAACGGTGTCGCGTTGGACAGGTCGGGTTCGACGACCCAGTCGCGGCCGCGGATCGGCCCAGGCTGCACCCGCCAGGTGTTCGGCTCCGAGTCGTCCACTTCCACCCCTGCCGCGCGCAGCATCTGCACGGTCATCTCGATGTGCGGCATGGAGGGAACGGGTTTCCCGTCGTGCACAACGGTCAAACCCTTGTCGTAGCGGGGACCGGAGAGCAACAGGCCGGACACGAACTGCGACGAGGCGGAGGCGTCGATGGTCACCTCGCCGCCGGGCAGCGAGCCCTTTCCGTGCAGGGTGAACGGAAGGCGGTCGCCGGTGATGTCCGCGCCGAGGCCGCGCAACGCGTCCAGGATCGTCCCCATCGGACGCTCCCGGGCGTACTCGTCGCCGTCGAACCGGATCTCACCGGCCGCGATCGAGGCGGCGGGCGGGACGAACCGCATGACGGTCCCGGCGAGCCCGCAGTCGACGTCGGCCGGGCCGCGTAGCGTCGAAGGGGTGACCCGCCAGTCCTCGTCGATCCGCGTGCCCAGGGAACGCAGCGCCGCGGCCATCAGGTTCGTGTCGCGGCTGCGCAGCGGAGCGGACAGAGTGCTGGGACTGTCGGCCAGCGCGGCGAGGATGAGGGCGCGGTTGGTGATCGACTTCGAGCCAGGGATCGACACAGTCGCGTGCACCGGCGACCGCGTGACGGGAGCGAGCCATGCCTGAGTCATGTGTCGATGATCCCGCATGCACTCGCCAGGTCAGCGCGCACATGCCACGATCTGTACCGGAGGTGTCGTAACAGTGTGCGGAAGGTACGCGTCCACGAAGAACCCGGCCACGCTCGCGGCGGAGTTCGACGCCGAGGACGCGACGGAGGACGCGATCCCGGGCCCGGACTACAACGTCGCCCCGACCCGCAACGTGGTCGCCGTCGTGCAACGGCATCCGCGCGACGAGGACGGCGAGCAGGACATGTCCAGGACCGAACGGACCCTGCGGGTGATGCGCTGGGGCCTGGTCCCGGCCTGGGCCAAGGACGCCAGCGGCGCGGCGAAGATGATCAACGCGCGGTCGGAGAGCGCGGCGACCAAGCCCGCGTTCCGCACGTCGATGGCCTCTCGCCGGTGCATCCTCCCGGCCGACGGCTGGTTCGAGTGGCAGCGGGACGGCAAGGTGAAGCAGCCGTTCTTCACCACGCGCAAGGACGGCGCCAGCCTGGCCATGGCGGGCCTGTGGACGGTCTGGCGGGACAAGGAGAAGCCGGACAGCGAGCCGCTGATCTCCTGCGCGGTGCTGACCATGCCCTCGGTCGACCAGCTCACCGAGATCCACGACCGGATGCCGGTGCTGCTGCCGCCCTCGGTGTGGAACGACTGGCTCGACCCGGACCGCAAGGACGCGACCGAGCTGATCGTGCCGCCGTCCGAGGAGTTCCTGGCGGCCCTGGAACTGCGACCGGTGTCCACCGCGGTGAACAGCGTCCGCAACAACGGGCCGGAACTGCTGGAACGCGTCTCCGGACAGGACGAGTCCGCCCTGTTCGACCTGAACAAATGACCACCGCCTCGATCGACACGCCGCGCGGCCCGGCCCGCGCGGAGCTGCACTGCGCTCCGGAGGGCCGGGCGGCCTTGCTGCTGGGACACGGCGCCGGCGGTGGCATCGGCGCGCCTGACCTGGTCGCCGCCACGCGAGGGGCGACGGCCGCGGGCGTGCACGTGGCGTTGATCGAGCAGCCGTACCGGGTCGCCGGGCGGCGTGCTCCCGCGCCGGCGAACCAGCTCGACGAGGCCTGGCTGGCCGTGGTCGACGACCTGGCCGAGCGGTGGTTCCAGGACCTGCCGCTGGTGTTCGGCGGACGCTCGTCCGGCGCGCGGGTGGCGTGCCGGACCGCGGCCGACGGTGAGGCCGTTGCCGTGCTGTGCCTGGCTTTCCCGTTGCACCCGCCCGGAAGACCGGAGAAGACCCGGCTGCCCGAGTTGGACGGCGTGGACGTACCGGTTCTGGTGGTACAGGGGGAGAAGGACACCTTCGGGCGGCCGGAACCCGCGCACCACCGGGAGGTTGTGCTGCTCGCGGGTGACCACAGCCTGAAGGCGGACGCGCGAGGCGTGTCGAAGGCCGTGCAGGAATGGCTGGCCCGGGTGTTGCGGCCGCTGGACTAGAGCGTCGCGGTGAGCACGACTGTGTTGAACCCCATGGTGAAGCTGCCGCCGAGAGCGTCGATTGCCGTGCCGATAGCGGAGATCAGCTCTTCGAGGGTCTCCGGCTGGTAGGTGCCCGCGTCGCCGCCGGTGCGGGCCGCGTCGAGCCATTCGTCGCGGGTGTACTGCTTTTCCCACTCGAAGGTCAGCTGTTCGGCTGGGCCGAAGGCTTTCGTGGCGTCGATCGCCTCGGTTGTCTTGGCCATGAACGATCGGTAGGCGTCCACGAGCGAGATCGTCCACGGGTTGCGTGGGGCGTTGAGGACGCGGTCGTACACCTCGGCGAAGGCTTCGGCGAATTCCGGCGCGGGCTGGAAGGCGTTCCAGAACAGCGCGAGCCGCCCGCCCGGATTGATGACCGAGGCCGCCTTGGCCGCGCCCGCTGCGGGTTCGACCCAATGCCAGGTCTGACCGGCGACAACGGCGTCGAATGTGCGCCCGGCCGGGTCCCATTCCTCGAATTTCGCCACCTCGACCGGCACGCCGGATTCCCGGGCGAACGCCGCCATTCGTTCGTCGACATCGACGCCGAGAACCTCGCATCCGGCGGCCTGGAACTGCCGGGCGACGATTCCCGTGCCGCAGCCGACGTCCAGCACCGATTTCCCGGGCAGGCCGGCCAGGAGGGCGTTCACCATCGCGTCCGGGTAGCGGGGCCGCGCCCGGTCGTAGCGGGCCGCGTCCACGCCGAACGACTCCGCCATCTGCCGCTGCTGATGGGGTTGAGACGGTAAAATGGGCATGTGCCCACCCTAGTGGGCAAGCGCCCACTTCGACAAGGAGTCCCTGCGTGCCGACCGGAGTCGCGCTGCGTGCGGTGAAGGAACAGCTGTTCAAGGCCGCCGACCGGGTACTGCTGCGGGACGGGCCGAGCGGGCTCACCAGCCGCGCCGTGACGACCGAGGCCGGGGTCGCCAAGGGCGTCCTGCACCGGCACTTCGAGGACTTCGACGCGTTCCTGGCCGAGTTCGTGCTCGACCGGGTGGACAAGATGGACGCCCAGGCCGAGGCCCTGAACGACGCCGCCGGGACCGGCACGGTCGTGGACAACCTGACCGACGCGCTGACGGCGTTGTTCGGGTCGGTGGCGGTCGCGATCGTCGCCCTGGTGACGTTCCGGGACGAGCTGCGGGCGCGCCTGCGAGACGCCTGGCCCGCGGGCGTTCCGGTGCTCACGGACGCGATCACCATGATCGGCGAGTACCTCACCGCCGAACGCGAGCTGGGCCGGCTGGACAGCCAGGCCCACGTCGACTACCTCTCGGCCGCCCTGATCGGCACCGCGCACCTGCTGTTCGCCGACCGCACGGGCCCGAAGCCGGACGTCGAGGCGGTCCGCGCGATGGTCGCGAACGTGCTGGCTAGGTAGCCGCGATCGGCGCGACCACCGCTGAGGTCAGTTTGACCAGGTCAGCGGGGGCGAGCTCGACCTCCAGGCCACGGCGTCCGGCGGAGCAGAACATCGTCTCGAAGCCCTCGGCGGACGAGTCCAGCACGGTGGGCAAGCGTTTGCGCTGCCCCAGTGGCGAGATCCCGCCGGCGACGTACCCGGTGGCGCGCTCAGCGGCCGCCACGTCGGCCATCCGCGCCTTCTTGCCGCCCACCGCGGCCGCCAGTGCCTTGAGGTCCAGCTGGGCCGTCACGGGCACGATCCCGACCGTCAGGCTGCCGTCCACTTCGGCCAGCAGCGTCTTGAACACCCTGGCCGGGTCCAGGTTCAGCGCCTCGGCCGCTTCGAGCCCGTACGAGGCGTGCCGGGGGTCGTGGTCGTACGCGTGCAACGTGTGGGGGACGCGTTGCTTGGTCAGCAGTGCCGTGCCCGGAGTGCCCTTACCCGCCATGTGTCGGAGCTTACGGGCGGGAATTCCGGGCCTTACAAGGGTGTTTGAACGGACGTGCTGACCGAGCAGATCAACAGGCCGAGGGTCGTCCGGGCGACCAGCCGGCCGATTTCACCCCGCGTATCCTCTAAGGGATCGCGAGCGACCGGACCCAAGATCGCCGGTCGGTGGGAAGGGAGTGCGGTGCCGGGCACCGAAACTCAGGTGAGCAAACAACCGGAGAGCGCCCAGGAGCTGGCCGCCCGTTTCGAGCGGGACGCCATGCCCCTGCTGGACCAGCTGTACTCGGCCGCGTTGCGGATGACCCGCAACCCCGCGGACGCCGAGGACCTGGTCCAGGAGACGTTCCTGAAGGCGTACGGCGCGTTCGCGTCGTTCTCCGAGGGCACGAACCTCAAGGCGTGGCTCTACCGGATCCTCACCAACACCTATATCAACGGCTACCGCAAGCGGCAGCGTCAGCCCCTGCAGCAGCCGACCGAGGAGATCACGGACTGGCAGCTCGCCCAGGCCGAGTCGCACACGTCGAGCGGGTTGCGGTCGGCCGAGGTCGAGGCCATGGACCGGCTGCCGGACGACGACGTCAAGCAGGCGCTGCAGCGGCTCCCGGAGGAGTTCCGGCTGGCGGTGTACCTCGCCGACGTCGAGGGATTCGCTTACAAGGAGATCGCCGAGATCATGGGAACCCCGATCGGGACGGTGATGTCCAGGCTGCACCGCGGGCGCCGTCAGCTCCGCGACATGCTGGCCGACGTCGCCAAGGAGCGGGGTTTCATCCGGTCCGGCGCAGCGGAGGTGGCGGGGTCATGAGCTGCGGAGACCACCACGACACGGACTGCTCCGAAGTCCTCAACGAGGTGTGGCTGTTCCTGGACGGCGAGTGCAACCAGGAGCGCAAGGCGCTGCTCCAGCAGCATCTCGACGAGTGCAGCCCCTGCCTGCAGGAGTACGGCCTCGACGAGCACCTGAAGGCGCTGCTGCACAAGAAGTGCGGCGGTGAGCACGCCTCGGCCGAGTTCAAAGAACGGCTGCGGGCGTCCATCCGGCAGACCGTGATCAGCCAGGGCGGCGTCACCGTCGAGGTGACCGAGACCCGCGTGGAGACCCAGTCGTAGAAAGCGGAAGGCCCCGGAATCCCGGGGCCTTCGTCGTGATCAGGTGTTCGGGCGCTTGCCGTGGTTGGGGCCGCGCTTCTTACGGTCGCGACGCTTGCGGGCGCGCTTCGACATGCGAGTCTCCTACTACAAAAGTTACCGGTCGATCCATTGTGACAGGTGTGCGCGGGACGCTTTGACCGTGGTTGGATTGCCGCGGGACTTCACGGGAAGGGGCCGCGGCAATGGCCGAGAAGATCGAAGCCGAGATGGTCGCCAACGTGCTCAAGGTGGTCGCGCACGAGGGCCAGCAGCTCGCCGAGGGGGACACGGTGGTGCTGCTCGAGTCGATGAAGATGGAGATCCCGGTGATCACCGAGTCGGCGGGCAAGCTGACCAGGATCGCCGTCAAAGAGGGCGATGTCGTGCAGGAACACGACCTCATCGCTGTTATTGATTAGCACCGGATAGGACGGCTCGAACAACACGGTGACTACTCTCGCCGACCTGCTCGCCGAGCACACCGGGCTGCCCGGTGGCGCGGTCGACCACTTGCAGAAGGTGGTCGCGGAGTGGCAGCTGCTGTCCGACCTGTCCTTCGCCGACTTCCTGATGTGGGTGCCGTACGTCCCGGACGCCGGGCACGACGAGGGCGAGTTCCTCTGCGTCGCGCACGCCCGGCCGACGACGGCGCCGACCGCGCACCCCGAGGACGTGGTCGGCACGTTCATCAAGGCCACCGACCACCCGCAGCTCAAGCGCGCGGTGCTGGAGCGGCGGATCTGCCGCGAGGAGGACCCGCACTGGTACCTGGGCGTGCCGGTGCGCCGCGAGACGATCCCGGTGGTCTACGACGGTTCGGTGATCGGGGTGCTGTCCCGGGAGACCAACCTGGCCGTGCCGCGGGTGCCGAGCCCGCTGGAGATCGCCTACCTGGGCAGCGCGGGCGACCTGTGTCAGATGGTCGCGGACGGCACGTTCCCGAGCATGGAACCGTCCGCCGACGTGCACACCAGCCCCCGGGTGGGCGACGGGTTGATCCGGCTGGACGCGAACGGTGCGGTCATCTTCGCGTCGCCGAACGCCCTGTCGGCCTACCACCGGATGGGGCACGCGGCCGACCTCGTGGGTGTCCGGCTGGCCCCGCTGACCCGTTCGCTGATAGCCGATCCTTTTGACGCCACCGAAGTCGCGCAACGCATATTGGCCGCGATCGACGGCCAGCCATCCATGCGGACCGAGGCCGAGTCCCGGCGCGGGGCGGTGGTGTTGTTCCGGGCCCTGCCGTTGCGGCCGATGGACACCCCAGCGGGTGCTTTGGTGCTGGTCAGGGACGTCACGGAGGTCAAACGGCGGGACCGGGCGCTGCTGTCCAAGGACGCCACCATCCGCGAGATCCACCATCGGGTGAAGAACAACCTCCAGACGGTCGCGGCGCTGCTGCGTTTGCAGTCCCGGCGGAGCAACAGCCCCGAGGCGAAGGCCGCTCTGGCCGAGTCGGTCCGCCGGGTGGCGGCGATCGCTATGGTGCACGAGACGTTGTCTGTGTCCGTCGATGAGCGCGTTGACCTGGACAAACTGCTGGACAAGGTGATCCCGGTGGTCGGCGACGTGGCGGTGGCCGAGTCGCACGTGAAGGTTCGGCGGAGTGGGCAGTTCGGGATTGTGTCCGCCGAGCTGGCCACGCCGTTGGTGATGGTTTTGACGGAGTTGGCGCAGAACGCGATCGAGCACGCTTATCCGGCGGGGCAGTCCGGCGAGGTCACGCTGTCGGCCGAGCGGTCGGCGCGGTGGCTGGACATCGTGATTTCCGACGACGGGAAGGGCTTGCCGCGCGGGTTCTCGCTGGAGCGGACCGATGGGCTGGGGCTGCAGATCGTGCGGACTCTCGTGGAGTCGGAGCTGCGGGGGTCTCTGTCGCTGCGGAGGCGGCAGCCTCGGGGTACGGAGGCTGTGCTCAGGGTGCCTCTCTCGCATCGCCGCTGAGTTCGCTGGAGAGCTCATGCCCTCACTCGCCGCACAACCCTCGGCTTGGGCCACTTGGACCGGGCCTGTGAATGTTTATGTGTGAATGAATGGGTCTTGAAAATGCCTGAAGCCCGGTACCTGGGATCGGTACCGGGCTTCAGGTGCTTTTGGTATTCGCGGTATTCGCAGAAGCCTCAGGCGTTGCTGCGCGCCCGGGTGCGAGCGTTGCGCCGCTTCAGGGCACGTCGCTCGTCCTCGCTCATTCCGCCCCATACGCCAGCGTCCTGGCCGCTTTCGAGGGCCCAGGACAGGCAAGAGGAGGTGACGGGGCAGCGGTGGCAAACGCCCTTCGCCTCGGCTATCTGCAGCAGCGCAGGACCACTGTTTCCAACCGGGAAGAACAGCTCGGGGTCCTCGTCACGGCAGGCCGCGCGGTGGCGCCAGTCCATCTTTCCTAGCTCCTTGCCAGGCGCGCTTCGGCGCGCCAGTCGTCGTCATTCGGTCGTTCGGGGTGCTTGTGAATGCTTTCACGAACCAGCCGGATGTCAAGGGGTCTTCTGCAACCCGGTGAGTGAACTCACCCGAAAGATCGACGTCGGCGCGTATCTGGCGACCGTGCGCGACCTCAGGTCGCCCGGTCGTGCTCTCAAGGTCCCGGCAGTGGCTACAGCGCCACTCTCAGGGCTTTCGGAACCGACGTGAACTCGACGTTCGTGCGTTCCCCGACCAGGTCACCATCCACCTGGAGCCGCACCGGCTCCTCCGCCGTGACACGTATCGATTCGACATCGTCGCGGCGCAACAGCTTCCGGCCGTGCTGGTTTCCCCGCTTGGACACGGCCTGGCGCAGGGCCCGGGCGACGGTCGGGAACCGCAGGGTGCTCAGCGAGTACAGCCCCAAACCGCCATCGAAAGTACACCCGGCGTTCAGATGCACCGGACGGTCGCCCAGGTAGGACCAGGGATCGGTGTTCGACACGAACGCCATCCGCATGCCCTGGTGCGGCTGCTCTCCCGGCAGTTCGATCTGAAGTTGTGGCTGGCCGTGCGCGGGCCGCAGATACGTGGCCATGGCGATCCGGGCGTACAGCCACGGGCTGGTCTGCTTGCCGCGCTTGCGGTCGACCCCGGCCACCACGTCCGCGTCCCAGCCCACGCCGGCGTTGAACGTGAAGTACCTGGAATCTGTTCCCCAGGAGGCGCGGCCCAAACCCACCGTGCGGCTGCGGCCCTCCTCGATGGCGGTCAGCAGCACCCCGGTGGCCTCCACGGGGTCGCGCGGCAGGCCGAGAGCACGCGCGAAGACGTTCGCCGAACCGCCGGGCACGACGCCGAGCATCGGCGCGTTCCGGCTGGTCAGCAGGCCATTGACGACCTCGTTGACGGTGCCGTCGCCACCGTGCGCCACCACCAGGTCGACGCCCTCCTCGGCGGCCTTCGCCGCCGCGGCCATCGCGTGACCCCGGTAGTCGGTCTCGATGACGTCCAGCTTCACCTCGCTGGCCAGCGCGTGCGCAAGCACGTCACGGCCGGCCGGCGTGGTCGCCGTCGCCTGAGGGTTCACCACCAGCACTGCTCGCATTACCGCAGCGTAAAACAGTGCGTAGACACCTTCGTCCAGCACGGGTATCGATCGAGGGGCATGGGGTAACCCATCCGAGTCAGGTCATGCCTGCCTGTGATCGGACTCCCTTCGTCCTGACACCGGTTCCCGCTGTCGTGACGAGTGCACCCGGAACGACCAAATCCCGCTCGTGACGACTGGTACAGATCATCGCTTGCCGAGCGGCCAGATGGGACCGTCCGTATGGGTGGCATACCATCGGGTACCACGTACCCAACGTCACAATCCCGTTGCTACCAGGAAGTTCTCCGTGACCACGAACACATCCGTGCCCGGCACGGTCAAGGCCGCGGGCGTGCTCGTGGGCCTGGAGGGACTCGCCGGCCTCTCGTTCGCCGCGATCCTGCTCATCGCCGGCAGCTCCGGGCCGGGCCGCAACATCTACGCCGAGGCCGGCTACTTCACGGTGATCTTCGGCGGGGTGCTCGCCTGCGGGATCGGCCTGCTGCTCGGCAAGCGCTGGGCGCGCGGGCCGGCGATCGCGATGCAGATCCTGTTGCTCGGCGTGGCCTACTACGCGATCGGGCCGTCCAGCCAGCCACTTCTGGGTGGGCCGGTGGCCGTCGCGGGCGCGGTGGTTCTGGTGCTGTTGTTGCGTGCGCCTTCGCGCGCATGGGCGGACGGTGTCACTGGAGAAGACGCGAAGTAGCACAAAACCGACTTTCGACGGGTTCTCCAGAACGGTCACCCGGGTAACGCTATGTGCGTTCCTGATTCCACCCTGCAAGCGGCTTCCACGCCGCGGAATCGAGTGACCCGTAATGAAGCTCGTTCGCTTTGGCATGGCAATTTCCGGTGTGGCAATGACAATTCTGGGCGCCGTGACGCCTGTTGCCAGCGCCGGTGAGGCCGTGCCGATGATCATCGGCGGCGGGAACGCGTCCAACGCGCCCTGGGCCGCCCGGCTGTTCGTCAACGGGCAGCAGAACTGCTCGGCGACGATCATCGCGCCGCAGTTCATCCTGACCGCCAAGCACTGCGTGTCCTCGGCCGGCACGTACACGTTCCGGATCGGCAGCCTGGACCAGACCTCCGGCGGCCAGACCGCGACCGGCACGACCATCACCCGCAGCAGCGCGGCGGACCTCGCGATCGTCAAGCTGAACCGGTCGGTCCAGGCGACCTATTCGCCGCTCGGCTCGGCCTCGGACGTCGCCAACGGCGACACCGTCCAGGTCTTCGGCTGGGGCGCGACCTGCCGCGACCGGCCCGAGATCGAGTGCCAGTCGCGCCTGCTGAAGGTCGCCACCGTCACGGTGACCAACACCGCGTGCCGCGACGCGTTCCAGGGCATCGCCGTGTGTGCCCGCCGTGGCAACGGGATCACCGCGGGCGGCGACTCCGGCGGCCCGATGTTCGGCAAGGGCAGGCAGATCGGTGTCGCGTCCACAAGCGACCGTTCGACGACCACCGCCTACACCAACATCACCCGCTACCGCGACTGGATCCGGTCGGTCGCGGGCGTCTGAGCCGATGCCCCAGCGGGCCCGGGAACCCTGCCCCCGGGCCCGCTTTCCTTGTCACTGACCGAGGTTCACCCGAACCGGGACTCGCGTGACCATGCTCTGTGGTCCATTGTGGAGCGATGTGTGAAGCGGTCGCCGCGTCGCCCAACTGCCAGCGGCTGCTCGCGGGTGGGCGGCACATGCTGTTCGGTGTCAGCCTGTTCAACAGCTTCTTCTCCGCCGCGCGGCTGTTCGAGCTGGCCCGCTGGGCGCTGGTCCGGTTCGACTCGGTGCACTTCCTGGTGGCCGACCGGCCCAGCACGCACACGCTGATCGCGCTGGGCTGGTCGCCGGCCAGGGCGTGCGCCAAGGTCGAGCAGGAGGGACGGCTGGCGCGCAACCGGGTCCGCCGCGCGTTGTCCGACGCGGGCGCGCAGGATCCGGACTCGCTGCTGCTCGGATGGCGGAACCTGGAAGCCAATCCGGGCTACCTACGGCTGCGTGGCCTGGTGCAGAACGCTTTCGACAGCTCGCAGCCGTTCCGGCGGTCCTGCCTGGCGGTGTCCCGCGACTACCTGCGCCACCGCGGCGAGACGCCCACCGAGCAACAGGTGATCACGGCGAGCGAGTACTTTCTCAACGAGCTCCCGATCGGGATGGACACCCCGTCCATCCTGGGGGTGCCGGAGTCACTCTGCGCGTACCACCGCGTGCTCGCGTTCGCCGACGTGCTGCGGACCGGGCCTGGTTGGCTGGCCCCGTCAGCCAACCAGGGCTACCTGAGGGTGCGCACTAGCGGTTGAGCGCGGCCCGGATCGGTTCCAGCGCCGAGATGGCCTCCTCCAGCTCGTCGGCCTGCTCCCACAGCTCGCGCCACTCGGACTCCTCGTCCAGCACCCGCGCGATCGCCCGCAGGGACAGCTCGACGAAGTCGTCCGGCAGGTCGATCGTGCCGCCGCCGGTGAGGAAGTCCGGGCCGTACGCGGAGTCGACCTCGGGGCCGTCGGGCTGCTGGGAGGCCACGATCGCGGCCGCGGCGATCGCCTGGTTGGCGTCGGTGACCTCCAGGTAGTCGCTGTTGTCCGCGGCGGCGGCCAGCGCCTCCCTGATCAGCTCGACCCGGTCGGCGGGGTCGGCGTCGTCCAGGTCACCGCTGAAGTCCGCGGCGTCGTCGTTGTCGAAAGCACCCTTGTCCCAGGTACCCATCGGACTGCTCCTCGAAAGTGGTGATCGTGCGACGGGAAACCTACCCGCATCCCCGTCCGATCCCCGACAGCGAGGCGCAAATCGTGTCGGCTACGCCAAATGGCCGCTTGGCATGCGACGGCGCCCGCTCCCTGGTGTGCGGAGCGGGCGCCGGTGCTGACGGTGCTGAAGGTGGGGTCAGTCGACCTCGAACACGTTGCGTGACAGGTCGAGGGGCGGGATGTTCAGCCGGCCCACGCGGGGCTCGCCTCGCTCGTGGTCGAGTACCACGGTGCCGGCCGCGTCGAGTCCGAAGTGGACACCTTGGTCCGTCGGCAGGCTCAGCCACCGGGCGATCAGCACGCGGCTGAAGTGACCGTGCCCCACCAGGACGATGTCCCCGGAGGGCAGCAAGTCCTTCACCCGGGCCAGGACCGCGTCGGCTCGGTCGCTGACCTCCTTGGCGTCCTCGCCGTTGGGCACCGGGTGCGTCCAGACCGTCCACCCGGGAACGGACTCGCGGATCTGTTCGGTGGTCAGGCCTTCGTAGTCGCCGTAGTCCCACTCGGCCAGCTCGTCGAGCGTGTCGTCGACTTCGAACCCGGCCAGCTCCGCGGTGCGGATGGCGCGCTTGCGCGGGCTGGTGAACACCCGCGCGGGCGGGACCGCGGTGCCGCGCAGCGCGCTGATGACCAGCCCGGCGCGCCGGGCCTGCTGCTCGCCGGTGTCGGTGAGCTCGATGTCGGTGACGCCGGTGTGCCGGCCGCTGACTGACCATGTGGTCTCGCCGTGCCGCAGGATGTACAGCGCCGAGTCTCTTTCGACTGTCACCACGCGATCGTAGGAGCGTTGGCGCCGTGATATCGGCGATTCAGCTGTGACTTGCGTCGTATTGCTTGATGGATGTGTACGTCGGAAGGGTGATTTCGTTCGTGCCCGCCGCCGAGGGGACGCCGAAACGGTGCTCGACAATGCGGGTGAAGATGCCGCAGCCGTGTGCGCGCGGAATAGCAAAACGCTTGTCCTGCATAGTCGCCTTGTAGACGCCGGGCGCGACCTCGACCGGTTGTGTCCGCGTTTGCGGGGCGACGATGATTGGGTCTGAATCTGTACCAATAAAACAGGTCCTGGGCAGCAGCGGGCTGATCACCTTGAGCTTCAAGGCAACGAAGCCGAGGCCGTGGAAGTCGGACGAACCGCCGTACTGCACCTGGAAAGCCAGCGGTACCAACCTGTTGCCGAACAGTCCACCCGGCACGGTGGTCGGTTCGGCCCGCAGGGCGCCGAAAACCTGGGCGTACCTGCCGTTCAGCTGGCCCTCGGCGAAGGTCAGCCGCTGCCGGCCGAGGTTGAGGGTGCCCAGGGCACCGAACTTCCCGGTGCCATCGGCGACCAGCACTTCACAGCGCCAGCCCATGGCACCCGGGGGTAACTGTTCCGGGCAGTCCTCGTAGGAGAACGGCGGAACATCCTCCGCCGCGGCGATCTGGGTGGCGAACAACAGACCCGCGGCGGCCAGCACAGTGGCGAGCAGTTTTCTCATGCACCAACCCTGCTGGGCCGGGCATGACCCGTCATCCGGCGAATACCCGGGCGTGGCCCGGAGATCGTCCCTTACGGCGCCTGGCCAGCATCATGACCAGCGCCCAAGCCAGTCTCATCAGCATGCAGCCGGGGTGCCCAGGGGTGCTGATCGTCTAACCTGTCCGATTCAGGTCTTGACTGGTATAGACCAATTCGGCGTAGAGTCGACGTGCTTCCTCTTCCCCTGCACCGAGGAGTACAACGTGGTACTACGTCGCCTGCTGGCGGCGGTGGCCGGGCTGGCAGCTGCCGGCGCCATGGCCGTCGCCCTGCCGGCAACCTCTTCCGCCGCCCCCGCCTGTGTCGCCGCCTGGAGCGCATCCCAGGTCTACGTAGGCGGGAACACGGCCTCCTACAACGGGCACAACTACTCCGCCAAGTGGTGGACGCAGAACGAGACACCCGGCAACCACGACGTCTGGGCCGATCAAGGGGCCTGCGGCGGTGGTGGCGGCGGCAACCCGCCGCCGTCCGGGTGCGACTACCCGAACTGGGTGGCCGGGCAGTTCTACGCGACCGGCGCGATCGTGAAGTACACCGACGGCCAGTTCTACATCGCCGAGCACGACAACCCGGGCTACGACCCGGTGATCAGCACCTGGTACTGGGACCCGTACAGCTGCAACGGCGGCGGCAACCCACCACCTGGTGGCGGTGACTTCGTGGTCAGCGAGGCGCAGTTCAACCAGATGTTCCCTGGGCGCAACGGGTTCTACACGTACAGCGGCCTGGTGTCCGCGATGAGCGCGTTCCCCGGGTTCGCCAAGACCGGCACGGACACCGTGCGTAAGCAGGAAGCCGCCGCGTTCCTGGCCAATGTCAGCCACGAGACGGGCGGACTGGTCTACATCGTCGAGCAGAACACGGCCAACTACCCGCACTACTGCGACACCAGCCAGTCCTACGGCTGCCCGGCAGGTGTGGCGGCGTACTACGGCCGTGGCCCGATCCAGCTGTCCTGGAACTTCAACTACAAGGCGGCCGGTGACGCCCTGCAGATCGACCTGCTGCACAACCCGAACCTCGTGCAGACCGACGCGGCGATCTCGTGGAAGACCGGCCTCTGGTACTGGAACACCCAGACGGGTCCGGGCCGGATGACCCCGCACAACGCGATGGTGACCGGCGCGGGCTTCGGCGAGACGATCCGCAGCATCAACGGCAGCATCGAGTGCAACGGCGGCAACCCGGCCCAGGTCCAGAGCCGCATCAACAACTACACGCGCTTCGCGCAGATCCTCGGGGTGCCCACCGGTGGCAACCTGAGCTGCTGATATCCCATTCGCGGACGGCGTCTATCCACAGGGATAGGCGCCGTCTGGCGTGTGCTGGGTGACAGTGCCACGCTCAGTTCCATGACCGAACACCTGTGGGACCTGCGCGAGCGGGCCTACCAACGCGGCGACGACGACGCCGCCGACGAACTGATCGAGCTCGCCCGCGAACGCGGCGACCTCGACGAACTGCGGACCCTCGCCTTCCGCGGCAACACCGACGCCCAGGACGTCCTGATCGAGATGCTCGCCGAACGCCGCGCCACCGACGAACTGCGCGAGATGGCCGCCGACGGCATCACCGACGCCGAAGACATGCTTGTAGAACTCGCCAACGCCCACTCCGACATCCCCGAACTCCGTCGCCTGGCCGCCGCAGGCAACGAAGACGCCGCCGACATCCTCGAAGAACTGGAGAACGAATGACCAGATCCTGATTCCCCGCCGCTCAGCTCTGCCTGGACTCCGCCCGTACCCCGGAGCAAATATCAGCCCCCATTCCCCGCGGTTCAGCTGCGCCTGGACGCCGAGCCGTCCTTGATCCAGTACCCAGCCGACATCCCAGGGACGACGTGGCTTCGCTTGCGGTCTTGCCCACCGCTGGTGAACAGCGGCCTGTCAAGCCGCTGCACTGCTCGTCGGCTGCATTCCGGCCCGTCCTCCATCAATCCCCAGGCCCCGGACCGCGCAGTTCCGGCTGTTGCCTCCGGCGCGGATCAAATGTCCGTCGACCAATCCGCCAACCGAGCCGCCGGCAAAACGGCGCCCACCCGATCGGGTAGACGCCGTTCTTCAGGTCAACTGACCTCAGCCCTGCTTGGTCTCCCAGAAGATCTTGTCGATCTCGGCGATGAGGTCGAGGAGTTCCTGGCCCTTGGCGGGGTCCATGCTGCCCTTGGCGCCGGCGGCGCCGGCGGCCTTGGTGGCCTTGTTGAACAAGGTGTGCAGCTCGGGGTACTTGTCGAAGTGGGGCTGCTTGAAGTAGTCGGTCCAGAGGACCCAGAGGTGGTGCTTGACGAGTTCGGCGCGCTGCTCCTTGATCTGGATGGCGCGGGTGCGGAACTCGGGGTCCTCGTTGGCCTGGTACTTCTCCTGGATGGCCTTGACGGACTCCGCCTCGATGCGGGCCTGTGCGGGGTCGTAAACGCCACACGGCAGGTCGCAGTGAGCGGTCGCCTCAAGGCGTGGGCGCGCGAACGCCCGGATCCGCGACGACAGTCGCATGGTGCCTCCCTGGGCAGTCTGCGCCGAGGTCACGCACCTCGGCGCGCTTCTAACAACGGATGCTCCGACAATGGGGACCCTACTCCCGGACGTCGGGCCCGGCAGGCGGAGGTGATCGTTGGCGCACCCACTGGGATGGTGGCCCCTACGGCGGGTGACCGTGCGTGGGCCGAGTATGGCGCCCACGCTCCGTGATGGTGACGTCGTGCTGGTTCGCAGGACCAGCCGGGCGCGGCCGGGGGACATCGCGTTGGTGCGGTGGCCCAGCCGGCCCGGGCAGTTGTCGATCAAGCGGGTGCTGCGGGAGGGCTACTTCGTGGTCGGGGACAACGAGTTCGCGTCCACGGACTCGAATCAGCTGGGGCTGGCCGAGGTGCTCGGCGTGGTCATCACGCGGTTGTCCAGCAGCGACGCGTAGTGCGCCTGGCAAGCGTCGTAGGTCGGCAGCAGGCCGGCGGCCTGGGCCTCGGCGAGGGTCGGCGCCTTGATGTCCTTGTCCGACAGGACCGGCTCGATGTCGCAGGGCCACGGCAGGTCCAGCGCCGGGTCCAGCGGGGTGATGCCGTGCTCCGCCCCGGGGTTGTATCCCGTGGAACACAGGTAGCTCATCGAGGTGTCGTCCTCCAGGGCGACGAACCCGTGGCCGAGGCCCTCCGGGACGTACACCGCCTTGTAGCTCTGCGCGTCCAGCACCACCGACACCCACTTGCCGAACGTCGGCGAGCCCACCCGGATGTCCACGATCACATCCAGCATCGACCCGCTCGGGCAGTAGATGTACTTCGCCTGTCCCGGTGGGGTGTCGGCGAAGTGCACGCCGCGTATGGTCCCGCGTCTGGACACACTGTGGTTGGTCTGCCCAAGTCTCAGCGTGTGACCCACGGTCTTCTCGAACACTTCGCCCTGGAACGGGGCGGTGAACAGACCCCGGTTGTCGCCAAAGCTCTTCGGCGCGAACTCGTACACACCCGCGATCGCCAGCTCCCGTACCTGCATGGCTCAGCAGTCTAGATACCGAACCGATTCCGAAACCGCCCACCTGCGCGGGAATGTACAAACCGGACGGACGTCTTGCGAATTTCGGTTCTGACGTGCGGAAATCATGGCGAAAACTGTGATCCCCACCGCAGACACTGCACAACGGACCTGACACACTTACCGGACCGCAGCGTCCGCGGACGCCCCGCCTGACCACTGGCGGGCCGCCCCGGCGGTCGACGCCGTTCGACACCTCTGGCGCCACCGCGCCGGACCTGAACGCTGTCGTACCCCATCAGCTGCAACGGACATTGAGGATGCCGTGACTGCAACCAACGACCGGACCGTGACCGACTTGGGCGACCCGATAACCGACGAGGAGATCTTCGCCGCGCACGAGGGCGGCAAACTCGACATCGGTGTGCCCAGGGCGATCTCGGACCCGCGCGCGCTCGCCATCGCCTACACGCCTGGTGTCGCCCAGGTCAGCCGCGCCATCGCGGCCGACCCCAAGCTCGCCGCGAAGTACACCTGGACGCACCGGCTCGTCGCAGTGGTCAGCGACGGAACCGCGGTGCTCGGGCTCGGCGACATCGGCGCCGCCGCCTCGCTGCCGGTGATGGAGGGCAAGTCCGCGCTGTTCAAGACGTTCGGCGGGCTGGACTCGATCCCGTTGGTGCTCAACACGACCGACGTCGACGAGATCGTGGAGACGCTGGTGCGCCTGCGTCCCTCGTTCGGCGCGGTGAACCTGGAGGACGTGTCCGCGCCGCGCTGCTTCGAGCTGGAGGCGAAGCTGATCGAGGCGCTGGACTGCCCGGTCATGCACGACGACCAGCACGGCACCGCGGTGGTCGTGCTCGCCGGTTTGCTCGGCGCCTCAAGGGTTCTCGGCCGCGAACTGGGGTCGGAACGGGTGGTCATCGCTGGTGCGGGCTCGTCCGGCATCGCGTGCGCCAAGATCCTGATCGCCGCCGGTGTCGGCGAGGTGACCCTGCTCGACTCGCGCGGGATCATCCACGCCGGCCGCGAGGGCCTGAACTGGATCAAGGAGGAGATGGCGCAGGTCACCAACGCCAGCGGGCTGCGCGGCGGGATCGCGGAAGCCTTGCGTGGCGCGGATGTCTTCCTCGGCCTGTCGTCCTCGCAGGTGCCGGAGGAGCTGATCGCCAGCATGGCGCCCGATTCGGTGGTGTTCGCACTGTCCAATCCGGACCCCGAGGTGCACCCGGATGTGGCGCGCAGGCACGCGGCGATCGTGGCGACCGGCCGCAGCGACTTCCCGAACCAGATCAACAACGTGTCGGCGTTCCCGGGCATCTTCCGCGGCGCCCTGGACGCGGGCGCGACCCGGATCACCGAGAACATGAAGCTGGCCGCGGCCGAGGCGATCGCCGCGGTGGCGCTCGACGAGCTCGACGCCGACCACATCATGCCGAGCGCGCTCGACCCGCGCGTGGCGCCCGAGGTGGCGGCAGCGGTCGCCGAGGCCGCTCGCCGCGACGGCGTGGCCTGAGCTGACGAACAAGCCCACCCGCCGTCCCGTTCCGGGGCGGCGGGTGTTGGCATGCGCTGCGCTCCGCAGTTGGACGCTTCCGAGGCCTGCTAGAGATCCCTCGCGGATTTCGCGGCACTCACCCAGTAACCCGCACCCGATCGAAGAAATACCAAACCGTCAAACCATTCACGACCATCTCAACCCCGCCCAACACAAAACCCACCATTCTCAACCCCGCCCACCCAAACCGCATCCGCGGTAACCCGCCCCCCACCACTCCCGGGGGCGGCCCCAAGGCCAGTCTAGTGGGGGTGAAAGTGCTGGCCAAGGGGTGTGGGGTGGGTGTGGATAAGTGGGGTTTGCGAGTGGTGGGTTTTGTGTTGGGCGGGATGGGGTGGGTGGGCTGGTGTGAAGAGGGGCGTGCGGGCCCGGATTGATGTGGGTGTGGGTTTCGGGCGGGTGTGTTCTCGGTGAACGACGACTATCCGCACACTGCATTGCTTGAATCCTTCGGGGCGGTAACCTGATCGCGGCGGCGGTGGGAACCCGACGGCCCCGCCTGAAACGAGGCGCGGGAAGGGTGGCACCGTGGCCGAACTGGTCGAGCCCGCTGGGGCGGCGCGGGAGTCCGTGCTGTCCGGAGCCGGCTGGGTCCGGTGTTCGGACGGGCTGGTCGTGCAGGCCAGTGCCGGTGCCGCGCTGCTGGCCGGGGTGCGCTCGCCGGAGCAGCTGATCGGGCAGTCGCTGGCCGGGTTGCTGGCCGAGGACGACTGCGGGCAGCGGGTGCTGCGGCCGGATGGTTCGTCGATCGAGGTCACGGCGTTGCGGATGGGCAATGGGGACGGGCCGTCCACCGTGGTGTTCGCGCCGGCGACCACGCAGCGGTTCAGCCCTGAGGAGTTGCTGGACGCGCAGCGGGTGGGTGGGTTCGGCAGTTTCGTGCACGACGTGCCCAGCGGCCGCACCTTCTACAGTGAGCCGCTCTACGAGCTGCTGGGCATCCCGGTCGGCGCGGATGACGCCGAGGCGCAGCTGTTGTTCCGCACCCATCCCGAGGATCTCCCCGCGGTCATCGAGTTCCGCGAGCGGCTGATGCAGCTCGACGACGACGAGCCGATCGAGCTGGAGCTGCGGGAACGGGACGGCGACAAGCTCTTCCTGGTGCGCGCCCAGCCAGTGTTCGACGAGCACGGCAAGGTCCGCCAGACCCGCGGCATCATCCAGGACATCACCACGATGCGGGACCCGGACCGCCAGCGCGGCCTGGACCGGCGGCTGTTCGAGGACGCCCAGCGGGTGGCCCTGCTCGGCACGTGGGCGTGGAACACGGCGACCGGTGAGTCCGTGTGGTCGACGATGCTCTACGAGCTGTTCGGTGTCGCGCCGCGCAAGGTGATGACGTACGACGGCTACCTGGAGTTCGTGCACCCGGAGGACAGACCCTGGGTGGACCGGACCTGGCGGCAGCTGGCCGACACCGGCGAGCCCGTCGTCTGCGAGTACCGCGTGGTCCGGCCGGACGGCGCCATCCGGGTGTTCCGCTGCCGTGGTGCGTCGTTCGGCGGGCGCAAGGACGGCCCGGTGATGGTCGGCACCGCGCAGGACGTCACCGAGCAGCGCATCACCGAGAGCCGGATGCAGCGCTCCAGCCAGCGGTTCACCGACCTCGTGTCGATCACCCCGGTCGGGATCGGCCTGTTCGACTCCACCGAACGGCTCGTCGACGCCAACGACGCCCTGTGCCGGCTGCTCGCCATGGACCTGGAGCGGCTGCGCGGGTTGACCGCCGAGCAGCTGACCCACCCCGACCACGACCCCGGCGCGAGACTGGCTGCGGGGCAACGGGTTCTCAGCACCGCCGCGGGCGAACCGGTCTACTGTGAACTCAATGTGGTGTCCTCTGTGGCCGATGACGGCCGCCGGTTCTGGCTCGTGGTGTTCCAGGACGTCACCGAGCGCCGCCGCGCCGCCGAACTCCTTCGCCACCAGGCGACCCACGACGACCTGACCGGGCTTCCCGGCCGGGTCGCGGTGAACGAGCTGCTGACCGAGCTGCTCACCGGGCCGGACGCGGAGAAGGTCGCCCTGTTGTTCTGCGACCTCGACAACTTCAAGCGGGTCAACGACTCCCTCGGCCACGACGCCGGCGACGAGCTGCTTACCGCACTGGCGCGGCGGCTTGAGGACGGCGTGCCCGAGAACTGTGTCGTGGCAAGGATGTCCGGCGACGAGTACGTCGTGATCTGCCGCGACCAGAGCGTGGTCGGCGGCGTCGACGCGCTGGCCACCACGGTCGCGCACCTGTTCCGGACCGCGGTTCCGGTGCGGGGACAGCTTTTGCGGGTCTCGGCGAGTGTCGGCGCCGCTGTGCCGAGTGGGCCGGAGACGACCGGCGCGGACCTGCTGCGGTTCGCCGACGCGGCCATGTTCGAGGCGAAAGCCCGTGGGGCGGGCCGGGTTTCGCTCGCCGGGGCCGCGCTGATGGCGTCCGCGGACAGCCAGATGTACCTGGAAGGCCAGCTGCGCGAGGCACTCGGCAACGACGGTCTGGTGCTGCACTACCAGCCGGTGGTCGGGGTGGACGGGTCGATCCTGTCCGCGGAGGCGCTGGTCCGCTGGCCGCACCCGGACCGCGGGCTGCTCGCGCCGGGCCAGTTCCTGGTCGTGGCCGAACAGGGCGACCTGTTGCGGGACTTGGACAAGTGGGTGCTGCGCACCGCGTTGAAGGAGGCCAGGTCCTGGCCCGAAGTGGACGGACGGCAGGTGTCCGTCGCGATCAACCTGGCCGGCCTGGTCCCCGGTGACCCGGAGTTCGTCGACGTCGTCGCCACGGCGATCGCGGGTTCCGGTGTGGAGTGGGAACGCGTTGTGCTGGAACTGGTCGAGACCGCGTTCGTGGACCTGCCCTCGCGCAGCCGCACCGCGATGGCCGACCTGGTGGCGCGCGGCGTGCGGTTCGCGGTGGACGACTTCGGCACCGGCTACTCCTCACTGGCGCGGCTGAAGGACCTGCCCGCGCAGATCATCAAGGTGGACCGCAGGTTCGTCGCGGGCATCGGCACCGATCCGCTGGACTTCGCTGTGGCGCGGGCGGTTGTCGACCTGGCGCGGGCGATGGGCCGCAGCTGTGTCGCCGAGGGCGTGGAGACCGAGAAGCAGTTCGAGATGCTGCGGGACGTCGGCGTCGAGGCCTACCAGGGCTGGCTGCTGTCGCGGGCGATCCCGCCGGAGGAGTTCCGCGCCCTGCTCGAGCTGGGCCCGTTGCATGTGCCGAAGCTAACGAACTGATCAAGACACTTGATCTTCTGTCCCGTTCGCACGGGTCTGACCTGCGAATATGTCGTCGTCCGCGATGGAACTGGCCCAGCCCGGATGCTGGAATTCCGTGCCGTTGCCGGTACCGCGGGATAGGGTCGATCGGACTTAGTGGCGGCCGGCGAGTGGCCGCCAAGGACGACAGGGGCCCCGGTGATCGAGTTCCGGGACGTGACCAAGCAGTATCCCGACGGGACAATCGCCGTCGACAAGCTGAACATGACCGTGGACGCGGGCGCCATCACGGTGTTCGTCGGGCCGTCCGGCTGTGGCAAGACCACCTCGCTGCGGATGGTCAACCGGATGATCGAGGCGACCTCCGGCACCATCCTCATCGACGGCAAGGACATCCGCGACTCCGAGCCCGCGTTGCTGCGCCGGGGCATCGGTTACGTGATCCAGCAGGCGGGCCTGTTCCCGCACCGGACCGTGCTGGACAACGTGGCCACCGTGCCGCTGTTGTCCGGCTGGGACAAGCGCAAGGCGCGGGCGCGTGCCGCCGAGCTGCTGGAAACCGTCGGACTGCCGGCCGAGTTCGCCAAGCGCTACCCGGTCCAGCTCTCCGGAGGCCAGCAACAACGCGTCGGCGTGGCGCGGGCGCTGGCCGCCGACCCGCCGATCCTGTTGATGGACGAGCCGTTCAGCGCGGTCGACCCGGTGGTGCGCGAGGACCTGCAGAACGAGCTGCTGCGCCTGCAGGGCGAGCTGGACAAGACGATCATCTTCGTCACCCACGACATCGACGAGGCGGTCCGGATCGGCGAGAAGGTCGCGGTGTTCCGCAAAGGCGGTGTGCTGGCCCAGTACGGCACGCCCGCTGAGGTGCTGCGCGACCCGGCGGACGAGTTCGTGGCGAGCTTCGTCGGCCGTGACCGCGGCTACCGTGGACTGTCCTTTTTGGAGGCGGACGGCGTCGCGGTCGGGCAGATCACCACGGCCACGGTCGGACAGCCTTACGGCGACACGAAGTCCGAGTGGGTGCTGGCGCTCGACGAGCACGGCAGGCCGTGCGGGTGGGTCGCACCCGAGTCTAAAGTAGACGGTGTGTTGCGTACGGATGGCCTGGTGTCGGGCGGTTCGCTGTACACGGCCGGAACGCCGTTGCGCGGGGCGCTGGACTCGGCCCTGTCCTCGCCGACCAGCAAGGGCGTTGTCGTTGACACCGAAGGAAAGTACGTCGGTGTGATCAGCGCACGGCAGGTGCTGGACCTGATCGAGAACCATCCCCGGCTCGTGAGCGGCTCATGAACTGGGTCTCCGAACACATCTCCGACATCCTTGCGTACACCGGGGCGCATCTGCTGCTTTCCCTGCTGCCGGTGGTGATCGGGCTGGTCATCTCGATCCCGCTGGGCTGGGTGGCCAACCGGTGGCGGGTCGCCCGCGCGATCCTGGTGCCGGCCGCGGGCCTGCTGTACACGATCCCGTCGCTGGTCCTGCTGGTCGTGCTACCCGCGATCCTGAGCACGCAGATCCTGGATCCCCTCAACGTGATCGTCGCGCTCACCCTGTACACGGTGGCGCTGCTGGTGCGGGTGGTCGCTGACTCGCTGGCCGCGGTGCCGCCGCCGGTGATCGCGGCCGCGAACGCCATGGGCTACCGGCCGTTCCGCCGGTTCGTCGGGGTGGAGCTGCCGCTGGCGGTGCCCGTGCTGATCGCCGGCCTGCGGGTGGCGACCGTGTCGAACATCAGCCTGGTCAGCGTGGCCGGCCTGATCGGCGTGAAGCAGCTGGGATACCTGTTCCCGGACGGCTACAGCCTGGAGAACTACCCGGAGATCATCACCGGCCTGGTGCTGATCATCCTGCTGGCGCTGCTGTTCGACGGGGCCTGGCTGCTGGCCGGCCGCAGGCTCACGCCGTGGACGCGGGCGGGCAGCACGGTGGAGGTGGCCAAGTGAACCCGTTCACCGGAGCCTTCGACTGGCTAGGCGACCCGGAGAACTGGTCCGGGTCGGAGGGCATTCCCACCAGGATCCTGGAACACCTCGGCTACACCGGGCTGACCGTGTTGCTGGGCATCGTGATCGCCGTGCCGATCGGCGCCTATGTAGGCCACACCGGCAAAGGCGGCAGCATCGTCGGCGCGGTGAACGGCCTGCGCGCGATCCCGGAGCTCGGCCTGCTGGTGCTTCTGGTGCTGCTGATGGGCATCGGCGTGCTGCCGGTGACCATCGCGTTGGTGGTGCTGGCGATCCCGCCGCTTTTGGCCGGGACCTACTCGGGCATCCGCAACGTCGATCCGGCCACTGTGGACGCAGCGCGCGGGATGGGCATGAAGGAGTGGCGGGTGTTGTGGAGCGTGGAGCTGCCCAACGCGCTGCCGCTGATCATGGCCGGCCTGCGCGCGGCGACGCTGCAGGTGATCGCCACCGCGACCATAGCCGCGTACGTGTCGCTGGGCGGGCTCGGCCGGTTCGTCATCGACGGCCAGTACGCCCGCGACTTCCCGCAGATGCTCGGCGGCTCGATCGTGATCGCCGTGCTCGCGGTCGCCATCGAGGGGCTGCTGCAGTTGGCGCAGTGGCTGGTGGTGTCGCGTGGGTTGCGCAACAACCCCACGAGGCGCCGGGACAGGCGGGCCGTGCCCGCCGCTATCGCAACCGAAACCGCATGAGGAGAAACCAGATGAAGCGCACACTCGCCGGGCTGGCGACCGCCGTCGCGGCGGCGCTCATGCTCACGGCATGCGGGGGGTCGTCGAACAACAACCCGCTGGGCGGCAGCTCGGGATCCGCGGGCGCGCCGGCCGCGTCGGACACGATCAAGGTGGGCTCGGCCAACTTCGCCGAGAGCAAGCTGCTCGCCGAGATCTACGCCCAGGCACTGGCGGCCAAGGGCGTGAAGGTCGAGAAGAACCTGGGCATCGGCAGCCGGGAGATCTACTTCCCCGGTATCAAGGACGGCTCGATCGACCTCGTCCCCGAGTACACCGGCGTGCTGCTGCAGTACCTGGACAAGAAGGCCACCGCGACCTCGCCGGACGAGGTGTACACCGAGCTGAAGAAGGTGCTGCCGCCGGAGCTGACCGTGCTGGACAAGGCCAGCGCGGAGGACAAGGACGCGGTGGTGATCACCAAGGAGACCGCGGCCAAGTACAACGCCAAGTCCATCGCCGACCTGGCCCCGAAGGGCTCGGAGATCACCTTCGGCGGGCCGCCGGAGTTCAAGGACCGCCCGGACGGCATCCCCGGCATCAAGGAGCGCTACGGGCTGACGTTCAAGGAGTACAAGTCCCTGGAGCCCGGCCCGATCACCACCAAGGCGCTGCTGGACGGCACCATCCAGGCCGCGGACATCTTCACCACCGACGCGGCCATCGAGGCCAACGGCTTCGTCGTGCTGGAGGACCCGAAGAACAACTTCGCCGCCCAGAACGTCGTCCCGGTGATCAACACCAAGAAGGCCTCGGACACCGTCAAGCAGGTGCTCAACAAGATCGCCGCCAAGCTGGACACCAAGGCCCTGCTCGACCTGAACGGCAAGCTGGGCGCCCCCGACAAGCCGGACCCCGCCAAGGTCGCCGGCGAGTGGCTGTCGACCGCTGGAATCTAGCCCCTAGCTGCTGATTCAGGCCGGGTCGGACCTACTGGTCCGGCCCGGTTTGTCGTTGGCGGGAAAAAAGTTCTCCGACGGCATCAACCCTCCCCGACGGGTAGGCGTTATAGGGGCAGCGGGATCGAAGACCGTCACGGTCCCGCCGCCGAAAGACGGGTCGGCGAACGTAGCTGAGGGGCGACTGGAAGGCAGTTATTCGTGAGCACACCCGTTGTGAACCACACCTGGAAGGCGATGACCGCCGCCGAGCGCGAGCAGTTCGACGAGGACGGCTTCCTGCTCATTCCCGGTGCGTTGTCACCCGACGAGGTCGAGTTCTACCGCGCCGCGGTGGACCGCGTTTACCAGAATTCGCCATCGGCCGCCGGTGGGGACGCGTTGCACCTGCTGAGTGCCGTGAAGAACTGTCCAGAACTTGCCGGAATGCTGGACCACCCCGCTGTTTTCGGGTATGTGTGGTCGATTCTCGGCTGGAACGCGCACGTGTACCACTCACACATCGACGTGCACCCCACGATTCGCGAGCAGAAGCCATTCTGGTGGCATTGGCACCAGGACGGCGGCCGGCAGAACCGGGAGATCGAAACCGACCCGCGGCCGCGGCTTTCGGTGAAACTCGCCTTCTGGCTGTCCGATGTGTCCGAGCCGGGCCGGGGCAACCTGACCATCGTGCCGGGCAGCCACAAGACCAACTGGCTGGTCGGCCCGCCCAGGCGCGACATCGAGTGGCCGCAGCCGGAGGGCGCGATCCAGGTCACCGTCAACCCCGGTGACGTGCTGTTCTTCGACCGCCGGATCTGGCACGCCCGGTCGGACAACTTCTCCGACATCACCCGCAAGGTCGCCTTCTTCGGCTACACCTACCGCTGGATCGCCATCCGCGACGAGGTCGCCGACCTGCCCGAGCAGGCCTGGTGGGACACCCTCACCCCGGTCCAGCGGCAGCTGCTGGGCGGCATCGGCGACGGCACCGGTGACCATTCCTGGGGCCATTACCCAGAGACCACACCGCTGTACGGAGAGCTTGCGGCGCGCGGCCTGCTTGACCCTTCCTACCCACCTCTGATTCCCTGAAAGTATGTGCGGTTTCCTCACCTACATCAGCTCGGCCGGGATCGCTCGCACTCAGGTGAACACCATTTCGGAAGCGCTGGAGAGCATTCACCACCGCGGTCCTGATGGCACCGGAGTGCGCGGCGACGACGATATCGTGATGGGCTTCAAGCGGCTTTCCATCATCGATGTCGAACACAGCCACCAACCGCTCGACTTCGCCGATGGACGGTATTCGATCACGTTCAACGGCGAGATCTACAACTATCTGGAGTTGCGCGAGGAACTGGCCCGGCTGGGTGTGAGGTTCGCCACGCAGGGCGATACCGAGGTGATTGTCGCCGCATATCACCAATGGGGTCCGGAGGCGGTGCGCAGGCTGCGCGGAATGTTCGCCTTCGTGATCTGGGACCGCCGGGAGCGGGTCGCGTTCGGTGCGCGCGACCCGTTCGGGATCAAGCCGCTGTTCCACTTGGTCACCGACCACGGCGTGTATTTCGCGAGCGAGAAGAAGGCACTGCTGCCGTTCGCGCGGTGGGGCGACAACACGGTCAACGGTGCCGCGCTGTCGCACTACCTGACCCTGCAGTACGTGCCGGAGCCGGCCACGCTGCACCGGGACATCGGCCGGATCGGGTCGGGCGAGTCGTTCACCTTCCGGCCCGGTGACGGCCTGGCCATCCGCCGGTACTGGCGCGCGGAGTTCCGGCCGACCCCGCAGGACCACCCGGACGAGCTGTACAAGCGGATCCAGGAGGTGCTGCGGGAGAGTGTCCGCATCCACATGCGCTCCGACGTCCCGGTCGGCGCGTTCCTGTCCAGCGGCATCGACTCGACCGCGTGCGTCGCCCTGGCCCGCGAGTTCAACCCGCGGATCCTGACGTTCACCGCGGCGCTCGAGGTCGGCGACTACTCGGAACTACCGGTGGCACAGGAGTCCGCGCGCCACCTCGGGGTCACGTTGCACCCGATCTCGGTGACCGCGCAGATGATGATGGACGCGCTGCCGCGGATCGTCTGGCAGCTCGACGAACCCGTCGCCGACCCGGCGCTGATCCCGCTGTTCTACGTGGCACGCAAGGCAAGCGAGCACGTGACGGTGGCGTTGTCCGGTGAGGGCTCGGACGAGTTCTTCGCCGGCTACCGGGTTTACCGGGAACCGTTGTCGCTGCGGGGAGTCTCGAACCTGCCGTCGCCGATGCAGAAGGGCCTGCGCGCGGTGTCGAAGGCGATTCCCCAGGGCGTCAAGGGAAAGTCGTTCCTGGAGCGCGGCACCACGCCGATCGAGGAGCGGTACTACGGCAACGCGCGGATGTACACCGAGGCGGAGAAGTCCGTCCTCATGCGACAGTACGACTCCTCGGTGCGCTACACCGACATCACCGGGCCGCTGTACGCCGAGGTGCCGCACCTCGGGCCGGTGGAGAAGATGCAGTACATCGACGTCTACACCTGGCTGCGCGGCGACATCCTGGTGAAGGCGGACCGGATGTCGATGGCCAACTCACTCGAGGTCCGGGTGCCGTTCCTGGACTACAACGTGTTCGACATCGCCGCGACCATCCCGACGGACCTCAAGCTGCCGCCGCGCACCGCCGACACCAAGTACGCGTTGCGCCGGGCGCTCGAGGGCGTCGTCCCGCCGGAGATCGTCAACCGCGTCAAACTCGGCTTCCCCACGCCCATCCGCGTGTGGCTGCGCGGCGAGATGTACGAGTGGGCGCTGCACATCCTGGACGTGTCCAAGGCCGGGCACCTGCTCGACCTCGGTTACGTGCGCCGCCTGCTGCACGAGCACAAGAACGAGCAGGCTGACCACAGCCGCAAGATCTGGACGGTGCTGATCTTCTGCCTCTGGCACGCGATCTACATCGAGGGCTCCCTCGACCCCCGTCCCACCCCGGCGGAGTCGGCCCTGCTGACCAAGCCCGTCGTCGGCTCGATGGTCCACTGAGGACTGAAAGCGCGGGCGCCGGGGCGCCCCCCCGGTTGGTGGAGCAAGGGCAAACCGGGAGGTGCGGGGTGTGATAAA
>NZ_JBFAPA010000024.1:0-25585 GCF_040675465.1 Actinocrispum sp. NPDC049592 | reverse complement strand
TTTCCTGCGGTGTCCTCTCCCTAGCGGGGCGCGCGGGCCCACTCTGCACGGCCGGCGGGGGCGCGGGGGCCCCCCCGCTTTTCGTGGAACAGGGCCAACCGGACCGCTGCGTGGTGACCTAAAGGGAACCTGCTCTTGGGGCACGGCGACCACGATCGAGTGCCCGTGGGCCGAGTGGGCGCACTCCGGGACCGCCCACGCGACGATCTACTTCGCCGACCACACCAGCTCCGACTGGCCGGCCGACGCCGCGGTCACCGTCTGGAACCAGGCCCACGACCCCGGCACGACGACCACCGGTCCCGCCCAGGTGATCTTCCACCCGGCCACAGAGGACATCCCGCTGTGCGACTGATCGTTGTTGCATCATTGGCGGCATGGTTGAGAGTGTTCGGCGGTTGCGACGGCGGATGGTCGGCCGGGACCCGGATGAGGAGCACCGGGCGTCGACGCCGTTGGAGCTGCTGTTCGACCTGTGCTTCGTGGTCGCGGTGGCGTCGGCGGCCGCGGGGCTGCACCACGCGCTGGCCGAAGGGCATGTGTCCGAGGGGCTGATCGGGTTCGGGACCGCGTTCTTCGCGATCTGGTGGGCGTGGGTGAACTTCACGTGGTTCGCGTCGGCGTACGACACCGACGACGTGTACTACCGGTTGCTGACGCTGGTGCAGATCGCCGGTGTGCTGGTACTGGCCGCGGGGATCCCGGGGCTGTTCCAGTTCCGCTCGCTCACCGTGCCCACGATCGGGTACCTGATCATGCGCATCGGCCTGATCCTGCAGTGGCTCCGGGCCGCGCGGGAACACGAGGAAGGCAGGCCCGCGGCGATCCGTTACGCGGCCGGGCTGGCGGTCGTGCAGGTCGGATGGTTGCTGCGGCTCGCGTTGCCGGGCGGGTGGGGCTGGGCCGGGTACGGCGTGATGCTGCTCGCGGACATCACGGTGCCGATCTGGGCCGAGACCAGGGGCACCCGCACCACGTGGCACCCCGGGCACATCGCCGAGCGGTACGGGCTGTTCACCCTGATCGTGCTCGGCGAGTGTGTCCTCGGGGCGACCGCGGCGGTGCAGGCCGCGATCAGCGACGCCGGGCTTTCGGTGTCACTGATGGTGATCGCGGGCAGTGGGCTGGTGCTGCTGTTCGCGATGTGGTGGTCCTACTTCAAACGCGACGCCGCGCCCCGGCTGCGCGAGGACTCGTTGAAGGCAACCATGACCTGGGCCTACAGCCACTACGGCGTGTTCGGGGCGGTGGCCGCGCTCGGTGCCGGGATCGAGATCGTCGTCGACACTGCCACCCACCACAGCCACGTCTCCGAGACGGCGGCCGCGCTGTGCGTCGCCGTCCCGGTCAGCGTGTATCTCCTCATCGTTGGCGTGCAACACAAACACCTCAACCCCACCGAGCCGTTCCAGCAGCGCTATGTCGTGCTCACTGCGGTGCTCGTGCTGCTGTCGACGCTGCTGCCGTTGACGGCGGCGATGGTCGCGATGGCGTTGGTCACCTCGGCCCTCGTCGCCTACGGCGTTGCCGTGGGCGAGAAAGCGCCTGCGTGATCGATGACCCACTGCCGGTAGGTCCGCGCGGGCGAGCCGGTGACTTCCTCCACAGTGGACGTCACCGGCTCGGGGTGCTCCGTCATGTGCGCCCAGGCCGCCGAAGCGCTGGTGACCAGCTCCTCGGCCCAGCCGGCCGAACGCAGCTTCTCGGCACCCTGCGCGGGAGTCAGCTCGCGGAACCGCACCGGCCGGCCAGTGACCTCACCGATGGTCCGCGCCACTTCGGTTTGGCTGACCAGTGCGGGCCCGCTCAGTTCGAAGGACTTGCCGATGTAGCCGTCGTCCAGCAAGGCTCGGACGCCCACGGCCGCGATGTCGGCTTCGTGAATGTAAGGCCGTGCCAGTGAAGCGAAAGCCGCCTCGATCACCCCGGCTTCCTTGACCTGCGAGGCGAACTCCAAGGTGTTCCCGGCGAACCCGGTCGGTCGCAAGAAGGTCCAGTCCAGCGAACGGGACCGGATCACCGCCTCCGCGGCCTCGGCCCACTGTGCCCCACCCGAAGACGACAGGTACACCACCCGCCGGGCCGGCAAGGCGTCGAGAAAATCCCCCAGCCCGTCCACCCCGAAGAACGGCCACACCAGGAAGAGCCGGTCCACCCCCTCGAACACCGAGCTGTCCACAGTGGGCAGTGAACCGCGCACAACCGAAACACCGTCCGGCAACCTGGCCGTGGCGGGATCCCGCACGAGGGCGCGGACGTCCAGCCCACGCTCGGCGAGCTGCCGCACAACCTGACCGCCGACCTTGCCTGTGGCTCCTGTTACGAGGATCGTCATGCCCCTACCGTGCAACCTGAACCATGGTTGAGGTCAACAATTCGTGCTTTGCTGCTCAACATCCACCTCGCCGCGCACACCCGCGACCACGTGCGGATGCTCGACATCATCACGTTGTTCGGGGACAACGTGATCCCGAACCTCTAGACCCCGCCGACGCGCGAAGTCATCTCGGCCGCCGCCTTCTGGACCTCGGCGGCAAGTGACGGCCAGGTCTCGCCGCACTCGGGGTCGCACTCGTGCCGGAAGGTGGCGCTGATCGCGGCGATCGGCCGGTGCCCGTGGTCGAACACCGGCGCCGCGACCGACGCGTACCCGGCCGTGACGTACCCGTCCTCGACGGCCCACCCGCGGCGGCGTTGCGCGGACAGCACCCGGCGCAACGAAGGCAGATCCCCGGGTCCACGCCCGGTCCGGTCGACGAAGCTGTCTTTGCCCGGGAACAACGCCCGGATCTGCGCCGCGGGCAGGTGCGCGAGCATGGCCTGCCCGGAGGCGGGCAGTTGGGCGGGCAGCCGCACGCCCACGCTGGTCACCAGTGTCTGTGGGTGGGCCGGCTGCTCGCGCACCACGTAGAGGGTCTCGGCGCCGTGCAGGACCCCGAGGTGCACGGTGTGCCCGACCCGGTCGGCGAACCGCCGCAGCAACGGGCGGGCCAGACGTTCCAAAGGGTCGTGCCGAAGGTACGCGGACCCGACCTCAAAGGCCGACACCCCGAGCCCATAACGCCGTTCCTCGGGCAGATGCGTGACGAACCCGGCCTCGGCAAGCTCGGCGAGCAGGTGGTACGTCGTCGACCGGGGCAGGCCCAGCTCACGGGCCACGGTCGCGGCCGACACCGGGCCGGGGCGCCCGGCGATCAGCCGCAGCACGGCAAGGCCGCGCCGCAGCGCGGGCACGTCGCTGCTGCTCACCACGCAACCCATTCTCAACAAAACGCGCGTTCTCGGCATTGGAGGGACGTGACCTTCGAAGAGTTCGTCGGCGACCGGCTGGACGCGCTGCTGCGCTACGCCACCGCGTTGTGCTGCGACCCGTACCTCGCGCAGGACGTGGTGCAGGAGGTGCTGCTGCGGGCGCAGGTCCGCTGGGGCCGGATCGGCGGCGTGGCCCAGCCGCAGGCCTACGTCAAGAAGATGGTCACCAACGAGTACCTGTCCTGGCGCAGGCGCCGGGCCAGCCGCGATGTGGCGATGTCGATGGCCGCGCTGGAACAGGTCGGCGCGATGACCGACCCGATGAGCCCCTTGGGGAACGGCTATGACCAAGACCGAAGAGCTGATCAAAGACGCCTTGGCCAAGCAGGTCACCCGCGCCCCTGACCCCGCCCCGATCCTCGCCGCCCTGCGTGAGCCGAGGTTCCGCCGCCGCACCCGCCCGGCCCTGGTCGTCGCCACGATCGGCACCGCCCTGGTGACCACGGCGGTGCTAGTCCCCGCCAGCATGCGCACGGTCGGCCCGCCGGCCGGGGACTCGACGATCCAGCAGGCGCTGCCCACCTCCGCGATCGAGCAGGCCGTTCCCGGCGCGGGCCGCCCGGCGTCCATCCCGATGCAGTACACGTTGTCGCCGCCGGACGGGTATTTCGAGGACGAACGCACGTCCGACCCGCAGGGGCTCAACCAGTCCCGGACGTGGGGACGGCGCGGCACGGGCGTCGAGCAGCCGACCATCAGGCTGAACGTGATCCACCAGGACGACCCCACGTTCGCCGAGCTGGCCAGGCCGATGGCGGACGCGACCACGGTGACGATCAACGGTTTCGCCGCCCGGGCCCGCAACGATCTGGTCGGCACGACCGTGGTCGGTGCGACCGTGCGCTGGAAGCCGAACGACACCACCGTGCTGGAGGTCCTGACCGGTGCCGGGCCGAAGCCGAAGGACCTGGCCGTCCAGATCGCGGCGGGAGTGGTCCCGGACGGCAAGTCCACCCTCACCCCGCCGTTGTCCTTCGGCTCCCGGCTCGCGAGCCTGACCGCCGGCATGGTGACCGTCGGCCGGTCGTCGGTGTCCGGCAAGGTGAAAGCCTCCGTGCAGTTCCGCTGCACGACACCGGAGTGCCTGGTCGAGGCCGAGGTGGTGACGGGCGGCAGTACCGCGGCCGTGCCCCCGGGCGGCGCGGGCCAGGGCAGCTCGGTGATCCTCGTGCGCCAGCCCGACGGCCGTGACCTGCGGCTGGTGGCCTTCGGCGCACACCGGCCGAGCGACGACGAGCTCAACGCGATGGCCCGGTCCGCCACGGGCGCGCCCGCCGTCGACACCTCCTGGTTGACGCCGTGATGGCAAGGGTTTTGGCAAGGCGCGGCTGACAGGCTGACGACCGGCCCGGTCCGCCACCACCCCCCGTGCGGGCCGGGCCCCCGGCCGAACGTCTGGGATCCCAGACACAACCGCGTGCCGCCGGGTCGTGCGGGCGGGCGCGAAGGGGTGTGATACCCCAATGGCCGAGGTAGCGCTGGGTCCCACCCCGATCAGCCGGGCGGATGTCGTCGCGGTCGCGCGTGATGGCGTGGGTGTGCGGCTCACTGATGAAGCGATCGACGCGGTGGCCAGGTCGCGCGAGCACGTGGAGCGGCTGGCCGAACGCCCGGAACCGACGTACGGGGTGTCCACCGGGTTCGGTGCGCTCGCGGTCCGGCACATCCCGCCGGACCGGCGGACCGCGCTGCAGCACGCGGTGGTCCGTTCGCACGCGGCCGGTGCGGGCCCGGAGGTCGAGCCGGAGGTGGTCCGCGGCCTGATGCTGCTGCGGCTGCGCACGCTGGCGATGGGCCGCAGCGGGGTCAAAGTGTCCACTGTGGAGGCAATGGCCGGCATGATCAACGCCGGGATCATCCCGGTGGTGCACGAGTACGGCTCGCTCGGCTGTTCCGGCGACCTCGCCCCGCTGTCCGCCGTCGCGCTCGCGTTGACCGGTGAGGGCCAGGTCCGGGTCAAGGGCGAGCTGAAGCCCGCGGCCGACGCCCTCAAGGACGCCGGGATCACGCCGGTGCGGCTGGCCGAGAAGGAAGGCCTGGCGCTGATCAACGGCACCGACGGCATGCTCGGGATGCTGGTGATGGCCATCGCCGACCTGCGCAGGCTGATGGCGATCGCGGACCTGACCGCGGCGATGAGCGTCGAGGCGTTGCTGGGCACCGACCGGGTGTTCGCCGCCGACCTGCACGCCCTGCGCCCGCACCCGGGCCAGAGCGAGTCCGCCGCCCGGATGGCCCAGATCCTCAGCGACTCCGAGATCGTGGCCAGCCACCGCGGCCCGGACTGCACCCGCGTGCAGGACGCCTACTCGCTGCGCTGCTCGCCGCAGGTGCACGGGGCGGCGCTGGACACGTTGACGCACGCCGAACTCGTCGCCGACCGGGAACTGGCGTCCGCAGTGGACAATCCAGTCGTTCTCGACGACGGACGCGTTGAGTCCAACGGGAACTTCCACGGCGCCCCGATCGCCTACGTGCTGGACTTCCTGGCCATCCCGGTCGCCGACGTGGCCAGCATGGCCGAGCGGCGGACCGACCGGATGCTCGACGTGGCCCGCTCGCACGGGTTGCCCGCGTTCCTCGCCGACGATCCGGGTGTCGACTCGGGACACATGATCGCCCACTACACCCAGGCCGCCGTGGTCGCGGAGATGAAGCGGCTGGCCGTGCCCGCGTCGGTGGACTCCATCCCGACCAGCGCCATGCAGGAGGACCACGTCTCGATGGGCTGGGCCGCCGCCCGCAAGCTGCGCAAGTCCGTCGACGGCCTGACCACCGTGCTGGCCATCGAACTGCTCACCGCGGCCCGCGCGATCGACCTGCGCGCCCCGCTCAAGCCGTCGACCGCCACCGGGCGTGCGGTGGAAGCGTTGCGCACCCGCGTTCCCGGGCCGGGCCCGGACCGCTACCTCGCCCCCGACATCGCCGCCGCCGAGGACCTCATCCGCTCTGGAGGGATCAAGTGACCATCCGCGCCGCCACCGGCACGACGCTGACCGCGCGCAGCTGGGCCACCGAGGCCCCGCTGCGCATGCTGCACAACAACCTCGACCCGGACGTGGCCGAGCGTCCCGAGGACCTGGTGGTCTACGGCGGCACCGGCAAGGCCGCCCGGGACTGGAAGAGCTTCCACGCCATCACCCGCGAGCTCACCGAGCTCAACCAGGACGAGACCCTGCTGGTCCAGTCCGGCCGCCCGGTCGGCGTGCTGCGGACGCACGAGTGGGCGCCACGGGTGCTGATCGCGAACTCCAACCTGGTGCCCGACTGGGCGAGCTGGCCGGAGTTCCGCCGGCTCGAAGCGGCCGGGCTGACCATGTACGGCCAGATGACCGCGGGCTCGTGGATCTACATCGGCACCCAGGGCATCCTGCAGGGCACGTACGAGACGTTCGCCGCGATCGCGAACAAGCGGTTCGGCGGCACCCTGCGCGGCACCCTGACGGTGACCGCGGGCCTCGGCGGGATGGGTGGCGCGCAACCGCTTGCGGTGACCATGAACGACGGTGTCTGCCTGGTCATCGAGGTGGACCCGCACCGCGCCCAGCGCCGGCTGGAGACCCGCTACCTGGACGAGGTCGCGTCCGATGTGGACCGTGCCGTCGAGCGGGTCGAGCGGGCCAAGCGCGAGAAGCGGCCGCTGTCGGTCGCGGTGGTGGGCAACGCCGCCGAGATCCTGCCGGAGCTGCTGCGCCGCGGCGTCGAGGTGGACATCGTCACCGACCAGACCTCCGCCCATGATCCGCTGATGTACCTGCCCAAGGGCGTGGCCCTGGAGGACTGGGCGGACTACGCGGCCAAGAAGCCGGACGAGTTCACCGACCGCTCCCGCGACTCGATGGCCGAGCACGTCGACGCCATGCTGGGCTTCCTGGACAAGGGCGCCGAGGTGTTCGACTACGGCAACTCCCTGCGCGGCGAGGCGAAACTCGGCGGCTGCGAGCGCGCCTTCGACTTCCCCGGGTTCGTGCCCGCCTACATCCGGCCGCTGTTCTGCGAGGGCAAGGGCCCGTTCCGGTGGGCGGCACTGTCCGGCGACCCGGCCGACATCGCGGCCACCGACCGGGCCATCCTCGAGCTGTTCCCGGAGAACTCCTCGCTCGCCCGGTGGATCAAGCTCGCCGGCGAACGCGTTGCCTTCCAAGGGCTTCCGGCCCGGATCTGCTGGCTGGGCTACGGCGAACGGCACCTGGCGGGGCTGAGGTTCAACGAGATGGTGGCCAGCGGCGAGCTGAAGGCACCTGTGGTCATCGGACGTGACCACCTCGACTGCGGCTCGGTCGCCTCGCCCTACCGGGAGACCGAGTCGATGGCCGACGGGTCGGACGCGATCGCGGACTGGCCCTTGCTCAACGCCATGGTCAACACCGCGTCCGGGGCCACCTGGGTGTCCATCCACCACGGCGGCGGCGTCGGCATCGGCCGGTCCATTCACGCCGGTCAGGTGACCGTCGCGGACGGAACGGAGCTCTCGGCGCAGAAGATCGAACGGGTGCTCACCAACGATCCGGGGATGGGGGTACTACGCCATGTGGACGCCGGATACGACCGGGCAGGCGAAATCGCCCAACTACGGGGTGTGCATATTCCGATGACCCGGGCATGATCTTGGCATGAGCACGGCGACGGAGCTGCTTTCCGCGATCAAGGACGTCGGCACGGACCCGACACGCGGCGGGTACTCCAGGCACGGTTTCGACCACGCCGAGCTGGAACTGCGGGAGTGGTTCACGGCGGAGGCGGGCAAGCGCGGCCTGGACGTCGAGGTCGACCGCAACGGCAACATCTGGGCCTGGTGGGGCGCGCCCGGGCCGGACGCGCTGGTCACCGGGAGCCACCTGGACTCGGTGCCGGGCGGCGGCGCGTTCGACGGGCCGCTCGGCGTGGTGTCCGCCCTGGCCGCGGTGGATGTCTTACAGGCCAAGGAGTTCAAGCCCGGGCGGCCGCTGGCGCTGATGGTGTTCGCCGAGGAGGAGGGCGGCCGGTTCGGCGTGCCCTGCCTCGGCTCGCGGTTGCTCGCCGGCGTCACCAGCGCGGAGACGGCGCTGGCGTTGAAGGACCGCGACGGCGACACGTTCGCCGACGCGGTCAAGGCGGCGGGCCTGGATCCGGCCCGGATCGGGCGCGACGACGAGGCTCTGTCCCGGATCGGGAAGTTCGTGGAACTGCACGTCGAGCAGGGCCGCGGGCTGATCGACATCGGCTCGGCCGTCGGCGTGGCCACCTCGATCCTGGCGCACGGGCGGTGGCGGTTCCGGTTCACCGGCCAGGGCAACCACGCCGGGGCCACCCCCATGACCACCAGGCACGACCCCATGCTGCCCGCCTCCCAGCTGGTGCTCTCGGCCCGCTGGGCGGCGTCCGGTGTGGACGGTGCCAGGGCCACGGTCGGCCGGATCGAGCCGATCCCGGGCGGTACCAACGTGATCGCGTCCAGCGTGGACGTCTGGCTGGACGCGCGCGGGCCCAACGACGGCCGCACCCGGACCGTCGTGGAGCGGATCACCGCCGCGGCCAGGCAGGCGGCGCGGGACGAGGGCTGCGAGGTGACGGTGACCGAAGAGTCCTATGGGGACACCGTGCACTTCGACTCGGCGCTGCGCGAGGAGCTCGCGGACGCGCTGGGCGGCAAGGTTCCCGGGCTGCCCACCGGCGCCGGGCACGACGCCGGGATCCTGGCCGCGCACGTGCCGACCGCGATGTTGTTCGTGCGCAACCCGACCGGGATCAGCCACGCGCCTGCCGAGCACGCCGAGGCGGACGACTGCGAGGCCGGGGTCGCGGCACTGGCGAAGGTCCTGGAAAAGCTGGCCGGATGAGGTATTGGTGTGAACGTGCCTGGCTGGACCCGACGGGCCCGCAGCCCGGTGTCCTGATCGAGATCTCCGGCGAGGAGATCGTCAGCGTCAGCTCCGACGAGCCGCGGCCGCTGGACGCCTACCGGTTGGCGGGCCTGGTCGTTCCCGGGTTCGCCAACGTGCACTCGCACGCGTTCCACCGGGCCCTGCGCGGCCGGACGCACGCCGACGGGGGCACGTTCTGGACCTGGCGCGAGGGTATGTACCACCTTGCGGGACGGTTGAACCCGGACAACTACCGGCGCCTGGCAACGGCGGTTTTCGCCGAGATGGCGATGGCCGGGGTTACCTGCGTCGGCGAGTTCCACTATGTACACCACGCGCCCGGCGGCCGCCGGTACTCCGACCCGAACGTGATGGCCGAGGCGCTGCGGCAGGCGGCCAAGGACGCGGGCATCCGGATCACCTTGCTGGACACGTGTTATCTGGCCGGCGGGATCGGCGCCGAGCTGGCGCCCGAGCAGCTTCGGTTCTCCGACGGGTCAGCAGAGGCGTGGGCGGACCGGGTGGGCGAACTGGAGTCCGACGCTACTCTGCTTGCCGGAGCGGCGATTCATTCGGTGCGCGCGGTTGCGCGTTCGGCTCTCCCGGAAATCGTTGCGGCACGGCCGAACGGACCACTGCACGTCCATCTTTCAGAGCAGGTACAGGAAAACCAGGCCTGTCTAGACGCATACCGCATGACTCCCACCGAACTGCTCGCTGACGCTGGCGTGCTTTCGCCACGAACGACGGCTGTGCACGCGACGCACCTGACCACAAAGGACATAAGCTTGCTGGGGAGCACCGCGACCGGCGTGTGCTTCTGCCCGACGACGGAGGCCGACCTGGCCGACGGGATCGGGCCGGCACGGGAACTCGTCGACGCGGGCTGTGTGCTTTCCCTTGGCAGCGACCAGAACGCGGTGGTCGATCCACTGCTCGAAAGCCGTGCGCTGGAGCACGGCGAACGGCTGCGCACCGGGCAGCGCGGCCGGTTCACCCCGGCCGAGCTGTACCAGGCGCTGGTCGAGCACTCCGGTCTCGGCTGGCCCGCCGGGCAGGCCGACCTGGTCGCGATCCGGATGGACAGCCCGCGCACCGCCGGGTGCTCGCCCGATCAGGCCATGCTGGCGGCCACCGCGGCGGACGTGCACACGGTCATCTCCGGCGGGCGGATCGTTGCCAGGGACGGGAAACACGAGAAGCTGGGGGATGTGGGCGTTCTGCTGGCCGACGCGATTGAGGAGTTCTGGCGATGAGTCTGCTGCTGACCGGGATCGGCGAGCTGACCACGAACACCGACGAGCTGGGCTCCCGCACCGACGCCGCCCTGGTCATCGACGGCACCCACGTCGCCTGGGTCGGACCCGCTTCCGCTGCCCCCGCAGCCGATTCCGCCGTTGATCTCGAGGGCCGGGCGGTCCTGCCGGGCTGGGTGGACAGCCACACGCACCTCGTGTTCGCCGGGGACCGGACGGCCGAGTTCGGCGCGCGGATGGCCGGAGAGCCTTACCGGGCGGGCGGAATCGCGGTCACCGTCGGCGCGACCCGTGCCGCGTCGGACGATGAGCTCGCCGAGGTGCTGCGACGCCATGTGGCAGAGGCTGTTTCGCAGGGCACGACGTACATCGAGACCAAGACGGGCTATGGCCTGGACGTCCCCAACGAGTTGCGCTCGGCGCGGCTGGCCGGGCAGTACGCCGACGAGGTCACCTTCCTCGGCGCGCACCTGGTTCCGCCCGGGGTGGACGCCGATTCCTATGTGGACTTGGTCTGCGGCGAGATGATGGACGCGGTGGCCCCGCACGTCAGCTGGGTCGACGTGTTCTGTGAGACCGGGGCGTTCGACGCCTCGGAGTCCCGGGCCGTCCTGATGGCCGGGGCCAAACACGGCCTTGGCCTGCGGGTGCACGGCAACCAGCTCGACTACGGTCCCGGTGTGCGCCTGGCGGTCGAGTTGGGCGCGGCCAGCGTCGACCACTGCACGTACCTGACCAAGTCCGATGTGGACGATCTGGCGAGTTCGGAGACCGTGGCGACCTTGTTGCCCGCCTGCGACCTGTCCACCCGTCAGCCGCTGCCCAACGCGCAGGCGTTGCTGAACGCGGGCGCGACGGTGGCGTTGGCGTCGAACTGCAACCCCGGCTCGTCGTACACCACGTCGATGGCTTTCTGCGTGGCCACTGCGGTTCTGCAGATGAAGATGTCGGTCTCCGAGGCCGTCCGCGCCGCCACCTGGGGCGGGGCAAGGGCTCTGCGCCGCGAGGACGAGATCGGGATCCTGAAACCCGGCGCCCGCGCGGACATCCACGTCCTCGACGCCCCCTCCATCACGCACCTCGCCTATCGCCCAGGTGTCCCGCTGACCCACTCGGTGTACCGAGCGGGTCAGCAGGCGCGTTAGAAGGTTCAGCTCGTTTCGTAGGTGAGGTCGGAGTAGAAGGCGTTCAGCGGGCTCGCCCAGGAGTTGGCGGGGGTGGCGTTGCAGCCCGGCTGGCTGCGGCTGTGCAGCGCGACCGAGTAGCGGTTGCCGCTCGGGGCCAGCCAGTACCAGCCGCCGCCGCTGTCGCCGCCGCAGGCGTCGTAGCCGTCGATCCGGACCATGCCGCGGACGGCCGCGTCAGCGGTGCTGCCGACGGTGCCACACGGGTTTCCGGACCGGCCCGGGTTGGTGTAGCTGGCGGACAGGCAGGCGGTGTCGCCGACCAGCAGGAACGACTCGCCCTTCAACGCAACCGTGTTGCCGGGCGGGGACACGTAGGCGCGGCCGGTGGTGTCCCCGCTGTAGAACGCGTTGGTGACCACGATCCGGGTGACGTCCTGGTTGCCCGAGTCGATCCGGCCGCTGACCACGCCGACGCTACGGATCGTGCTGGTGCCGGTGGACCACGCCTCGCCGGTGCCCGTGCTGCAATGCCCCGCGGTCAACACGATCCGCTGGCCCGCGGCATTGCGTGCGGTGAAACCGATCGAGCACCACGGCGTGTTGGTGCCGTTGCGCATCACGTTGCCAGCGGCCAGGAAGTCGTCACAGTTGTCGCGTGCGGTGCACGCATCCGCCTCGATAGCGGAGGTCTTCGCGGGCACCAGGGTGACACCGGCGTCGCCGCGGCGGGCCAGGGTGGACAGCTCGGCCTGCGGCACCGCGGCCACGACCTTGTTGGTCTGCACGTCGATGCCGACGTTTCCGTTGGCGGCCTTGGCAAGCGCGCTGGTACCGGTGCGCAGCGCGTCCGCCTGGGCGGTCAGCTGGTCGTAGCTGCGGCTCACGGTCCTGGTCGAGACCTTCACGCCCAGCTTGGCGCCAGTGTCCGAAATGGACTTCGCGGCGTCCGGCGAGGTCATCGCGATGGTGTAGGTGGCGGTGTACGGGTCGAACCAGCCGCCGCCGAAACTGCTCCACTGCTTGGTGATAGCGGCCTTGAGCTGCTCGCCCGCGGCCTGTGCCTGCGCGGCGGCCCGCGCGGCCTGCGGGGTGAGGTCGGGATGTGAGGTCAGGTACGCCTGCGCGATCGTCCGCAGCGCGTCACCCTGGTCGAACGCCCCGGCCGGTTTCGCGGGCGCCGCGGTGGCCGGGGCGGACACGAACCCCAGTAATGACGCTCCGATGGCCAGCAGGACAACGTTTCTTCGGCCCCTGTGCACGGTGATTCCTCCCTGAGCGCATGGAAAAACAAGCCGTCCGTGAAATGCCGGAAAAGTGTTCGGTGATGTTCGACGAAATGTCGACTGCGGCTTTTGTGTGGTTCAGGACGGTAGATCCGTGCTGGCCAGGGTGTCAACGCCGGTAAGTCCACATACCGGTCCACTGAATTCCGGCTGCGTTATTCCGGACCTGTGGTGTATCTGGAAGAATGGACCGGTCCATTGAATCAATGGGCCGGTGCGTGCGCGATTGTGGCCATTGACAGGGAATTACCCGGTGGCCGCCGGTCCGTTGTAGAGGATCGCGCCGTCGATGCTGAACAGCGTGCAGGAGGCGATGGCCGGCGGCTTGGGGCCCGGCGGCATCAGCACGGCGAACGTGTTGTGGTACGTCTTGATGTCCATTGTGGTCTTGTCGGCGAAGGTGATCCGCATCTTCCCGACGCTCGGCGGCAGCAGACCGGCGACGACCGGCCGTCCGGCGACGGCGGGAATGCCGGACAGCAACGTGGGTTTGACCGGAGACCACGTCCGCGTGCTCACGTAGGGCAGGAACTGGGCCGGCTCGTTGCCCTTCTGCGTGCAGACGCTGACGCCCAGGCTGTTGGTGGCCAGGAAAAGCTGGTCGGCGCCGCTCTGCACGTGCCCGCCCATGCTCCAGCTCGACTGGTCCGGCACCGCGCTCTGTGGCTCGACCGCGTTGATACAGCGGTAAAGCTGGACGCCGTCGGTGGTGGAGTGATCGCCGCTGTCCAGGTTCGACTCCACCGTGCCGTAGGAGTTCTTCGGCTTGGGCAACGGCATTTCCGGGTCACCCGGGGCGCGGCGGACCGACATCGACGTGATCGACCCAGGCAGGCTGGCGAGCCAGATGAACAGGCCGTCCTGCGTCTCGGCCCGGCGCGAGGTGCGGTCGCCATCGGAGGTGACCGAGATCGTCGTATTGGCCCACGCCGGATCGAGCACCCCGGCCACCGCGCCGTCCTCGGTGACCAACATGGCCGCCGTACGCGACCCGTAGGCGTAACCGGGCTCGCTGACCGGGTCGGACAGGGTGACGCTGAAGTAGTTGGTCTCGCAGAACAGCGGCCGCGAACCGGTCCGGAACGCGATCACCGTGGTCCGGGAGCCGGCCACGGCGAACACCGGCCGCCACTGCGCCCGGTCCGGGTACTCGACCGTCCCACGCAGCTTCTGGGCCGCGGTCCAGCACTGGTCCACCAGGGAGTCGTTGACCGGTATCCGCACCGGGGCGGTCGCCTCCGCGTACTGCTGCGGCTGGCGGCTCGTCTGGGTCAGCGCGAACGTCCCGCTGACCGCCAGGGCCACCACCGCGGCCGCAGCCGGCAGCCACACCCGGATCCGCCGGTCGCCTTCGCTCATGTGCCTCACCCTAGGCGGCCATTCGGCCGACCGCCCTCGGTCAGATAGCCAGAGTTATTCGTCGGCGTCGTCGTCCCGGGCCAGGAACGTCGCCAGCCGCTCGACGGCCTCCTCGAAGTTCGGGTTGGCGTCCACGAAGGCGCGCAGCTTCTCGGCGAGCCAGCCCAGGGTGACCTCCTCGTCGCCCCGCCGCTGCTCGAGCTCCTCGATGCCCCGGTCGGTGAAGTACATGATCGTGTGATCCTTGCCAGAGAGGAGAACGGCTCCGGGGCGCGAGGCCCCGGAGCCGTTCCGGTGTCCATCGGGTTTCAGCCGGCGAAGGCCTTCTCGATCAGCTCACGCTGCTCGACCTCGTGCACCTTGGACGAGCCAGCGGACGGGGCCGACATCGGCCGCCGCGAGACCCGCTTGAGGTTGCCCAGCCGCTCCGGGAACTTCTCCCGCACGAACAGGCCGTAGAACGGCCACGAGCCCTGGTTGGCCGGCTCCTCCTGCACCCAGCGCACGTCCTTCGCGTTCGGGTACTTGTCGAAGATCGCGCCGAGCTTCTTCTCCGGCACCGGGTAGAGCTGCTCGACCCGGACCACCGCGGTGTCGTTGGCGCCCAGCTTCTCCTTCTCCGCAGCCAGCTCGTAGTAGAGCTTGCCGGAGACGAACAGGATCTTGCGCACGCCGTTGGGGTCCGGGTTGCTCGGGTCGTCCAGCACCGACTGGAACTTGGTGCCCTCGATGAAGTCCTCGACCGGGCTGACCGCGTGCTTGTTGCGCAGCATGGACTTCGGCGTAAACACCACCAGCGGGCGCTGCACGCCGTCGAGGGCGTGGCGGCGCAGCAGGTGGAAGTAGTTCGCCGGGGTCGACGGCACGGCCACGGTCATCGAGCCCTCGGCGCACAGCTGCAGCCAGCGCTCGATCCGGCCCGAGGTGTGGTCCGGGCCCTGGCCCTCGTGCCCGTGCGGCAGCAGCATGACCACGTCGGACCGCTGGCCCCACTTGGCCTCCGACGAGGAGATGAACTCGTCGATCACCGACTGGGCACCGTTGACGAAGTCACCGAACTGCGCCTCCCAGAGCACCAGCGCGTCCGGGTTGGCCACCGAGTAGCCGTACTCGAAGCCGACCGCCGCGTACTCCGACAGCGCCGAGTCGTAGACCAGGAACTTGCCCTGGTCCTCGCCCAGGTTCTGCAGCGGCGTGTACTCCTGGCCGGTCTTGCGGTCGATGACCACCGAGTGCCGCTGGGTGAACGTGCCGCGCCGCGAGTCCTGCCCGGCCAGCCGGACCATCTTGCCCTCGATGTTCAGCGAACCGAACGCCAGCAGCTCGCCGAACGCCCAGTCGATGTCGCCCTCGCGGGCCATCTTGGCGCGCCGCTCCAGCACCGGCTTGACCCGCGGGTGCGGGGTGAAGCCGTCGGGCAGGGCGACGTGCGCGTCGGCGATCCGCTCGATCGTCTCGCGGGACACCGCCGTGGGCACCTTGGACGGCACCTGCTGCTCGAACTCGACCGACGAGGTCGGCGCGACCGGGTGCTTCTCCAGCTCGCGCACCTCGTTGAACACGTGCTCCAGCTGCGAGGAGAAGTCCCGCAGGGCCTTCTCGGCCTCGTCCACCGAGATGTCGCCGCGGCCGATCAGGGCCTCGGTGTAGGTCTTCCGCACGCTGCGCTTGGTGTCGATGATGTCGTACATCGCCGGCTGGGTCATCGAGGGGTCGTCGCCCTCGTTGTGCCCGCGCCGCCGGTAGCACAGCATGTCGATCACGACGTCCTTGTTGAACGCCTGGCGGTAGTCCATCGCCAGCCGCGCCACCCAGTGGCAGGCCTCCGGGTCGTCGCCGTTCACGTGGAACACCGGCGCCTGGATCATCTTGGCCACGTCGGTCGCGTACTGGCTGGACCGCGAGTTCTCCGGGGCGGTGGTGAAGCCGACCTGGTTGTTGATGATCACGTGCACGGTGCCGCCGGTGCGGTACCCGCGCAGCAGCGCCAGGTTCAGCGTCTCGGCCACCACGCCCTGGCCGGCGAACGCGGCGTCGCCGTGCAGGGCGACGGGCAGCACGGTGAAGCCACCGGTGTCGCTGCCGCCCTTGTCCAGCAGGTCCTGCTTGGCCCGCACGATGCCTTCCAGCACCGGGTCGACCGTCTCCAGGTGCGACGGGTTGGCGGTCAGCGACACCTTGGTCTCGCCGTCGCCGAACATCCGGAAGTACTTGCCCTCCGCGCCCAGGTGGTACTTCACGTCGCCGGAGCCGTGCGCCTGGCCAGGGTCGAGGTTGCCCTCGAACTCGCGGAAGATCTGCGAGATCGGCTTGCCGACGATGTTGGCCAGCACGTTGAGGCGGCCGCGGTGCGGCATGCCGATGACGACCTCGTCCAGCTCGTACTCGGCGGCCTTGTCCAGGATGGTGTCCAGCAGCGGGATGACCGTCTCGCCGCCCTCCAGCGAGAACCGCTTCTGGCCGACGTACTTGGTCTGCAGGAACGTCTCGAACGCCTCGGCCGCGTTCAGCTTCGAGAGGATGTACTTCTGGACCGCCGCGTCCGGCTTCTCGTGCGGGATCTCCACCCGGTCCTGGATCCAGCGGCGCTCGGCCGGGTCGAGGATGTGGGTGTACTCGATGCCCACGGTCCGGCAGTACGAGTCGCGCAGCACGCCGAGCACGTCGCGCAGCTTCATCCGCTCCTTGCCGGCGAACCCGCCGACGGCGAACTCCCGGTCCAGGTCCCACAGGGTCAGACCGTGCGAGAGCACATCCAGGTCGTCGTGCCGGCGCTGGCGGTAGTTCAGCGGGTCGGTGTCGGCCATCAGGTGGCCGCGGTTGCGGAACGCGTCGATCAGCTCGATCACCCGGGCGGTCTTGTCGACCGAGCCCTCGGGGATGTCGCTGACCCAGCGGATCGGCTCGTACGGGATGCGCAGGGCCGAGAAGATGTCGTCGTAGAAGCCGTCCTCACCGAGCAGCAGCTGGTGGATGCGGCGGAGGAACTCGCCCGACTCGGCGCCCTGGATGATCCGGTGGTCGTAGGTGGACGTCAGCGTCATGATCTTGCTGATGCCCATCTCGATCAGGGCCTTCTCGCTGGTGCCCTGGTACTGCGCCGGGTACTCCATCGCGCCCACGCCGATGATCGCGCCCTGGCCCGCGGTCAGCCGCGGCACCGAGTGGTTGGTGCCGATGGTGCCCGGGTTGGTCAGCGAGATCGTGGTGCCCTGGAAGTCCTCGGTCTTCAGCGAACCGGTCCTGGCCTTGCGGATCAGGTCCTCGTAGGCCTGCCAGAACTGGGTGAACGACATGGTCTCGCAGCCCTTGATGGACGCGACGACCAGGTTGCGCGAACCGTCCTTGCCGGGCAGGTCGATGGCCAGGCCCAGGTTGACGTGCTCCGGGGTGACCAGCGTCGGCTTCCCGTTGACCTCGGCGTAGTGCCGGTTCATGTTCGGGTACGCCTCGAGCGCCTTCACCAGCGCGAAGCCGATCAGGTGGGTGAAGGAGACCTTGCCGCCCCTGGTCCGCTTCAACCGGTTGTTGATGACGATCCGGTTGTCGTACAGGAGCTTCGCCGGCACCGCGCGCACGCTCGTCGCGGTCGGCACGGTGAGCGAGAGCTCCATGTTCTTCACGATCGCGGCGGCCGCGCCGCGGATCGGCTTGCTCTCGTCGGCCGCGGGCTTGGCCTCGGCCGGCTTCGCGGCGGCGGGCTTCGCCGCCGGGGCCGCGGTGGCAACGGGCTTGGCGGTCGCGGGCGCCTTCGCCGGCTTCGGGGGGGCCGGCGACGGCTGCGCGGCGACGGGCGCCTGGCCGTTGGACTCGGGTGCCGGGGGCTCGATCCGGGTCACCGTCTTGGTCTGACCTGTGGCAGTGCTACTGGCCGCCGTCGTCTGAGTCCGTTGCTGTGTGGGCTTGTAATCGGCGAAGAAGTCGTGCCAAGCGGGGTCCACCGAACCGGGATCCGCCAGGAACTGCTCGTACATCTCTTCGACGAGCCACTCATTGGGGCCGAACTGTGCTGCAGGACTGCTGCTGGACACGGCTGGCACTCGCCTCTATCCATCTCGTTCTCGATATTGAACACACGCCCCGACCAGGTTAGTACCCCGCTCGGGCTGTGTGTGACCCGATTGAACCTTGTGCGCATCCGGAGAATGGGGTATCGATCACTTGATCGATCACGAAGAGGTCAGGCGTGCTCGGCGGATGTCCCGCTCAGCAGGTCGGCCGCGCCTTCGTCATCGATTCCGAAACGCCACAGCCTGGCGTAATGCCCGTCCGCCGCCAGCAGCTGCTCGTGCCCGCCCTGCTCGACGATCCGGCCGCCGGACAGGACCAGGATCCGGTCCGCGCGGGCGGCGGTCGCCAGCCGGTGCGCGACCACGAAGGTGGTCCTGGACCGGGCCACTTGCTCGCTCGCGGTCAGCACCGCCGCCTCGGTCGACGGGTCCAGAGCGGCCGTCGCCTCGTCCAGCAGCAGGATGTCCGGCCGGACCAGCTCGGCGCGGGCCAGCGCGACCAGCTGGCGCTGCCCGGCGGACAGGCCCTGGCCGCGCTCGCCCACCTGCTGGCGGAACCCGTCGGCCAGGCCGGCCACCATCGGCAGCGCGCCCACCGACCGGGTGGCGTCCTCGACCTCGGCCCGGGACGCCTCCGGCCGCCCGTAGGCGATGTTGCGGGCGACGTCCCCGGTGAAGAGGTGCGCCTCCTGCGGCACAACGCCTAATCGCTGGTGGAACCCGCTCAGGTCGTAGTCGCGGATGTCCACGCCGTCGACCAGCACGGCACCCGAGCTGACGTCGTAGTACCTGGCCACCAGCTTGACCAAAGTGGACTTCCCGGCTCCGGTGGCGCCGACCAGCGCGACCGTCTCTCCGGGCGCCACCCGCAAACTCACCCGATCGAGGGCAGGTTCCGCCACGCCCGGGTAGTGGAACGACACGTCCCGTAGTTCCACCTCGCCGCGCAGCTTGGCCGGCACCGGCACGGGATTGTCCGCCGGGACAACGGAAGTCGGCGTCCGCAGCAGCTCACCGATCCGCCGCAGGCCCACCCGCGCCTGCTGGTAGCCGTCGAACACGCCGCTGAGCTGCTGCACGGGCGCGAAGAACAGGCCGAGGTAGAGCAGGAACGCCAGCAGCACGCCCGGGCTCAGCGTCCCGGCCGCGACCCGGTCCGCGCCCACGACCAGCACGGCCGCCCTGGCCACCCCGGAAAGCAGGTCCACGAAAGGGAAGTAGGTGGCGATGTAGCGCTGGGCCCGCGCCCTGGTCCGCCGGTAGGCGTCGCTGCGCTCCTCGAACGCCCGCGCCGACCGGTCCTCCCGCGTGTAGGCCTGGGCCACGCGCAGGCCGGACACGTTCTCCTGCAGGTCCGCGTTCACCGCGCTGACCCGCTCGCGGGCCTCGGCATAGGCCACAGAGGACAGTCGCTGGAAGATCACCGTGGCCACGATCACGATCGGCAGCACGCCCAGCGCCACCAACGCCAGCGCCCCATCGGTCGCCACCAACGCGATCGTGACCGCGATCACGGTCAGCAGGCTGGCCACCGCGGTCATCAGCCCGGTCTGCAGGAACGTGGACAGCGCGTCCACGTCCGTGGTCATCCGGGTCATGATCCGCCCGGCCATCTCGCGCTCGTAGTAGTCCAGCCCGAGCCGCTGCAGGTGCGCGTAACTGCGGACCCGCAGCAGGAACAGCAGCCGTTCGCCCAGCCGCGCGGTGAAGATCGAGTTGACCGACGTCACCAGCCAGTTCGCGGCGACGATCGCCAGCCCGAGCCCGGCGGCGAACCACAGCCCATCGGCCGCGCCGGTCAGCACGCCGTTGTCGATGCCGTACCGGACCAGGGTGGGCAGGCTCATCGAGCCCACCGCGTCGGCGATCACCAGCAGGCCCACCACGACCAGCGCCCACCGCACCGGTTTCAGCAAGCGCCGCAACGAGAACCGCGGGTCGGGCCGGGTCGGGTCCTCACCTGGCAGGTCCGGCCGTTCGGTCGCCGGCGGCAGGGCCTCCACCTGGGCCATCAGCTCCGGCGTCGGCGGCATGTTGCCCAGGGCGCCGCCCATGCCGAGCCCGCCGCCGCGCGCCCCGGCCGCCACCCGCCCGGCCGCGTCCTGCACGCGCACCGGCCGTTCGGCGTCCTCGGCGTCGTCCGGCCAGAGGGCCTCGGTCACACCGCCGGTGGCCACGTCGTCCTGGGCGCAGCGGTGCGTCTCCTCGATCGCCTCACCCGGCCCGGCCAGCAGGTTGCGGTACAGCTCGCAGCGCTCGGTCAGCTCCTCGTGCGTGCCGATGTCGACCACGTGCCCGCCGTCGAGCACGGCGATCCGGTCGGCCAGGCCCAGACTGGACCGGCGGTGCGCGATCAGCAGCGTGGTGCGGCTGGCGGTGATGTCCCGCAAGGTCTCGTGGATCGCCGACTCGGTCGCGGTGTCCACAGCGGACGTCGCGTCGTCGAGCACCAGAACCCGGGGATCGGTCAGCAACGCCCGCGCCAACGCGATGCGCTGCCGCTGCCCACCGGACAACGTGAGCCCGCGCTCGCCGACGACGGTGTCGTACCCGTTCGGCAGCGCCAGTACGAACTCGTGCGCCTGCGCCGCTTTCGCCGCGGCGACAACGTCTTCCTCGCTCGCGTCCGGGCGGCCGTAGGCGATGTTCGCGCGGATGCTGTCGGAGAACAGGAAAGCCTCCTCGAACACCACGCCCACCGCGTGCCGCAACGACTGCAGCCGCAGCTCGCGGATGTCCACGCCGCCGACCCGTATCGCGCCATCATGCACGTCGTAGAACCGGGGCAACAGCATGGAGACCGTGGACTTGCCGGACCCTGCCGTGCCGACCAGGGCCAGCGTCTCCCCGGGCGCGACCTGGATCGAGACGCCGTCCAGCACCGGTTCGCTGCGCGTGTACCCGAACCGGACGCCGTCCAGCTCCACCTTCAGCGGTCCCTCGGGTACCTCCCGCGCGTCCGGTGCCTCCTTGACCTCGGGCTGCGAGTCGATCAGGTCGTACACCCGCTCCACCCCGGCCCTGGCCAGCTGCGCGTTGATCAGCAGGCTGGACATCAGCCGCGCCGGCCCCACCAGGTTCGCCACATAGCTGCTGAACGCCAGGAACGTGCCCAGCGTGACCTGCCCGTTCAACGCCATCCAGCCGCCGAGCGCGAGCACCGCGACCTGCCCGACACCGGGCATCGCGACGAGCGTCGCCGACGGTTTCGCGGTCAACCTGGCCGCCCTCATCCGCTCGGCGTACAGCTTGCGCGCGGCCGTCTCGAGCCGGCTGACCTCGGTCCGCTCCTGCCCGAAGCCCTTCACCACCCGCACGCCGGTGACGGTCTCCTCGACGTGCTGCGCGAGATCGGCGGCCTTCTGCTGCGCCGACCAGGTCGCCGGGAACAGCCGCTGACGGGCGCGCATCGCCGTGTACACAACGATCGGCACCACGATGAACGCCACCAGCGTCAGCAACGGCGACAGCCACAGCATCGCCACGAGCGCGAGCACCGCGAACACGAGCGTGCCCACGGCCAACGGCACCATCGACAACAGCCCCTGCACGAGCTGCAAGTCCGTGATGGACCGCGAGACCACCTGCCCGGTCCGCAGCGCGTCCTGCTTGGCGCCGTCGAGCCGTTGCACCGCCTGGAAAACACGCTGTCTCAGGTCGTGCTGGACGTCCAGGGCCAGCCGCCCGCCCAGGTACCGCCGCAGGAACGCGCTGCCGAACGTGAGCAGCTCCATCGCGACCAGGGCGGCGACCAGCCCGGCCAGCCCGCTGGTGTGGCCCGCGACGGCGCCGTCCACCGCGACCTTGACCAGCAGCGGTCCGGCCGCCTGGAAGCCCACGCCCACAACGGAGGCGAGCACAGACAGCAGCACCAGCCGGCGATGCCGCCAGCTCGCCCTGGTCAGTTTGCGGATCCACCCAGTCGGTTCAGCCACGAATCCAGGTTATGCGCACCCACCGACAATTCCGTGTTTCCACAGGTCAGGCGCGGTCTAAGTGATGTCTCGCCGCTTGGCGACGAGGTACCCGGCGAGCCCGAACGCGCCCGCCCACGCGGCGAAGACCAGCAGGCTGCCCCACCACTCCGGCGAGTAGGTCAGGCCGAGCAGTTCCTCGAAGAACCCCTGCGCCCCACGGAAGTTGCTCCCCAGCTGCAGGCCGCGGAACGACAGGTCGAGGGCGATCTGGGAGACCATGTCGCCGCCGGACTTGTTCAGCAGGTACGGCGGGATGTCGCCGAGGTCGTTGGTGCGCAGCACGACCGACACGATCGGCTCGACCACCAGCACGTAGACCACGCTGCCGACGATCGTGCCGACCTGGTTGCCGATCAACGCGCCCAGCCCGACGCCCAGCAGCGTCCACAGCACCATCGCCAGCACGCCCACCCCGGCGAGGGTGAACCAGTCGGCCGCCTCAGGGAAGTTGCTGCCGAACAAGGCACCCAGCGTCGCCGCGACCATGCAGACCAGCCCGTACAGCACACCGATGGACGAGTAGACCGCCAGCTTGGCCGCCAGCACGTCGCCGCGCTTCGGGCTGGTCAGGTACGTCGTGGTGATCGTCTTGTGCCGCATCTCGCCGGTGACCGCGGTCCCGCCCAGGATCAGCGCGAACACCGTGGCGAAGTTGATGCCCTGGGCGAAGAACGGCAGCGCGAGCGGGATGTTCTGGCCGCGCGCGGCACGGGTGACGTCGCCCAGCGTGCCCAGCGCGGCGCCGCCCCAGGTGAACACCAGGCTGAGCACGGCGGCCGGGATCAGCAGCGCCCACCAGAGGTTGGTGGTGAAGATCTTGCGAAACTCGGCGCGGATCAGGCGGTCCATCCGTGCCCCCACTGCTGTTGTTGTGGCGCGCCGGAGAACTGGCCACTGGTCAACCGGAAGAAGATCTGCTCGAGGTCGGCGTGCTCGGAGCTCATGCCGTAGATCGCGACCTCGGCGGCCAGCGCGATGTCACCGACCTGCCTTGCGTCCACATTGGACACCGCCAGCACGCCGTCCGGCAGCTGCTCGACCATGGTGTGCCCGGCCTCCTGCAGCGCACTGGTCAGCTTGCCCGGGTCGGACGGGGTGACGATCACCCGCGACTGCTGCGACTTGCGCAACTGGTCGAGCGGGCCGTAGTACACGGCCTGGCCGCGGCTGAGGATCACGACCTGCTCGACGGTCTGCTCGATCTCGGCGAGCAGATGGCTCGACACCAGCACGGTGCGGCCACCCTTCGCGAACCCCTGCAGGAAGGTGCGCAGCCACTTGATGCCCTCGGGGTCCAGGCCGTTCGCCGGTTCGTCGAGAACAAGCACCTGAGGATCACCCAGAAGTGCGGTGGCCAGCGCGAGCCGCTGCCGCATACCCATCGAGAACCCGCCGACGCCGCGCTCGGCCGCGTCGGTCAACCCAACGAGATGCAGCACCTCATCGGCCCGCTGATCGGGCACCCCGACCGCGGCCGCGTACACCCGCAGGTGGTCACGCGCGGACCGCTTCGGATGGAAGCTCTGCGCCTCCAGCACCGCCCCGACCACGCGCCCAGGGTTCCCGAGGCTGTGAAAAGGCCGGCCGTTGATCGTCGCGAACCCGGCGGTCGGCGTGACCAGCCCGAGCAGCATTCGCAACGTCGTCGTCTTGCCGGCCCCGTTCGGCCCGAGGAACCCGGTCACCGTGCCGGGCTCGACCGTGAAACTCAGGTTCTGGACGGCCAGGACCGACCCGAAGGTCTTGGTCAGACCCTGGACGACCACCCGCCCGCTACCGTCGTGCACCGCGCCATCCTGCCGCAACCGGTCAGGAGTGCACCGGCGGGATCTCCATCGTGCGCTCCGCCGGGGACTCCGCGGGCACCCGCAGCGCCCTCGCCCTGGACAACCGCAACGCCCGGCCGATCCGGTCCCGCAACGGCCGCCGCCGCTCCCGGTGCGGCAACCCGTCACCGATCAGGTGCTCATGCGCCATCCGCCACACCTGACACGGCCACCGCCGCCCACGCCACCCCCGCGGACACGCGGCGCACTTCCGGTCCGGCCCCGGCTGATGCACGGTCAGCAACAACCGCCACCCATCCGCCAGCCGAGAGATCTCCGAACGCGCCAACGGCAGCAACGTATCCGGATCGCCCTCCACCGCGACCTGATCCAACAGGTCAAGACGGCGCAACACCGCCGCCCGCAACGACTCGTCCAACGGATGGTTCACGGCTCACTCGCCCGGAACGCGGCCTGGTCCAACGCCTGCCGCAACCGCAGCGCCTGCTGCGCGGACAGCACCGCCGACGCCCCCGGCGGCGGCACCAGCACCACCCGCCCACCCTCATCGACCAGGACCGTCAACGCCCGATCCCGGCCGAACGGATCAAGACACCCGACATCCCACCGCGGCTCAGCCACGACACACCTCAGCGAAACTCACACCCGACCATCGGCGTGACCAACCCGTGACTGAAGGCCCCACCGGCCCCAACACCCACCCGGCTGCGGATTAACCAAGACCAGCCAAGGTTGCGTTGATAAATATCACGACCAAAACCCACCCCCCAATGCAGCGAAACGAACCCACATTGCATAGACTCATACCCGGCGACCCGCTCCCGGTGACCCCCAGGCTGGTTGAGCGGGTCGCCCCTTCGTTCTCGTGACCCCTGCTCGGTGTCGCTTCGCTCCACCTTCGCCGGGTCACTTCGGATTATGTTGGGGGCCGAGCCCCCCAAACCCCCACGTTGCGCCTTCGGCGCTGCCGCGCTTCGCGGGCGGCGGCCTTCGGCCGGGCGGGCCTTCGGCCCAGGTTTGGGTCGCCTTCGGCTCCGGGGGATGGGCGGGGTTGGGGGAAGGGGGGCGGAGGGTTGGGGTGGGGGTGCGGCAAACGAACCTGGGCGATGGGGCCTCTGTACCTGCCGCGGGTTTGCGGCCGGATGCTGTGGGTGCAGTGACTTCGGTGCGCGGGCTGGCGGACTGAGGATCCGGCGCGTGTCGGCGAAGGTGGTGGGACGGCCAGCCCACGGGAAATGATGGTGGCAACCAACCGCAGCGGTTAGTGATGGTGGCGGGTAGCCGCAGCGGGCACTGCAACGGGAGCTAGGTGCGGCGGGTAGTGGTGGGGGCGGCCAGCCCAGCGGGGTAGTGCCCAGGCAGGGCTACGTGCGGTGGTGGGGGTCTGTGGTCGCTGGCAGCCGAGCCGTCGTGAAGTCCCAGCAGATGGCTCGAGCATCTCGACCTCTCCCCCTGTCTTCCCTCTTTCCTCTTCCTCTTTCCCTTTCCTCGCAAGAGGTTGAGGTCATCCGCGCGTGCTCGCGCAACAGCGAAGGTCCTCGTGTTCTGTCCCTCCCGTATGGCCTGGGCGAAGCCTCATCACAGGTGTCAAGGGGGATCCGCCAACGCAAAGCACAACGCTGGAAGCCCTA
>NZ_JBFAPA010000023.1:0-240558 GCF_040675465.1 Actinocrispum sp. NPDC049592 | reverse complement strand
AAACCAACCACCCACCCAAGCCATACGGACCGGCACCCCGCTGGAAACCCGGCCCCCACTTGACAGATGTGATTCCCTCCGGGCAGGCCATACCGCAGGGACAGGGCACGGCCCTGAACCCCCTCTGGGTGGCGCTGCCGCGCGGCGAGCGCTTCTTTCACCCAGCCGAAGCTCTGGATGCCAGCCGCCCGGCGAGGACAAACCCTACCTAGAAGCCAAACACCTAGCCACAACCACCAGCATGCCCCTGATCCCCAGAAACACCAAGCGGTTCCGAAGATGAAGGCATCGACTCCGCCGGAACCATCTCCGCCCGGAGATGGTCAGCGAACTCGGCGAGACGGTCAAGCCCCCAGAACCGGCTGAACCCATGCACGAAGAACGGAACGCCGAACACTCCATCCCGGCAAATCTCCAGGAGGATCCCAGCGCCTTCCTTACGCCGCACGGGGTCCTCACTCGCACCGGTCACCTCATCCGGGGAAAGACCGAGCGCAGTAGCGATGTCCGCGACAACCACCGGATCGCAGATGTTGCGCCCCTGCTCCCATCGCGCCTGGTACGCCAGCGCAATGTACTCGGCACCACGGCCCTGTTCACGCGCGACGAGATACCCGAGGTGGGGAATCTCCCAGACCGGATCACGATCCACCGGCCAGGTCAGCGTCGCCTGCCGCGCCTCGGCGATCCGCCCGACATCCTGGAGGATGTACAAATGCTTGGCCCGTGACATCGCGGAGTACGGGAACTTCCCACCCAACTCCGCGAGCAGCTCCGCGCTGCGCGAGTCAGGCTCCCAGAACGGCACCCACTCCACCGCCGAGGCCACGTCCGCGTACTTGTCGAGCAGTTCCCGGTACGCCAGCCACGAATAGGGGCTGCGCAAGGAGAAGTAGAACCGGGGCTCGCGTTTTCTTGCCATCGTTGACCTCCTTGCCTGGGTGTCTAGTGCCATGTGGATCCGCTCCGTCCACACGGGGGATGGGCGGAGCGGATCTACACGGCACTAGGTCACCAATCCGCCGTCGACGCCGAAGACCTGCCCGGTGATGTACCCGGCTCGGTCGGAGACCAGGAACGACACGAGGTCCGCGACCTCCTCCGGGCGGCCGAACCGGCCCAGGGGGATGCGCTCCAGCATCTTGCCGACGTGCTCCGCGGACAGCTCGGAGATCATGTCGGTCTCGATGAAGCCCGGTGCGACGGCGTTGGCGCGCACACCGTACGCCCCGGCCTCCTTGGCGAGCGACCGGGTGAACCCGATGATCCCCGCCTTGGTCGCCGCGTAGTTCGTCTGGGTGGCGTTGCCGTACACGCCGGCCACCGACGACAGGGTCACCAGCACACCCGAGCGGCGCTTCATCATCCCGAACAGCGCCGCCTTGCAGACGTGGTAGGTACCGTCCAAATTGGACCGCAGGACGGACTGCCACTGTTCGTCCCGCATCATCACGAGCGGGTTGTCCGACACGATGCCCGCGCAGGAGACCACGGCGTGGATCGGGCCGAGCTCCTTCTCGGCCTGCCGCACGAACCGTTTCACCTCGGCCTGTTCGGCCACGTCGACCTGTTCGGCGAGGACGGCCGCGCCGGACTCGGCCGCCTCCTTCGCGACGATGTCAGCCGCTTCGCGGTTGGCCCGGAAGCAGAACGCCACGTCGTAGCCGTCCGCCGCGAGCCGGGTCACCACCCGGTGCCCGATGCCGCGCGACCCGCCGGTCACCAGCGCGACCTTCCTGCCGGTGTCCGGCATCGTCATCCCTCGCTTCCGTCAGCGGCCGCGGCCAGCACCTCGATGCCGCGCCGGGCCATGGTGAAACTCCCGACCCGCAGCACCAGCCGGCCGTCCACCACACTGCTGCCGGTGACCACGGCCGCGTCGTCGACCGCCCGGACCAGCTCGACCCGGTGCTCCACGACGTCACCGGGGAAGACCTGGCCCAGCAAGGACGCGTTCCTGATCCCGGACAACAGCTCGACGAACCCGGTCCGCACGTCCGGATTGGGGGTCTGCCACCGCACCAGCAGCACGGCGGCCTGTGCCCACGACTCCATCAGCTGACCTGCCGGGAACGCGTACTGCGCCGGCTCGGCGTCGTCACCGATGGCCGCGTAGCACGGCTCACGCCCGGTGATCGCCTTGTGCGCCACCAAGGCGCGGCCAGGTTCCAGTTCGGCCACCCGGTCCAGCATCAGCACCGGGTACCGGTGCGGGATGATGCGCTTGATCTCGGCGATTCCGATCACGACTCCCCTCCTGAACGTCTCGCGCGGTAGCGGGACCGGAACTCGGCCACCACCCCGGACGCGGTGAAGACTGTTGCCACGCACAGCATCTGGCCATCGTCGGCCGGGGTGAGCGTGGCCTCGATGCGCAGGTCGTCGCCCGGCCGGACCGGCCGGACGAACTTGGCCCGGTCCAGGGCCACCAGCTGCGCGCCGGTCTCCGCGCGCACCGCGTGGTCCACGTGGTCGAAGACGAAAAGCCCTGGCAGCACCGGGAATCCCGGGTAGTGGCCGGCGAAGACCGGGTCGGCGGGATCCACCCGGACCGAGGCATGCACCTCGTAGCCGGTCGCCCGAAGCACGGACGTCATCGCGTTACCCCCAGTAGACAGCAGCCGACGGTGCCGTCCCGGTCGACACCGGTGATCAGCGCCGGCCCGGTGGAATCGGACTCCAGCATGGCGAGCGTGGCGGCGAGCTGCAGGCTGGTCGCGGCCGCGGACAGGTCACCGATCAACGAGCGCGTGCGCACCCACTTCTGCCCGGTCCCGCCGAGCGCCTCGGCGATACCCGACTCCTCGGCGGCGCCCAGCTCTCCCTCGCAACCAAGCGGCGCGACGACACGGACATCCCCGGCCGGCACGCCTGCCTGCTCCAGCACCGCCTGGACACACCGCGCCAGCACGGGTCCGGCGTCCGCCGTGTCCTGGAATGCCATGAACCGCGTTCCCAGCACGGTGGCCAGCGGCGTGCGCCCGGCCCGGCGTGCGGTGTCCAGGGTTTCCAGCAACACCAAGGAAGCGCCCTCTCCCAGCGGCGAAGGGTCTTCGCGCGCATGCCATTCCAGCCAGGCGCGTTGCACGGAGTACTCCTCGGCGGCCCCGCACAGCACCTGCTCGCAGTGACCGCCGCGGAGCAACCGGATGGCGTAGTTCAACGCCAGCAGCCCGGTCAGCGAACTCCCGGCGATCGTGGTGTTGGGGCCTTTGATGCCGTGCCAGATCGCGATCTGGCCGGCCGCCCGGTTCATCACCGTGTTGGGGAACCGGGCCGGGTCGACGTGGTAGGGCTTGTCGCCGGCGAGCGAGTCCCTGGTGAAGTCCATGATGGACTGGACGCTGCCCGATCCGGTGCCCAGCACCACACCCACCTGTTCGGGCCGTTCGGTCAGCGCGGCACCGGCGTCCTCGATCAGCTGCCCGGCCGCGGTCACGGCCAGCGCCGTGACCCGGTCCATCGTCCTGGTTCCCTTGCGCCCCAACGCCCCTGCCGCGGAGAAGTCCGGCACCAGGCCGGCCAGCCGGTACGGGCCGGGGTAGGAGTCCTGGTCCAGCTCGCCGATCCCGCTTCGGCCGGTGAGGATCCCGTCGGCGAACCCGGCCCGGCCGGCGCCGTACGGGCACAGCGCCGACCATCCCGAGATGACGAGGGTCATCGCGACCGGCCTCGCCCGGTCAGCGTGCCCGCCTTGCCGGTCAGCGCGTCGGTGAGCCGGTCGTCGAAGCGGACCAGGCTCCAGTCGCGCCGGTTCTCGATGACCGCCCAGCCGTGCGTGATCTGCCCGGTCGCGGTCTGCACCAGCTTGCCGTCGCGCACCACGTAGCAGTCCATCCGCGCGGTGAAGGTGTACCGCTTGAAGATGTTCTCGACGGTGAAGACCGTGATGAGCTCCTCCTCCATCTTGGCCTCGTCGAGGATGGTGATCTTGGAGTGCGGTACGACCGGGATCCAGTTCTGCTCGTCCAGCAGCGTCTTGATCGACGCGCCGCGCTGCTCGACGAACAGGTCGAGGATCTCCTCCATCTGCCGCAGGTAGCCGGACATCTGCACGCGCTCGGTGAAGTGGCAGTAGAAGTACGGCATCCGCCAGGCCCACGCGAACGCGTTCTTGCCCGCGGTGAGCTGGTCCAGCGGGTCACCCTCGACCTCGACCGGCTCGGCGGGCGTGCCGAGCTGCTCGACGACGTACGGGGCGAGCGCGGCGGGCGGCTCCTCCGCGGGCCAGCCGCGCGGGTCCAGCCGCAGCGAGACCTGGACCTTGGAGCTGACCGCCTTCACCGGCTCGCCATCGCGGGTCACGGTGAGCTCGACGGCCAGGCGAAGGCCGTCGCCGGAGACCTGGCGCACGGTCGCGGTGGCGACGTCGTCGATGTGGAACGCGCTCATGATCTTGGTGTTGATGTCGCTGATGTCGGTGCACAGGCCGTAGCGCTCGTACAGCTCGCCCGCCGGGTAACCGCGCTGCCGCAGGTGGTCCAGCACCGCCTCCTCGACGAGGTAGTTGACGTGCTTGAACCCGATCCAGGTGCAGATGTTGGATCCCTCGTAGCGGGGCCGGATCGGTAAGCGGGTCTCGGCTGAGGCCGCGGTCGTGTTCATTTCGCACTCCATGCGTTGTCAGCTAGTGGGTTGTCGGGACGGCGGCCGCCTCGGCGGGCGAACACAGCCGGGTGAGGAACTCGCCGATGATCCGGGCCGTGCGCTGCGGTTGCTCGAGCATCGGGAAGTGGCCGCAGCCGGGCAGCAGCGTGAACCGCCCGTCCGGCAACGCTTCCGCGAGTGCCTGCCCGTCGGCCGGGCGGCCCGCGATGTCGGCTTCACCGGTCAGCACCAGTACCGGCGCGGCGACGCCGGTCAGGTCGAGGAACGGTGACCGCAGGTAGGTCTCGAAGAAACGCATCCAGCCGTAGGGCCCGACCTGGTCGCGCATGCGCAGGGCCATCCAGTCGCGGTGCGCCTCGGAGTACCGGTTGGTCTGCCCCACCCGCAACGCCTCCACGAAGGTCTTGTGGAAGTCGTTGAGGTAGTAGGAGATCGTCTGCCAGTCGAAGTCGTCCGCGCTCGGCCGGTAGCACGGGCCGATGAGCACGCTCGGCCGCGGCCGGACCAGCCCGGTGGCGTAGGCCTCGGTCAGCAGGTTCGCCGTGTACGAATGCGCCACCAGCACGTCGAACCGTTCCCCGGCGAGCAGATCGGCGAGCACCCGCACCGGGTCGCCGCCCCGGCCCCACTCCCCGGTGGACATGCCGTGCCAGGGCAGCTCGACGTCCCACAGGTCGAACGGGGCCGTCATCTCCTCGACGAACCGGTCCCAGGCGCCCCGCCTGCCGCCGAGACCGTGCATCAGCAGCAGCCGGGGGGACTCGCCCGTGCGGGCCCTGCGCACGCACCGCACGGGCAACCCGTTGTACGCGAACGGCTTGCTCATGCCGCCGCCTCCGCCCGGTGCCTGCCGAGGATCAGTACCGCGTTGTTGCCCGCGAAGGCCAAGGCGTTGTTCTGCACCACGTTCAGCTCGGCCTCGCGTGCCTGGTTGGGCACGCAGTCCAGGTCCGGCCCGCAGTCCGGGTCGGTCTGGTTGTGGTTGATCGTCGGCGGGATGAAGCCCTCGTCGATGGCCAGGGCGCAGGCGGCCGAGGCGAGCGCACTCGCCGCGCCCATGCTGTGCCCGATCATCGACTTGATCGAGATGACCGGTGGCGGCACCTCGAACACCTGCCGGATGGCCCCGACCTCGGTGACGTCGTTGGCCTTGGTGCCGGTGCCGTGCGCCGAGATGAAGTCCACCTCGCCGGGTTCGATCCCGGCGTTGCGGTGTGCCAGCCCGATGCAGCGGGCCAGGCTGTCCCGGTCGGGTGCCACCGGGTGCAGGGCGTCGCAGGTCAGCCCGTAGCCCAGCACCTCGGCGTAGATCCGCGCGCCGCGGGCCTGAGCCGAGGCCAGGCTCTCCATCACCAGGATGCCCGCGCCCTCACCGGTCAGGATGCCCTTGCGATCCTGGTCGAACGGCTGGCACACCTCGGGTGCGATGGTGCCCAGCCGGTAGAACCCGGTGAACGTCTTGCGGCACACCGCGTCCGCGCCACCGCACAGCGCGATGTCCACCTCGCCGGCGCGGATCGCGTCGAACCCGTTGCCGATGGCGTAGTTGCCCGCGGCACAGGCGGTCGGGATGGTGACCGCCTCGGCGTCGGTGAGCGCCAGCTCCCGCACGATGCTGGAGGAGAGCCGGCCCGCCGTCGACCGGCGGGCCAGCACCGCGTCCAGCCGCTCGGGCCCGTCGGTGACCTGCTGGCCGATCAGGGTGTCCAGGTCCCGCGACTCGCCGTCGGTGGTGCCCACCGACACCAGCGCCCGCAGCCGCCGCAGCCGCTCGAGCGACATCCCCGCGTCCTCGATGGCCATCCTCGCGGCGGCCACGGAGAACTGGCTCGCCCGGCCCAGCTCGTCCGGGTCGATGGTGGCGATCCACTCGCGGGCGTCGAAGTCGGCGACCTCGCACCCGTTGGCGTGCGCGAAACCCGTCGTGTCGAACGCCGTGATCGGCTTGACCCCGTTGCTCCCGGACCGCAGTCCGGCCAGGAAACCGGGAACACCGATGCCGACACTGCTGATCACGCCGAGGCCGGTGATCACCACCGTCCGGTCCGGCTGCTGCTTTGCGTTCACCGTGAGGCTCCGTTCGGGACTAGGCGGCTGCAGCGGCCTCGTTGACGACAGCGACGACGCCGTCGAGGTTGACCATCCGGGTCAGCTCGGCCTGGTCGATCTCGATGCCGAAGGTGCGCTCCAGCGAGGAGAGGATCTCGATCGCGCCCAGCGAGTCGGCGTCGTGGTCCTCCTTGAACAGACTGGTGTCGGTCATCTCCTCCGGCTCGATCTCGAGGATCTCGCACACGATGTTCTTGATCGTGGCGCGACCGTTCTCGTCGATCGCGACAGAATTCGACGCAGTCATTTCTCTCTCCCGTCCGATAATGGCGTGATGCGTTCTGTGAGCACAAAGCACTACCAGCTCGAATACTGCCGAGCCGAGCTATATCTTTCCTATACGGAACAGATGGTTTTCCAGGCTCGTGCCGGAACCGTCGCCAGCCACCCCCACGGTGGCCAGCCGGGACCGCGCGGGCCACAGCTCCGGCGATCCGGTGAGAATCGCGTGGTGCACGCCGCGCAGCAGGGAACCGGGGTCGATGCCCAGCTCGTCGGCCAGCATCCGCCTGCCCTGCTCGTACAGGGCCAGGGCGTCCGCCTGCCGGTCGCACCGGTAGAGCACGGTCATCAGCTGGGCCCGGAACCGTTCCTGCGTCGGGTACAGCCGGACCAGCCTGGTCAGCTCGGGCAGCAGCGGAATGTGGCGGCCCAGCGCCAGGTCCGCGTCCACCCGGCCGGCCAGTGCGGAGATCCTGGCCTCCTCCAGCCGCGGCCCCTCGGCGTCGCTGAGGTACTCCGAGACGTTGACCAGCGCGCGGCCCCGCCACAACGACAGCGCCGAGCGCAGCAGCGCCGCCGACTCCTCGAACCGCCCGTCCAGCAGGGCCGTCTGGCCGTGCAGGGCCTGCTCCTCGAACTCGGCCAGGTCCAGCCGGGACGACTCGATCCGCAACAGGTAGCCCGGCGAGCGCCGCATGAAGGTGGCGTGCTGGCCGAACAGCTTGCGTAATCGGGAAACGTAGCTGTATATCTGCGCGTTCACCGTGTTCGGCGGGTGCTGCCCCCAGACGTACCTGGTCATCTCCGCGTCGGACACCATCCGGTTGCCGGCGATCAGCAGGGCGGCCAGGACGGTCCGCGGCTTCATGCCGTCCAGCGGTACCTCTTCGCCGTTGTGCCGAACCTCGACCGGCCCCAGAACTCGAAACTCCATCCGACTGCCTCCCATGTGCCTCGCACCCCCCTCAGCCAAGTACCTTGTCGTGCACGAGAATCGCCTGGTAGAGCTCGCGCAGGGCCCGTCCGGGCTCCAGGCCGAGCTCGCTGGCGAGCCGTTTGCGCGCGTGGTGGAACACGTCCAGCGCCTCGGTCTGCCGTCCACTGCGGTACAGCGCGAGCATCAGCTGCTCGCTGAACCGCTCCCGCTCCGGATGCTCGAGCGACAGCTCCGCGAGCTCGGACACCACGGCGCGGCACTCCCCACTGGCCAGCCGCGCGGTGATCAGGTCTTCGCGGGCCGAGAGCAGGCGTTCCTCCAGACGGGCCGCCTCGGCCCGGCACCTCGGCCCGTCGCTCACCCCGGTCAGCGCCGACCCGCGCCACAGGGTGAGCGCCTGCCGCAGCAGGCTGATCGCCAGCTCGGGGTCGCGCTCCACGTGCTGGGAGCCGCGTTCGACCAGGTCGATGAACCGGTTGGCGTCCACCGCGTCGCGGTGCACATCCAGCAGGTATCCCCCGCCGACCGTCCGGACCAGCTCGTCCCCCGGCCGGCCGGTCACCTCCTCGAGCAGCCGCCGCAGCCGCAGCATGCTCGCCTGCAGCGCGTTGCGGGCATTCCCCAGTGACCGTTCCGGCCAGAGCTCGTCCATCAGGTACTCGAACCGCAACGGCGTCCGCCAGGACAGCGCGAGCAATGCGAGAACCGTGCGCACGCGCGTCGAGCTCATTTCGATTCGCCGGTCCTCGTGCACGATTGTCACCGGCCCGAGAACCTGTATCTCGATCATAAGATCACACCTCCGATTCCATCCGAATGGCCGCGCGCGGGCCGCGAAGCAATTCAGGCATCCCCTCGGCGAAAAGAATTTCGTCGGCCGGCTAACCGGCGACCGCGGTCGGCACCCAGCCGCTGCTGACGTACCCCGGGTCGTCCAGCACCGGGTCGCCGGCCAGGATCGACTGGTGCAGCTGCCGCAGCCGCGGCGACGGGTCGACCCCGAGCTCGCTGACCATCGCGTTGCGGAACCGCCGGTAGACGTCCAGCGCGTGCGACTGCCGGCCCGTGCGGTACAGCGCGAGCATGTGCTGTGCGTGGAAGTTCTCGAACAGCGGGTTGCGGGCGCACAGCACGGCCAGCTCCCCCAGCACCAGCCGGTGCCGCCGCAGGTGCAGCTCGGCGTCGATGCACAGTTCGAGGTCGGCCAGCCGGGTCTCCTCCAGCCGCAGCACCTCGATCTCCAGGTGCGAACCGGTGGTCACGTCGTTCAGCGCCGGACCCCGCCACATCTCCAGTGCCGTCCGCAGCGACTCGGCGGCGACCGCGTAGTCACCGCGATCGGCGGCCCAACGGCCCGCGTTGGACTGCTCGTGGTACCGGTTGGCGTCCACACAGGACGGATCGATGTTCAGCGCGTACCCGGCGTGCTCGGTCACCAGGATGTCGCGGGAGGCCCGCTCCTGGCCCGGCATCGCCTCGTCCAGCGCCCGGCGCAGACTGGAAAGGTAGGTGTGCAAGGCATGGCTCGCACTGCGCGGCAGCATCTCCCCCCAGATCTCCGCCATGATCTCGGTGACGGTCACGACCTTTCCCGCGTTCACCGCGAGCATCGCCAGCAGCTGCCTCGGCTTGCTCGCGGACGGGACGAACGAGACGCCGTCGGCCATCGCCGTCAGGCTGCCGAGAACCTCGATCTGAACTCTCATCCGTGTTCACTCCCCTTCAATCGCTATTCGGACAACCACGCGCCGGCACCGTCCTGCAGGGCGGCGCGGTGGAACCGGCAGGCGAGGGTGACATCGAGGTCCCGTAAACCCAGCAGCTCCACGAGAAGTACCTCGTCGATGGTGGTGCGGCCCGGGCACGCGCCGGTCAGCACCTGGCCCAGATCGCCCTGGACCTGCGACCGGCCCTGGTTGCGGTGCCAGCCTTCGGCCCGCCAGTGCGGTTCGGAGTCGCGGTCGTTCCTGTCGGTGTGCACCCGCACGAACCGCCGGTGCCGGTTGTCCCCCAACAACCCCAAGTCGTCGACATAGATACCGTCGGCGGTGTTCTCCAGATTCGCCGGCAGATCCCTTCCGGTCGCGTTCACCAGCACGGCCCCCGGGGCGGGGCGCCGGGCCGGCAGCCGGTCCAGGCCGACCCCCACGAGCAGGCTCGCCCCGAACATGGCCTCCCCGGCATCGCCCGCGGTCAGCAGGCTGATGTCGGTCCGGTCGAGCAGGTCGAGCACCCGTTCGTCCAACGGCTGCCCGTCGTCCGGCCACACCGCCACGAAGCTGACCCCGGGCACATAGCGTGCGATCAGGGCGAGCTGCAGCTGAGTCGCCGGGTCCGACCCGAGGACCGCCACGGTCACCAGGCTCGGGAACAACAGTGCCCGTGCGGCCAGCGCCACCACCGAAGCAGTGCGCAGGCCACGTAAAGCGGACGCCGGCAGCAGGCACCGAACCGCCGTGTCCCGGTCCTCGAACACCACATGGTCACCACCCGAAGCGCCGGCCGCGCTGAGCCGGCCGGCCTCGTCCCCGCAGGCGGCCCCGCCCAGGCGTGCCGCCACGAGCTCGACCGGATCGACGAGCTCGAGCAGACGCCACAGCTCGTCTCTGCTGAGCCGCAGGGTCCGGTCCGACATGGGACTGCCTCCAGGTAGCGAAAGGTGGGTCGAACCAATCCTCCTCACGCCGCTATGCAAACGCTTCGGGTCCGCTTCGGACGAGCCGTAAGCCCGTCCGATGCCGATGCGAACCACCCCGCTGTTGGCTTTGTCCCAGCGGGCCTCGACCGGAGGCCCGGAGGGGTCCTAAATCTGGAGGGACACACAATGCCGAAGCTCGTCGCAGCCGTCTCAACCGCCATCGCCGGTCTTGCCATCGTCTTGTCGCCGTTGGGCGGCCAGCACAAAGCGGACGACGGTTCGCCGTGGGACAGCCTGTCGTCGGCGCCATCGAACCAGCAGACCCTGGGCGACGGCTCGCCGTGGGACGGGCCCGTTCCGCGGACTGCCGTGACGGCGTCGCCGGCCTCCGCCCTCGTCTAGTGCCGGTGGTTCAGCGAGATCGCTTGAGGGGGAAATGAATGTCAGCCGGTGTCCGCGCTACGTCCGAAGGAAGGGCCTGGCCGTAGCGCGGTTCTGGTGTTCTCGACCTGGGACAGCAACCGGGCCGCCGCCCTGGAGTCCATCGCGGACAGGATCGGGGCGGCCTCGTCCAGGCATTCCAGTGACCGTTCCGCGTCACCGTCCATTTCGTACACCTCGGCCAGCAGGGTCAGCGCCTTCGCGTGCCACAGCGGCGAGCCGAGCCCGCTGAACAGCTTGCGCGCGGCGTCCACGTACTCCACGGCGGCCGGGCCGTCGCCCCTGGCCAGCTCGATCTCGGCGATCGCGTGGCAGGTCATCGCCTCGATCAGCCGTTCACCCACCTGCCGTGCCATGGCCAGTGCGTAGCCCAAAGTGGACCGGGCGTCGTCCAGCCTGCCTTCGCGCCGGCGGACCATGCCGAGGCCGTAGAGAGCGTGCGCCTCACCGATGCGGTCGCTGATCTCGCGAGCTATCCGCAGCACGTTGTGCAGCTCCTGGCGGGCCAGCGCGACCTCACCGGTGCCCAGGTGCAGCTCGGCCAAGCGGTTGAGCACCTGCGCCTCCCCGCGCAGATGCTGCGCCTGCCGGCAGATCTCCAGCGCCCGGGTGAGCATCGGCCGCGCCCGGTCCAGCTCGCCCTCGTCGATCAGGTACTTCGCCATGCCACGCAACAGGGCCGCCTCGCTGACCAGGTCACCGACCTCCCGCATCAGCTCGAGCGCCATCTCGCTCTTGGCCAGCATGCCTGCGAAGTTGCCGCGCATGCGGTCCACGGACGTCATATCCCGCAATACCAAGGCGCGCCCGTGGGTGTACCCCTCGGCCTCGAACCGCTCCAGCGCCGAGGTGAAGCACTTCTCGGCGGCGTCGAGGCGTTTCTGCAGCATGTGCAGGTTGCCGAACGAGTACAACATGGCCGCTTCGCCCACCCGGTTGCCCGCCTTCGTGGCCGAGTCGAGGGCCAGCTGTGTGGTCTCGCGCCAGTCGTCGAAGTAGCCCTTGACCTCGAACAGGCTCATCGACGTCAGAACCAGGTCCCAGCTCAGCTCGTGCATCCCCGCGGTGGCCGCCTGCCGCACGGCCGCCACGATGTTGCGGCGCTCGCTCTCCCACCACAAGCCCGGGTTGCCGGACGGGTCGACACCGGACCAGTCGACCGGCCGCCACCGCGGCGCTTTGCCATGTAAGAGCGTGTAGTCCCCGCCGTACTCGGCCCGGTGCGCCTGCTCGGCCAATGCCATCCAGGCGCCGAGCAACCGCTCCAGCGCCTGCCGCCGTTCGGCCTCGGGCTCGGCCTCGCCCAGCAGCTCCAACGCGTAGATCCGGACCAGGTCGTGGAAGCGGTAGCGGACGTGCTCGCCCGGATACTCGACGGTGTCCAGCAGCTGCGCGTCGACCAGCCGGGCCAGCACGTCCTCCGCGCCGAACAGGTCCATGTCCAGCAACGCCGCCGCCGTCCAGCCCGGGAAGTCCGGGGCGTAGTTCAGCGCGAACAGCCGGAACAACCGCTGGGCCTGACTGGGCAGGCTGCGGTAGGTCAGGCCGATGCTGGACCTGAGCTCCAGCCCGCGGTGGGAGAACTCGTCCAGCCGGTTGGCCTCGTCGCCCAGCCGCCGGACCAGGTCGGCGATCCGCCAGTGCGGCCGGGAGGCCAGCCGGGCCCCGGCGATCCGCAGCGCCAGCGGCAGCCCGCCGCACAGGTTGACCAGCTCGATCGCGTCCTCCTGCTCGGTGGCGACCCGGTCGCCGCCGACGATCCGGCCGAGCAGCTCCATCGACTTGTCCGTCTTGAACACGTCGACGTGGATGCGGGCCGCACCGGTCAGCCCGGTGAGCCGCATCCGGCTGGTGGCCAGCACCGCGCAGGTCGGGCTGCCCGGCAGCAGCGGGAACACCTGCTCCTCGTTGCGCACGTCGTCCAGCACCACGAGCAGCCGCCGGTTGGCGAGGATCGAGCGGTACAGCAAGGTGCGCTCGTGCGGGTCGTCCGGCATCGCCGCGCCGGTCACCCCAAGCGAGTGCAGGAACCGGGCCAGCACCTGCGGCGTGCGGTCCTCGTCGCCCATCCCGTGCAGGTCCGCGTAGAGGTGACCGTCGGGGAAGTCGTCGCTCAGCTCGTGCGCGGCCCGCAACGCCAGCGTGGACTTGCCGACCCCGCCGCGGCCGGAGATCGCCACGATGCGCAGGGCGTACGGCATGGCGTCCGGGTCCTCCCCGGACAGCAACCGCTTGATCTCGACGATGTGCCGTTCCCGGCCGATGAAGTCCGCTGTACTGCCCGGTAGCTGGCGAGGTGTCACCCGTTCGGCGACCTCGGCGGGCGCGTCCGCCGCAGCAAGCGACCCGGCGCTGACCCGTTGCGGGTCAAGGGCCGGGTCGCGGTTGAGAATGGCCGCCTCGAGGTCTCGTAACTCCTGCCCCGGCTCAATCCCGACCTCGTCGATGAGCGTGGCGCGGGCGTTGCGGGCGACCTCGAGTGCCTCCACCTGACGCCCGGACCGGTACAACGCCAGCATCAGGAACCGGTACAGCCGCTCGCTGAGCGGGTTCTCCTCGACCAGTGCGCGCAGATCGCCGCAGATCTTCTCGTGCTCACCGAGTTCGAGGTCGAGCCGGACCCGTTCCTCCACGGCGGCGAGCCGGGCCTCCTCCAGCCGGGCCGCACTGCGTTGCAGCACATCACTGCGCAACCCGTCCAGCGCACGGCCACGCCACAAGGCCAGCGCGCTGCGCAGCAGGTCGGCGGCCTCGGCCGTCATTCCCTCGCCCGCCTTGCCCCTGGCCTCCGCGACCAACCGGGTGAACTCCTCGATGTCGAGTTCCCCCGGCGGAAGGGCGAGCAGATACCCGGGCGGCGAGGTCTCTATCGTCCCGGGCTGGCCGACCTCGCGGAACAGTTTGCGCAGGCCGGAAACGCAGGCCTGAATCTGACTGCGGGCGGACGTCGGCGGATCGTCCTGCCAGATCGCGTCCACCAGATAGTCCATTGACACGACCTGATTCACGCGCAGCGCGAGGCTCGCGAGCAGCACGCGTTCTCGCGGCCCGCCCACCTTGTATTCCCTCTCACCGATGATCAACCCCGGTGGCCCCAGCAACTTCAAGCCCATGTCCCCACACCTGCCAGGCTCGATGTTCGACATCACAACCTTAGTAATCGGCGATCGTTCAGGAAACGTTTGGCCCTAAGGAAGTTTGCCATGCGTATTGTCAGCGTCCGCCTACTTTCCGTTCAAATCCGCACTTGCGCGCCGCCGAACCCGGCCATGACATGAGAACCGTTCAGGATCAGTCCGGACGAATGGCCTAATTCAGGCCGTCGGGCAGTGCGCCTTGCACACCGTGCGGCGCCGCACAATCCCATTCAACAAGCTGGCACTGCAGGATGTTGCAAGCCAAAGGTCCGCTTCCAGGCCATCATCCGGCGTGCTCGGCCCACCCTAAGCCCATCGGCGCCGTTGCGGTATCGCGGTACAAACGGGCGAGTCTGAAACCCATTGAGGCAGTCGATAGTTGAGTACTCAAGAACTGTGTCGCTGACCGGAAATCCACACCGCTCCCAGCATCCATAGTGGACAGTCGTCGGCACCGGCCGAATACTCATCGCAGGTAAAGTCACTGTTTGCTGAGCTTCGCCAATCCGGCCGGCTCTTTCCGGACCTTGTCAGCGGGATAGGGGGGCGTCCGCGGGCCATCGGGCCACGACCGGACGCACCAATGCTTCGGCCCGGCGGACCAACGCATAGGCCACCGCAGTTGATAACCGCAGGTCCTGGTGGTCGACTAGGCCGTTCAGCGATTCCGGGTACGCCCAATGCGCGGCGCGGCTCCACAAACGGCCGGACCGCCAACGCCCGGATCGCGATGGGCATCTGGTCGTCGGTGAACACCTCGGCCAGCCGCGTATTCGCCAGCCGGATGGCCAGTTCGTCCGCGTCGGACAAACATTGGTCCATCGCCGCCCCGAAAGTGGCCTGGGGGCGCTCGGCGAGTTCCTTGGCAATGTCGATGTCATCGAAAACGGCGAGCAGCCCGGGCACGTCGGAGGAGTCACCGTGCTCCTGCAGCGCCTCCAGAGCGGCGACCCACGCCTGCGCGCTGCCCCCGCCAGCCACGAACCGACCCGCGCGCAGGTCGGTCGTCCGCGTGGACGAGCCAGGCCTCGAGCGCCCACATCGAGTTCTAGTCGAGCAGATCATCGGCGAAACACGCGCCGAGGACCTCGGTGATCCGGGGCAGGTCGGTGCGGTCATCCTCGGGCGCCAGGACCGCCAGCACGCCGATCGCGCTGTTCCAGCACGCGATCACCTCATGTTGGTCCGGGAGCCGCAGGCCGTCCCGCGACGGCCCACGATCACTGGGCGGCCGCCGCCTTCTTGATGGCCTCGCGGATGCGGAAGTACGAGCCGCACCGGCAGACGTTCTCGATCTTGTCGATGTCCGCGTCCGTCGGGTTGGGGGTTCGCTTCAGCAGCGCGACCGCGGCCATGATCTGCCCTGGCTGGCAGTACCCGCACTGGGCGACGTCCTCATCCAGCCACGCCTGCTGCACCGGATGCAGTTTGTCGCCGTCGGCGAGCCCTTCGATCGTGGTCACGGTCTTGCCCGAGCAGTCGGCCATCCGCACCGTGCAGGGCTGGATCTCCTTGCCGTCCAGGTGCGACGTGCAGGCACGGCACACGCCGACCCCGCAGCCGTACTTGGGCCCGGTGATCCCGAGTTTGTCGCGCAGCACCCACAGCAGCGGCAGGTCCGCGGGCGCCTCGACGGTGACGGCCTTTCCGTTCACCGTGAAGGAGTAACGTGGCATGGCGGGTTTTCTCCTAGCGGGGCAACGGGGTGAAGTCCACGTCGAAATTGATGGGGAAGCTGCGCGTCTTGGTTCCGGTGGCGCGCGCGTAGGCGTTGGCCACCGCCGCGGCCGCGGCCGGCACGCCCAGCTCACCGGCGCCGCCCGGCTCGCCGTTCGCGGGCATGATAGTGATGTCCACTGTGGACGGTGTGTGCCGCTGCCTGGCGTAGTGGAACTGCGCGTAGCTGGCCTCCAGCGGCAGCCCCTTGTCAAGGTGCACGCCTGCCTGCAGGATCGTGGAGATCCCGTCGGTGAGCCCGCCGAGCAGCTGCGCCTGGAGGCCGCGGGGGTTGATCGGCCGCCCGACGTCCGCCGCGATCACCGCCTTGGTCACCCTGGGCTGCTTGGGGTCGCGGGCGTCGATCTCCACCAGGTAGGCCGCGCAGGACTTGTACTCCTCGTGCAGGCCAACGCCTTGCGCGCACCCGGACGGCATCGCACGGCCCCACTTCCCGCGTTTGGCAACGGTGTCCAGCACCGCGCGGGCGCGGGCAGACTTGAGCATCGACCGCCGCAACGACACCGGGTCCTTGCCGAACGCGTGCGCCAGCTCGTCGACCATGATCTCCTCGGCGGTCCGCACGGTCGCCGAGTACACCGAACGCCAGCTGCCGGTGTGCATCTTCAGCGGGATCTCGGTGAGCAGCTCGGTGATCAGCCCGAAGTTGTACGGGACCTTCTCGGTCAGCGCGAACACCGCCTGGCCGAACAGCGCGGGCGCGAGGTTGGCGAACGTGGCGGACAACGCCTCGCCCGCGCCGACCCGGAAGTCGGTCTCCACGCTGGCCACCCGGTGTTCGTAGGAGACCACCGCCCCGGCGAGGTGCGCGACGCGGAGCTTGTGGTGGGTGGCCGCCCGCAGCCGGCCGTGCCGGATGTCGTCCGCTCGTGTCCACATGAGACGAATCGGTTTGCCGGTCGCCTTGGAGATCTGCGCGGCTTCCAATGCGCCGTCGAAGAACAGCCGGCGCCCGAACGAGCCGCCGCCGCGGGTGACGTGCACGGTCACCTTGTCGTGCGGCAGGCGCAGCATGTCCGCGATGGTCTTCCCCGCGATGATCGGGTTCTTCAGTGAGGACCAGATCTCCGCGCGGTCCGGGCGCACGTCGGCGACGGCGGAGTCGGTCTCCATCGCCGCGTGCGGCACGAAGGCGAAGTCGAACTCGGCGTCGATGTGCGGGGTCAGCCCGGTCAGTGGAGTGAGCGGCGGTGTCGCGGCACGCAGCTGGCGTTTGACGTCCTCGTCCGACAGGTCGTCGACGCCGCCCTTGCCCCAGGTGACCTGGAGCGCGCTCGTCGCCGCCATGGCCTGCCCGAACGTCTCGGCCACCACTGCCACACCGCTGGGAATGCGGGCGACGGCGACCACCCCGGGCATCTTGCGGGCCGCGGTGTCGTCGACGTCGACGATCGTCCCGCCGATAGTCGGCGGACGCGCCACCACCGCGGGCAGGGCGCCCGGCACCTTGACGTCCAGTGCGTACTGGGCTTTGCCGGTGACGATGTCCCTGGCGTCCAGCCGGGTCGTCGGCTTGCCGACGATCTTCTGCGCGGACTCCGGTTTCGGCTTGGCGGACACGGCGGGCGCGACAACTTTGGCCGCGGCGGCGGACAGTGAGCCATAGCCGGCGGTGCGGCCGTCCGGCGCGAAGACCTTGCTGTCCTTGGTGGTCAGGGTGTCCGCCTTGACACCCCACTTCTGGGCGGCGGCGGTGACCAGCCGGGCACGGGCCTGCGCGGCGAGCGCCCGCACCGGCCCGTACAGCGAACGGACCGAGTTGGAACCACCGGTGGTCTGGTTGAACAGCAGGTCCGGCCGGGCGTCCGACAACGGAGTGTCCACATCGGACAGACGGGCGTCCAGCTCGTCGGCGACGATCATCGCCATCGCGGTGCTGATCCCCTGCCCGACCTCGGCCCTGGGCACCTCCAGCACCACCCGGCCCGCCGAGGTGACCTGCAGGGCCAGGCGCTCCGAGGTCGGCAACGCCAACGTGGTCAGCAGATCGCCCAGGTCCACATAGTCGGTGAGGTCGGGCAGCCCGGGCAGGGCGACGCCGGCCGGCGTGGCGTCCGAGACCAGGCCGAACCTGGCGACCAGGGTCAGCGTCGGCGCCCCGGCCAGCAGCGCGAGCACCTTGCGACGGGCGAAATTGTTGTCCGCTGCGGTTTTCTGCCCAGCGACGTCCATGTTATCTTGTTTCTCCGGGGACAATTAGCGTGCACAGTTGATTCGCCCGCGCCGAATACCGGCCGCGACGGCGGCCCGCGGTCCGCCGGTGACCATGCGACCCCGGCGGACCGAACAGTCATTCAGGCAGGCGCTCACGCTGTGGCAGGGCACGGGCAGGGGGCCATTGGCGCTGCTGGATCGCCAGCACGCTGGTGGACGCCAGAACGGAATGGCGGTTCAGTCACGGGGACTGTAGCCGCCGCGTGCATGCCCTGCAAGCGACGGGGGGATTGTTGGGGGCGTCCCCTAATCCCCTAACGGATTGCGCGGACATTCCCCGGGCGAGGCCCCTGGAAAAGCGGGGACGAAATGGTTGACGATCCCCTATCGGATCCCTAGCCTCACACCACCGCTTTTGGGTTTCCCCGTTTCCGGGGAACCACGCCGACGTCCACCCCAGGAAGGTCTCGATGCCCGCACAGCAGTCGCGGCGCAAGGTCACCACCATCTGGACCCGGGTTCTGCTCATCGCCCTCGTGCCGAGCGTCGCCGTGCTGGCGGTCGGCGCGGGCGTGGCGGTCTACCTGATGAACCAGGGATCCAAGATCAACGGCTTCGCCGACGACGTGTGGGGCGCGCTCCCGCCGATGTCCGCGTTCGTGGCGGGCATCCAGGAGGAGCGCAGGCTCACCATGGAGCGCGCCACCGGTCAGGGCGACAGCCAGGTCCGGCTGGAAGCCCAGCGCCGCCAGGTGGACGACGCGGTCCCGGATCTGGACCGCACCAGCGAAGCGCTGGCCGCCAACGGTTCCGACGATCTGCGCGCCACGTTGACCGCGCTCACTGAGGAACGGCACGGCCTGCAGAACCTGCGCAGATCGATCGACGGCAACGTGATCGACGCGTGGAAGGCCTACCAGGCCTACAACGACATCCTCGACCTGTGCGGTGCGACCATCCAGGGCATCGCCCGGTCGGCCGCCGACGCGGACGCCGGCTTCGAGCAGATGATCAGCTACGACCTGTTCAAGTCCGCCGAGGCGATGTCCCGCTCGCACGCGATGGCGGTCCGCGCGGTCGCGCAGGGATTGGACGGCACCCAGTTCCACGAGCTGGCGCACCAGCTGGGCATGTACCACGAGCAGGTCAAGTCGATCGTGCCGCGGATGACCCAGCAGGAGCGGGATTCCTATGCGGCGCTGAACAAGACGCCCGAATGGTCCACATTGGTCGCCAACGACAACTCGCTGATGAACCGGGGACCGGTCAAGGAGGCGGTGACGTTCGACGTTCCCACCTGGGAAGCCGCCGCGCGCCAGGTCGGTCAGAGCCTGATGTCGTTGTACCGCACGCATTCCCAGTACGCCGCGGACCTTGCCGCGGACAGCGCCCATACGGCGTTCATGCTCTCGATCCTCGGCGGCGGCGCGATCCTGCTGATCGCGGTGGCCGCGATGGCGGTCGCGTTGCACCTGTCCCGCAAGCTGGTGCGGCGGTTGCGGACCCTTCGCCGGCAGACCCTGGACCTGGCCCAGCACGGGCTGCCGCACGTGGTCGCGGAGATCCGCGAGGGCAAGCCGGTCGACCTGGAGCGTCAGGTCGCCTGGCTGGACCACGGCGGTGACGAGATCGGTCAGGTCGCCGACGCGTTCAACACCGCCTCCCGCGCGGTGATCACCACCGCCGTGCGGGAGGCGGAGACCAGGCAGGGCGTGCGTTCGGTGTTCCTGAACATCGCGCGGCGCAGCCAGACGATCGTGCACCGGCAGCTGAAGGTGCTGGGCTCGGCCGAGCGGTCGGCCGAGGATCCCGACCAGCTCCAGCTGCTGTTCAAGCTCGACCACCTGTCCACCAGGGCCAGGCGCAACGCCGAGAACCTGATCATCCTGGCGGACGGGCAACCGGGCCGGCAATGGCGCAATCCCGTGTCCCTGCGGGATATCGTCCGTGGCGCGATCGCCGAGACCGAGGAGTTCACCCGGGTGGTGACCACCGGCATCCCGGACGTGAGGATCGCCGGCGCGGCCGTGGCCGACCTCGTGCACCTGCTCGCCGAGCTGGTCGACAACAGCACGGAGTTCTCGCCGCCGGACGCCAAAGTGGAGGTTCGCGGCCAGACGGTCGGCCGCGGGGTCGTGCTGGAGATCGAGGACCAGGGCCATGGCCTGACCGACGAGCGGCGGGAGGCGTTGAACGCCATGCTGCACGACGCGCCGGACTTCGACGTGATGGCGGCGTCCACGCAGTCCCGGGTCGGGCTGTTCGTGGTGGCCCGGCTGGCCGCCCGCCGCGGGATCCGGATCACCCTGCGCGAGTCGGTGTACGGCGGCATCGACGCGATCGTGCTGATCCCGGTCGAGCTGGTCGCCGATCCGAACTCCACAATGGACACTCCGGTGCCACGAGGCCTGATCAAGGCGCCGGAAGAACCGCAGACGGCCAGGCACCGGACACCCGCCCCGCGCACCGAGACGAACCCGGGGCACAGAACGGACTCGATGGACGCCCGCCGCGAGCGGTACGGGTGGAGGTGGCCGAAGACATGACCGGCGAGGTGGACCGGACGGTCGTGCCGCGATGAAGTCCGAGGGGGAAACGTGGTACGACGACGATGCCGGTCCACTGGTGCCGTTGTACGCGGTGACCGGCGGCCGCACCCATTCCGGGCCGTACGACCTGGACCTGATCACCTTGGTGGTGGCGGTCGCCCCGGACCTGCACGCGCCACTGGTGAGCCCGGAGTACGCGGACGTGCTGTGGGCGTGCGCGTACCCGACGGCGGTCGCGGAGGTGGCCGCTGCGGCGAACCTGCCGCTGGGCGTGGCGAAGGTGCTGATCAGCGACCTCGCCGAACGGGACTTCGTCCAGGTCCGCTCGACCTGGCAGCCCGACGCGCCCGACCTGGAGATCCTGCGGCGGGTCCTGGCCGGAATCCGCAATCTATGAGCGGGTATTCCAGCGCGTGAGCACCTTCATCGCTCTCCGTATCATGGGCGCCGTGACCGTTGCCGAACCAGGGAAGCAGAGCCGGGTCGACCGCCGCCGGGAGCAGATCCTCGACGGTGCGACCCGCGTGTTCGCCGAGAAGGGCTACCACGAGGCCGGCATCGCCGACATCGCCACGGACCTGGGCATCGGGCACGGCACGTTCTACCGGTACTTCGCAGGTAAGAAGGACATCGTCGACCAGGCCGTCGAGTGGGCCACCCGGCAGATCGCCGACACCCTGCTGCAGGAGGACCCGTCGGCCAGCACGACCATCGCCGAGCACCGGGCCCAGATCGAACGCATCTACCTGCGCCTGTTCATGCTGCAGGACCAGCACCCACACCTCATCCGGTTCCTGTTCCGCCAGGCGACCGACCCGGCCACGCTCACCCAGGCCCACGACGGGTTCCTCGGGTACGCGGCCCGGTTCGTGCGCAGCGGCATGGACAAGGAGTACCTGCGGCCCGACATCGACGTGGACATCGCCAGCCAGGCCATGGTCGCGGTCATGTTCGACGTCATGCGCCGCTCGTCGACGGCGCCGGTCCCGGTCGAGATGCGCCAGCGCTGGATGTCCACCGGCGCCCGCATGATGCTCGAAGGCATGCAACAGCCCCAGGTCTAGGCTCGCCGGGTGCTTCAAGCCAGCGGGTTGAGAACCAGGTAACCGTCCAAACGCGACACACGGTCGGAGTCCGGGTCGGGAGGCAGGGCATGGCCCAGGTTGTCGGCGCGGACCTCCCCGATCCACTGGTCGTGCTGATACTCATGGTTGATCAACGCAACCAACAGATGCGTCGCGACAACATTGAGCTGAGCCGGAGCACCCACCCGCCCCGCGGCGATGTCGTTCATCCGCGCGTGCACCCGTTCGGCGACCGTGGCGCGGAACTGGCTGAGCCGCTTGATGGTGGGCAGCGCGCCCCGGAACCGCTCAGGCTGCGCGGAGTCCATCAACCCGTCCAGTTCCGGGTCGGGACTGGGCTCGGCCGCGGTGAGGTTGCGGATCATGAAGTGGGCGACATGCGCCTGGTGGCCGAGGTGCCAGCCGATCGCGCTGGAGTTCTCGTGCGGCCGCCAGGTCACCTCGTCCGGCGTGAGGTCCCGCCACAGCTCGTCGGTATAGGCGCGAGCATGGTCATACTCACGAAGCAGCTCCTGCACCTCGTACACAGATCACCTCTCGGGAGTCGGGGCGAGCGAGGTCCAGTGTGCAACCCCTGAACACGAGCCGATGTGACTGGAGGGGTGGGTGGTGCGCATGCGGGGCATGTCACGATGTCGGTCATGAATGACCACCACGTCGCCGCGCACTGTGCGCGCCTAGCGGCCGGGTGCCTGCTAAGGATGCGCGCCGGTAGTGGCCTGGCCGGCCGTGAGCTCGGGGATGCCGGTGACGCCGCGGCGCAGCGTGTTCTCGCCGAGGCGCTCACCGAGTGGCGCCCCGGTGACGCCGTGCTGTCCGAGGAGTCCACGGACGACCCGGTCCGGCTCACCGCCGACCGGGTCTGGATCGTGGACCCGCTCGACGGCACCCGGGAGTACACCGAGCTTGGCCGCACGGACTGGGCGGTGCACGTCGCGTTGTGGGAACGCGGTGAGTTGACCGCCGGCGCGGTCGCCCTGCCCGCCAACGGGATCGTATTGTCCACATCGGACATTCCACCCCCTGGACGGCCACTCGATGGCAAGCCCCGGATCGTGGTCAGCCGGACCCGCGCACCCGAGTTCGTCAGCCGCCTCGCCGAGGCACTGGACGCCGTGCTGCTGCCGATGGGGTCGGCCGGGGCGAAGGCCTCGGCGGTCGTACGCGGCGAGGCCGACGTGTATGTGCACGGCGGCGGGCAGTACGAGTGGGACTCCGCCGCGCCGGTCGCGGTGGCCCGCCGCTATGGGCTGCACACCAGCCGCCTCGACGGGACCCCGTTGGCGTACAACCAGCCCAACCCCTACCTGCCGGACCTCCTGGTGTGCCGTCAGGACCTCGCCGCCCTCGTCCTGGCCGCGCTCGCCTCGGGCTGACCTGCCCGTTTTCCGGGCCTGAGCTGGGCGAACCGAAATTGTCAGACCCCCTCGGTAACGTCTCCGCCAGTTGATGTCAGGTCTCGAAGGTTGAGGGGGACGACGTGGCTGCTGCCACTACTTACTTGGAGCTGTCCGAGGCGAGCGCGCACAAGTTCTACGAGGTGTGCGTGCAGGGGACGACCGTCACCATCACCTACGGACGGATCGGCGAGACCGGCGCGATCCGCACCACGACGTATCCCGACGCCGCCAAGGCGGAGCGGGAGGCGGAGAAGAAGATTGGTGAGAAGGCCCGCAAGGGCTACGCGCCCGCCGTGAAGGGCGCGCGTCAGCGGCGGCCCATCACGCGGCGCCAGATCACCAGCACCCGCTCCACCGCGTTGCAGGCGCCGGTGTTGTGGCGGTTCACCTCGGGCGCACCGGCGTTCGGCATCTTCATCGGCGCGGCCGAGGCGTGGGTGGGCAACGAGAACGGCGATGTCTTCACCCTCACCCACGACGGCACCGTCACCGGCCGGTTCGGCTTACCGGACGGGGTGAAGTGCATCGTGGCCGACGACTACTGGATCTACGCCGGTTGTGACGACGGCCGCGTGTACGACCTGGGCGGCAAGATTCCCCGGGTGGCGTACGAGATCGCCAGCGACGTGGACATCTACTGGCTGGACATCCACGACGGGGTGCTCGGTGTGTCCGATCGCGAGGGTGGGATCACGACCGTCGACCACGAGGACGAGTTCAAGTGGTCGCGCCGGAGCAGCGGCGATGGCGCGTGGATGGTGCGCTGCGCCGCGGAAGGCGTGTTCCACGGGCACTCGCGCGGCATCACGCACTACGCGTCGCGCAGCGGGGATCCGTTGTGGCACACCGACACCGTCGGGGGTGTGCTGTTCGGGTGGCAGGAGGCCACCGAGGTGTTCGCGGGCACGACCAAGGGCTGGGTGCACCGGCTGGCCAAGTCCACCGGCGCCGAGGTGGCGCGCTACCGCTGCGACGCCGCGGTGTTCTCGTGCGCCACCTCACCGGACGGCGAGTACGTGTTCGCCGGTGACAACCAGTCGTCCGTCTACTGTTTCGCGGCCAACGGCACCCGGCTGTGGAAGCTTGCCACCGGCTGCGGTTCCGCGTTCTCGATGCAGTACCGCGACGAGCGTCTCTACCTGGTCACCACCGACGGTTCGCTCGCGTGCATCGACGCGAGCCCCGCCGCCATCCACAACGCCGAACAAGGCGCCGTCCCCCAGCCTCGCGACATCAAGGCGGACGGTTGGCGCCGCGTCGAGGCCACCGCCTTCGTCGAGACCGTCTCCGCGCCCGGCACCGGCGTCATCGTCGAGTGTGTCCAGGAAGCCGGCCGGCTTCGCGTGCACGTGGTGTCCGACGGGTACGACCGCACACGCGCAGTGCAGTTCCCCAAGGACATCCGCGTACCCGGCGCCCGGTACGTGGTGGCCGAGGTCCACGATTCGGCCGGCGGCGGCTTCTACCGAGCCCGAGGGGAGATCAAACGCCTCGGCTAACCTATTCGACTCCACCGACAACCGCGAGCACAGTCTCCATAGCACCCACCAGGCGAGCCTCTCGGCTCGCCTGGTGGCCCCACACCGACCTGTTCGGCAGAGAGCCCGGGGTCGACACCCCACCCACACCCAAGCCACAACCGACCTCACCCGCGCCTACCGCCACGCCATGCCCCAGATCAACGAGTTCATGGCCAACTCCCCCACCCCCGCCACCACATCAACACCCACCCCGGCCTCATCACCAAACTCAACACCCTCCACTCCGCCGCCACCCCCGAACTAGGCCTCAACTAACCCACCACGGCGTGGGTCGTGTCTCAGCTGTCCCGGACGATGAGAGGCCGCGTCGACCGGAGACCGAACTCGGGCAACGCCGTGCGGTTCCCGGCGTCGCCGCCGAAACGGCGCGATATTGGTTGTCTTTGGGCTTTCGACGGTGGCCCGGCTATCGCGATCAGGACATCCGAAACACCGCCCACTGGCTCGCAACCTCCGTCCCAACAGCAGGACGTACGTGTGACGGTGCGCGTAGGTGGCGGCCGGGCTGGCCATCCACAATGGACGTTCTGCTTCCCGGCCGGAGGGGAGGCGGCGGCAAGCGTGGGGAAGCCCATTTCGGACGGTAGGTGACCACCGCCGCCTCAGACCTCGAGGGCCCAACGCACGTACCGCATCCGCGGCATGAAGCCGGCCTTCTCGAAGAGCCCGAACCCTCCCGAGGGGTTCGCGGAGTCGACGTTGAGGCTGGCGCGATCGTAGCCCTGGCCGGCGGCGGTGCGCAGGGCGTGGCAGATCAATGCTGTTGCGACACCTCGGTTGCGGTAACCCGGCCGGGTTCCGATCAACATGAAGTGCGCGTCGCGGATGCCTGTCGCTGCTGTGTCGGCGTCCCAGTGCATGGTCACCAGCATGCCCGCTGGGGTCCCGTTCGCCTTGTCGCGCAGCAGGAAGCTGACCGTGGGGCGGAACGTCTGGTTGGTGATCTTGTTCCGCCAGGAGTCCGCGGGCATCTGCGCCGCGCCCCAGTAGTCCTGGTACGCCTCGTTGCGGATCAACCGGAAGTCCTCGTCGTTGCGCTCCGACCACTGCTCGACCCGCAGCCCGTCGGGGATCACCACTTCACCCAGCGCGTCGCCGAGGGTGTGCTCCATGCGCTGGAAGTAGCGGACCGGCGCAAACCCTTGCGAGCGCAGGAGTCCCGCCACCCCGGCGATGTGCTCGGCCTTGTGCACGTCGACCACGAGCTTCCGCGACGGGTGATGCAGTGCGTGCACGACCTTCGCCGCGGCCACCCCCGCCTCCACAAGCGCGGCACCAATACCCCTGCCGCGGTACCCAGGATGCACCCCACCGTCCACAAAGACCCGATGTACCTCTGCCGCGGACGGCTTGTGGCGAACCTTCATGTACCCCACCATCACATCGCCGTCGAAAGCCGCCAGGCTCGCCCGTTCCAGGTCCGTGTAGGGATCGATCAACTCCTGATGGGTGTCCTCCGCCGTGTAGTTCTCGCCGATCTTGTCGACGGTCTCGATGGCGTTGAGGAGGTCCGCCGAGCCCTGCGCATCCCCGGTAGTCAGCGGTCGCCACGTGAGAGAGGTGGACATGCGGGCAACACTACGCACTCCTCAGCCTGGTGGGGCGGGTCAGGCCCACCAGGTCCTAGGGAACAACCGGCCACTGTGGACGTTCAAGCGCGCATGTGCCTAAGCCAGCCTGCGTTGCACGGCGGTGCTGGTACGGGCAACGTCCCCGGTGGCGAGCAGGTCGATCAATGCGCCCCGCAGCAGCGCCAAGATCTCCGTGCACTGCGCCCGACCGTTGTCGGTGTCCCGGACATCCGGCGGTTGGGCGGCGGTGAGCACGCCGAGCCAGTCCTCGACCGTGGCTCGCGCGAAGCCCGCCCACGCACCATCCGGTTCCACCAAGGAACGGGCGTAACCCTCCAGCCACAGGGTCAGCAGCGCACGGTGTTCGGGGGCCGACAGCCACTCCCACAGTCGCAATGCGACTTGCGGCAACCCTTGGTCGGCCTGGAAACCGGCCAGCAGCGTCAGTTCGCTGGTACGGGCACGCGCGAGCAAGGCCCGCACCAGGCCGTCCTTGCTGCCGAACAGGTACAGCAGCACCCGTGGGCTCGACCCGATCGCTTTCGCCAGCGGCCGCAGTGACAGTTCGGCCAGTCCGTGGGTGAGCGCGTACTCGTAGGCGGCCTCTAGGAGTTCGACCTCACGGGCGGATGGGGTTGCGGACGGCTGGTGCATGGGTGCAGTCTACTGAAACAGTCGTTTCAGTAAAGGAGCAGGCCATGTCCATCGCACTGAGCGAACCCCTGGCCAACGACGCGCCGCTGGTCGTCCGCCGCCTGGGGCAGCCGGGCGATCTGGGCTGGGTGGTGCAGGCGCACGGGGAGATCTACGAGGAGGAGTTCGGCTGGGACACGTCGTTCGAGGCCCTGGTGGCCAAGATCGTCGCCGACTACGCCACGGACCATGACGAGACCCGGGAGGCGGCGTGGATCGCGGAGGTCGGCGGTGACCGCGTCGGCTGCGTGTTCCTGGTCGCCGCGGGTGAGGACCTGGCCCAGCTGCGGATCCTGCTGGTGCACCCAAAGGCCCGCGGCCGGGGCGTCGGCGACCGGCTGGTGTCCACCTGCCTGGACTTCGCGCGCGACGCCGGGTATCGCCGCATCACGTTGTGGACCAACGATGTCCTGGCCGCGGCGAGGAAAATCTACCAGCGGCACGGGTTCGAGCTGGTCGACCAGGAGGACCACCACAGCTTCGGCCACGACCTGACCGGCCAGAACTGGTCGCGCGACCTCTAGCGTCACGCCGGTGGCGCGAGCACGACAACCGAGTTGTGGCCGCCCATGCCCAATGAGGACTTGACGGTGATGCCGTCGTCGATGGGCGTGAGTCCGCTGAGCAGGCGTGGATGCGCAGGCGCGACAGCGGGCGGCGCTGGGATCACGCCACGGTCGTAGGCCAGCGCGGTGACCGCGATCTCGATCGCGGAGGCCGCACCCTGGCAGTGCGCGGTCAGCGGTTTGACCGAGTAAACGTTGGTGTCGCCCGGGAACAAGTGGTCCAGCACAGCGGCCTCGGCATGGTCGCACTGCTGGGTCCCCGGTCCGTGGGCGTTGAGGTAGCGCACGGCGGAGGCGGGCACATTCGCGTTGGCCAGGGCGTCGTGGAAGCAGTCCGTGATGTGCGCGAGCTGCGGGTCGATCGAGGTCACGTGGTAGGCGTCGTGCGACATGGCGCCGCCGAGCATGTGCAGGTAGGGCCGGGCGGCTCGCGTGGACAGCACGAACGCCACCGACGCCTCGCCCATGACGAACCCCCTGCTGCCCTGCTGGAACGGTCGGCACGCGTCCAGCGGGTCGGTGTCGGTGACCGCGACGCCGAGCTCGACGAAATGCAGCACGTTCTCGAGGGTGAGCGACAGGTCCGTGGCGACGAAGACCACGTCGTCCACGATTCCCGCGTCCAGCCAGCCCTTGGCGGTGATCAGACCGGCATTGCCGGAGGCGCACATCGCGGAAACGTTCATCGCCGGGCCGTGGAACCCGTACTCCTGCATGAGCGTGGACATCGGCGTCGACGGCATCAACGCTAAGTATTCGTGGACCGACAACCGGCTACCGCGGGTCATGTAGAAATCACGCCACAGGTCGACCTCACCGAGAACGACCGCGTGCAACAAACCGACCCGGCGACCCGGCCGCCACCCACGGTCACCGGCGTCCTGGATGGCCTCCCGCGCGGCGGCGTGCATCGCGCGGGCGAACCGGCTCGGGCCGTCCTGCTGGGCGCCGCCGGGTGGCACCCGCGCCGCCCACACGGTCTCACCAGGCTCTTTCGCCAGACCGGAAGCCGTCGTGGCCGCGGGTTTCCCGCTCACCAGCCCGTCCCACAGCGGTTCGCGGCCCCACCCGTACCCGCTGACGGCGCCGATTCCGCAGATTCCCAAGCCGTGTCCGACCATCTTCCGCTCCCTCTCATCTCGAGGGCTGACACCACCAGTTACCCCGGAATCGCGATCGTCGATCCGCCGAAGACAGCGTTGTGAGCTGGATGAACCCGTACGCCTGCAACACCTATTGTATCCGCGCAAGGTCACCGCACCGCCCCCGTTATGTTCCGGGCCCGGGCAGCGGATATAACGTCACCGGCACACCGGTCTGCAACGGTGGGCTCTGCCCCAGCGATGTAGTAAGACTCCACAATGGTCACCCCGCGGCGGATGGGACGAGACATCGGGTCTATGGGCCAGCACGTGAACGAACTGCTAAGCGACGCCAAGGGCGACCACGAGTTGATCGTCGAGCTGGCGTTGTCGGCGGGCGCCGCTGTCGTGTGGTGGTTCGACTTCGCCACCCGGGACGTCATCTGGATGCCCGGGCTGGCCGAGATGCTCGGCATGACCGGCGAACCCGAGCAGCTGGTCACCGCCCGGCTGGCGGAGCTGGTCGCACCGCTGACCGTCGCCGCCGAGCGGGCTCCTGTGTGGCAGGGGTTCGAACTGGAGCAGCAGTGCGCGGCCCCGGACGGGAGCACCCGCTGGATCCGGTTCCGCGCCTGTGTCTCCAGCCGCCCGGACAGCCACAGCCTGGTCGGCATCGCGACCGACGTGACCGGCCGGCACACCCAGCAGCAGGAGCTGGCCGATCTGGCCGACCGGTACCGGCTGCTGGTCGAGCTGAGCCCGGAGGCGATCGTCGTGCACCAGGACGGCAGGCTGGTGTACGCGAACCCGGCGGCGGTCCGGTTCGTGCGCGCCGGCTCGGAGGCCGAGCTCATCGGGCGTTCGATCACCGAGTTCGTGCACCCCGCTTCGGTTCCGCAGATGCTGGCCCGGATCTCGCGGCTGACCGCGCCGGGCGCGACGACCGATCCGGCCGAGGCCGTTCTGCTCCGGTCCGACGGCGGCACGACCGACATCGAGTCGGTCTCGGTGCACACCACCTGGCACGGCCGGCCGGCGTTCCAGGTGATCATGCGGGACGTGACCGCCCAGAAGGCCGCGGCGGCCGCGCTGAACTACCAGGCCGCGCTGGTGGCCCATGTCAGCGACGCCCTCATCGCGACCACCGCGGACGGCGTGGTCACCAGCTGGAACCCGTCCGCGGAGGCGGTGTACGGCCACCTCGCGGCCGACGCGATCGGGCATCCCATCAGCGGTGTCGTCGGCGCGGCCCTGGATCCCGCCGCCATTCTCGAGGCCGGTGGCGTGGACCAGGCCGTGCACTACCGGTCCGACGGCAACGCGCTGGCCGTGCGCGTGTCGGTCGCGCCGATGGCCGACGGGTACGTGCTGATCTGCGCGGACGAAACCGCGCGCAGGCGCGCCGAGCAGCACTTCACCACGGTGGTCGCGGCTCTCGAGGAAGGCGTGATCGTCGTCGGCTCGACCGGCGAGGTCCAGTCGGTCAACCCCGCGGCCGAGCGCATCCTGCGCATCCGCACCGAAAACGTCGTCGGCCGGGCGCCCCGCGTGGCCGAACTGCGCGACGAGACCGGCAGGCCGATCCGGCCATCGGACTATCCGTGGCTCCGCACGCGGCAGAGCGGACGAGCACAGAACGGATGTGTCGTCTGCCTCGTCCACACCGACGGACGCACCATCTGGCTCTCGCTCAGCTGCCAAGCCCTCAGCGTGGAAGGCACCGCGCCGTGGCCCGTGGTCATCTCGTTCACCGACATCACCCAGCAGCGGATGATCGACGAGCGGCTGGCGTATGAGGCCACGCACGACGCGCTGACCGGCCTGTTCAACCGGACCGTGGCCATCGACCGGCTCGACCCGGCCACCCGCGGCCACCGTCCCGGTTCGACCGCCGTGCTGTTCATCGACCTGGACAAGTTCAAGGTCATCAACGACTCGCTCGGGCACAGCACCGGCGACCAGGTGCTGCGGGTCATCGGCGAGCGGCTGAGCCGCAGCGTGCGGCCCGGGGACGTGGTCGGCCGGCTCGGCGGTGACGAGTTCGCCGTCATCGCCTACGGGATCACCGATCCCGGCGACGCGGTGGCGATGGCGGAACACATCCGCGGCGCACTGAACGCGCCGATCGCCGTGGACAGCCGCAACCTGCACATCGACGCGAGCGTCGGCATCGTGATCGCCGAGCCGCACGACGAGCGCGACGGCGGCGAGCTGCTGCGCGACGCGGATCTCGCGATGTACCAAGCGAAAACGCAGGGGCGCGGCCGTTACGCGTTCTTCGATGTCGACCTGCGCGAGCACACCCAGCGCCGCCTGCAGCTGGAGCAGGACCTGCGCCAGGCGCCTGGGAACGCCGAGCTGTGGCTGGCCTACCAGCCCATCGTGGATCTCCGCACCGGCCGTACCACGGCCGTCGAAGGCCTGCTGCGCTGGACACATCCGCGCTATGGCGTGATCTCGCCCGGCGAGTTCATCCCCATCGCCGAGGACAGCGACCTGATCAACATCGTCGGCGCGCACATGCTGCGCACCGCCACCGCGGAGATCCGCGACCTGCGGGCCGGCCGGTTCCCCGATCTGCACCTCACGGTGAACCTGTCCGCGCGTCAGCTCGACGACCCGCACCTCGTGCCCGCCATCCGCGCGGCGATCGAGACCGCGGGGATCCCGCCCGGCGCGCTGTGCCTGGAGATCACCGAAAGCGCGCTCATGCGGGCGCCTGCCGTCGCCACCAGCACCCTCGCCGCGTTGCGCGATCTCGGCGCCGGCCTGGCCATCGACGACTTCGGCACCGGCTACTCGTCACTCGCCCAGCTGCTGACCCTGCCGCTGGACATCCTCAAGATCGACCAGTCGTTCACCGCCGGACTGGGGCGCTCCAAGGACGCGGAGGCCATCGTCACCAGCATCATCGCCATGGCCCACGCCGTCGACCTCACGGTGATCGCCGAGGGCGTCGAACAGCCGCACCAGCTCGACATCCTGCGGGACCTCGGCTGCGACCAGGCCCAGGGCTACCACCTCGGCCGCCCCACCCCCGCCGCCGACCTGGCTCACGGCAGCGGGTAGCCGGCCCGGAGGTCCCGGGCCTGTGCGTCGCCGCGACGTTCAGTCGGCCGGCTGGCCTGCCAGGTGCCGCACGTTCCCGGTCACGACAAGATCGTGCATCTCGTGTCCGTGGTGGTCCTTCATGTGTTCGACCAGGGCGTCGGCGCACTCGGTGGTGGCTTCGATCTCGACCCGCCACTGCTCACTCGAGTGCTTGCGGCCGTGCCAGCGGTGCACGCGCCGGATCGGACCCTCGATGTGCGCGCAGCAGGAGAACTCGGTGTCCGCGACCTCGGCCGCCATGGAGCAGGCAAGCTGTTTGCTGTCCGTCGTAAACGTCACGACGACGTCTTCGTAGTCCATGACTGTGATGGTAGTCACGATTCCCGCCCGCACCACCCCCGCTCACGAGCTGGCGGATCGGTCCCGCCGTGGCGGTGATCCGCTGCCCGATATCCTGCCGAAATGCTGGGGAACAACAAGACATTGGCCGAGCTGTGCGCCGACGCGGTGAAGGCCAGTGAGGAACGCGACAGTGAGGCGTTGGGGCGGCGCACAACGCGATCGCCCGGCGGGTGGGCCGCGCGGATGCCGCTGAGATGACCGCCGGGGTTGGTGTGTTGGCGCCGGTGCCGGCTGGGGGTCGGCGGGCCGTTGGCGCGGCTGGCGGGGGCGCTCGTTGAGCAGGGCGCCGATCCGGCCGCGGTGGTGGAAACGGTGGTGCTGCGGATCGCCGACGGGCTGGAGACGGCGGCCAAGCTGCCGCAGCTGTGGGAGGGCGATCCTCCCGGCCCCGAGCAGGTTGCGGAGGTGCTCGAGAAGGTCGGCCCGCAGATCGCCGAAGCCTGGTACACCGTCGACAGCTGGATTCCCGCCCTGCTCGTGCTTCTGCAGCGCGCGAACGTGCGGAAGTCGTTGCCGCACAGGCAAAGGATCACCGCTGCGGTGGCCGCAGCCCGGGAGCACATCGAGGACGTCGAGTGGGCGTACGGACTGCTGCAGGTGCTGGACGACGAGCCCCTTGTCGTGCTGCACCGCGACTCCGGCACCGGCTATGAGATCACCATCGGCGGCATCGGCGACAACTTCCAGCTCCACACCCTGCTGGCCGACACGCTCATCGGCGCTCACCTCCCCGGCACACCGCCAGAGCGGAGCTGGGTCGCGGCGGCGACCACCGGCGACCTGCAGCCCGCCAACGGGATCAAGGGCCAGTTCAACCTGGTCGACGCGTTCGGCGAGTGGATCTGGAACGAAGGCCGCCCCGCCGACATCCCCCTGCTCAACGACCGCCGCGTGGTCGTGCTCGACCCGCCGCCCTACGAACGCGGCTGGAACACCGGCCGGGTGTACCCCTTGATGCGCCCCACGATCACCCTCACCCGTGTTTTGTCCACTGAGGACGCCGCCGGGTGGCTGGAGCGGGTCAAGTCGCCCTGACACTCTCATCCGCGAGCACTGGCGGGTTCAGAACCCGCCCGCCTGCCACCGGGTGATCGCCCCGGTCGCGATGTACGCCTGGATGATCCGGTAACCGAAGAAGACCTCGTACCATTTCTTCATCGCACCCGCGATCGCGGCTTTCCCGACCTCAGGCGTGGGCGGCAACGCGGGGATCCTGCCATTTTTGACCAGCATTTCCAGCGCTTTGGGCAATACTGGGCCGGATGATGAATTTCTTGACCCAGTCGGTGTAGACGACGTCGCCGATGGTGGCGGCGACCTTCTTGCAGTCAGCCGTGCCCCCTGGCTCGGCGGGGCCCCGACGATCAGATTTTCTCAAGCGAGCCTGAAGAATTTCGCCGACCCGAGAACAACCGGACGGGCGAATTCGGCCCGGATGGCCACCCGGGTGACTGCCTGAAAGCAGGTCCGTTTCGCTCCGTTCCTGCCGGGCTGCCGTGTCTACCGTCGGGACGGAGGCTACAGAGGGGAATCACCATGCCTGACAACGAAACCGGGACCCGCCACGTCGTGACGGTGACCGTCGCCGCTGGAGGTCGCGCCGGACGGCGAAGCTCCGAAACTGGCCGCCGGGGTCGCGGCCGTACCAGTCGGCTACCAGCAGTCGTACCAGCTCTACCAACGAGTCCACGACTACGGCATCTCGCTGCCGGGGGTCGCGTCCACCATCGAACTGCCCGAGCGGTCGGTGAAGGGAACCAGGATCCTGGCGTTGCGGCTGCGCGGCGGCACCACCGCCAACCGGGCCCGGCGTACTGATCCTCGCCGGGGTGCACGCCCGTGAGCTGGCCAACCCGGACATCCTCGACAACTGGATGTTCCGCGTCGCCTACTCGATCTCGTCACAGACCCCGGTCTAAGCACTGGGCGCCAACCCCCGCGCCCGCGTCCTGGCGACCACAGCGTTGAAACGGCTGGTCGCCTTGGCCGAGGACGAGCACGATCCGTTGCTGGACAAAGACATCACTGACAAACTCGGTCAGGCGGCCGCCGGCATCGCCTCGGCGGTCCCGTCATCCCGCGACCTGATGGAGACCTTCACCAAGCTGACAACCGCGGCCACCGGCAACCGGTTGAGCTCCCTGCTCGCCTGATCTGTCCACTTAGGTGCATGCCGGTCCCCCGTATCCCGATACGGACCGGCACGCACCACCGTCTTCAAGCGGCGCTATGCTCGTCCTCCAGTGGAGTCCCTGGGGGGTAAACCATGAACGGACGACGCCTGACCGCGGCCGCGTTGTGTCTGGCGCTCACCGGAGGATGTTCGGTACCAGACACCTCCGCGCCCAGCGGAGGCATTCCGACGACAACGACGACGACGGTCACGTCGACATCGGCCAGAACATCGGTGACCGAGAAGCCTTTGCCGGACAAGTCGTATGACCCGTCGCGCGACGCCGCGGCGGATGTACGGACGGCGCTGGGCCAGGCGGCTGCCGACAAGCTGCCGGTGCTGCTCGATTTCGGGGCGGACTGGTGCCCCGACTGTGTTGTCCTGCAGAAGCTTTTCCAGGCCGACCAGGTCGCACCGGTCCTGAAGAAGTACCACGTGGTGTCGGTGGATGTGGGGCGGTTCGACCGGAACCTCGCTCTCGCGAAGAAGTACGTCAAGCTCGACAAGAGCGGTATACCCGCGGTGGTCGTGCTGAGCCCCGACGGCACCATTCGAGTGGCCACCAACGACGGCGCCTTCGCCAACGCGCGGGACATGCAGGCCACTGAGGTTCAGGCGTTCCTCACTCGTTGGGCCGCATGAAGCGGGTGCTCGTGCCCGCGCTCCTGTTGCTGCTCGCGGGGTGTGGGCAGCAGGTGCGGGATGCGGGCGGGCGGCTTGAGGAGAACGGGGTGGCCGTCACGGTGACGCTTCACCCTGGGCCGGATGGCGGCCGCGAGATCGTGGCTTCGTTCGTTCCGGTGGAGGCGGGGTTTCACCTGTACAGCAAGGATCTTCCGGCGGATGGAGTGCATGGGCTGGGGATCCCGACCGCGCTGGATGTGTCGGGGGACCTGCGGGCGGATGGGCCGCCGGTCACCGAGTCGCCGGTGCGGATGCTGCGGCTGGCCAACCTCGATGTCGAGCTGCCGGTGTATCCGGACGGTCCGGTGACTTTCACGTTGCCCGTCGAGCAGACCGGGTCGAGTCGGGCCGAGGTGGTTGTCAGCTATGCCGCGTGCAGCGAGGTGCGCTGCCTGATGCCGGTCACCGGCCGGAAGATCCCGCTGCCGTTCCGGTGAACGGGAATCAGCTGATACCTAGACGGTAGGCGCGTAGAGGACCTGCGGCTCACGTGGGTTGTAGATCTCGAACAGCACTTCGACCGTGCCGCGGCCGGGTAGGTACAGGACCGACGCGCAGCTGCGGTACGGGTTGGCCACGTATCCCAACGGCCGGCACGCTTTGTCCTGGTATTCGACGCCGATATCCCAGCCGCGATCCTCCAGGTGCCGGATCATCCGGGACACCACCGAAGCCGGATCCGCGCCGTGGTCAGCGACCACCTCGAAGCGGCGTTGACACGAACCTGGCCGGTCACATCCCGCATCTTCAGCCACAGCAACCACACCAGCGGGCAACGGCAGCAAAGAATCCCGGTCAGGGACCGGAGCGTTGCCCACAACTGGCAACATCACCACCGCAGCGCACGAAACGGTCAAAAGCGCCAACCCGAACCGCGAGCGGTGCAGCAGCGTACGTCGCTCAACCCAGAGCACAATCACGCACCCAACAGCCAGACAGGCCCGCAGCACGTCGTCCACAGTGGAAGGTGTCGCCCAACTCGCCCACAGACGCGTCACCAAAGACCAGCCAACCGTGCACACAATCAGGACAGCGCCCACCCGCGGCCCCCGGACGGACCCACCGGCGAGCAGCACCCAGCTCAACGGCACCGCCAGGACAATCGCCACCGGCAAAGCCAGTTCGGACGGCTCGAAAACCGGCCACGCCGGGATCGTCGCCAGAAACGCGCCCACCACAACCAGTGGCCGCCAGACGACAAAACCGGCACGGCGCACCACATCGCCCATCGACATCCAGTCACCCCCAGAATCTCCTACCCCATCAGGACGGACTGACCGATGGTTTCGGTTCCACTCCGATTGGTGCTGGCCGTCGGCGAGAAGTCGACCTAGGGTCTGACGGCATGGCTGCTTTCCGGAATGCGGGGCTCAGGCGGCGGGCCGGCGTCTTAGTGGCGTGCTGCGCGTTGACCGTGGGTGTGGTGGGCACGAGTGCGTATGCGGATCCGGGTCGCAACCCGGGCTTCTCCCCGGGGTCAGCGGGGGCTGGGGACCCGTACTTCCCGGATATGGGCAACGGTGGCTACCAGGTCGACCACTACGACATCCGGCTCTCGTTCGACCCCAAGACCCAGGCGATCGACGCGACCACGACGATCCTCGCCCAGGCCACGCAGGATCTTTCCCGCTTCGACCTGGACTTCCAGGGCCCGCTGACGATCAGCAGGCTCACGGTCAACGGGCAGGACGCCACGTTCACCCGCAGCGGCGCGCAGGAGCTGGTGATCACGCCGCCGCGCGGCCTGCGGAAGGGTCTGCCGTTCCTGGTCTCGGTGAGCTACGCGGGCGTCCCGCAGAAGATCGACGACCCGGCGCTGGGGCTGTCCGGCTGGGTCGCGACCAAGGACGGCGCGGTGGCGCTCAACCAGCCGATCGGCGCGGCGACGTACTACCCGGTGAACGACACTCCCACAGACAAGGCGACCTACTCGCAGACCATCACCGTGCCGAGCGGGCTCACGGTGCTGGCCAACGGCGAGCCCGGTCCCACCACCACCCGCGACGGCAAGTCGACCTTCCGCTGGTTGATGAACCGGCCGATGGCCAGCGAGCTGGCGATGATCGCGATCGGTGACCTCAACGTCACGCACGGCAAGACGAGTGACGGCCTGCCGAACATCACCGCGATCGGCAAGTCGATCGACACCAAACCCGGTCAGGGCGCGGTGTTCAACCAGACCACCGCGCAGATCGTGCAGTGGGAGTCGTCGATGTACGGGCCGTACCCGTTCGACTCGACCGGTGGCATCCTCGCCGATGTCGGCGTGCACTACGCCCTGGAGACGCAGAGCCGGCCGGTCTACGACCAGCGCACCAGCAACGTCTCCGGCGACCTGCTCGCCCACGAGCTGGGCCACCAGTGGTTCGGCGACAGCCTCACCCCGCAGCGCTGGTCGGACATCTGGCTCAACGAGGGCTTCGCCACCTACTCGGAGTGGCTGTACCAGGAGAAGTTCCAGGGCACCCCGGTGCAGAAGACCTTCGAGCAGACCTACGCCGACGAGGACAACTGGGACGGCAAGGTCGCCGACCCGGGGCGTGACCACATCTTCGACGACCTGGTCTACAACCGCGGCGCCATGACGTTGCAGGCGCTGCGCCTGAAGATCGGCGACCGCGACTTCTTCAAGATCCTCAAGCAGTGGCCGTCGACCCACCGCTACGGCAACGTCTCGACGCAGGACTTCATCAAGTTCGTCGAACGGACCACCAACCGCAACCTGGACTCGTTCTTCCAGACCTGGCTCTACCAGCCGGGCAAGCCGACGCTCTAACGGACACGCCCGGCCGTCGCTTCTGGCGGCCGGGCGTCTTCAGCGCGGCAGGACCTGAACCCCAGGACCGTTGGCGTACAACCGTTCCACGTCCACACGACGACGCCGCAACGCGATCGACTGGTTGATCGAGCCCTTGTCCGACAGTTCCCCGGCGTCGACGTTCGGCGGTTCGGTCAGCACGGCGAAACGCGCGATCCGGGTAGTGGCACTGTGCCCGGCAGGGACGCGCTCACGCAGCCAGTCGAGGATCTGCGCTTCGGTCGCGTCCTGTCCCAGTGCCACAACGCATCCGGACGGGTTCAGCCAGAGCAGGACGCCGATCTCGTCGTGTCCCTCGCCGCAGATGAGGGCATCCAGCACCACCGGGCTGGTACGGGCGAGCAGGTCGGCGCGGACCTGTCCACCTTGGACGAAGCTGCCGGTGATCAGCTTGAACTCCTCGGCCAGCCGGCCCGCGAACACCATGCCCCGCTCGGGTCTCGCCCGGTCGTGGAAGGCCAGCGCGTCCCCGCTGCGGTAGAAGCCCTCGCTGTCAAAGCATTCCGCGTTCGCCGTCGGATTGTCGAGATAGCCCGGCATGACGCAGTCGCCGCGGAACCTGGCTTCGTAGCGTTCCTCGTCCAACGGCACGAGCTTGACCTCGAGCCCGGGAACGGGCAGTCCGACGCCGACTTCCGTGGTGGGCCAGGAGATCGTCATGATCCCCGCGGTGGCCTCGGTACAGCCGTAACCGGTGGTGAACATGACCCGCTCGCCAATGGTCTGCTCGGCCAGCCGCTGGAACCGGTCGTACACCGGCTGCGGCAGACCGGCGCCGCCGTACAGGCACAGCTGCAGGTGCTCGAAGAACCGTTCCCGCAGAACAGGATCCTGCTCGATGGCGTCGCACAGCATGCCGAACGCGTACGGCACGTTGGCGAAGAACAACGGCTGGACTTCGGCGATATTGCGCAGAGTGGCGCCGAAGAGCTCGGGTGTCGGCCTGCCTTCGTCCAAGTAGAACGAACCGCCGTTCAGCATGGTGCCGATCAGCACGCTGGCGCCGGCGACATGGCTCCACGGCATCCAGTCCATTGTGCGCACTCGCCAGCCCGAGGCCTCACCGAGGACGTGGCTCGCGCCATCGAACAGGCTGCACCACATCAGGTTAGTCTGCACCACGATCTTCGGCAGACCGGTCGAACCCGAAGTCGCCATGTACCGCAACGGAGTCCGCGGATCCAGGGCCGCGATCCGGTCGGCGATGTCCGGCGGCGCCGGGTGACCGACCACATCGGACCAGTCGACCGCCCCGGGCCACGCGGCCGGATCCGTGCAGATCAACGTGATGGAGCCGGGCAGGACCGCGCGCATGGCGTCGGCGATCGGCGCGACCACCTCGGCGAACACGACCGTGGGCTTGACGATGTCGATCACGTTGCGCAGCCGCCCGTACTCCCCCGTCGGCGACTGCGCGTACTGGGCGCTCACCGGGCAGATCGGCACGCCTGCGGCCGCAGCGCCGAAGGTCAGCAACGCGTGCGGGACCGAGTTCCCGGTGACGATCAGTACCCGGTCCTCGCCCGGCCGCGAGGCGAACCACCCGGCGATCCGGCCCGCGGTCTCGTGCACTGACGCGTAGCTGTGCTGTGCCCACTCCCCCGTGTCGTCCCGGGCGGCGATCAATGTCTTGTCGCCCAACGCTTTCGCCTGGACAGCGAGCCGCCCGGCGAGCGTGTCCGGCGTACCAGAGGCCACCGGCGGCACGGACAGCACGAGCGATCCGTCCACACGGGACTCGACCCGCAAGTCGACCGGCGGGAACAACGCTGTCGCCCGGAAGGTCGCCATGGTCTACAACCCGGCCGCGGCGGCGGGATCCTCCGCCGAGTCCCACCCGGCGATCAGCGAGCCCGGCGCCCACGTGGAGTGCGTTCCGCTGCTGACCCGTTCCGGCAGCCGGATCCGGGCGACCGGCCCGGCGGCCAGGTCACTCGCCACGAACACCAGGCACTCGGACAGGTCCCGGTTCATGTCGGACGTGATGGTCACCAGGTAGCCGTCGTCCTCGGAAACCGACCCGGCCCGGGGCGCCATCGCGGCCTCGCTGCCGAACACGCCCTCGCCGAACGGGTAGCGCTCCTCGGTCCCGGTCAGCGAGTCGTGTTTGACCAGGCCGTCGAACAGGAACCAGCCCGCCGGGGAGGTCGCCGCGTAGCTGTAGCGGTGCGGCAGGCCGGCGTGCCGCTGGTTGATCATGCCGAACTCGCTGGTGACGCCGCTGAGCCGCTCCTCCTTGCACAGCCCGGTGGTCAGGTTCAGCCGCCAGCGGTGCAACCGAGGGCCGAGCTGGTCGTTGTCCAGGAACCGGAACATCCGCTGGTAGAGCGTGCCGCCGCCGGACGGCGGCTCGGGGTTGGTCTGGAAGAAGCCCTCCAGGACGATCTCGTCGCCCTGCTCGTAGGCGTTGGTCCAGTGCAGCACGTAGGTCGGGTCGGCCTCGAACCACCGGATGTCCGCGGTGGTGCCGTGCCGGGGGATGACCGCGAGCCGGCTCGGCATGTCCGGGTGGAACCGGGCCGCGTACTTGCCCTGTGCCAGCGCCTCGGGCGCCCAGAACAGCGGGAGGTCGTTGAGGATCGCGTAGTTCTCGGTGAACGCCATGTCGTGCGGCAGGCGCGGCCCTGGCAGTGGCACGTCGATGTAGGTGACGAGGTTGTCCTGGGCGTCGACCACGCCGTAGTGCATGTACGGCGCTTCGGTGCTGTAGTTGAAGAACATCAGCTCGCCGGTGCGCTCGTCGAACTTCGGGTGCGCGGAAACCCCTACGTCACTGGGGAACCGGCCGTGCCAGGTGGCCTTGCCGAGGGTCTCCAGGGTGGTCGGGCTGAGCCGGTACAGGTCGCCGCACTGGTAGAAGCTGGTCAGCGCGACCCCGTTGTGCAGCACGATGTCCGTGCTGGAGGCGTCCTTCATCCGGCCGCGCGCGCCCCAGCCGGTCTGGGTGGGCGAGTTGCGCGGGTCCTCGGCCAGGCCGGACCACAGCGCGTGCCCGGCCTCCTGTTCCGCGACGAACCCGTCGGTCCGGACGAATCTGTTGCGGTAGAACGCTTTCCCGCCCCGGAAGCCGACCGCGTGGACCATCCCGTCGCCGTCGAACGGGTGGTAGACCTCGACCGCCGGGTGCACCGGGTTCTCGGTGTTGCGCAGGTACACGCCGTCCAGGTCGGCCGGGATCTCGCCACTGACCTCCAGCTCCGAGGCCGCCCGCTCGACCTGCTGCGGGCGCCACGGCCCGGTGCGGTACGGGTGGTCGTCGTCCGGCGGCAGGGTCGTCAGCGCCCGGCCGAGCACCTCGATGTCCATCAAGCCCCCTTGACCACGAAGCTGGCGCACGTGGTCGTGCTGCCGCCGATGTTCAGCGTGGCCGCGGTGCGCGCCCCGGCCACCTGGTAGTTCCCGGCCGTGCCGGTGACCTGCTTGTACGCGTCGAGCACCATCCGCACGCCGGTCGCGCCGACCGGGTGGCCGCCGCCGATCAGCCCGCCGCCGGGGTTCACCGGGATCCGGCCGCCGATCTCCAGCTCCCCGTTCTCCACCGCCTTCCAGCTCTCGCCGGGGCCGGTGATGCCGAAGTGGTCGATGGCGGCGTACTCGCTCATCGAGAAGCAGTCATGCGTCTCGATCAGGTCGAGCTGGTCCACGTCCGCGACCCCGGCCCGGACGAACGCGTCCAGGACGGTCTGCCGGACGTGCGGCAGGACGTAGGGCTCGCCCGCCGAGCGGTCGAGTTTCTGCTGCATGGACAGGCCGACCGTGCGGTGTCCCCAGCCGGCCAGCACCGCCCTCGGGCGTGCGGCGATGTCCGGGTGCGCGGCCAGGTAGCGGTCGCTGACCAGCATGACCCCGGCCGCCCCGTCGGTCATCGCGCTGCAGTCCGTCCGCCGGATGCGGCCTTCCACCGGCGGGTTGGCGGTGTCGTCGTCGGTGAAGCTCTCCGGGGTGAACTTCCAGCCGCGGGTCTGGGCGTTCGGGTTGCTCCTGGCGTTGCGCACGTTCAGCTCGGCGATCGCGCGCACGTACCGGTCGTCCAGGCCGTAGCGGCGGTCGTACTCGTCGGCGAGCAGGTCGAACATGTGCGGCCACATGAACGTCGCCGTCTGGCCCTCCTGGCCGATCCAGGCGGCGGCGCCGAGGTACTTGGCGCCCAGCTCGCCGTCCACCGTCTTCTCGATCTCGGCGCCGAGCACCAGGGCGACGTCGTAGCGGCCGGACTCCAGGTCGGCCATCGCGCCGAGGATCGCCATCGACCCGGACGCGCACGCGGCCTCGTGCCGGACCGCCGGGACGCCCCAGAGGGCCGGTTCGACCGTGGCGGGCATCGCCCCGAGCTGGCCCTGCCCGGTGAACAGCTGGCCGAAGGCGTTGCCGACGTGGATGACACCGATGTGGGCCGCGGGGATCCGCGCGTGCTCCAGGGTGTGCTGGACGGTCTCGGTGAACACGTCGGCGATGGTCAGGCCCTCACGCACGGTGTTGCGTGCGAAGTCGGTCTGGTACCCGCCGGCGACGGAGCTGGACGTAGTCGTCACGACAAGCCTCCCGGGCCGGGATGTTGACCACTTATTACTACAACAAACAGAGTTGGGGGTCAATCGCCGGACGAGCGGACTTCCCAGGTTGGCCACGCTTTCCCGGCGCCCTGACCGGCTCGGTTCTTGTCAACGTATCGCCGAGAAGCTACAACTAACAGAGTGACCACGGCATCGGTGTATGTGCTCGACTACGTCCGCACCCCACGCGGCAAAGGCTCGGCCAAGGGCTCGATGCACCACCTCAGCCCGCTCGACGCCCTCGTGCTGCTGGAGAACGCGCTGGTGACGCGGACCGGCATCGATCCGTCCCAAGTGGACGACGTGACCATCGGCAACAGCGCGCAGGTCGGCGACCAGGGCGCGAACCTCGCCCGCACGTCGGTCCTGCTGGCCGGCTGGGGCCCGGACGTCCCCGGCGTCACGCTGAACCGGTTCTGCGCGTCCGGCGTGGACGCGGTGGCCCAGACCGCGGCCCGGATCCGCGCCGGGGACATCGACCTCGCGGTCGCGGGCGGGGTGGAGAGCGTCTCGCGGGTGCCGATGTTCGCCGACGGTGGTCCACTGTGGACCAACAAGGACGTGGTCTGGCGAATCGGCTCGGTGCACATGGGCATCGCCGCGGACCTGAACGTCACCATCGAGGGCTTCGGGCGCGAGGAACTGGACGCCTACGGGGTCGAGACGCAGACCAAGGCGGCCGCCGCCTGGGATGCCGGGTTCTACGAGAACAGTGTCATCCCCGTGCCGCTGCCGTACGGCGGTGAGTTCACCCGCGACGAGCTGATCCGGCCGCAGACCACCATGGAGTCGCAGGCCGCGCTGCCGCCCGCGTTCGCCGAGCTGGGCGCGTCCGGCCAGGACGACATCGCGCTCAGCGCGCACCCCGAGGCCGGCGAGATCAAGCACCTGCACACCGTGGGCACCTCTCCCGCCCTCGCCGACGCGGCCGCGTTGCTGCTGCTCGGCACGGCCGAGACGAGCCAGCGGCTGGGCCTGCCGGTCCGCGCCCGGATCGTGGCGAGCGCGACCACCAGCACCGACCCGGTGATCATGCTGACCGCCGGGCAGGACGCCGTGGAGCGGGTGATCGCGAAGGCCGGGCTGACGCCGTCGGACATCGACGTGTTCGAGTTCGCCGAGGCGTTCGGCGCGTTGTGCCTGCGGTTCCGCCGTGACCTGGATGCCGGGCCGGACCGGATGAACCCCAACGGCGGCACCATCGCCATGGGGCACGCGTTCGGCGCCACCGGCGCGATCCTGGTCGGCCAGTGCGTTGACGAGCTGGAACGGCGTGGTGGCCGCTACGGCGTGGCCGCGGTCAGCGGGGCGGCCGGTCTCGGCGTGGCCGTCCTGGTCGAGCGGGTGACCCCGTGACGAGGCTGGCGGGCCGGGCCGGGATCGTCACCGGCGGCGGCAAGGGGCTCGGCCGGGCGTTCGCGCTCGGCCTGGCGGCCGCCGGAGCCCATGTCGTGGTCAACAACCGGGACCGGACCGGCGAAGGCGCGGCTCAACGGGTGGTCGACGAGATCCTCGCGGCCGGTGGTTCGGCGGTGGCCGAGACCGGCGACGTCGCCGATCCCGACGCGGCTCAGTCCATGCTGGACACCGCGCTGAACACGTTCGGGCGCCTGGATTTCCTGGTGACGAGCGCCGCCGTGGCCGATCCGGCGATGTTCCACAAGTCCACCCCGGAACGGTTCGACGCGGTGATCGCCGCCAACCTCGGCGGCAGCGCGCACATCGCCATGCTGTGCAGCAAACACATGCGCGAGGCCGGGTTCGGCCGGATCGTGTTCGTCTCCTCGACGGCAGGCCTGCACGGCGAACCCACCGCTTCCGCATACTCGGCAAGCAAAGGCGCGCTCATCGCGCTGGGCCGGGCGATCGCGGTCGAAGGCGAACGCCGGAACGTGCTCACCAACATCGTCCTGCCCTACGCGACCACCCAGATGACCGCCGCGGGCATGCCCAGCGACCTGCAGGGCTCGCTGCCGCCCGAGGCCGTCGGCCCGCTCGTGACCGCTCTCGTCGACCCGGAGTCGACGGTGAACGGGCAGGTGCTGGTCAGCGCCGGCGGCGGGTTGCGGGTGGCCAGCGCGGTCGAGTGGGGCACGGTCGCGTTGCCCAGCGGCCCGGTCACGCCCGGCGAGCTGACCGACCTGATCGCGCGCAGCCGCGAAGCCGGGCCGCGCGAGTTCCCCGAGGCGCAGGCCGCCTTCCAGAACTTCGCCGCCGAACTGCCGCGCAACTCGGTCGGCAAGGTCCCGCGCGACCGATTCTGAGAGGACACCCGGTGCGGCGTGCGGTTCTCGTTCGTCCGGGCATAATCGCAACCGGATCCCACACCTGCGGTCAGTTGAGGACATTGATGGACCCGAACACGTCCGGCGGCGTCACCCTCCTGGAGGCGGGCGGCCCCAACGCGATCGCCGTCAGCAACGGCATCGTCGGCGACGAGTGGACGCTCTGGATCGTGCAGCTGGCGTTGAACGAGGGACTCACCCAGTACAACGAGTGGCTCAACGCCGGGCCGATCTCCAGCTCGACGCTCACCGCGCGGCTGGCGCGGCTGGTCAAGGCGGACATCATGCAGCGGGTCCGGTACGACTCGCGCCCGCCGCGCCAGTACTACCGGCTCACCCCGCGCGGCCGGCAGATGTGGCCGATCCTGCTGACCATGTGGGCGTGGGAGCAGAACTGGGTGAACGACCCGGAGGAGCACCTGCCGCGGATGCGGCACGGCAAGTGCGGGGAGATCTTCAGCCCGCTGCTGTCCTGCGAGGCCTGCGACGAGGTCACCGAACCCCGTGACGTGCAGGGCAGGTTCGGACCGAGCGGCGGCTGGGAACGCAGCATCCCCACCGGCGTGACCCGGCGGCGGGCGCACTCCGGCAGCCGGCCGACCGAGCTGGTCACCCAGACCATGGCGCTGATCGGCAACCGCTGGTCCACCGCACTGCTGGGCGCGGCCTTCATGGGCGCCACCAGGTTCGGCGAGTTCGAGCAGCGGATGGGCGCCCCGCCCACGATCGTGGCCGAGCGGCTGCGCACCTTCTGCGACATCGGCGTGCTGGTCGCCGCGCCGAACCCGCAGCGCCCGGACTGGGTCATCTACCACCTGACGGAGAAGGGCCGCGCGTTCTTCCCGGTGCTGGCCACGGTGATCGAGTGGGGCCACCGCTGGTTCCAGGCGCCCGAAGGCCCGGCGATGCGCCTGACGCACACCAAGTGCCGCCGCGCCTTCCACCCGCGGCTGATCTGCAGCCAGTGCGGCGAACGCCTGCGCGGCGCGTCCGTCCAGGTCGAACGCGACACGGACGAACAAGCGTCGGCGGGTTGATCAGGCCTGGTAGGGCGCGAACACGTACGGCGTGACGATCCCGGGGTCCGCCGCCACGACGACCGGGATCGCGCGCAGCACGAGTCCGGCGACGACGTACTGGCCGCCGGTGGTCATCACTTCGGCGCCGACCGGGTCGTGCAGGTCGAGGGACATGGTCAGTTCGGGTTTGCCGGTCATCCGCAGCTGCCAGTGCGGGCGTCCGGCATAACGCGGCAACGTGGGGTCCATCGTCCAGATGATCGACAGGCTCAGCCTGCGGCGGCCGTCGGTGACCACGTGCCAGCGCCATTCCGTTGCCACGACGGTTGCCTTGCGGATGGTGCCCGCGCGGACGGTGAGATCCTCAGCCGCCAGTTCGAGGTGGTGGTCACTGTCCACTGTGTACCCGGTGAGGCCGAGGCTGTCGGCCATGAAGCACAACGTCTCCGAGTACAGCTTCCGGTACAGCTCGGGCAATGGACCGGTCATCAGGTCGGTCTGGGCCGGGTCGGTTCCCATACCCATCACGGTGAACACGAAGTCCGGGCTGAGCATGCCGCTGGCGTCGAACACCTCGTCGATCACGATCGCGTCCAGTTCCAGCGCCGCGCTCGCCAGGGTGAGCGCGAGCCGTTCACCGACGAAACCCGGGCTGACCCCGGCGCCGTAGAGGCTTGTGCCACCGGCATGACAGGCATCCAGGAACATCTCGGCGCGCTCGGGGCCGTGCGCCCACGGGTAGTGCTGGCCCGCCGTGGTGATCACGTTCTTGCCTGAGCGCAGCAACCGGCAGATGTCGTTGTCGTGCAACTCGTACGGCAGTTGCAGGCGCGCGGTGTGGATCACCACGTCCGCGTCGAGCCTGAGGATGTCCTCGATGTCGTTGGTGGCGAGCACGCCGGTGTCCGGGCGGCGGGCGATCGACCCGGCGTCCCGGCCCAGTTTCCGGTCGCTGTAGACGTACAGCCCGGCCAGCTCGCAGTCCGGCGAGTCCAGAACCGCCCGCAGGCACGTCTTTCCAATCGACCCGGTGGCCCACTGCACGATCCGGTAGGTCATTTCCCGCGCCGCCCGGTGGAAAGATCGCCGGAGTTCAGGACTTTGGCCATGCCTTGTTCCCAGCGCACCGGGTCGAGCGCGTACCGGGCCCTGGCCTCGACGGCCATCCGGTCGGTGTCGATGGTTCGCTCGCCGCGGGCCATGGCGCGCAAGCCGATCGACGCGATGTCCCTCGGGTTCTCCTTGGTTCCCTGGACATGGTCGGCCATCCGGGTGTCCACCGAGCCGACGATCAACGCGGTCACGGTGGTGTGCTGGGGTTCCAGCTCGGCGCGTGCGATGGTGGACAGGAACAAGGCCGCCGACTTGGCCGGTGAGTACCCACCCATGAACGCGGTCGGGAACGCACCGGCCACCGACAGTACATTGACGATCGCGCCGCCGCCGTTCGCGCCGAGCACCGGGGCGAACGCGCGGATCATGTTCAGGGTGCCGAAGTAGTTGACTTCCATCTCCTGGCGGGCGACCTCGGGATGTTCGGTGAGCACCAGCCGTTCGCGGCCGTGCAGACCGGCGTTGTTCACCAGCACAGTCACATCCGGGCACCCTGCGGCCGCGGTGGCGACCTGGGCCTCGTCGGTGATGTCCAGCTCGACCGGGATCGCGCCCGCCCCGGTCAGCTCCGCCGGGATGTCCGCGACCTTGCGAGCGGCGCAGTAGACGCGTTGCGCTCCAAGGGAAAGCAGTTCCTGGACGAACGCCTCGCCGATGCCCCGGTTGCCCCCGGTCACCAGCGCGACGCATCCTTCGACCGCCGTCATCGTCACTCCCTTCCCGAACGCCAGTTGTCGTAGTACACCGGGTCGTCCGGGAACTTGGCTCCGTGCAACAACTGCGCCGGGTCCTGCCGCCCGGCGAGCCGGCGTTCGGGCCATGGTCCCAGATCGTGTGCCCAGTCGAACCATAGCCTGCGCCTGGCTCCAGCCGTGCCTTCGACACTACAACTAACAGCGTTGAGAACCTAGGTTCATTCTGGTTGGGCAACGAAAAGGCGTCGGGGCGTTGACCCGGATCGAACCGTGTTGTATGAATCTCAACACTGCTAACTGAAGTACGGCGACGCCGCCGGACCGCCGGCGACGGGCGCGTTTTGTGTCCCAGGCCTGTCCCGGACCGGGAGGTGAGCCAGTGCTGGAAGTCCGCGAACTACTGCTTCGGTTCGGCGGGGTCACCGCGCTCAACCAGGCCGGCCTGACCGTGGCCGACAACGAGATCTGCGGCCTGATCGGGCCGAACGGGGCGGGCAAGACGTCGTTGTTCAACTGCGTCACCCGGGTCTACCGGCCGGACTCCGGCTCGATCCGGTTCGACGGCACGGATCTGCTCGCGCTGCGGCGGCACCGGATCGTCCACAGTGGCGTCGCCCGGACGTTCCAGAACCTCGCCCTGTTCGGCTCGCTGACGGTCATGGACAACACGGTCGTCGGCGGTCACTCCCGTGACACACCCCGGTTGCTGGGCGCGATGATCAGCTGGCCGGGCGGCCGGGCGGCACGGCGCCGCCTGGAGTCCGAGGCGTGGTGGCTGCTCGAGGAACTCGACCTCACCGACGTCGCCCACCGCCCCGCGCAGGGCCTTCCGTTCGGCACGCTCAAGCGCGTCGAACTGGCCCGTGCGTTGATGAGCCGCCCGTCGCTGCTGCTGCTCGACGAACCCGCGGGCGGCCTCACCCACTCGGAGGTGCACGACCTCGGCGAGCTGATCGTGCGGCTGCGCCGCCAGTTCGGGTTCAGCGTGTTGCTCGTCGAACACCACATGGGCCTGGTGATGGGGATCTCCGACCACGTCGTGGCGATGGACTTCGGCAAGGTGATCGCCGACGGCACCCCGGACGAGGTCCAGCGCTGCCCCGAGGTCGTCGCCTCCTACCTGGGGCGGGCGGCATGACCGCGCTGCTGGGCGTGCGCGGCCTGCGCGCGGGATATGGCTCCGCGGCGGTGCTGCACGGGATCGATCTCGAGGTGGCGCCCGGCGAGGTCGTGGTGGTGCTCGGCGCGAACGGCGCGGGCAAGACCACCTTGCTGCGCGCCATTTCCGGCCTCATCCCGCACACCGGCGAGATAACGGTGGACGGCCGGTTGTGCCGGGACGCGACCCCGGACGCGATGCTGCGGCTGGGCGTCAGCCTGGTGCCGCAGGGGCGCGGCACGCTCACCGACCTGTCCGTGCAGGACAATCTGCGCGTCGGGGCCACCACTCGCCGGGACAGCAAGGACATCGACACCTGGTACTCGGTGTTCCCGGTGCTGGGGCAGCGCCGCGACCAGCTCGCCGGCACGCTTTCCGGCGGTGAACAGCAAATGCTCGCCATCGCGCGGGCGATGATGGCCCGTCCCAGGCTGTTGCTGTGCGACGAGATCAGCCTCGGCCTCGCCCCGGTCATCGTCCAGGGCCTGTTCGACGTGTTGCGGGGCCTCAACACCGAGGACGGCACGGCGTTGCTGCTCGTCGAGCAGAACGCCGAGCTGGCGCTGGACATCGCCGCCCGCGTGTACCTGCTGGAAGTCGGCACGGTCGCGGCCGGCGGGCCGGCGGGCGAGTTCAGCGACAACGACGCCGTCCGCCGCGCATACCTGGGCTACTGACCGAAAGGAGGCGGTGTGGGCATCTTCCTCGACCGGTTGTTCGCCGGGGCCACCGCGGGATCGCTCTACGTGCTCATCGCGCTGGCCCTGGTCGTGGTGTTCCGCAGCTCGTCGACGATCAACTTCGCGCAGGGCGAGTTCGCGCTGTTCACCAGCTACCTGGCCTGGTGGTGCACCACCAAGGGAGTGCCGCTGATCGCCGCGCTCGCGGTGGCCATCGTGGCCGGGTTCGGCATGGGCGTTGCCACCGAACGGTTGCTGATCCGGCCGGTGCGCAGGCGCAGCGAGACCGCGGTGCTGATCGTCGCGTTAGGACTGTTCACCGCGCTCAACGGTGCCGACGGCTGGATCTGGGGCCCCGACGACAAAGTCTTCCCCCACCTGCTGCCCAACGGCGTGAACGACTACATCGCCATCGGCGGCGGCAGGCTGCACTACGACTCCATCGGCATCATCGCCCTGATGATCATCGTGGTCTTCGGCCTCACCATGCTGTTCAAGCACACCTCCCTCGGCCTGCGGATGCGCGCGGTGGCCACCAACCCCGAATCGGCGGCGCTGTCCGGCGTCCGGGTCGGGTTCGTACTGAGCGTCAGCTGGGGCATCTCCTCGGCGCTGGGCGCGTTCGCCGGAGTCCTCGCCGTCCCGGCCCTCCCGCCCAACCAACTGAACCTGGCGTCGTTCTTCCCGATCCTGATCTTCGCCTCCGCAGCTGCTCTGCTGGGTGGCCTGGACAGCGTGAAGGGCGCGGTCATCGGCGGCCTCAGCGTCGGCATCGGCCTGTCGATGATCAACGGCTACGCCACCTTCCTCGGCGGCGAACTCCAGCTCACCCTCGCCTTCGTGATCATCGTCCTGGTCCTGGTCGTGAAACCCACCGGAATCTTCGGTGCCCGCCGAATCGAGCGAGTATGACCGCCGCGCCCGTGAACGACACGACTCCGGCCATCGCCCCCCAGCCGGTCAAGGAACGCAGGTCCCAGCGGCTGCCGTGGGTGGTGCGGCGGAACTCGTTGCCGCACTTGGTGATGGTCGTCGTCGGGCTCGCGATCGTCGGCGCGGTGGTCGTCTGGGGTGGTGGGCTCGGGCAGTTTGATCAGGGGCAGCTCACGCGGGTGGCGATCTACGCGATCGCGATCGTGGGGCTCAACATCGTCACGGGGTACGCCGGGCTGGTGTCGGTGGGGCACTCGGCGTTCTTCGGGTTGGGTGCCTACACAACGGGTGTGCTCGTCGTGCGGTATGGATGGCAGGCGGAGTACACGATTCCGGTCGCCCTCGTGCTGTGTTTCGTGGTGGGGTTGATTGTCGGGTTGCCCGCGATCCGGATCCGCGGGCTGTACCTGGCGATGGTGACCCTCGCGTTCGGCGTCGCGTTTCCTGAGGTGGTCAACCGGTTCGAGGACCTCACCGGCGGCGCGCAGGGGCTCACCATCCGGTTGCGCACGCTGCGGCCGCCGGACTGGAGCGGGTTCACCCTCGCCGAACGCGGCCAGTGGCTGTACTGGACGGCGGTCGTGCTGCTGCTCGTGATCATGTTGGTAGTACACAACATCGTGCGCAGCCGCTACGGCCTCGCGCTGGTGGCCACGCGGGACAACGAGCTGGCCGCGGCGGCGTCCGGGGTGAACGTCGCCATGGTCAAGACGATGTCGTTCGGGGTGTCCGGGGCGATCACCGGGGTCGGCGGCTGTCTGTTCGCGATCTACCTCGCCAGCCTGGTCGCGCACGACTCGTTCACGCTGCTCAACGCCGTGGCTTTGTTGATCGGGCTGGTGATCGGCGGCCAGGCGACCAGGTCCGGGCCCATCGTCGGTGCCCTCGCGGTGGTCTACATCCCTTACTACACCTCGGATATCGGTCAGGGACAGGCGGCGGCGGTGCTGTTCGGCGTCGTGCTGATCGCCATCGTGTTCATCGCCCCGGAAGGCGTGATCGGTGGCCTCGGCCGGCTCGTGCGCCGCGTGCTCGTCGTCATCCCCGCCGTGCCCAAACCGTTCAACAAGAAGGATTAGCCAGGAAAAGAGGGCATCCCGTGTTCACTCCTCGTCTCAGGCCGGCCGTCGCGCTGCCTGCCGCCGCCATCGCGGCCATGCTCGCCGCCGCGGGATGCTCGACCGCGGACAACGCGGCAACCACCACCAACGAGTCCCCGGCCGCGGCCAGCGGCGGGTTCAAGGCCGACACCGCCGCCTGCGACGACCCGGCCGCGGCCACCAAGAAGATCGAAGGCACCTGGAAGGTCGGCTACAGCGCACCACTGTCCGGCCCGGTCGCCGGTGTCGTGACCTACGCGCTGGACGGCTACAAAGCCCGCATCGCCGCCGAGAACGCCGCGGGCGGGGTCAACGGCGTCAAGATCGACGTCAGCTTCAAGGACGACGCCTACACGCCGGACAAGGCGAAGGCCAACGCCACCCAGTTCCTGCAGAGCGACAAGGTCGACTCGCTGATCACGTTCGGCTCCGGCCCGGTCGGCGCGATCGCCGACGACCAGAACGCCGCCTGTGTGCCGCTGCTGTACCCGAGCTCGTCGGTGCAGCAGTACCGGGACATCAGCCAGTTCCCGTGGACCATCCAGTACCTGCCCGCCGGTGACGCCGAGGCCCGCTACGACGTGAGCGTGATCCTCAAGCGGTTCCCGGACGGTGCCAAGGTCGGCATCGCCGAGAACCAGACCGCCTCTGGCAAGGGCTACTCCAACGCGTTCCAGAGCGCGGCCAAGGGCAGCAAGCTGCAGATCACCTCGATCGCGCCGACCACCGACCCGAACACCACCGCCACCACGCTCAAGGCGGCCGGGGTGGACGTGGTCTACATCGCGGGGATCACCAACGACTGCGGCCCGGTCGTGCAAGCGATGGCGCGGGTCGGGTTCACCCCGAAGATGGTGCTGAACCCGAGCAACTGCGCCGACGGCACCGCGTATGTCGCTGCCGGCCAGGCCGCCGACGGCGGTGTCCTGCCGTCGTACCTCAAGGACCCGAGCGACCCGGCGCTGGCTAACGACGAGGGCGTGCGGAAGTACCTGTCGCAGGTGACCACGGACGACAGGAACAACACGATCACCGTGGCCGGCTGGGTCCAGGCCGACCTGACCATCAACACCCTCAAGCAGGCCGTGGCCTCGCCCAGCGGGCTCACCCACGCGAGCGTCATCGAGGCGGCCCGCAACATGACCTACGCGTCGCCGATGCTGATCAACGGCATCAAGTGGGTCAGCACCCCCACCGAGCTCGTCGGCTTCGACGCGTTCCAGACCCTGGTGTGGAGCGCGGCGGACAAGCGGTTCAAGCCCGACGGCGACCTGATCACCATCACCGGCAAGTAACTCAGGAGTCACAGCATGCCTGCCCGCCGTATGCACCCGCCGGAGCGGATCGCCGAGTACACCGGCAAAGGCTGGTGGACCGACGAAACGGTCCAGCAGCTGTTCGCCGATCGCGTCCGGGAGTTCGGCGACGAACTGGCGATCGTCGACCCGCCCAACAAGGCCGACCTGGTCGACTTGCCCGCGCGTCGGGCGACCTGGCGGGAGGTGGACGACGAGGTCGACCGGCTGGCGGCGGTGTTGCTGGCCAACGGCATCGGCGAGGGCGACGTGCTGGCCGTCCAGCTGCCCAACACCATCGAGCTGGCCGTGGCCTACCTGGCGGCGTGGCGGGTCCGGGCGATCGTCTCGCCGCTACCGGTCCAGTACCGGCGGCACGAAGTGGTGGAACTGGGCACGGCCGGGGAGATCGGCGCGTTCCTGACCGCTGACCGGGTGGGCAAACGAGAGGTGGCGGCCGAAGTGCTGGGCATGCGCGACGACATCCCGTCGCTGCGCACGGTCCTGTACTTCGGCCCGTCCGACATCCCCGGCGCGGTCCCGCTCCGGCCAGCGATGTCCGAAGTGGATACCTTGGCTGTGCGGGAGTACGAGGCCGCGCATCCGGTGGACCCCAACGACTGCATCACCATCTGCTGGACTTCCGGGACCGAGCGCGGGCCGAAGGGCGTGCCACGGGCGCACTACGAGTGGCTGGTGATGAGCCACGACACCGTGTTCGCGCCGGGCCTGGACCACTCGTCGCGGATCCTCAACCCGTTTCCCATGGTCAACATGGCCGGGATCAACGGGATGTTCCTGCCGTGGCTGCGGGTGGGGTGCGTGCTGGTCCAGCATCATCCGTTCGACCTGGCCGTGTTCCTCGCCCAGGTGCGCGACGAGGGCATCACGTACACGGTGTCCCCGCCCGCGGTGCTGGCTTTGTTGCTGCAAAGGGAAGATCTGCTCGCGCGGACCGACCTGTCGACGCTGAAACAGATCGGCAGCGGGTCGGTTCCGTTGCAGGAGTGGATGGTCCGTGGCTGGCACGAGCGCTACGGGGTCACGATCATCAACTTCTTCGGCTCCAACGAGGGAATCTCGTTGGTCACCGACGTGCACAAGATGACCGATCCGGCGCAGCGGGCCAGGTTCTTCCCGCGGTACGGCGGCGGTCGCGAGTGGACGTTCCCGGCCGCGGCCAAGACCACGGTCAAGCTCATCGACCCGGACACCGGCGATGAGGTCACCGAACCGGGCAAGCCCGGCGAGCTGTACCTCAAGGGTCCCAGCCTGTTCGCCGGTTATCTGCCCGCGTCTCGGGCCGCAAGCCCATTCGATGAGGACGGCTTCCTCAAGACCGGTGATGCGTTCGTGATCGACGGCGAGAACGGCGAGTTCCTGCGTTATGTCGACCGGGCCAAGGACCTGATCATCCGCGGCGGCATGAACATCGCGCCGGCCGAACTGGAGACGATGATCGCGAGCCACCCCGCGGTCGCCGAGGTCGCCGTGGTCGGGTACCCGGATGACGTGCTGGGCGAACGGGTCTGCGCGGTGGTCGCACCCCGGCCGGGGATGACCATCACCCTGTCCGAGGTGATCGAGCACCTGAGCCGCCAGGAGATCGCGTCGTACAAACTGCCGGAACGCCTTGAGGTCCGCACCGAACTGCCGCGCAACCCGGTCGGCAAGATCCTCAAACGAGACCTGCGGCTCGCCATGCGTGAGCCCGCCGATGGTGTATGACACCGTCGGCGCTGCTCGCTCGCGCGATGGCCCGGAGCGGCGGCGCTGGGCTAATGATCCTTTGTGGACACGCGGCGGGGTGGGCGTGGGATCAGGACGCTGGTGCGGGCCGCGTAGGCGACGTAGTCCGCGCCACGGGTCTTGGCCAGCCGCCGTTCGAGCATGCGCAGGCCGGTCGTCATGATCAGCATTCGGGTCATCACGATCGGCGCGAACACGGTGAGCACACCGAACCAGGTGCCGCACGCGATCAGCCAGAACGAGAACATCACGCACAGGTCGCCGAAGTAGTTGGGGTGCCGGGTCCACGACCACAGGCCGCGGTCCATGATCTTGCCCGCGTTGGCCGGGTCGGCGCGGAACCGAGACAGCTGAATGTCCCCCACCGCCTCGAAAAACAGCCCAACGGCGGCCAAACCCACGCCGATCCAGGTCACGGAGTTGACCGGCGCGTCCTCGAACATGGCCACGGTGATCGGGATCGCCACGACCCACATGACCCAGCCCTGCGCCCAGAAGATGGTGCGGACCACGTACGGCAGCAGCGCACCGGTCCGGCGGCGCATCAGGGCGGTGTACCGGGGGTCCTCGGGTTTGCCGTGGTTGCGCCAATGCACGTATCCGGCGAGCCGCAGACCCCAGATGGCCGGGACGAGCAGCGCGACCAGCCGGCGGCCGGAGTCGCCGTCACCGATCGACAGCAGGTACGAGGTGATCGCCACGACGACGAAACCCAGGCCCCAGAACGTGTCGATGATCGACCAGTTCCTCGCCCGCAACGAGATCAGCAGCACCACGCCCATCAGCACGCAGATCGCGACGGCCGCGACCACCAGTGCGAGCACCATCGGCCACCACGCCACGGTCCACCTCCAGAGCTACGGCAACTCTGTTAGTTGTAGTTCGAACGGACATACTCCACAAGGGGAGACACCGATTTTCTCGGCAGGCAGCCGGTAGGCTTGCCGCTCTAACACTGCTTAGTGTAGTAACGAGGGACCATCGACACCCGGCTCTCGGGAGACCGCCATGACCACATCGGACACCTGGGCCCGGCTGCGCCAGGTCATCGTCGCCACCAACGAGATCGACGCGGACACCAAGGCGCTGCGCTCGGCTTTCCGGCTCGGCGAAGGCTTCCACGATCCCGAGCTGGCCGAGGTGGCGATGGCCGACCACACGTTCACCCTGCCCGACCTGTCCTACCTCCAGCTCGTCACGTCCCTCGACCCCACTGACGCCCTGGGCCGTTGGACGGCACGCATCGGCGGCCGGGGCGGCTACGCGCTGTCCATCCAGCATCCCGATCCCGCCGGAGTGAAGGCGCGGGCGCAGGAACTGGGTGTGCGGGTGATCTTCGACCGCGAGGTCCTCGGCCACCCGATCGTCCAGCTGCACCCGAAGGACACGGTGATCCTGCTCGAAGCCGACGGAATCGCCGACCCCGATGTGTGGTTCTGGGACGGCATGGGCGAACAGTCCCAGCCCTCCCCCGACGCCTCGGTCGACGCCGTGGTCGCCGTCCAGGTCCCGGTCGCCGATCCGCGGCGGATGGGCGAACTGTGGCATACCCTCCTGGGTCTCACACCGGGCGCGGACCCGGCCGTGGTCGACATGGGCGGACCCCGGCTGCGGTTCGTCACCGGCGAGGACAGCCACCACTGGACCATCACGCTGCGCCGCGCCGAGGACGCCGGTGAGCTGCGCCCGGATGTCATCCCCGGCATCACGTTCGAGTTCGTCGACGCATGACGCGGCTGGAAGTCTCCCTCGGGTTGTGGCAGGACCGGCCCGCCGACGAGGTCATCCAGACCGCCAAGATCGCCGACTCGCTCGGGTTCGGCGCGGTGTGGATCGGCGAGATGGCCACCTGGGACGCGTTCGCCCTCGGTGCCCACATCGGTTCCCAGCTAAGCCAGGCCAGCCTCGTGCTCGGGCCGTTCGCCGTCGCGGTCCGGGATCCGGCGATGATCGCGATGGGTGCCGCCTCCGTCGCCGCCATCACCGGACGCGAGGTCTCCGTGGCCCTCGGAACGTCTTCGCCAGTGGTGGTCGAGCAATGGCACGGCCGCGACCGCGGTCGTTCCGGTCAGGCGCTCGCCGAGTCCGCGCAGGCGACCCGGCTGCTGCTGGACGGCGCGAAAGCCGACGTTCCCGGCGAAGTCGTGCGCACCAACGGATACCGGCTGCGACTGCCCGCGCCCCACAGCGAACTGGTGATCGCCGCCTTCGGGCGCCGGGCGATCCGGGTGGCAGCACAACATGCGGACCGGATGGTGTTGAACCTGCTCGACCCGCCCGCGGTCCGCGATCTCGTCACCACCTTGCGCGCCGAGGCCGCGACACTCGGCGTGCCTTGTCCCCGGGTCGCGGTGTGGGTCACGTGCGCGGTCGACCCGGGTTCGGCGGCCATCGACCAGCTGCGCCGCGGTGTCGTCGGTTACCTTGCCGCGCCTGGGTATTCGGACATGTTCCGGCGAGCGGGTTTCGCCGATCTGGTCGACTACGCCCAGACCCGACCGCATCCGAGCGACCTCCTCGCACGCGTGCCCCCAGATCTCTGCGGGGTAGTCGGCCTGATCGGCAGCGCCGACGAAGTTGCCGCACGGATCAAGGAGTACGCCGCGGCGGGCGCGGACGACGTCGTCCTCGTCCCCTCGGCAACCGACGACGACCCGGCCGGACAGAACACCCTACGAGCCATCCGCGTGTCCCCCGTTCGCGGCCCCCATGTCCCACATTCGTAGCCCCCGAAATCTCCCTCCACCGGGGATTTCGGGGTCGGTGAATGTGGGACACGGGGGCGGTGAACGTGGGACACGCGGGTCGTCGCGGTCCGTCGCGCGTTTGCACCGGTTGGTCGCTGAGCGTTACCACGGGGAGTGTCGTTCGAGGGGTCGGACGCCGCGGCGGGGGACCGCGCCGATGCTTTCGGCACGGTGCTCAGGACGGAGCGGCAGCGGCGAGGGGTGAGCCTGCGGGAGCTGGCCCGGCTCGTCCACTACAGCCATGGCTACCTGTCGAAGGTCGAGCGCGGTGTGATGCCGCCGAACTCGTCCTGCGGGATCCGCTCACCACCGGATCCGCGGCCGGAATGGCACGCGGACCGGCGATTCTGCGTGGACTGCTCGAGGTGATCGAGCGGGATGCGACGATGATCCACCACTATCGGCAGATCCGGCCGCGGCGGCTGCCGAGCCGGGCCTTCGACTCGAAGGACCTGGACGGGCTGGTCCGGCAATGCGCCCGCTACCACCTGGACGTTGAGCTGTTCGACTACACGCTCGACCTCCCGGTGCCGGTGATCGCCGCGCGGGTGGTCGACCGTATGGGCGGCACACCGGCGATGACGGTCGGTTCCAAGGCCTCCTTCGATGTCGCGGACGCCGCTGTCGGCGCGGTCCTGGAGGCGGTGACGTTTCGCGGGCCGGTCCGGGCCCGCGCGAAGACGGCGCGCACGGTGGCTGAGAAGTTGATGGCGGATCGGGGGCGGATCACATCCGGAACGCGCGTTCCTGTGGATCCGGCCGGAGATGCGGGACCGCCTCGGCTATCTCGACGAGGCGCGGGACGGCGTCGGGCTTCCGGCGGGAGCCGCCGAGGATCTTGTGCGGGCGGTCCACGCCGTGTGCGGCGACATCCTCGTCCGCGATGTGACCACACCGGACATTCGCGAACTCGGTGCCGTGGTGGTGAAGGTGATCGTACCCGGACTCCAGCCGATGCACCTGTCCGAAGTGGACAGGCGGTGGACCGACCGGCTGCTGACCTTCAGTGATCCGGCGGAAGGCCTCAACCCGCTCCCCCATCCGTTCCTCTGGGAGGCGACCGTGAACATCGTCGAGGCTGCCGGGTACGAGGACTTCCACGCGCTCAGCTCGCTGGCGGGATGGCAGGTGGACCGGCTGCATCTGTCCGATTCCAGGACGTGGCCGGCCGCGTGGAAGTCGATCTCCGTCCGCGCACCCGACCTCCTGCCCTGTGTCCCTTTGCCCACGCCGGAACCGCTGTCCGCGACCCTCACGGATATTTTGTCCCGCAGACGGTCCCGACGGGAACCAGGAACCGGTGTGATCACCGAGGCTCAGCTCGGCACGCTGCTCGGCTGGGGCCTGGGGCATCACCAGCAAACTCCCTGCCGCGCTGGCAGAAGAACTCACCACCGCAGTGTGGTCCTTGGAACACACCACGGGCCAGGACTGGCACCGCCTCATCCAACTCGCGGTGCACGGCTGAGCTGAGCAGTCCACTTGGACGCACCCCCCACAACCGGATCGCAACATCACCGCCGTACCAACGGCGACATGCGTAAACACCTGAAGAAGTGGCTGCGGGGCATCGCCTTCAGCCTGGTCGGCCTGCTCGGCCTGGTCACCTTCGCGGTGCCGGCCCAGCAGGCGTCCGCGTCCCCTGTCGGGTACATCTGTGTGCGGCTGTGGGAGCCGTTGCTGCACAGGTGGGTGTGGCACTGCTGGCAGATCCCGGTGTACATCGACTGGGACTGGAAGTGGAAGTGCCCGCAGTGCGGCCTCGCGATCAACTGGCGGGAGCAGCTCGGCGACCCCGACCCGCTCAGCCGGGTCAACGAGTCGATCAACGACGGCCTGCTGGACCTGGGCAAAGCGGCCTTCGCCCAGGACCCCGCCGAACAGGCCAAGCTGCGCGGCGCCGCCCTCGAGTCGTTCACCACCGCCGCCCGCACCCTCGGCCGCAGCAGCCTCGGCGTGGGCGAGGTCGGCGTGGTCAACGAGGAGAAGAACACCTTCGAGGCACGACAGGTCGACTTCCTCAGCGCGGCCGGCCAGGACGTGGCCGACGGGGTCGCGCTGCTGCAGAAATCCTTCGGCAGCTCCGGCGACGACGCCGCCAAGCTCCGCGAAGCGGCCGTGGGCCAGTTCGATCTGGCCTACAAGCAACTGGCCACCGGCACGGTCGCGAAGGGCTAGTGGGTTCGGGCCTGGTGCGAGGACGCCCAGGCCCGACACACACGGTCTACTGCCACCAGTTGAGCGGCGTGGTGTCGTCGGCGGGGTCGTAGACGTTCACGTAGTACCACTCGCCGCCGGGGACGGTGGCCGCATAGTCGTTGAAAGCGGCCTCGACGGCCTCGAACCCGGCGGCGTAGGGGATCGTGAACACGGCCATCGACGAGGTGTTGTCCTTGGTGTAGCCGCGGCCGTCGAGGCGGCCGCCGAGCCGCTCGACCGCCTGGACCAGGCGGTCGAACTGGCCGGTGGCGGAGGTCGGGCCGGCGGCGTGCACCGCGATGTTGCCCGCGCGGGTCAGCACGTCGAACCGACCGTCGGGGCGGACCCGGACGACGTCCCCCGCCGCGGCCCCCATCGCCATCCCAGGCGACGCGGTCAGCGTCCACTCGTCCGGCGCCGTCCGGTCCGCGGGCACGTTCTCGAAGACCGGACGGCCCGACGGCGCCGTGCCCGCCAGCAGGCGGACCGTGCCACCGCTAGTCGTTTCGTCCGTATGGGGCACCACAACTCCCTCTGTCCGCGCACGACCGGCCGGGCAGCGGGGCTCCCCGGTTGCCCGCGCTCAGGTTACAGGCCGCACCTTCCAGGCATACGTTCTGTGGTGACAGGTTGCCACCTCTCGACGTGGGCACGTTGCGGTGGCCGAGGTGCATGTTGGCCGGGTTCTGCGTGGTCTGCCCGCACCGCCAGCAGGTGTACGTGCCACCAGCGTCGTCGGCTTCGGCGAGCAGTTGGTCACGGACCGCGCCCTGGCCCGCCCGGGAGCCGCCGGTCGGCCCGCCGGTGCTCATCGCGATCTCCTTGGCGGTCGCGCCCTCGGCGTCGGCGAGCACCCGCCCGTTGCCGCCCATCGGCTGTTTGGTGGCCGGCCGGGCCTTGGACACGGCCGACTTGACCGTAGAGGCGACCTTGCCCGCGGCGGACGCGACCTTGCCGGCCCCGGCCCGGACGGTGTTGCTGACCGCCGAACCAACCTTGCTGGCAGCGGCCTTGACCGTCTGTGTGGCGGCGCTCGCCCCCGCCTTCACCGCCTGGCCAACCGCGGTCTCGCCGAGAGCACGCAGACCCGCACCTGCGGCGGCACCGATACCGGCACCAGCGGCGCCCGTCACGGCCCCGATACCGACGTTGGTGGCCAGCCCGCCCCACGAGAACTGCTGCTTGCCTTCGGCGACGTCCACGCCGTACCCGGCGGCGGCACCCGCGGCACCCGCAGCCGCACCGGCGAGGATCACGCATCCGACACCCGTGCTGCACACCGCGCCGACCGCGATGGCCACGCCGATGCCGACAGCGACGTTGGCGATCAGGCCCTTGTGCTCGTCGACCCAGTCAACCGCCTTGGACGCCTTGTCCTTCACCCAGTTCCACGCGCCCGACAGGCTCCACAGGCCCTGCGGGTCGGTGAACATGACCGGGTTGTTGGCGCCGTACGAGTACGCGTTCGCGGTCTGCGCCGAGGTCGCGTCGTTCGCCGGGTCGGTCGAGATGAACCGGCCGACGTCAGCGTCGTAGTACCGAGCGCCCAGGACGTTCAACCCGGTTGTCGGATCCTTGGGTTTACCCAGGAAGCCGTGGTCGGTGAGCGGTGGCGCGGACAGCGGCCGGATCTCGCCGTACGGGTTGTAGTACGTCCGCAGCGGAATCGCGGTACCCGCCGCGAAGGTGATCTGCGCCGAACCCTGGGTGTCGTTGAACTGCCAGGTCAGCAGGCCCAGGCCGGTCCCGAGCCGGACCGCCACGGTCACCCCGGCCTCGTCGTAGAACCGGGTACCGGTCGGCAGCACGCCGAGCAGGGCGTTGATCTCCTGGCCGTCGATGTACAGGGTCGCGTTGCCCAGCGGGTCGATCCGCGCCATCCGGGTGCCGTCCGGCGCGTACACGAACCCGGTCTTCTCGATCAGGTTCGCGGTGTGCGACACGAGCTGGTGCGCGGCGTCCCAGTCGAACTGCTCGCCACCGACCGGCAGCAGCGCCGGTTTCGCGGCCAAGGCGCCGTTCGCGTCGTACTGGAACGACTGGCTGCCGACGGTGGTCGCGGCGTGCGGGTGTGCTTTGTCGTTGTACGAGTACTTGGTGGTCTGGTTGAACGACCGCGACGAGGTGATGTTCCCGTCCGCCGAGTAGGTCCAGCCCTGGTTGAACCCGGCCGGCCCGTCCGCGGTCGTGGTCGAGTCCTTGTCGCCGCAGTCGGTTCGCTTGGTGGTCCACGCGTGTCCCAAGCGGGCCAGGCCGTCGTAGGTGTAGCAGGTCGCGACCGGGTCGGACAACGTATTGTCCACAATGGACGTCGTATTGCCTGCCGGGTCCCAGTGGTAGGTGTCGTCCTGCTTGGCGTGCATGTCGCCGGACAGCGGATCCTTCGCCAGCGTCTGCAGCTGGGACAGGCGCTGGGTGTCCGGTTCGTACGCGTAGACCCGGCGCAGCGGCGAGATCGGGTTGGCGTAGTCACGGGAGGCGATCTTGCCGTCGGCGGCGTACCCGGTGGCCTGGATGTACGACAGGTTCGTCACGTTGCCGGTGAGCGGATCGGTCACCGCGCCGCCGAGCGAGGTGGCGTTGCCCAGCGTGTCGTAGCCGGTGGTGATCGTCTCCGGCGGCGCACCGATCACACCGTCCTTATAGGACAGTGAAATCTCGTGATCGGCGCTGTCGTAGGCGTAGTTGACCGTGTAGGTCGTGTCCTTCAGCAGACCACCGAGACCGCCGGGGAACGTCCACGCCCGGCCGGTCACGCGGCCGCGCGGGTCGTAGCCGAGGTTGGCCTGGGTGTAGTTCTTCCCACCGGAGATCGTGGTCTGGCTCGCCAGCCGGCCGATGCCGTTCGGCACGGTGGACTGGTCGTAGGTCCAGGTCGCGATCTTGGTGCCGGTGCCGGACGCGCCTGCCCACCGGGTCACCGGCCGGTCGAGCTTGTCGTAGTCGGTGGACAACGTCGGTGTCGTGCCCGTTGCCTTGGCGTCCCAGGACGCGGTCTGGTTGCCGTTGGCGTCGTACTTGACCCGCGACTTGCCCGCGTCCGGGTCGGTGGTCTCGATGCGCCGCTTGAGCAGGTCGTAGGTGTAGGACGTCTTGTGCTGGCCGGGGTCGGTGATCGTGGCGATCTCACCGGCGGGCGTGTAGGTGTACGTGGTGGCGACGAGGTCCGCCCCGGCGCCTTCCTCCCGGCGTACCAACCGGTCGCGCAGGTCTGTCCACTGTGTAGTGACCGCTCCGCCCGGCGGTGGCGTCTGCCGGATGTGGTCACCGAAGTACGACGTGGTCGCGGCCCAGAGTTCCTTGCCCTTGGCCACATGTGCGGCCTTGACCGTGCGGCCGAGCTCGTCGTAGGTGTTGCGGGTCTCGACGACCGAGTCACCCGGCACGGCCAGCAGGTCGCTGCCCGCCGCACCCGCCGCCACGACCGGCAGCGACGTCGCGGCGATGTGCCCCGCGTCGTCGTAGCGGGTTTCGGTGACGATGGTCTTCGGTGCCGCGGTGGTCGACGCGGGCGAGACCTCCTGCGTCTGCCGGTCCCGGCCGAGCGAGTCCAGGAAGGACCACGTGGTGACGTACGTCGAACCGGACTGCAGCTCCTTGGTGGTGACCTTGGGCGCCTTGGCGTGCGCGGGGTCCAGGAAGTACTCGAACACCTTGGCCGGTGGGTCGTTCGGCGCCTGCTCGGGCGTGCGGACCGACGCGGTCCGGCCCAGCGGGTCATACGTCACGGTGGTGGTGGCGCCGTTCGCGTCGCGGACGCTCACCGGTTGCTGACGGTCCGGGTCCAGCGTGGTGACCTCGGCGTGGCCCAACGCGTTGGTCTCGGTGACGGTCGACGGAACACCGGTCGCCGGGGCGTACGTCGTGGTCGCGGTGTTGCCGTTGCCGTCGGTCTCGGTGATGGTCCTGCCGTAGGCGTCGAACCCGGCCGACGTGGTGACCGTGTCGGCGACGGTGTCCGCCGCGGAAGCCGTGACGGCGTCGACGACCTTGGTCGGGTCGCCCTTCGTGATCGGTGCGCCGAGCGTGGTGGCGCCGTCGTAGAAGGTGTCCTTGCCGCTGATCAACGAGGTCGGCGCGGCGCAGTCGCCCGCGTACGTGCGGACCCGGTTCGGCAGGGTCAGGATCCACCGGTCGAGCGTCGCGCCGTCGCGGGCGTAGGACGTCTTGGTGCACCGGGTGTCCCCGCCGACCGCGCTGTCCACGACCGCGGTGGCTTGGCCGTAGGTGTCGTACGTGGTGTCCAGCTTGGTGGTCCGGGTGGACCGCTGACCGCCCGGATCGGCGATCACGGTCAGCCGGGTCAGCCCGGAGTTCTCCACGACGAGGTTGGCGTCGTCGTCCGGGTTGGTCTTGCCCGGGTCCAGCGGTGTGGTGTGCGCGGAGGTGTAGGCGTGCAGCTCGCCGCCGAGCTCGAAGGTCGGGTTTCCGGCGCCGTCCAACGCGAACTGCTGGGTCTCTCTGGTCTTTCCCCGCAGCCACGCGGTGTCCTTGAGCGACGTGCCCGCAGAGTCCACAACGGACACTGACTTGGTGCCACCACCGGCCGTGCGGTCGCCGTCCATACCGCGGAAGAACAAGCTGCGGGTCAGCTCCGAGGTCCGCCCGGCGACCGGCTTCGCAACGTCGACCGTGCCGTAACCGCGCCAGTCGCTCCAGGTCTTGCGCTTGGTCGGGGTGACGTCATCGTCGTCGTAGTGCCACGCGGGATCGCCGTTGTACCGGTAGTCGGTCACCTGCGACGGCGAGCCACCGGCGCGGTCGACGACGGTCACCTTGGACACCAGGTACTTCTGCCACCAGCCGAACCCGGAGCTGTCGCCGTTGGTCCGCCAGGCCGGGAAGCAGTCCTGGGTGTTGCTGTCCGCCTTGCCTTCGGGGAAGTTGTCCCGCGAGCACGGGTGTTGCTGGCGGTAGTCCACGTCGACGCGGCGGCCGAGTTCGTCGGTCGCGGTGGTGATCCGCAGCTTCTTCAGCTCCGGCACGCCCGCCGAGGTGTCGAAGTCGACCCGGTTGGCCAGTTCCTGCCCGGCGAACTCCACCGACGGCAGCGATGCCTCGCCGTCGCCGCCCGCGCCGGTCTGCTGGAACCGCTCCAGCCACAACGACGCGGAGGTGCCGTCGGACGGTTTCGGGAACGAGTAGGTGAACCCGACCCGATCGACGTCCACATAGGACGATCCGGAGGCCCGCTGGGCGCTCACCGAGCGCAGCAGGTCGCCGGTGAAGAACGTCGGCGACTTCTGTTCGTCACCAGTGCACCGGTCGGTGCACAGCTGGTCCAGCGGCACGTCCGGGTACGAGGACGCGTGGTCGGCGTCCATCTTCGGACAGGCCCCGCCGGACCCGCCGTTGGCCTCGGTGCAGCGCGGCTCGCGGGTGAAGTGCAGGCGCGCCGGGGCGGTGACGTCCTCCGAACCCGCGCGCTGCGAGTACACGATGTCCCGGACGTGCCCGCCGCGGACGTACTGGGTGGACTTGTCGGCCTGCCCGTTGCGGGCGTACTTGTTGGTCTCCTGGTCGTAGAAGTACGTGGTCGAGTTGCCGTGCACGTCGACGACGGAGTCGAGGTTCCACCGCCAGGCCTGGTCGCACCAGGAGTTCTCGACGTTCGACTGGTGACAGGGCTCGCCGTCGTCGTCGCCGAACACCGGCACGGTGAACACCGAGTTGGTCTTGGTGCCCGTCTTCGGTTGCGCACCAAGGCCGAACGTGTAGCGGGTGCCCTGCGGGTTGGTGACGATCCAGTACTCGTTGTCGTTGTCGCCGTTGCCGGGCGCGTCCCGGCGGCGTTCGACCCGCCAGCCCGGGTCCTGCTTGGCGCGCCACATGTCGCCGCCCGCGGCCTTGTCCTTGACCAGCTCGGACGACGTGCCCTCCAGCGACAGCATCAGCTCGTCGCCGGCCCAGCACAGGTCGGCGGTGTCGCCACCGTCGTCGACGCAGCCGTTGTACCGGCGCTCGATGAACGGCGTCGCCAGCTCCCAGCCCAGGCCGGTCCACGACGGCTGCGCGTTCTCCGACGCGGTCAGCCCGTCCACCGCCTGCGACGAGTAGCCGAGGTTCAGATCCGGTGCGGTGCCGGCGATCGCGGGCACCTTGGGCATCGGGGTGCTCCACGAGAAGTCGCCGGACTGCAGGTTCACCGACCACCGGCTGGACGACGCCAGTTTCGTGGCCGTGAACGACCCCGTGTCACCGTTAGGGGCGGCCGCGACCACGTAGACCGTGCCGTTGTCCGCAGGCACATCCGCCGTCAACGCGTGCTTTGCCAGGTCAACCCGGGTCTGCACGGGACGACCGGTGGCGCACTTGGCATCAGCGGGCGTGTCCAGGGCACATGCGGGTTTGGCGACCAGCCTCAAACGCGATTCGAAGTCGCCGCCGAACGCGTTGGCGAACCCGGACACATCCACCCGGACGCCGACCGTGCCGCCGGGGCGGTCCGGGGACAGCCGGAACGCCGTGCCCTGACCGCCAAGCCGCCGCGCGGCCTGGTTGTCGAACGCGGTGACATCCACATGCGACGCCACCGCGGCCTTCGCGCGCGGCTGCGTGATGGTGACGACGGTGGCGCCGACCCGGGCCTGTCCCTGGTCTTTCGGGACATCCACCCCGGCAGAACCGGCCGCGGGCCAGACCACCTTGGCGGCGGCCGCCTGTGGCAGACCCGTTCCCGTGGCGCCCGGTCTCGACGGCACCACCTGCCGCGGTACCTCGACCACGGAGTCCTGCGCGGACACCACCAGGTTCGGACCCGGTGGCGCCGTCTGCGCGGCCGCCGTGTTCACCCCCGCGACGACCAACGACAGCGACAGAAAACCCGTAAGAACGCGCGTGACGACAGCCATCCCCAGCCCCCAAGTCCGGTCGGATGCGCACGGCTAACGTGCGTAACCCCGTTTTTTCCTAACGAACGGGGTCACACCTCGTCAACCGTCCGGCCGAAGTGGCCCGGTCCATTCGGCCGATCCACGGGGACTGGCGGGGGCTACGGGGTCATGGTGAGGGCGCTGAGGCGGGTGGCGTTGGCGGTGAGGTCGTCGGGTTGTTCCTGGGCGGAGCGTTCGGCCTTCACCCGGGCGAGGTAAGTGTCCACTTCGGACTGTCGCGTGTGGTCGTCCCACTCCAGGAGCGGGGCCATGATCGCGGCTGCCTCGGGGGCGGCGGTCACGCCTCGATCCCGTTCCTCAATGGAGATCCGGGTCCGGCGGGTGAGCACATCCTCGAGGTGCAACGCTCCCTCGTGCGTCACGGCGTAGGCGACCTCGGCCCGCAGGTACTCGCTGGCGCCGGGGATCGGTTCGCCGAGCGTGGAGTCCTCTCGGATGAGGGCCAGCAGGTCGTGGATGGCCGTGCCGTACCGGTGCAGCAGGTGATCGATCCGGTCCAGGGTCAGGCCGGAGGCCTTGGCCAGGGCCAAGGCGTCGACATCGTGGTAGCCGTCCGCGCCGACGAGCGGGAGCTGGTCGGTCCGTGATGGCGGAGCTGTGTTGCCCACGGCGACATCGACGGCGTCCGCGGCCATGACCCGGTAGGTGGTGTACTTGCCTCCAGCCACGATCACCAAGCCTGGCACGGGATTGGCCACCGCGTGTTCGCGGGACAGTTTGGTGGTCTGAGCCGCTTTCGCCGCCAGCAAGGGCCGCAGACCCGCGTACACGCCTTCGATGTCGTCGTGCGTGATCGGCTTACGCAGCACGGCGTTCACGTGGTCGAGCACATAGTCCACATCGGCCTTGCTTGCCGCCGGGTGGTCGCGGTCGAGGTCCCATTCGGTGTCGGTGGTGCCGACGATCCAGTGCCGGGCCCATGGGATCACGAACAGCACGGACTTCTCCGTCCGCAGGATCAACCCGGTGTCGAGGTCGATCTTTTCCTTGGGCACCACCAGGTGGATGCCCTTGGACGCCCGGACGGTGAACGGCGCCGGGATCCCGGCGGCCTTGGAGACGTCGTCGCTCCACACCCCGGTCGCGGAGATCACGACCTTGGCGTGCACCTCGATTTCGTTACCGCTCTCCAGATCCAGCACACGAGCGCCCACAACCTTGTGGCCGTCACGCAAAAGCGAGGTCATCCGCGTGCGGGTGAGGACCGCGGCGCCGTGCTCGGCGGCCGTTCGCGCGATCATCATGGTGTGCCGGGCGTCGTCCACTTGCCCGTCGTAGTACTGGATCGCGCCGATCAAGGCGTCGTCGGCCAGACCTGGCGCCACTTCGAACGCGCGGCGGCGGCTGAGATGCCGGTGCCGGGGCAATGCCCGGGCCCCGCCGAGGGTGTCGTAGAGCATCACCCCGGCACCGATGTAGCCGCGCTCCCACACCCGGTGCCGCAGCGGCACCAGGAACCTCACCGGGCGGACCAGGTGGGGAGCCAGCTTGGTCAGCAGCAGCCCGCGTTCCCGCAGCGCCTCCCGCACCAGCTTGAAGTCGAGCTGCTCCAGGTAGCGCAGGCCACCGTGGATCAGTTTGCTGGACCGGCTCGACGTCCCGGCGGCGAAGTCACGCGCCTCGACCAGCGCGACGGACAACCCGCGAGAGGCCGCGTCGAGCGCGATCCCGGCGCCGGTCACACCGCCACCGACGACCAGCACATCGACGTTCTTCAAGTCCCGCAACGCATCCGCGCGATACCGCGGGGACAGGGGTACGGAAGGCACTGTGGTTCCTCTCTCAGTTCACGTCGACCCAGTCGAGCGTGCGGCCGACGGCTTTCTGCCAGCCCGCATAGCCCTTGGCCCGCTGCTCGTCGGTCCACTCCGGCTGCCAGCGGCGGTCTTCGTTCCAGTTCTGCTCGAGCTCGTCGGTGGACTTCCAGAAGCCCACCGCCAGACCGGCGGCATAGGCGGCGCCCAGTGCGGTGGTCTCCGCGACGACCGGCTTGGACACCGGCACGCCGAGCACGTCCGCCTGCATCTGCATGCACAGCTGGTTCGCGGTCACGCCACCGTCCACACGCAACACATCGAGCGTGACACCGGAGTCGTTCTGCATGGCCTCAACGACATCGCGGCTCTGGTAGCAGATCGCCTCCAGGGTGGCCCGGGCGACGTGCGCGTTGGTGGTCGCGCGGGTCAGCCCGACGATCGCGCCGCGGGCGTCCGAACGCCAGTACGGCGCGAAAAGCCCGGAGAACGCTGGCACGAAATAGATCCCGCCGTTGTCGGACACCTGCGCGGCCAGCGTTTCGCTCTGCGCCGCACCGCTGATGATGCCGAGCTGGTCGCGCAGCCACTGCACGGCCGACCCGGTGACCGCGATCGACCCTTCCAGCGCGTAGACCGGCTTGTCGTCGCCGAACTGGTAGCACAGCGTGGTGAGCAGGCCGTGCTTCGACCTGACCAGCTCGTGCCCGGTGTTGAGCAGCAGGAAGTTCCCTGTGCCGTAGGTGTTCTTGGCCTCGCCGGGCCGGAAGCAGACCTGGCCGACCGTGGCCGCCTGCTGGTCGCCGAGGTCACCGGTGACCGCGACCTCGCCACCGAGTTCCGTTGTGGTACCGAAGAACCCGGACGACGGCCTGATCCGCGGCAGCATGCTCACCGGAACGTCGAAGAAGGACAGCAGCTCCTCGTCCCACTTCAGCGTTTCCAGGTCCATCAGCATGGTCCGGCTGGCGTTGGTCGGGTCGGTGACGTGCAGGCCGCCGTCCACCCCGCCGGTCAGGTTCCACAGCAGCCAGGTGTCCGTGGTGCCGAACAGGGCGTCGCCCTTCTCGGCGTCCGCGCGCACACCCTCGACGTTCTCCAGGATCCACTGCAGCTTCCCGCCGGAGAAGTACGTCGCCGGGGGCAGGCCGGCCTTGCGGCGGATCACGTCGCCCTTGCCCTCGCGTTCCAGCGCGGCGGCGATCCGGTCGGTCCGCGTGTCCTGCCAGACGATCGCATTGCAGTACGGACGGCCGGTCTTTCGGTTCCACACGACCGTGGTCTCGCGCTGGTTGGTGATGCCCAGGGCGGCGATATCGCTCGCGGTCAGGCTGGTCTTGTCCAAAGTGGAGCCGATGACCGCGCGGGTGCGTTCCCAGATCTCGGTCGGGTTGTGCTCGACCCAGCCCGGCTTGGGCAGGATCTGCTCGTGCTCGAGCTGGTGGCGGGCGATCTCGTTGCCGCCATGGTCGAAGATCATGAAGCGGGTGCTGGTGGTGCCCTGGTCGACGGCTGCGACGAAGTCAGGCATGGATGGCTCCTTGGGGCTCAGGCGGCGGGCTGGAGGTCCTGCTGGGCGGCGGGCGCGGGCTCGGGGGCGTCCTCGGGCAGGAACCGCTCGATGAACACCTTGTAGATCCCGGCCCCGATCAGGCCGCCGACCACCGGAGCCACGATCGGGATCCACCAGTACGGGAAGCCGTACTGGTCGGTGAACGCCGTGTCGTACCCGGTCAGCCAGGACGCCAGCCGCGGGCCGAAGTCACGGGCCGGGTTGATCGCGTAGCCGGCGTCGGTACCCCAGGACATCCCGATCGCGACCACGGCGAGCCCGACCACGAGCGGGGCCATGTTGGCCAGCGGCGCGGTGTTGCGCAGGTCGGTGATGGCCAGCACGACCAGCACCAGGATCGCGGTGCCGATGATCTGGTCGCGGAAGGCGCCCCAGTCACTCACCGGAAGCGTTCCGTTACCCGGAAGGGTGGAGAACACCCCCTGGGTCTTGATCGTCAACCCCGGGTCCTTGGCGTTGAGGACCTCGGTGTAGTTCCACCGGACCAGCAGCGCGGCGAGGAACGCGCCGGCCGTCTGGGCCAGGGCGTACGGCGCCACCTTGCGCCACGAGAAGCCCTTGAACACCGCCAGCGCGATGGTCACCGCGGGGTTGAGGTGGGCGCCGCTGACCCGGGAGGCGACATAGATACCCAGCGTGACGCCGAGACCCCACGCCCAGGCGATGCTGTCGTGGTCACCGATCCCGGCGGCGACCACCTGCGCCACCACACCACAGCCGAACAAGATCAGGATCAGCGTCCCCACGAACTCGGCGGCCATCTCGCCGCCGAGCCCGTGGGCCTTGAGGTTTCGCACCATTGCATTCCTCCACAAAGGACACCCGGCTCCCCTGGCCCGCTGACGTTAAAATCGCCCTGGTGCTCGGTCAACGTGGTGCGGTCGGCATTGTCGAACGGTCCCGGAAGGGTGTTCGACATTGTCGAATCGGGGCCGGTCGGGTTACCGTCCGGCCGTGCCAGGTCCCATTCAGTCCATCGAGCGCGCGGCCGCGATCCTGCGTCTGCTGGCCCGCGGCTCCGGCCGCCTCGGGGTCGGCGAGATCGCCGACGCGCTGGAGCTCGCCAAGGGCACAGCGCACGGAATCCTGCGGACGCTGCAGGGCGTCGGGTTCGTCGAACAGGACCGCGACACCGGCAAGTACCAGCTCGGCGCCGCCCTGCTGCACCTGGGCACGAGCTACCTCGACGTGAACGAGCTGCGGTCGCGGGCGATCAACTGGGCGGACGCGCTGGCCGCGCGCAGCGGTGAGGCGGTGCGGATCGGCGCCCCGCTGGAGGGCCGGGTGCTGGTCGTGCACCACGTGTTCCGGCCCGACGACTCGCTGCAGACCCTCGACGTCGGCACGTTGCTGCCGTTGCACGCGACCGCGCTGGGAAAAGTCCTGCTGGCCTACGACACCGGACTCGTGGCATCGTTACGCGACGGTGAGCTGGAGGCCTACACCCGGCGGACCCTCGTCTCACCGACGGCCGTCAAACGCACCCTGGCGAAGGTGCGTGAAGCGGGCTTCGCGAGCGAACGCGGCGAGATGATCACCGGCGAGGCCGGGATCGCCGTGCCGATCCGGGGGCAGGGCGGCATCGTCGTGGGCGCGATGGGGATTTCCGGTGCGGTGGAACGCGTCTGCGACCCAGACGGCGCTCCCAGCGCGAAACTCGTCGGCTACGTGCGGGATGCCGCGCGGGCCGTGTCCCGTGACCTCGGCGCTTCCCGGTGGTGATGATGGTTCAGCGTTACGTCATGTCGATCGACCAGGGCACCACCTCCACCCGGTGCATCCTGTTCGACGCGCGCGGGCGGCTGGTGTCGGTGGTGCAGCGCGAACACCAGCAGCACTTCCCGCGGCCGGGCTGGGTCGAGCACGACGCGATGGAGATCTGGCGCAACCTGGCCAAGATCGTGCCGCAGGCGCTCGCACAGGCAGGTGCGACGCCAGACCAGATCGTGGGACTGGGCATCGCGAACCAGCGTGAGACGACTGTGGTGTGGGACAAACACACCGGCGTCCCGGTCGGCCGCGCGATCGTCTGGCAGGACACCAGGACCGACCGGATGGTGGAACAGCTCGAACGCGAACCCGGGGCCGCGCGCGTCCGGGAGCTGTGCGGGTTGCCGATGGCCACGTACTTCTCGGCGCCGCGGATCCGTTGGCTGTTCGACAACACTCCCGGCCTGCGGGAGCGCGCGGAGCGTGGTGATGTCCTTTTCGGAACGATCGAGAGCTGGCTGATCTGGAACCTCACCGGCGGCCTGCACGTGACGGACGTGACCAACGCCAGCCGGACCATGCTGATGAACCTGCGGACCCTGTCCTGGGATCCAGAGCTGCTCGAGTTCTTCGACGTGCCAAGGGCGATGCTGCCGGAGATCCGTTCGTCCACAGAGGTCTACGGCACGACAACCCAAGTGGTGCCGGGGATCCGGATCGCGGCCGCGCTCGGCGACCAGCAGGCGGCCTTGTTCGGGCAGACCTGTTTCGCGCCCGGTGAGGCCAAGTGCACTTACGGGACCGGCAGTTTCCTGTTGCTCAACACCGGGGATACGCCGGTTCTCTCCAAGCACGGGATGTTGACGACGGTCGGGTTCAAGATCGGCGACGAGCCCGCTGTGTACGCTTTGGAGGGTTCGATCGCCGTCACCGGGTCGCTGGTGCAGTGGTTCCGGGACGGCTTGGAGTTGATCAGCAGCGCGCCGGAGATCGAGACGCTGGCGCGAACCGTGTCGGACAACGGTGGTTGCTACATCGTGCCCGCGTTCTCCGGCCTTTTCGCGCCACACTGGCACAGTGAGGCCCGGGGCGTGATCGCCGGGCTCACTTCGTACATCACCAAAGGACATCTCGCCCGCGCTGTGCTGGAGGCGACCGGCTGGCAGACCCGGGAGGTGGTCGACGCGATGAACGCCGACTCCGGGCTGGCACTGTCCACTTTGAAGGTCGACGGCGGGATGACCGCGGACAACCTGCTGATGCAGTTCGTCGCGGACGTGCTGGACGTTCCCGTGGTGCGGCCGATGGTGGCCGAGACCGTGTCGTTGGGCGCTGCCTACGCGGCGGGCTTGTCGGTCGGCTACTGGCCCGACCTGGAAGGCCTGCGGCGCAACTGGCATCGCGCCGGGCAGTGGCTGCCCGCGATGTCCCCGACGCGGCGCGACACCGAGTATGCCCAGTGGCGGCAGGCGGTTCAGCTGACCTTCGGGTGGATGCGCCCCGCCGAGACACCGCGTCCACCTGGGACGGACATCGTGGACGTCATGCTCGATGACCACCGCCGGATCGAACAGTTGCTGCGCGACCTGCGGAACACCTCATCCGACCGCGAGTCCCTCATCGCCGAACTCTCCGCCGTGCTGACCTCGCACACCATCGCGACCTCCCGCATCGTCCGCCCCTCGGACAGCTTCGCCGACGCCCTGCTCCCCCTGTTCGACGCGGACACCGTCGACGAAGCCCTCATCCACGTCGAAACCCTTGTGGATACCCACATCCGCACCGAGGAACGAACCCTGCTCAACGACCTCCGCCATACCCTGTCCACTTCGGACCGCACCGCCCTCGGCCGCGCCTTCACCACCGAACAACACCGCCAGCTCACCCTCAACTGCGGCTCCCCCGCCCACCTCCGCGACCAAGCCCGCCAGTGAGGTGAACACGGTGTAGCTGCTGCCCACCTCGGCGCAGGCCCCCGGACCGCGGCTGGTCGGAGTGAGGCGGACCTGGGTGGGTCGAGTCAGGTGACCGGCGGGGAGCGCACCCCGCGATCTCATTGCGCAACCCGCCACGAACGCATACCGTTGACCGGAAGTAGAACAGGTTATAGTTTTGGGTGGGCCGGACGAGGAGCGGACATGGCGAAGCGGGCGCCGCGCGGTGACGAGGCCGACTATGTGGTGGTCGGGTCGGGGAGCTCGGGGGCCGCGATCGCGGGCCGGCTGGCGCAGTCCGGCGCGAGTGTGATCGTGCTGGAAGCGGGCAAGACGGACGAGAAACTGCTGGTCCGCAAGCCCGGGCTGGTCGGCCCGATGCACGCCGTGCCCGAGCTCAAGAAGCTGTTCGACTGGGGCTACTACTCGGTGCCGCAGAAGCACCTCCTGGACCGCCGGATGCCGGTTCCGCGCGGCAAGGTGGTAGGTGGATCGAGTTCTATCAACGGCATGGTCTACGTGCGCGGCAACCGCGCCAACTACGACTCGTGGGCCGCCGAGGGCAACGTGGGCTGGGACGCCGACAGCGTGAACGCCGCCTACAAGCGGATGGAGGACTTCGAGGACGGCGAGAACGCCTTCCGCGGCACGGGCGGCCCGATCCGGGTCACCCGCGGCACGAACCCGCAGGAGGGGGCGCTCCAGTTCGTCCAGGCCACCGCGGACACGATCGGCTGCAAGATCCTCGACGACTACAACGGCGAGTCGCAGGAGGGGGTCAGCCGGATGCAGCAGAACGCTGCCGGCGGCCTGCGCTACAGCGCCTCCCGCGGCTACATCCACGACCTGGCGCCCGCGACGCTGCAGCTGCAGTCCAGGGTGCTGGTCAAGAAGGTGCGAATCGAGAACGGCCGCGCGACCGGGGTCGAGGTCATCGACGCCGACGGCACCCAGCGCACGATCCGCGCCGGCAAGGAGGTCATCCTCTCCGCCGGGTTCATCGGATCCGCGCAGCTGCTCATGCTGTCCGGTGTCGGCCACGCCGAGCACCTCAAGGAACACGGCATCGACGTGCTCGCGGACCTGCCGGTCGGCGACAACCTGCACGACCACATGTTCCACGCGCTGACCTTCCACGTGACGTCCAGCCGGAACAAGGGAACCGCCCCGTACTACGCGCGCGGCCTGGCCAAGGAGCTGCTCCGGCCCGGCACGACCTTCCTGGCGAACTCGGTCTTCGAGGCGGTCGCGTTCCTCAGGACCTCCCAAGCCCGCGACATCCCCGACCTCCAGCTGCACCTGCTGCCCTGGGCGTACGTGTCGCCCAACCAGGACGCGCCGATCCGCCACGACGTCGACAAGCGCCCCGCGCTCACCGTGCTGGCCACGCTGATCTACCCGAAGAGCCGCGGCACGTTACGACTCGCCTCGGCCGACCCCACGACCGCCCCGCTGATCGACTTCCAGTACCTGGCCGACCCGGCCGACCTGGAGGTACTCGCCGAGGGCTCGGAGATGGTGCGCGAGATCTTCGCGGGGAAAGCGTTCAACGGCTCGGTCAAGGAGGAGATCCACCCCGGCACCGGGCTGAAGGGCCAGGAGCTGCGGGACGCGATCCTCAACCGCGCGACCTCGGTCTACCACGGCGTCGGCACCTGCCGGATGGGCGTCGACGAGCTCGCGGTCGTCAGCCCCGACCTCAAGGTCCGCGGCGTCGACCGGCTGCGGGTCTGCGACGCCTCGATCATGCCGTCGATCACCGGCGGCAACACCAACGCGCCCGCCATCATGATCGGCGAGATGGGCGCACAGCTCGTTCTCTCGGAGGCGGAAAACTCATGACCGTCACTCCGCTCGCGCTCACCCGTCCCCCGTCGGTGACCGACGCGTTCGTCCAGCGGCTGGTCGCCCGGGTGCCCGGCTCCACGGGCGCGACCTGGAAGCTCACCGAGGTCTACACCGGCGACACGGTCGTCGAGCTGCCGCAGTCGTCCCCGGACGACATCGAACAGGCGTTCGCCGTCGCCCGTGAGGCGCAGCGGAAGTGGGCCGCCACACCGTTGAAGCAGCGGCTGGCGGTGTTCAAGCGGGCGCACACGCTGTTCATCGACAACGCGCGGACCGTCGCCGACCTCATCCAGGTCGAGAGCGGCAAGAACCGGCGGATGGCGATCGAGGAGACCTGCGACCCGCCGATGGTGATGGGCTACTACCTCAAACGCGCCGCCAAGCTGCTCGCGCCCGCCACCCGCGGCGGGCCGGTGCCGTTGCTGACCACCTCGACCGAGATCCGGCAGCCCAAGGGTGTCGTCGGCATCATCGCGCCGTGGAACTTCCCGTTCGCCACCGGCATTTCCGACGCCGTACCGGCTCTGATCGCGGGCAACGCGGTCGTTCTCAAGCCGGACAACAAGACAGCGCTCTCCCCGTTGTACGGCGTGCGGTTGCTGGAGGAGGCGGGCCTGCCGAAGGGCCTGTTTCAGGTGGTCTGCGGTGAGGGCCCGGACGTCGGCCCGACGCTCATCGACCAGGCCGACTACGTGATGTTCACCGGCTCCACCGCGACCGGCAAGGTGATCGGCGAACGGGCCGGCCGCAACCTGATCGGCTGCTGCCTCGAGCTCGGCGGCAAGAACCCGATGATCGTGCTGGACGACGCCGACATGGCCGAGACGGTGTCCGGCGCGATCTTCGGCGCGTTCGGCAACACCGGTCAGATCTGCATGCACATCGAACGGATCTACCTGCCGGAGTCCCGGTACGACGAGTTCAGGAACGCGTTCGTGGCCAAGGCGGAGGCGCTCGATGTCCGCGCCGCCTACGATTTCGGCCCGGAGATGGGCTCGCTGGTGTCGGTGGACCACATGCGCCGCGTCAAGTCGCATGTGGACGATGCCGTCGACAAGGGCGCCACCGTGCTGACCGGCGGCAGGCCCCGGCCCGACCTCGGCCCGGCGTTCTTCGAGCCGACGATCCTCGAGAACGTCACCAAGGACATGGTCTGCGGCGTCACCGAAACGTTCGGACCCGTTGTGGCGCTGCACAAGTACAGCACCGTCGACGAGGCTGTCGCGCTGGCCAACGACACCGACTACGGCCTCAACGCCTCCGTGTGGGGCGGCAACGTCGACGCCGCCCGCGCTGTGGCCGCGCGGATCGAGTCCGGCAACGTCAACATCAACGACATCCTGGCAACCGCCTATGCCGCCAAGGCGACGCCGTCCGGCGGCCTGAAGAACTCGGGGGTCGGCGCCCGCCACGGCGACCAGGGTCTGCTCAAGTACACCGACGCCAAGAACATGGCCGTGCTCAAGAAGCAGGTCATGGGCCCGCGCCCCGGTCAGAAGTACGACAAGTACGTCGAGAGCATGCTGTCCGGGCTGAAACTCATGCGGCGACTACGCATCCGGTGACCTGCCTTGGGGGACAGGGAGTTCCAGGAGGCGAGCCGCCCATGACAGGGCGACCGTGAGGCGACGGCGGCGTTGCTCGAACAGGGCCGGGTCGGCGTCCCGTGCCGGCGTGATCAGGGGCTGCTGACCGGCGATCAGCGCTGCATGCGCGATGGCGTGCCGCCCCTGGCCCGCCTCGGGCGCAGGACCGCCTTCGGCGTGCAGGGCGACCAGCCAGAGATGGAGATCCAGCCAGGGATCGCCGATCGCGGCCGACGCCCAATCCGCCAGCACGAGCCGATCTCCTTGGCACCAAAGGTTTGCCGCGCGCACATCCCGGTGGATCAGACTGTCCCCCTCAGTGGGCGCTTGGGCCGCGGCCTCATGCAGGGTGTCGAGGTGGTCGCCCAGCCAACGGTCCGAACACACGCCCATCCGCAGCAGCCGGGCCCGGTCGGCGGCGATGACATCCCACGGGTTCGACACCGCACCCAGCCTCGGAATGCCTTGTGGCGCGGGCAATGCGTGGACCTCGTGCAGGAGCGCGCGGGTCGCCGCGACGAGCTGAGGGGTCCAGTCGCGGACCCATCCGTCCCGCGGCAAGGCCTCCAGCACCAGCACCGAGTCCTGAGTGGACGCCAACAACCGTGGCACGAAGGTCCTGCCGCGCAAGGCTTCGTACACCGCGAGCTCGACAGCCGCGGTGTGGCCGCCTGCCTTGATGAACACCGCGCCACCGTCGGCACGATCAGCCAGGCGGGTCAGCGATCTGCTGTGTCCGCCGGGAACCGGTCGCAGCCCGGTGATCTCGCAGCCGAGCAAGCGACCGGTCACCGCGGCGAGGTCGGGTCCGCGAGCCGGGGCTCGGCCGGACATCCGGGACAGCACCAGATCCACTACCGGCTCAGTGGCCCGGCGAACCTCAAGCAGACTGTCTGCATCGGACCGCCCGAGTGACTCCGTGACCAACCGCCATACCAACGCCCGCAACAACAACTGATCGATGTCATCCTCATCGGACAGTTCGTCCAGAATGTCAGGCGGAGCCGCGGACCAGGTCAGCAGGTCCACCGCGGCGACAGCGAGCGCGTACCCAGCCGGACGGCGGGTCGGCGAAAAGTCGATCACCGCAGGCGGTTTCCCCGGCGCGAACAGGACATTGCCCGCGATATCGCCGTGGACGAGCTGAGCGGGCAGGCGCACCGGACGGGCCGAGGCCCGCAGGGAGTCCACCAGATCAGCCAGTTCCGGGGCCACCTCCACGCGCTCGCCGTCCCAAGCGAACCGTTCGGCGACGGCCCATCGGTTGCGGCCACGCCCGATCCAGTCCGGCGCCGGGATGTCGGCGATCGCGGCATGGAACGCCCGGCTCGCCGCGACAAGCTCCGGCCATCGGTCGAGCGGCGCGGGTTCGCCCTCGACCGCGGTCCACGCCGTCCACCCATCGACGACCCACCCGCCGTCCGCGGCACGCACCGGCCGAGACGCCCGGAACCCCTCGCCTCCCAAGCCCGCGAACACCTCGGCCAGCCACGAGGCCACAGCAGGGCGCCGGCCGGGTTTGAGGACCACTCCGCCGGCCTGCCAACAGGTCCCGGCCCCACCGGGCAACCAGACCAAAGAACCGGCAGAAATCCCAAATGCCGCAAAAACCCGCTCGGGTGGCTCATCAGGCACCGCACCACACTGTCCGCCGACTCCTGGGCAGTCAAACGAGATTGCTTGATCCAGTGGTCCCCGGCAGGGCTATAGTTCGGCCAGGGGAGGGTGATGCTCGTGCCGGCCTGGGATCTCGAGGTGCTCGCGGCGAGCCTGCGCGCCGACACCAGCGACCTGTCGACGTACGCGGGCTTCCTGATCAACACCCTGTCGGCGAGCCTGCCGGGCGAGATGGTCCAGGTGGAACGGAAGTCCGGATTGTTCGGGCGGGTCAAGGCCGACGCACCCGTACTCGCGGTCACCGTGCGGCTCGGCGACCACCAGTTCACGCTGGAACGGGACGATGTGGGCAGACCGGTGACAGCGCGGATCCGGCACGAATCCGGCGGTGTCGTGCTGCGCACCGAGACCGTGGGCATGGACGTGTGGGCCGGCCGGATGGCCGCCGCGCTCGCCGAGTACGCGCGGTCCAACGCCGCTGCGGCACAACTGTTGCAGCGCCTCACCTCGCCGGAAATGCCGTAATGGCCGCCTTTACGTCGGCCGTTTCGGTCGACGAGTACCACGCCATCACGTCGGTCGGGTTCACGCCGGTCGGCCAGGTGATGGGCAGCTGCGTCTACCACACGGCGTACGCCAGGTCATGGGACTGCGGTTTTCGCGGCTGGTTCGTCAACATCGCTCACCTGGACGGGGTCGACGTGGGCGACGAGTCCGGCTACGGGCTTCCGACGCTGCACGGCGCGACCATCAACGAGGCCACGGTCAACGAGGTCCGGCTCCTGCGCGAAGCACTCGAGGAGTCACGGACGCTCGCGATCGACCGCATGCGTGAGGAATGTGTCGCTCTCGGCGGTGACGGAGTGGTCGCGGTGACGTTGACCGCCACGCCGTTTCCGGCCGGTGGCACGCAGTTGCGGGCGATCGGCACAGCCGTGCGCGCGGCCGGCCCGGTCCGCGCCGACCGGCCGTTCCTGTCCGACCTGACCGGACAGGACTTCGCGAAGCTGATGATCGCCGGCTGGGTCCCTTGTGGACTCGTGCTGGGCGTCGGAATGATGGTCCGGCACGACGATTATCGCACCGAGATGCAGCGACTGTCCTGGAGCAACACCGAGTTCAGCGGCCGGACCAAACTGGTCGCCACGGCCCGGATGGCCGCGCGCCGGACGCTGCGGGCCGACTGCGCCCGGTACGGGGCCGACGGTGTGGTGATCCGCGACTCCACGTTGCGCATGTGGGAGCAGCCCTGTAGCTCCGCCGGCGAGGGCAGAACCGACATGCTCGCCGAGGCGATCCTGACCGGCACCGCGATCAGCCGGTTCGCCACCGGCACGGCCCCGGCACCGCTGCGGATCATGCGGCTGCACTGAACCCACTTGCTTGTACCGGCTTGCTTGTACTGGGAGGAAACGCCGATGGACGAGACCGAGCTGGGCATCCCGGCCGACGCGATCAAACGGCTCAACGAGCTGAAGCCGGGCACCCCGGGGTCGATCTTCACCTCGGACCTGTCGGTGAACGAGTTCCTGCTGGTGCGCCAGGCCGGGTTCCGGCCGCTGGGCCTGGTGCTGGGCACGTCGATCTACCACGTGGGCGTCCAGTTCCGGCGGTGGAGCCGCAACCAGGAGCTGGACCGCTTGTCCCAGGCCATGTATCACGCCCGGGAGCTGGCGATGAACCGGATGGAGGCCGAGGCGGACGTGCTCGGCGCGGACGGCATCGTGGCGGTCCGGCTCAGTGTCGAGCTCAAGGAGTGGGGCTCGGACATCGCGGAGTTCATCGCCATCGGCACCGCGGTGAAGTCCGAGAACGGCGGGAATTGGCGCAACAACCGGGACAAGCCGTTCACCTCGGACCTGTCCGGCCAGGACTTCTGGACGTTGCTGCAGACCGGGTACATGCCGGTCGGGATGGTGATGGGCACCTGCGTCTACCACGTCGCGCACCGCACGCTGGGCAACGTCGTGTCCAATGTGGGCCGTAACACCGAGCTGCCCCAGTTCACCCAGGCCCTCTACGACGCAAGGGAACTGGCCATGGAGCGGATGCAGAAGGAGGCCGAGGCGCTGCACGCCGAGGGGATCGTCGGCGTGGACCTGTCCCAGCACAACCACACCTGGGGCGGCCACACCACCGAGTTCTTCGCCATCGGCACCGCCGTCCGCCCGATCCGCGACGACCACACCATCCCGCGGCCCCAGCTCGTGCTCGGCCTCGACACCTGATCGGGGGCTCAGCCCGCGTAGACCGTCGCGTTGGTGGTGATGAACTGGGCCGTTCCCGGTTTGACCGCGACCGGGTCGGGCACCGGGCCGCCAGGGGTGGGTTGCATGGCCGGGGACTGGACGGTGAAGGTGGCCGTGAACATCTGGCCCTTGATGATGATCTTCTTGCCGTTGGACGACTGCACCGTGAGGTTGGCGGGGCTGAGCGTCAGTTTCAGGGTGCCGGTGCCCGGGGTGACGAACGGGGGCGCGGTGTAGGGCAGCGGCCCGCGCAGCGAGGTCGGCAGCTCGTCGCCCTGCAGGCACACGAACTGGTTGTTGACCTGCACGTCGGTGCTCGTGCCGGTGAGCGGCACCGGCGCCTGGATGGCGGGCACGAGGACCGGCGGCGGGATCGTGATCTTGATCATGTCGCCGGTCTTGATGATGAAGTCACTCGGCACCCGCCGAGCGTCTCACACCGCCCGAGCTGCGCCAATGCGCCTTTGGGCAGCTCAAGGTGCTCCTGGGCCAGGACGATCGCGGCATCCGCCCGCCAACCGGCGCGACAGCTACCTCCATAGCGGAGCAGAGCTGGTCGCGCGCCGTGGTGCCGACCCACGTCGGCCAGGATCATGATTCCCGGCTGGCTGCCGAGCCGCGCGCGTTTTGGGGCGACCGACCAGACTTGCACTGGCTAATGCCCGGATTCACAGTCCGGGGCCTCGTTTCCTTCGGCTTCGGTCACCGTCGTCCCGGCGGAGTCGAACCGCTCCTCCCACACGTCACGTGGGTGCTCTGCCGTTGAGCTACAGGACGTTGCCGCTGGTCAGCGGCGGAGTGCCCCCGGCAGGAGTCGAACCTGCGTTCCCGGCTTCGGACGCCGGCGTCGTATCCGTTGGACCACAAGGGCGGGGTCACAGCTTGTGTTTCCACACCGGAAACTCTAGAGTTGCCGTCATGGAAACAGAGGGTTCGATCAGTGCGGCCGAGGCGTCAGCGGCGCTGGCGGCGACGAGAAGCAGCCGGGCACGCGTGGCGTGGGCCGGCTATCCGGCGTGGTACTGGCTCCTGACGGGAGCGGGGTTGGGGGTGTTGTCGGTCGCTTTGCTGTTGCCCAAAGGGTGGGCATTGGCGGCGGTGGCGGTGACCGCGGGGGTGTTGGTCGGGCTGGCGTGGGCGGCGAGCCGGGCGAGGGGTGTCTGCGAGTACTGGACGCGCAGCGCGATGCGGTGGCGGGAAGTGGTCGCGCTGTACGGGCCCGTCGCTGTCGTGTTGCTGGCGAACGCGTTCGTGGCGCGGTACGCCTCATGGTCGCCCTTCGCGGCCGCGGCGCTGGTGTTCCTGTTGTTCGCCGGGACCGGACTGCTGCTGAGCGCTCGGGCCGCGCGCCGATGAGTCCTGCCCACAGCGCCGAAGACACCACAGCGGCGGCCGAGGACGGGTTCGACCACCTGATCCACGCACCGGCCAGGTTGCGGATCTGCGCCGCCCTCGAACCCGTGCGCGAGATCGAGTTCGGCACACTGCTGTCCGTTCTCGGCCTCAGCAAGTCCGCTCTCAGCAAGCACATCTCGATGCTCGCCGATGCGGGCTACGTGGCGCAGCGTCGCGCCGTCCGGGACACCCGGCAGCGGACTTGGCTTCACCTCACCGAATCCGGGCGATCGGCCTACCAAGGCCACGTCGCCGCGCTACGCCGGATCGTCGGAGATGCCTGACCGCGTCACCTCAGTGGTCACCGCACTACCCGGAGAACCTCTTCGCCATGTCCCGGAGCCGTGCCACGGCCTCAGCGATCTGGCCACCGGTGATGCTCATGTCCGGCATCGGGCCCATCCGCTCGAACTGGTCGGCAAAGCGCACGTACTCGCGGTGAGCGTGTTCCCGGCAGGCGAGGCAGGTGACGCTTTCCGGGCGGGGAGAGGTCATCGCGTACGGCACCTGGAGCCCGCAACCGGTGGTGACAACACTCGGTGCGTCGATCGCGCGGCCCAGCATCGACGAGATCAGGTTGCGGGCGGTGGGACCGGCCTCCAGCACCTTCCGTTCGACGTGGATGTGCGGATCGGTCTCGCTCATCTGTGTCCGCGCCTCCGTCCCGAGTCGTTCCGGAACCACGCTACAGCCGGTCGCGAGCTGGTGTGGGCCGCCGGGGACTCGAACCCCGAACCCGTCGCTTAAAAGGCGACCGCTCTACGCAGTTGAGCTAGCGGCCCGCGCCGATGCAGTAGGTCGCCGGGGACTCGAACCCCGTACCTGCCGATTAAGAGTCGGCCGCTCTAGCCAGCTGAGCTAGCGACCTGCGGTTGCGGCAGGCCCGGAGGCCTGCCGTCGTCGGATGCCAGCGAGTCGAACGCTGTGCCTCCTGATCCCAGGTCAGGTGGGGTCACCATGCCCCTCGCATCCGGTGCGCGCTCACGACGGGACTCGAACCCGCGATAACCGCATCGACAATGCGGCGCCTTAGCCTCTTGGCCACGTGAGCAAGTACCCCCGCCAGGAGTCGAACCTGGGGCCTCCGCGTTCGTAGCGCGGCGCTCTGTCCTGCTGAGCTACAAGGGCAAAACTGTGGTGCGCAGCCGATCCGGGTATCGATCCCGGTCCTCCGCGGTGAAAGCGCGGTGACCTAGCCAGCAGTCGCATCGGCCTGGACGGCACCTCGCGGGTGCCGGGGTGGTGGAGGTGGGGCTCCAACAGCCCCTTCTCCACCAGAGGAGGTGCGGCCGCGTGCATCAGCGCGGCCGCACCCCTGGAAACGCTCGCCCCCCGGGCGAGCGGTGGAATGTCTGCTCCGCTATGGAGATGTCAATGAACCGCGCCAGCCCATCCGGAAATGGGCGGCGTTCACTACACAAACAATTGTTTTCAGGCACGGTGAACAGAGATGGTGAATAGAGAAAGCCGCCCGGCTCGGTTTCCCGATGGGCGGCTCCCGTGACATGACGACGGCTACGTCATGGCGGAGAGCCAGGCACCGCTTCTTCCTGCCGGTGCAACGGCATCCGGTGATCGTCGGACGGACACACGACGACGGGCGCGACGGCGGGACAGCGCCGCTGCGCGTCTCGCTTTCGCATGTTCGTCATGATGTCCCCTTCGATCGGTGCCCATTCATAGTGTCCCATTGCCGGACGGGCGTCAATGGTATTTCGAGAAATCCGCACAGCGCCGTGAAACGTCGGGCGAGGGGTGCGACAACGAGCCGTCGCAGCCGACCGCCAAGCCGCTCAACGTCCGAACCGGACAGTCCACTGTGGAGCATGCGCGGCCGGTCACCGGCGGGACGAAACGGGAACGAGCCGGAAGGCAACCGCCTTCCGGCTCAGAGGTCACCGCTCGCCGATCCGCCGGACCTCGTGCCCGGCCGGCCGGTAGGTGAGCAGGATGACCCCGGGCGTGATCTCGCTCGTGCCAGCCAGGTCCAGGTTCACCCGGTCACTGTCGCCGAACAGGTTCCCGCCCTTGCCCAGCAGGATCGGGTGCAGCAGGAACCGGTACTCGTCGACCAGGTCGTGCTCGTGCAACGTCCGGATCAGCGTCGTGCCACCGTAGACAACGAGGTCCTGGCCCGGTTCCTGCTTGAGCTTGGCCACCCCTTCCGCGACATCACCGCCGCCGACCAGCTGGGAGTTCTCCCAGCTCAGCTCGGTGACCGTGGCCGAGGCGACATGCTTGGCCATGCTGTTGATCTTGCTGGCGTAGCCGAGCGTCCGCGCGGGCCAGATCGCGGCGAACAGTTCGTATGTCCGGCGGCCCAGGAGCAGGCCGTCGCTGCCGGCCAGCAGGTCCGAGTGGTACTGGGCCAGTGGCCCGCTGTCGTACGGGGCGGCCCACTCCTGAAGGTGGTCCACCTTTCCGTCCAGTGTCATATACGTCGAGACGATCACCTTGCGCATGCTGTGTCTCCCTTGCTGCGGACTTCGCCGGTACCTACCCGGCGGCCGCGGCGACTCATCGCTCACGCGGCGATGAGTTCGGGGACACTCGCCGGTATGTATCCACATGCGTGATGGAGGACAAGTGACCAGCGACGACTTCGCGGTGCGGGCGGACCCGTTCCGGCGGGAGCTGCTGGCGCACTGCTACCGGCTGCTCGGCTCGGTGCACGACGCCGAGGACCTGCTGCAGGAGACCATGCTGCGCGCGTGGAAGGCCTACGAGCGGTACGACCCGAGCCGGGCGGGGCTGCGCACCTGGCTCTACCGGATCGCCACCAACGCCTGTCTGACCGCGTTGGAGCAGCGCAGCCGCCGCCCGCTGCCGACCGGGCTGGGCGGGCCGTCGAGCGACGACCCCGACCAGCCGTTGGTGCGCGGTGAGGAAGTGCCATGGCTGCAGCCGATCCCGGACGCGATGGTCGGTGACCCGGCGGACGTGCTGTGCGCGCGGGGCTCGTTGCGGCTGGCCTTCGTTGCCGCGCTGCAGTTCCTGCCCGCCCGGCAGCGGGCCGTGCTGATCCTGCGCGAAGTCCTGGACTGGCCGGCCGCGGACGTGGCCTCAGCGTTGGACATGACGACCGCGGCGGTGAACAGCGCCCTGCAACGAGCCAGGGCCCGGCTCACCGCAGCGGGACTGAGCGAGGACCTCATCGGCGAACCCACCGACCCCGGCGACCGCGCGGTGGTCGAACGGTACGCGGTCGCGTTCCAGAACGCCGACCTGGCCGCGCTGGCGAAGCTGCTGACCGACGAAGTCGTGCTGGAGATGCCGCCGTTCACCACCTGGTACTCCGGCCGCGAGCTGTACATCCGGTTCATGGCAAGGGTTTTCACCCTGCGCGGGGCGGACTGGCGGATGGTGCCCGTGCACGCCAACGGGCAACCGGCGATGGCCGCGTACGTCCACGGCCCGGATGGCGCCTACCTCCTGCACACCCTCCAGGTCTTCACCGTGACCGGCGCGGGGATCAGCCGGATGACCGCCTTCCAGGACCAGGACCTGTTCGACACGTTCAGCCTGCCCGCCCGGCTCGACATCGCCAACCGTGTATGACTCGGCCGCATCGCTGAACTGTGACCGGTGACACCGCCGGGTTAGAGTCAGCGAATGGGCACTGAGGCTCTCGTCACCCCGGTTCCGCCGGACCAGCGTGAGCTTTTGGAGAAGATGCTGTCCCGGCTGCCGGAGTTCGCCGACCAGCTGGCCAGGCTGCTCAGCGAGCAGGACGAGTTCTACCAGCAGGTGGAGCAGGTCGCGCCGGACGAGCTGCGGCAGGTCTGCCGGGCCAACCTCAAGCGCGCGCTGACGGCGTTCGCCGACGGCCGGGAGCTGCCGCTGGACGCCGCCCGCAAGACCGGGCAGGCGCAGGCGCGGCAGGGCATTCCGCTGACCGCGGTGCTCAGAGCGTTCCGGATTGGCGGGATGTTCGTCTACGAGGCGCTGCTCGGCTTGGCAGGCCCCGGATACATCAGCCCGACGCAAACGGCGGCAATGAGTTCCACCGTCTGGCGCACCATCGACCTCTACTCGGACGCACTGACCACCGCGTACGACGAAGTCGCCGCCGAACCACCACCGCGGCGGCGGGAGCTGCTGGAGAACCTGTTGCACGGGCGGCTGTCCGACCCGGCCGAGCTCGAACAGGCCGCCACCGAACTGGGTCTGCCGGTGACCGGGATGTTCATCGCCGTGGTGACCGAGGCGGTGGAACCCGACTGGCACAACACCGTTGAGCTGGCACTGCGGGCGCGGCGGTGGAACTCGTTGTGGCGGCACACCGGCGACGCGGGCCTGGTCGTGATCGACCGCGTCGAGGACGTCCGGCGGGTACGGGACGTGCTGGCGTCGTTGCCGATCGCTGTTGGCATGAGCCGGCCCTTCAGCGGCACCCTCGAGATCCCGGACGCCCTGCATCGCGCGCGGGTGGCCCGATTGTCCTTGCCGGCCGGGAAAGCCGGGGTGAGCGTGTTCGGCGACTCGCCGGTGACCACGCTGGTCGCGGGCGCGGCGGCGATGACCCGCGAGATGGTGCGGGCGACCTTGGCGGGTGTGCTCGCCTTGGCGCCCGCGGAACGCAAGGTCCTGCTGGACACACTCGGCGCGTGGTTCGCCGGGCACGGCTCGGCACGCGAGGCCGCGGACCAGTTGTTCGTGCACCCCAACACGGTTCGCTACCGGCTGCGGCGCCTGCAGGAACTGACCAAGCGCGACCTCACCGATCCCATCGACGTCGGCGAGCTCTACGTGGCGCTGGAGTCGGTGCGCCTGGACGCCGGTTGAGCCGCCTGGTCGGCGTCGATGATCCCGGCCAGGTCGAGCAGCTCCCGGCCGAGGCCCGGGCGCGCGGTCAGCCGGACGGCCAGTTCCCGCCCGTCGCCCGCGATGCCGACCGTCAGGACGACCTCCGGCCCATGCGTCCTCTGTGGACCATGGCCGGGCACGGACACGACGACGTCCGGCCGGTGCGCGCGCCGGTCCCGGCGCCACCGTGATCTTCCCGCGTCAAGGTCGCGAATGATGTTGCCGTGCAACGAAAGCAGGGAGGCAACGGCCGCGACGGCGTCCCGGAGCTCGGGGTCGGCGATCGAGTCCGAATAGGCGCCGATTTCCATGGCACAGAAGGGTCCACCCACACCCCTTGTCCCCGGGAACAAACATTTTTGGCCGATTGGCCCGAATGGCGGCCGGAGTACCACCTTCCGGCGGCATCGCGACAGTGTCGCCACTGGTCACGATTTGACCCTGCCGGACAAGAGGTTCACTATCTGCGCACCGGTTACCGGAGGGTAATCACGGGTTCGCCGCCGCACCCAGGAGGATTCGTTGCGACGAGTTTTCGGCTTGATTTTGCTGGGGCTGGGCGTTTTCGCCGCGGCCGTCGCGATCTTGTTGCCGAACTATGTGTACCCGAAGGTCGCCAAGGTCCCCCTGGACCAGAACTCCACCTCGGTCCTGGAAGGCCCGGCCGGCACGGTGCTGGCGGTGACCAAGAAGGACGGCGTGCCGACCCCGGAGATCCGCAAGGACACCCAGCTGACCGCCGTTGCCAAGGTGCAGGCGAACTTCAGCGTTCCCGAGATGCGGCCGGACACCGACGTCGCCGTCTGGCTGCTCGCCGTCAAGGTCACCGACGACAAGGACAACACCGTCGTCAACGCCTCCAAGCGGCAGGTCTGCTTCGACCGCCGCACCGCCGAGGGCTACCGGGGACAACAGGACGCCGGCCGGTGCTCGCCGAGCTCCACCTTCACCGCCGAGGTCGACACGACCAAGGAGATCAAGGAGGGCAAGGACCCGGAGGAGAAGATCGACGAGGGGCCGCAGCCCGGCCTGCAGTTCAAGTTCCCCTTCGGCACCGAGAAGAAGGACTACTCGGTCTACCAGGACACGGTGAACAAGGCCATGACCGCCAAGTTCATCAGCACCGACGAGGTCAACGGCGTCGACGTCTACAAGTTCGAGCAGGACGTGCCCGACACCCAGATCGCCGAGCAGGACGTGCCCGGCTCGCTGATCAACGAGCCGGCCAACACGGTCCACGTGCAGCAGTACTTCAAGGGCACCTCGACGATGTGGGTCGAGCCGGTCACCGGTGTGATCGTCAAACAGCAGCAGTACCAGCACCAGGAACTGCGCAAGCCGGGCGAGCTCGTCGGCACGACGGTGTTCGACGGGACGCTGACCTTCAACAACGCCACCATCGAGAGCCTGGTCAAGCAGGCAGGCGAGAACAAGGGCAAGCTGGAGCTGCTCACCAGCACCGGGCCGATCTCGCTCGGCGTCGGCGGCGGGCTGATGATCCTGATCGGCGCGCTGCTGGTGCTGCGCGGCCGGCGGGCCAAGCAGTCACCGCCGGACGACCAGACCGCGCCGCAGCACGCACTGGCGCGATAGTCAGCGCCTGCGCAGGACCATCACGAGATTCCAGGAAGCGATTTCCCGCAGGCCAGGAACCCGCGCTATCCACATCGCCCAGCTGGGGTGGTAGCGCGGGTATGCGGCACACAATTGCGCGTCGGGTGTTGTTTTCGCCCAGCGCAGTGCGGCACCCACCGTCAACGGGAAGAGCGACTCGCCGAACTTGTTCTTCGGTTCCTTTCCCATGACCCGGCGATATCTCCGGCGTGCATAATCGCCGCCGAGGTAATGCCATGGCGCGGTCTCGTGTCCGCCCCAGGGTGAATACCAGGGCGTGAACGATGCGAAAACGGTGCCGCCGGGCCTGGTCACGCGGCACATCTCGGCCAGCATCAGCCACGGCTCGCTGACGTGCTCCAGCACGTTCGACGAGTAGCAGATGTCCACGGATCCGCTGCGTACGGGCAGTTTCGTGCCGCTGGCGCGGACCATGTTCTCGCCCGGCGTGCCGCGCGCGGACAGCTCCCCCACGTCCGGGTCGACGCCGAGGTAGTAGGCTCCGGCCGCGCGGAACGCGTCCGAGAAATAGCCGGGGCCGCCGCCGACATCGACCATCGTCCGGCCATTCAGCGAGGTGTGCGTGGCGAGCTGGCGGACGGAGTCACCGGCGAGCGTCTGGTAAAAACCGTCGGGGTCGGTCTGCTCGGTGAGAAACGAGCGGAACAAGGCGACGGATCTGCTCAGTGTGGCCCGATGAGTGGGGACCGAAAGGATTCCTACCATCGAACCATCGCTTTCCGAGAATGTTTCGCCTATTGTGTACGCACCGGTAACCTAGCACCTGCCGCCAGAGGTTTGGAGAAACTCGATGCGCCGACCATGTGTTCTGCTGGTCAACTGGCGCGACACCGGACATCCCGAGGGCGGCGGCTCCGAACGCTACGTCGAGCGGATGGCGGAGTCGCTGGCCCGGTCCGGCTACCGGGTGGAGATCCAGTGCGCGGCCTATCCCGGTGCCACCCATGGCGAATGGCGCGACGGCGTGCGGTACCGCAGGCGCGGCAACAAGTTCGGCGTGTACCCGCACGCGCTGCGCGCGATCCGCAAGTCCGACGCGGATCTGGTGGTCGACGTGCAGAACGGGATGCCGTTCTTCGCCCGGCTCGTCGCGGGTTGCCCGGTGCTCGTGCTGGTCCACCACGTCCACCGCGAGCAGTGGATCAGCGCGCTGGGCGAGACGCTGGGCCGGATCGGCTGGGGCATCGAGTCCAAGATCGCCCCGCGGCTGTTCCGCAAGTGCCGCTATGTCACCGTTTCCGAGGTGACCAAGGACGAGCTGGTCACGCTGGGCGTCGACCGGTCCCGGATCGCCGTGGTGCCCAACGGTCTGGACACCCCGGCACCCCGCGAATCGGCCCGCAGCACCGATCCCACGCTGGTCGTGGTGAGCAGGCTGGTGCCGCACAAGCGGATCGAGCACGCCATCGACGTGGTCGCCGAACTCGCCCCGCGCTGGCCCGCGCTGCGGCTGGAGGTGGTCGGCCAGGGGCCGTGGTACGAGGTGCTGCGCGACCACGCGGCCAAACGCGGTGTGGCCGACCGGGTCCGGCTGCACGGCTGGCTCGGCGAGGACGAGAAGCACGACGTGCTGGCCCGCTCGTGGGTGCACCTGTGCCCTTCGGTCAAGGAAGGCTGGGGCATCGTGAACATGGAGGCCGCCGCGCACGGCGTGCCCTCGGTGGCCTACCGGTCCGCCGGCGGGGTGGCCGAGTCCATTGTGGAGGGCGAGACCGGGCTGCTGGCCGACGACTTCGCCGACTTCACCGCCCAGGTCGAGAAGGTGCTGGCCGACCGGAGGCTGCGCACCGCGATGGGCGAGGCCGGTGTGGAGTGGGCAAAACGGTTCAGCTGGCAGGACAGCGCCGAGCAGTTCGAGTCGCTGGTGCGCGATGTGGCCTCGTTATCCGCTCCGCGACCGCGAACCCTGACGCCGCAACGCCTCGACCAGCCCGTCGGCTAGCCTTCCGGCCGCTCGTTCGTCGAAGTCCTTGCGGCGCGCGCGAACCGTGACAGTGCTGGTGCCGCCCACGGTCGCGGCCCCGAACGCCACGCCGGAACGCCCGCTGGCCGCCGGATAGAACGCGATCGACCGCACCTCATCGGGGGCCGTCACCGCGCCGAGGTTGGACACCAGGAACGTCGAGCCCAGCCGGCCGACCAGCAACCGGGTGCCCAGCCGCGCGATTCTGCTGCTGCGGGCCGGGAAATCGGGCTCCGGCGGGTGCGCGGCCAGTGCCTCGCCGACCTGTCCGGGTTCCGGGCGGGGCTTGAGCCGCAACCGGAAGAACGCGCTGTCCCGCACGGGTTCCGGTGCGGCGCCGCCGCCATAGGACGCACCGATCGCGGCGACCACCCGGGGCGCACCGCGCCCGCCGTTCCACTGCTCGGTCGCGTGCGCGGCGGCCGTGACCAGTTCCGCCGCGTTGAACCGCATCCGGGGCTCGTGCCGGGCCGTGAAGACGTCACCGGGCGCCGATCCCGTGCTGTCCGGCCGGATCCGCGTGGGCGGCGTGAACACCGCCTCGGCGACCCGTTGCAGCGCCGAGACGAGGAACGAGCGGTCGGCCGAGCGGGTGCCGATTCCCCTGGCACCCGAGGAGATCCGCGCATCCAGCGCCAGCCCGAGCATCGCCAGCAGGCCGATGCCGTCGATGGCGCCGTGATGGGCGGCGATGAGCAGCGCGGGTTCGTCCTCGCAGACCGCGGCCCTGATCAGGGGCTCGCCGCGATCGTATGGTGCTTCGGCGAAACGAGCGCGCACCGCGGGAATGTCCGCGGCCCGCATGGTCTCGACCGCGGGAGCCGCGCCGAGGTGCGGATACCGTTTCGCCGCTGCGGACAGCCGGTCACTGACATCCCGTGCGGACGGCGCCACGGCCAGCCGGGCCTCCAGCAGGATGCTCCAGGACACCGTGGGATCGCCGTACAGCCCGACAACGCTGTGCGCCTGATCGGACGCCGACTGGGACATCAGGGACGGTCAGCGGCTGCCGTAGATCGTGTCCGCGTTCTTCAGCGGGTTGTACTGATCCTTGAACTTCACCTGCACCTGCTGGGTGGTGTCCGGGTCGGAGGTGTTGATCAGGATCAGGCTGCCACCGGCGGCGGCGCCGAGCCCTACGGCGACGGAGGCGACGATGCCTATCAAGGTGACCAAGGGGGTTACTCCTTCTGCGGCAGGGAAGTCCGGCCCGGGATCAATCTACGCATGGGTAACATGCAGCACAACAGCGCGGTCAGGATCGATATAACCGCTACTCCATTTGCCGCCATCACCGGGATCCATGACACCGTGACCGGCTTCAGGTCGCCCGGCGCGCGGTAGAGCGTGAGCCATTGCCCGGACCATACCTCGGTGGCGCCCTGCAGGAACCGCGGGTCGACGGTCCCTGGGGTCCCGTGTTCGACCAGCACCCAGCCGATGCCCTCACCAGCGAGATCCCCTGACACGCGAACACGTTGCAGCCGCTGGTCCTCCCCCGCGATCGCCTGGGTTCCCACGCGCAGGGTGTCGTCGATGAGCACGGTGTCCGGCAGGAACCGGGGCGCCGGATCGAGCTGCGTGCGGTAGTCGTTCCACGCGAACTTCCGGAAGGCTGACAACGGAAGCGCCAGCACGTCACCGGGCCGGCCACTGAGCACTGTGGATACCTGTGCCCAGTCGTCCGGGTACCGCACCGGTTCCAGCCGGCCCCACCCGCCCCACGCCAGGTCCGGCATCAGGACCAGCGGCAACAAGGCGGCCGGGACCACGATCGCGCGCCACCGGACGGCCACCGCCTCGATCGCCAGCGCGAACCCCAGCGCGACCGGCAAAGCCCACCAGGCCACCCATTTCTGCGCGTCACGCAGCAGCCCGGCGCCGGGAATGTGGTTCATCGCCCAGGACAGCAGCGGCTCGCCGAGCGGCAGGGTTGCCAGCGAGGCAAGCAGCACCCCGAGAAGCCCCAGCGCCACCAGCGATCGCGTTCGCGGGGCGCCCCATCTGGCCGCCAGCGGCCGGAATCCGGCGATCGCGACCGCGAGCACCAGCAGCGTCACGATCGGCGTCAGCGGGACGCTGCGGCTTTCCGGCACGACATCGCCGTTCCAGATCCCGCCCAGGCCCAGCACGCTCAGAATCGCCGGGCCCCAGCTCTCCGTACGAGCGCTGAACGCCTGGACACCGGCCGGATCGGACAGTGAGCCGCCGGGGTGCAGCAATGTCGGTACCAGCCACGGCAGGTTCAGCACCACGGAGACGCCGATCGTCTGCACCAGACGCCGACGCCCACCAGCGACGATCGCGGTGAGCGCGGCCAGGATCCCGCCCGGCGGCGTGAGCACAGCGGGAGCACACGCGAGAACCAGGCGCGCCAAGGCTTTCGGCTCGCGATCCCGCAGCCGGTGTCCAGCCAGGACGATCCACGGCAGACACGCGTAGGTCAGCAGCAGCGGCCAGTGCCCGATGAACAACCGCTCCGCGAAGTATGCCGTCCACGCATATCCGGTCGCCGCCACGATCCGCGTGCCCAAGCGCTCGGTTGGTACCAGCCTGCCGGCCCCGTAGGCGGCGAAGAAGATCGCGAGCGCCAGCACGAACTTCTGCACGATGTCGCCGGGCAGGACCGTCGTGACGAGCGCGACGGCAGCGTCAGCAGGCACGGAACGGGCCAGCGACGAGCCCGCGCCGAACGCGTCCGGCCCGAACCACAGCCGGGGCGCGAACACCATGTCGTAGCTCAGCACGAAACCGCGGCCCAGCAAGGGCGTGACGACCAGGAGGGTGAGCGCGCCGCTGACCGCGGCCAGCGTTGCCTTTACGCCCAACGGCCCTCCCTTTCCGCGTCCATCTTGGCTATGGTCGCATCCCTACTGGCCGGTAACGAGGAGTACTCCGTTGTCATTGACCGAGGTGAGGGCCGACGAGCGGGTCTCGGCGATCCTTGTCTCGCTCGCGCTCGCCGTCAACAACGCCGGCAGCTACGTGCTGAGCCTGGTCGCCGCCCGGATCCTGGCGCCCAGTGCGTTCGGTGAGCTCAGTTCGCTGCTCGCGGTGCTGGTCATCGGCGTGGTGCCGGCGATGGGCCTGCAGACGATCGTGGCGCTGCGGGTGGCCCGCAAGGCCGAGTCCACCGGAACCCTGATGGCGCTGGGCCTGACCACGAGCGCGGTCGTCGGCGGCCTGGGACTGGCGCTGACGCCGGTGCTCGTTCCGGTGCTGCACCTCGGTTCGCTCGCGCCCGCGCTGCTGCTCGCGGCCGCACTCGGCCCGCTGACGCTGCTCGGCCTGTTCCACGGGCTGTTGCAGGGCGGCAAGCGGTTCGCCACGCTGGCCGGGCTGATCTCGCTGGAAGGCGCCGGAAAGGTCGGCGGCACGCTCGCCGGTCTGCTGGTGACCGGCAGTGCGACGGGTGCGCTCGCGGGTACGGCGATCGGTTCGTTCCTGGTCGTGGTGACCAGCTGGGTGATCTGCGGCAGGCCGCGCCCGGCCCGCGGGGCTCGCGCTGGTGAGGTGCTGCACGCGGCACAGGCGATGCTCGCGCTGGTGCTGCTGGTGAACCTCGACCTCGTGCTGGCCCGGCACACGCTTCCCGCCGCGGTGGCGGGCGAGTACGCCCTCGGCGCGATCGTCACGAAGATCGCCTACTGGCTGCCGCAGGCCGTCGGCGTCCTGGTCCTCCCCCGGCTCGCGCACGGCTCGCGGCGCGTCCTGCCGATCGCGCTCGCCGTGTGCGCCGGGCTCGACGCGTTGGTGCTGCTGGTGTGTGTCGTGCTCGGGCCGCGGCTGCTAGCGATCATCGGTGGGGCGGGGTACGCGGGGAGCACCATGGCGGTATGGCCGTTCGCGCTCACCGGATCGATGCTGGCGCTCGTGCAGATCCTCCTGTTCTCGCGTCTGGCGGATGGGGATCGTCGGGTAACCGTCCTCATGTGGACTGCCGTTGTGGCCGAGACCGTACTGGTCACGACGTGGCTGCACGCCTCCGCCGCTCAGGTGGTCACCGTCTCGGCCTGTTGTGTCGGCGGGCTCGCTCTCGCCGGTGCGATCGTCGAGATCCGGACCCGCCGCGACTGACTCCTTGCGCGCCGGGAACCAGTCCACCGACGACGCCACGACCGCGGCGGCGGCCAGCAGCAACGCGGTCTGCGTCGCCAGGATGTACGCCCATTCCTGACCGTGGCCGAGCAGCCGTCCGGTCACTGCGATCCCCGTCGCGACCACCATCCCGGTGAGCGCGAGCAGCCGGGGCGCCCGTTCGCTGAACTGGCGGACCAGCAGGCAGGCGATCAACAGAACGATCGGCAGCATTCCGCCCAGCACAGCCAGAACCGCGATCAACGCGACCGTCGCCACCGTCGCACCGCCCGAAGCGACCGAGATCGGCCGTCGCCGCACCGGCAACGCCACGAGCACCAGCAGCAGGAAGATCGCCACCGCGCCGATCAGCAGACCGGTCCGGTAGCGCGTATCCGGGGTGAAGGCCAGCGAAACGACCCCGCCCGAGCCCGCGGGCACGATCCACGCCTGCTGCCAGCCATCCACCCGGGTCTTGGCCAGCGGCTTACCGTCCACTGTGGCCACCCAGCCCGCGTTCGCGTTCTCCGGTACGGCAAGCACCGCGTCGTCACCGGGACCGACCCGGACCTCACGCGAGGTGGACTCCCAGCTGAGCACGTCCACCGGCCGATGCGCGGCCGGAGCCGGCGGCGCAGTGCCCGGCTTGAGCCAGAGGTCTTGCACGACAAAGGAGTCCGACCGGTCGGCGCGGATCTCGTGGCTGCCGGGGTCGAGCTCGACCCCGCCCTGCGAGTCCGGGCAGGCACGCAGTTCCACCGGCCGGTGGGCGTTCCAGTCGGCGAGCGTGCCGCGCACCGAGGTCTTGTAGTCGAACCCGTCCAGGTGCACGTTCGGCCCGGCCCCGCAGGGCAGCTCGAACGTGGTCTGCGGCGCGGGCATGGCATCGCCGGTGAACGTGAGCGACCCGATGCCCAGCTGGATGCGCCGGTCATCGTCGGACGCGATCAGCCGGACGAACAGCTGAGTCGTCTCGATGGGCGGGAACGTGGCCGACCCGTTGGGCAGCTCGACGATCTGGTTCGCCGTGGGCGTCGCGAGTTCCAGCCGGACCGGCGTTTTCGCGGTGCCACCGGCGTCGGTCGCGATGGAGATGCCGGTGATCTTGTGCGGTTTGGGCCATTCGAACGTCAGCGTCGGGCGGATGTCGGTCAGGTCCGGGATCCACGCGCTCGTCGGATCGCCGTCTACCGCTGCGAACCCACCTGTGGCCGGGTCGCCGCCGAGCTGCGAGCTGGCCGTGACCTTGACGCCGGGCAACGACATCGGCGGCAGACCGGCGGTCGCGGGCACAACGGTGCCGCCGAACGAGTACGCGGCCTTGGCTTGCGTGGCAAAGAGACGGTGGACGCCGTCGGGCTCCTCCCCTTGTTTGGCAAGGTTCGCGTCGCACCGGAGGTGTCCTTCGTCGTTCACGCAGGCGTAGCGCGGCTGGGCACCGCGCGTGAACGCGAACCCGGGCGCCGCTCCCGGCGGCAGGTCGGCGGGCACCTCCAGGGCGCGCTGCGGGTCGGTGCCGGGGATCTTCAGCTCGGCGATGCCCACGTTGCCGTCCGTGCGGCCGACGACCAGCGACAGCAACGTGATCCGCACCTTGCGGGTCAGGCCGGGGACGGTCGTGTAGCTGTGCGGGCCGTCGCCGCGGGCCACCTGTTGCTCGATCGACCCGCTGTCGGTGGTGATGCGGATGCGGGTGGGCGGCCAGCCGACCCGGATGTCGTCGACGAAGGTCAGGTCGACCGAGTCGACGAGCCGCGGCGTGTCGAGCTCGACCTCCAGCCACTGGCCGATCGGCCCGGTGAACGACGACGAGTGCCAGGCCGTGCGCGGATCGCCGTCGATCGCCGAGAACGGCTGGTAGCTCGGGTCCACGCCGCCGAACGAGTCGGCGAACGAGGCCGCCGTGGACGCGGTGACCGACCGGATCCCCCGGTATGCGGCCACAGTCTGGTGCTGCTGACCAGGGAAGGGCAGCAGATCGCTTGCGGCGCGTGGCAACCGGGTCGGTTCGGTGGCGGTGAGCGTCTGGCTGAGGTTGTCCCGCACACCGGCGACGTTGCGTTCGGCCCGGCGCAGACCGTCGGTGACCAGACGCGGACCGGTCGGCGAGCCGCCGTCGCCAGTGAGCACGGCCGGTGTGGCGGGGTCGAGCTGACCGGAGTTGAGCAACGGCAGCAACGACTCCGGGCCGCCGCTGACGGTCGGGATGTCCTTTGAGGACGTCACGCTGACCAGCGGCACCTCCCGTTGCACCTGGTAGATCTCCAGCGGCCCGAACTCCATCGCCTTGCTGATCCCCGGCGACCCGGCCAGACCGGACCGCAACGTCGACACCGCCGGAGCGTCGAGCCGGTCCCGGTCGATGTCGTTGCGCAGCATCAGGAACCGGTAGCCCGAGCGGGAAAGCAGCCCGGCGAGGCCGGGATCACCGCGGCCGTCGGCCAGCGCGGCGTCGACCGTGTCCATCAGCCGGGTGTTGCCCTCGGAACCCAACGGCACCTGGTTGCGGATCGCCCAAGGGCTTGTCGCGAGCGCCTGGGCGGGTTCGTCGACCGTGCGGCCCCATTGGTACTCGCCGAACCCGGTCGCGGGCAGCAGCAACGTCCGCGCCCTCGCGTCCGTCTTCGAGACCCAGGCGAGCGCGTCCCGCCAGTACCCGGGAACCTCATCCCAGCCCGGCCCGGGTCGCAGCAGCAACAGCCACGCGGGCGCGGCCAGCACCACCACGAGCACCATCCCGAGCGCGGGCCGCATCCATCGGCGCGAGGCCTTCGCGGTGCTGGCGATGCCGTGCATGAACGCCAGCGTCAGCGGAAGTCTCAGCACCGGTTCGAACTTGTGCACGTTGCGCAGCGCGGCCAGCGGCCCGTCCAGCAGGTGCCGCACCGGCGCGGCCAGCGGGCTGTCCAGCGTGCCCACGTAACCGATGGTCAACAGCGTCAGACCGAACAGGACGCTCAACCCGAGAAAACGGCGTTCCGGCAGGCCGCCGCGGGCGAGCCCATACAGGCCGACGGCCGCGACCAGGCCGGTTCCCGCCATCAGCACGGGGTTGTCGACCAGCACCCAGCCCGAGGGCCACCACGGCGTGCCCTGGACAACGTAGGCGACCCACTGGTTCGTCCCTCGCAAGGCCTGGAACAACGACATCGGCGCGGTGGTGTTGGCCGCGGACTCGATGTAGTCCAGGAACGGCAGGCTGTACTCGCTGAGCAGCAACAGCGGCAGAATCCACCACAATGTCGCGCCGATGACGAAACCCACCCACCAGAGCACGAGTTTGACGTGCTCACGGGTCCAAGTCCGGGTCAACAGCCACAATCCGGGCAGAACGAGCGCCATCACCACCATGGCGGCGTTGATGCCGCCCATGCACAGCACGGCGAGCGCGGACAGCCCGGCCGCGCGGCGCGGCGAGCGGATCCGGTCCGCGCGGACCAACGGCAGCAGCACCCACGGAAGCAACACCGCGGGCAGCATTTCCGCTGACAGCGGGCCGATCTCGGTCATGATCCGGGGCGCCAGCGCATAGGCCGTCGCGCCGACCAGACGCGCCGGTTCGGTGCCGATCGCCAGCGCCCTGGCCACCAGCAACGCGCCGAAGTACGCGAGACCCAGCAGCAGGGCGCACCACAGCCGTTGCGCGATCCACTCCGGGATCCCGGCCAGGTGGGTCAGCGCGAAGTACGGGCCCATCGGGAACAGGTAGCCGTACGCCTGGTTCTGCAGCTCGCCGCTGGTCGCCTCGGGATTCCACAGATGCATAGCGCGGGCGAGGAACGCGACCGGGTCGACCGACAGGTCCAGCTTGGTGTCGAACGTCGTCTTGCCCGGCCGCTGCACGAACGACAGCACGGCCAGGCCCAGCACGATCCAGGTACTGGGCCTGCGAACGACCCTGAGCGGCGAGAACCGCCGGGCAGCGGGCGGTGCCGGCCTGTCCCGGGTCCGTTCGCGGGTGGTTACCATCGAGTAGATCCTAAGCCTCCGGGTGGCTAGGATAGACCGACGATCTTCCCCGGCGGCCCAGGCAGGTGCGCTATCAGCGAGAAACTCCATGACGGGTTCGCCGACGCATGGGCACTGGCCGAACCGGTCAAGGGCTGGATGACCGAGGCACAGGGCCGGGCGCTGTGGGATGCCGCGCGCCGGCTGGAAAAGGGCGACGTCATCCTCGAGATCGGCAGCCACCAGGGCAGATCCACGGTCGTCCTGGGCACGGCCGCTCGCACGGTCGGGGCCACGGTCATCGCGGTGGACCCGTTCGTCGACGGCAAGCTGTTCGGCGGATCGCCCACCCGGCAACGGTTCGAGGAGAACATCGCCGCCGCCGGGCTCAACGACGTGGTCGAACTGGTCTGCGGGTACAGCACCAAGCTGCGCCCGCACTGGGATCGCCCGTTCCACCTGCTGTACGTCGACGGCAAGCACGACTACTGGACCTACACCGACGATCTGCGCTGGTCGGCACACCTGCCGCCGGGCGCGGAAGTCCTGGTGCACGACTGTTTCTCGTCGATCGGCGTCACGCTGGGCACGATCGCGAAGGTGCTGTTCGGCAACCGGTACACCTATGTGGACAGAGCCACGTCACTGGCCCGGTTCCGGGTGACGCCACCGTCCATGAAGGACCGGCTGCGCGTTGTGGCGCAACTGCCCTGGTTCGTCCGGAACGTCGGCATCAAAGTGCTGCTGCGGCTGCGGCTTCGCCCGGTCGCCCGGCTGTTCGGCCACGACAGCCCGTACGACCCCTACTGAGTCACCGGTTTGCCGATGTCCAGGGTCGCCGCGCAGATCGGCGCGCCCTTGCCGACGAGCTGCACGGTGACGCTGTCGAACAGCCCGTCCAGCGGCACGAAGACCGAGTGCAGGCCGCCGGGGAACCAGACCTTCTGCGATTTCCCGCCTGCCTCAACGGTTCCCTCGCCGCCGTCGGAGGTGAAGTAGTCGAGCTTCATCAGGAACCGGCCCATCAGCGGCTTGTCCAGCGGGATGCGGACCGGGTCCTCGTTGACCAGGTAGCCGCAGTCCTTCACGGGACCGGGCCGGCTTCGGGCATCAGGCTCAACGCCAGTGATCCGTCTGGGCGTACCGGTGTCGTCGAGTTGGTGGATCCGCAGCGCGGCCTGGTCGAATTTGATGCCCGGCACGAGACCGACCACATGAGACGCCCGCGAGTTGTCCGCGAACCACTCGTGCATGACATCGCGGGGCACGAAGGTGTCGTACAGCACCAGTTCCGGATCGGCCGCCACGGCCGCGCGGACGTTGCCCAGGTACTGGCTGGACTGCGAGAACCTCAATGCGGGAGCCAGGTTCTGGAACGCGACGACCGAGCTCAGCACGAGCAGCCCGGTGATGCCCAGGGCCAGCGGGCGTTCCCGCGCGCTGCCGCCATCCGGTCCCAGGAACGCGAACGCCCCGCACAACGCGGCGATCATGGCGAGCTCGGCGACATACCGGGGATCGTTGCCCAGGGCCGGACCGACGTCGGTGAACCGGGTCGCGGTCACCAGACCGATGTCCGCCGCGGTCACGCCGCCCAGCAACGCCCACGCCCGCCACGACTTCCGGCTGATCACCACCACGACCACGGCCAGGACCAGCAGCCCGGCGCTCACGAAGATCGGCGATGGGTTCCACGTCGCCCCGGGTCCCGGTCCGGACCACGGCCCGCCAAGCAGTCCCGGCAGGAGGGTGTCACCGAGCATCCGGCCGATCAGGTCCGCCACCGTGCCCGCCGAGACGTCACCCTCGCCGTGCGCCACCTGGCTCGTCGTCACCGAAAGCAGCAGAACCACATACCCCACAAGCACTGCGCCCAGCGCCGCCCACAGCTTGAGGTGCTTGCGCAGCGGTTCCCGCAGCAGCACGGTGATCCCGGCGACCATGATCGGGATGAAGACGGCCTTCTCGTAGAAGGAAAGCCCGAACACGGTCCAGGCGACCGTCCCACCCCACCAGCGGCCGCCGTCCTGCAGATACCGCACATGCGAGTACAGCGCGGCGGCCATGCCCAGCAGCACCGGCAGGATCTGGATCCCGTATGCCCACCACAACGTCGGCACCAGTACCAGGTTCGACGCGGCGAACACGGTGAACGGCACCAGAAGCGCCCACCGCCGCCCGAAACACCGCACCAGCAGCATCCAGAAGAACACGAGCGTGGCCGCCTGCATGAGAAGCAGCGGGATGGTCAGCACCGCGAAGTTCAGCGGCGCCCACGCGGTCAGCAACCAGGTCAGCAGGAAGCAGCCGGGCGCGAGATGTCCTTGGTAGTCCTGGAAAAGGTAGCCGGGGTCGAACAGGCCCGAGGTGCCGGCCCGGTAGGTGATCAGGAAGTCGTCCTGGGCCAGGCTGCCGTGCAGCGCGGCCCAGGTGTGCAGTGCGAACGGCACCAGCCCCGCGAAGAAGGCCGCCAGCACGATCGGCGGCACCTTCGCCCTGGTCACCTGTCTATCGGCCTCGACCAGCACGAACTCCCCCTTATTTCTTGCAGGTCGGCGGCTGGCACATGATCTTGCTCAGCGCCTGGTAGAAGACATCGGAGATCTTACGGGGATCGGCCGTGGCGAACGACTGCCCGCCGGTCGCGTTCGACACCGCCTGCAGCTCGGTCGCGTCGATGTCCGGGCCGACGCCGATGCCGATCACCGGCAGGGGTTTGCGCGGGTCCTGCAGCTTGGCCAGCTCCGCCTTCAGCTTGTCCAGGCTGATCCCGTCCTTGTCCTCGTTGCGGCCGTCGGTGAGCACGACGACGAGGTTGATCCGGCCGGACTTCCAGTTCTGCCGGGCACTCTGGTACGCGGCGAGGATCGAGTCGTACAGCCCGGTGGCGCCGCCGGGCTTCGGCTTCACCGCCTTGAGCTTCTCGACCCCGCCGGCGGCGATCTGGTCGGACAGCGCGCGTACCGGCAGCAGCTCCTGGTAGTCCTTGTCGCCGTCGAGTTTCGTTGAGAACAGCCACAACCCCAGTTCGGTGGTCGGTTTGAGCAGCCCGAGACCCTGGATCGCGGCCTGGATGGTCAGCTCCATCCGGCTCTTGCCGGTGCCGGGCACGGTCGCGGCCATCGAACCGGAAACGTCCAGCAGGACCTGGATCCGCGCGCTCAGGTTCGCGCCCGCCCAGGCCTGCAGCACGCCGTACATGGCGTCGGGCGCCGGTTCGGCCACTGGTCGCGTCGCCGGGTTGACGCCCTGCTTCGGCGAGCGCACCTGCCCGTCGGGGGTGCGGAAACCCGCGCTGGCGAACGACTGCGTCGACCCCTGGTCCAGCAACACCTTGAGGAACCGTTCGGCCGCTTGCCGGGCGGCCTCGGAAGCCTTGGGCAGCAGGACATACGGGTAGTCGAACCCCGGAACGTCGGCGTAGGCGGGGACGAGGTCGTGGGTCACCGCATGTTGCTCGGACATGGGCTCGACGGCCGGCTGCGGCGGGGAGAGCTTGCGCATCGCGGCGGTGAACGCGGCGTCGTCCTTGCTCAGCTTCCGGACCCCGATCAGGGCGGCGATCCCGGCCGCGTCGTGGGCCGGGTCCGGCAGCCCGACCGCCTCGTGGTCGAGGATCGGTTGCCAGGCCGGGAACTGACCGTACTTCTCGGCTGTCTTGCCGGTGAGCCCCAGCACCACCGGTGAACTGGCTATCGACTGCCCGGACTCGGGCAGGTTCCAGGCACCGGCGTCGCGCGCCTGGAGTAACCAAGTGCTTGCTTCGGGTACCCACACATCCGCGCCGCCCGCGCCACTCGCGAGCGCCTCCACCGTCGTCGGAGACGGGCTGGCGGACACACTCACGGCATAACAGTCCTGTTCAGGGACCGAACGGGCCAGCTCGGTGAGCACCGGCGCGATATCCGGAGCGGCCGACACCGCCAGCTGCGTGGTGTTGTCACACCCATCGCCGCCCAGCCTGGTGCGCAGGTACTGGATCCCCGCCCAGCCGCCCACCGCGATCACCAGCAGCGCGCTCAGGATCACCACCGACGAGCGGCGCCGTGAGCGTGTCTCCATGAACGAGCCTCCGTGTGACCGAAGGCGACATTACTTCATACTCGCCCCACGTTTGGCAACGACAGCGAATCCCCAGCCCAGGGCCATGCAGCTATCGTTTGCCGCCTGTTACTCCACATCGAGGAGCCCCGCGTGCCACTGCCCGCCCGAGACGCGCTGAACGCCATCGCCACCCTCCTGGCACCGGATGCCCCGGAGGTCGCCGCGCTGGTGGACCACGCGCACACCGACCCCTCGGGGTATCTGCAGGCCCACGCCGACCGCCTCGATGAGCGAGGCATCGATGAGGCGGAGCCGGAGCTGGCCTGGATCGCCCTGGTGAACGCCCTCACCGACCATGGTCTGCTGGCGGAGGTCGACTGGAAGGAGGATCCCGGGGACATCGTTGGTCAGCTCCGCGAACTTCGCTCCAGTCCTGGGCCGTCTGCCTGGGTGTGGTTCGACGACACCGATCTGCCGACCTACGACTTTCTCGAATTCGCGGGGGCCAGGCTGCGGGAGGCGGGCACTGCGCTCGCCGTGCTTGACATTGAGTCTGACTGTTACCCGCTCGTGCTGTTGGCCGCTTCGCGTGCCGATGAGCTTGTCTCGCTTGCGGCTGACGCTGGGTTCACTGCCGCTGTTCTGGGCGGGCATCCTTCGGCTGGGTGAAAAGAGAGCGCTCGCCGCGCGGCAGCGCCACCCAGAGGGACAGGGCACGAAGGCGGGGTCTGGTGCGCTTCCGCGCTTTGCCCGTGGGACAAGGGGGTCACCAATCCCGGGAGAAGAGACAGTCGCTGCCCTGCAGGACGTTGAGGCGCAGGGTCGGCGGATCGAGTACACCGGGCTGGAGTTGGTGGCCTACCTGAACAATCAAGGCCTCGCCAATGACCTCGGCTACTCCAACCCCGCCGCGCTGCTCGTGCACGCGTTGCGGATCTCGCCCAAGGAAGCCAAACGCCGCCTGGCGCAAGCCGAAGCGCTGTTCGCCAGCATCACACCCACCGGGTCGGTGATCGAGCCCGCCCTGCCCGCCACCTCCGCCGCGCTGGCTGCTGGCGACCTCGGGTCCGAGGCAGTGGATGTCATCCGCAAAACCCTCAAGGACTTGCCCGATCTGGAGCCCAAGCAGCCCGACCGGATGCTGCACATCCGCGCCCGCCGGGATCGCGGCCTCGACTTCCGTGGCCATCTGCCCGCCGAAGACGCCCATCTGCTCCACCCGGTGATCAAGAAGGGCGAGCAGCGGCCCACCGACCGTGCCGATGACCGGTCCCAAGCCGAACGCATCGCCGACGCCTTCGTGGAAACCCTGCGCATGGCCGCCCGGTGCCCCGCCAAGCCCACGAAGAACGGCCTACGGACTCAGGGAACCGCAGCAGCTCCTAGCGGTGAAGCACGCGCTAGAAACCGCGGGGGCGGCCGATGTCTGGGCGGGTGTAGTCGCACACGCCGGTGGGGAAGATCTGCCTGAGGCGGTCGAACTCCGTTCGGGTGGGGTGCCAGGAGCCATAGAGGCCGCGGATGAAGGCGAGTTCGATGGGTTGGAGGGCGCACTTGTAGTGCTGTTCGTCGAAGGGGGCGCCGGCGACGGTCCGGGAGGTGCCGTGGATTTGGAACCGCTGGGTGCAAGGGCCTGCCGGGGCGGAGTCGAGGATGCCGCGCCAGGCGTCGGCGCCGCGGTAGAGGAGGGAACCGTCGGTGGCGAAACAGCTGTCGACGGCGTCAGCGGGTTTGTTGCCCGCCACGCCTCGCCAGGGGTGGGCGCGGAGGTTCTCCAGCCACTGGTCCATCACGGCCAGGGCCATCGGGGTCTGGTCGAACGCGCGCGCCGGGCGGGCATCGGTGAACCAGATGACCTGGTTGGCGGCGTTGTTGCCGTGGCGGTCAAGGATGCGTTGCCGGGACGCGAACGACTGGCGGGCGTTGTGCATGTCCAGCTCGCCGTCCAGGTAGTGGCGCCAGTCGAGAATCGGGATATCGATCCTGCCGTCGAACACCATGCCGGACCGGTAGGCCGCGCGCATCGCGTCGACGCTTCCCGCAGTTCTTGGCGCCACGCCGGAAGGCCCTGGAACCGTGGCGTTGCGCGCACTCCAGACATCCACATCGGACGGACATGAGGTGGGGATGTACGGGCAGCCCTCCTGGACCGCCTGCTCCGGCCCCTTCCAGCCGCCGACGGTGGCGTTCAGGTCGAGGAACTCCGCCGGGGTGATCTGCTTGTCCACCAGCGCCTCGAGTCCATACTGGACACCGACGTTGTCCCAAGTGGACCGCGCGAAGCCGGTCACCGGGTCGCGGCCGTAGACGTTCACGGCGTCGTTCCAGTGTGTCCACTCGACCTTGGCCTGCTGCTCCGGGGTGATTCCCGGGGCAGTGCCGAACTTCGGGTTGAACACCAACGGCGACAACCCGCGCCAGCCCTTGATGCACTCGGTCGAACCCGGGGTGGCCAGCCAAGGTGTCAACGGCTGGTACGGGTTGGCCACGGTGTCCGAGGACGCCAGGCCTTCCAGCAGGGTGCGGTTGGTCCACGTCCGCCACTTCGAAGTGGGGTCCGCCAGCACCTTCTGGTCCATCCACCGCTCAAGCAGCTCACAGTCACCGACGTGGATCGTCTGCGTGACCATGTCCGGGTACGAGTACTGCGGCACCGCGCCGTCGAGCAGACCGGCGTGGTTCTGGCCGTAGAGGTACTGCTGGATGCCGCCGCCCGAACCGCCCAGGCCGATGGTGAACCTGGGAGTGCCGTACTCGGTGACGAACCGCGACTTGACCATCAGCGCGGTCTCGCCGCCTAGCACCATGTTGTAGTGCGTGTTGGTCTTCGTGCCGGTCGACCACGCGATCGCGTACCCCTGGCCGAGGCCGTAGGTGTACCGGGACTCGCTGGCGTTGTTGGAACCCTGGTAGTGGCCGATGGCGACACCGCCGCCGAAGTAGTAGATCAGCTTTCGGTTCCAGCGCGGCAGCGCCGCCGGGCCGCTGCCGTCCGGGTCGAGCACGGCGATCGTGTAGATGAACCGGTTGATCGTGCCGCGTTCCCAGCGGATCACGAAATCGGCGCCGGACGGCGTCCGGGTCAGGTCGGCCGGTCGCGGGGCGGAGCGGTCGAACGGCTTCCAGCTTCCGTTGGTGGCCATGTAGTAGTAGCCGACCTGCGTGGTCAGCGAGCAGTTGCCATCCAGGAACGGGCCGGTGAGGTCGAATCCGGCCAGGTGGGCGGGCGTGGAACAGAAGAAGTCGGGCTGCTGCGGGCCGGAGAACATCGGGCCGGTGATCGGATAGTTGACCAGCTTCAGCGAGGCACGGTCCCACCGCTGTGTTCGCGCCTCGACTTTGCTGGCGCCCAACGGAAGATCACGGACGACGCCCTCAAGAGCGTGCGGCACCTGGGAGTCCGGCTTGAACGCCGAGCTGACGTCCTTTCCGTTCACTGTTACGGAAGCGGCGAGTGGCGCCCACGGCGGCAGCGTCACCCGAATGCGCGCCACCCCACCGCTGACGTACTGCGCTGGTCCGGACACCACCTCGACCCGGAGCCCGCCGCCGAACGGATCGGCCGACGCGGAGAACGTGCCGCACAACAGAAAGGCGACCACCAGCAAGGCGATTCGGCGCATCATCGCGTCCTCCCAGAGCCCGGGTTCCGCAAGGACAGTAACCCCTTCCCGCCGCGCGCCCAACGACGCACCCGACGACTTCTTTGTCAAGGCCGGTGGTTTCGCCGATGCACGAACGGCGGGTCCGCGCTCACGATGGCGGTCCACGGGAACCCGGGCGGTTCCCTCCCCTGCGTGGAATGGAGCCCGAGTGCAGTCACCGATGTCCAGACGGCACCTGTTCAGGAGAGCGGCGACCACGGTCACCGCAGCGTTGGCGCTGTTCGCGGGCGGTCTCACCGCGCCCGTGTACGCGGACGAGATCGGCCAGGCGCCGACCGCGGCGAACATCACCGGCAACGGCAGCTTCGCCACCACCTCAAGCCCGATCACCGGCCAGTCCGGGTTCGGCGGCGGGACGGTGTACTACCCGACCACCGCGGGCAAGTATCCCGTGGTGGCCGTGGTTCCCGGATTCCTGTCCGACTGGAACAGCATCAGCTGGATCGGTCCACGGGTGGCGTCCTGGGGTTTCGTGGTCGTGGGCGCGAACACCAACAGCGGCTTCGACTTCCCGCCCTCGCGCGGTGACCAGCTGTTGGCGGCGTTGAACTGGGCGGTGAACGTCTCCCCGGCAGCGGTGCGGGACAAGGTCGACGGGACCAGGCGGGGCGTGGCCGGCTGGTCCATGGGCGGCGGTGGCACGCTCGAGGCGCTCGCCAAGGACACCACCGGCACCGTGAAGGCGGGTGTCCCGCTGGCGCCGTGGCACACCACCAAGAACTGGAGCCAGGTCACCGAGCCGGTGGCGATCATCGGCGGCCAGAACGACACCATCGCGGCCCCCAGCGGGCACGCGATCCCCTTCTACACCTCGTTGAGCGGTCCGAAGTCCTATGTGGAGCTCGCGGGCGCGGACCACTTCTTCCCCACTACAGCCAATCCCACGGTGTCCCGGGCGCTTGTGTCCTGGTTCAAGCGTTTCGTCAGCGCCGATACCCGGTTCGCGCCGTTCACCTGCGGGTTCGCCGGTACCGCGGTGTCCGACTTCCGAACCAACGCCTGCTGACGTCTGGGGGCACCAAGGCGGGCCGGGATGCCCTCTCTGATCCCGGCCCGCTTCAGCGCATCAGCTTGGTCAGCTCGACGCGGGAGCGGATACCGAGTTTCGCGAAGATGTTGCGCAGGTGGTGGTCGACCGTCCTGGGGCTGATCATCATCCGCGCCGCCACTTCCCGGTTCGTCGCGCCTTCGGCCACCAGCAAAGCGATCTGCTCCTGGTGCGGCGTCAGTTCGCCTGTCGTGGCCCGTGTCTCGACCGGATGTCCAGCCGCGCGGAGCTCCGCAGTGGCCCGCTCGGCCCAGGGTCGCGCGTCGAAACGGTTGAAAGTGGACAGTGCCGAGTGCAGGATCTCGCGGGCCGCCTTGGGTTTCCGCTTCCGGCGCAGGTACTGGCCGTACAGCAGGCCGGTGCGGGCGGTGTCGAACTCGTTCGGGCTCAGCCGATGGCGTTCCAGCGCCTCGCCGAAGCGGGCCTCGGCCTCGGCTGCGCTCCCGGCCAGCAGGGCGTGGCATCGGGACGACAAGGCGAGCCAGTGCGGGTTCCGGGTGCTTTCCGCCCAGGAGTCGTACATCCGCAGCGCGTCCTGCGCGAGCGGGTGGCGTCCGCAGCGCACGGCCGCCTCGACGAGGTGGGGCGTGGCGGCGACGTGCACGATGAGGTGCCCGCCTTCGCCGCGGTCGGTGATGATCCCCCGCAGGTGCCGCACCACGTCCTCGTAGCGGCCCTCGGCCAGGTCCAGGACCGCCAAAGCCCAGCCGGCGAAGGCTTTGGCGCGGCCGGTCGTCAGATCCGCGGCCTCGCGCAGCCTGCTCCGGCAGGTCTCGCGATCACCGGTCATCGCCGCGGTGGCCGCGAGCAGGGCCAGGTAGTTGCTCGCCAGCGTGCCTTGGCCGCTGTTTCTGGCCAGCCGCAGCCCATCGAGGGCGGTCGCGAGGTTGTCGAACCGCCCCAGCGCGAACTCCGCCAGCGAGACGACCTCCATGGCTTGGGGCAGACCCGGAACGTCATTGGTGGTCCGAGCGATCCGCGCGGCGCGGGTGGCGAGGCGGTGCGCCTCGGCCTCGTCACCGCGGAAGATCGCCGCCATGCTGGTGCGGGTCAACGTATCGGCGTCAGCCATCGTGGGCGCGACGGCGAGCAGCCGCTTCGACGGGCCGAGCGCACGGCGGTGATCACCTTGGAAGGTCGCGGACAACGCGTCGAAGTAGTCGAACATCGCCGCCACCGCGGGTGTTTCCGCTGGTTGACGCAGGGCTCGGGCGCGCCGGGCGATGTCCGGGTACCGGGAGTAGCCACCGGCCAGGCACAACGCCTCACCGGCCCGCATGAGCGCGCCGAGCGCGAGCTGCCGGTCGCGGCTCACCAGCTCACCAGCCGCGGCGAGGAACGTACGGCGCGCGGTGCCCGCGATCCCGGCTCGCAGCTCGATCTCACCGGCCAGCACGCGAGATTCCGCCTGCACATCAACAGCTTCCGTGTCCACCCGGCGCAGCAGGATCCTGGCCCGGGCCGGTTCGCCCGCGCGCCAGGCAAGCCTGGCCGCGGCGACCATCCGGCCCGCGGCGAGAGCCGGGTCGGTCGTCAGCTGCGCGGCCCGTTCCAGCGCGGACGCGGAATTGCCCGCCGCACGTTCCAGTTGTGCGGCAAGCCGATCGTCGCGGCCGGTCACGGTGGCGGCCACGTGGAGAAAGTGCTGAAGCGGGTGCGTCGCCGGATCCAACGCCTCGGCGAGACGTCGGTGCGCCGCCCGGCGTTGCGCGAGCGGCGCCGATTCGTACGCGACAGACCGCATCAAGGGCTGCGGGAACACCACTGTGCCGCCCACGATCCGGACGATCCCGGCTCGTTCCGCGGGCTCCAGCGCGTCCAGGTCATCCGCCCGCCCGAGTATGTCCACATCGGACTCCGTTGCGGCCAGCAGGACGAGCCATCGCGTGCCCATCGGCAGCCGGTCCAGACGTGCTTGGTAGGCCTGGAAAAGACGGCCCTCCGGCGGTAGCACCGGCGTCGGCGCGGCCGCGAGATCCATCAGCGCACGTGGGTTGCCGTGCGCGGCCTCGGCGAGAATCGCCCGCACGTCCGGCGAGGAAACACTGGCCCGCAGGATCTCCTCGCTGGCAGAGCGGTCGAGTGGCGGCAGCCGGAGCGCGGGGATGCCTGACACCGGCGGGCTCTCGTCGTCGCACCAGCCGAAAAGCAGACAAACACGCTCATTGCGCACCCGGCGGGCGACGAAGGTGAGCACGTCCAACGACTGCCTGTCGAGCAGGTGAGCATCGTCCACAATGCACAACACCGGCCGGTCACAAGCCACGAAGAGGCGGAGCACCTGGGCGGGCACAGCCAGACCAGCCTCCAGCGGCCCCAGCAGCCGCGACGCGCCCGGCGCGAGCCGGCGCACCACGTCGTGCAGCGCGGCGAACGGGATGGCCGACTCGTTCTCGTACCCCGCGGTCTCGACGACGAGCCCCTCGGCCTGCCCGGCCGCGTACCGCAGCAGCGCCGTCTTCCCGATGCCCAGCGGGCCGTGAACAAGCAGCGCGCCGCCCGTGCGCACCAGGGCGCTGAGCGTCGCCATCTGCTGATCACGGCCGGGCAACACGACGATTGACCATACCTACGGCAGCCGGAAACAGCTTGTCAGCGGCGGACGGACTTTTCGGCGCCGACCTGCGCGAACCTGACAATGCTGTGGTCGGCCGGCCAAACATTGCGGTACCTACCACGATGCCCAGCGCGCCGCTGACCTGCACGGTTGCCGGCATGACCGCCGCGCAGGGACGCCAACCGATCCGGGTCGGCCTCGATCTCGTACCGGATGCCGAGCCGATCCGCGGGCAGGTGTGCGGCGCGGACGGTCAGGCCCGGCCGTTCAGCGGCTGGCTGGAGCTGATCCAGCTGCTGGACAAGGCGCGGACGAGCCCACTTGGCAGTCAAGGGGAGAACTGACCATGAGAAAGTTCCTGCTCACCACCGCCCTCGCGGTCGCCGTCAGCACGGCCGCGAGCGGCTGTTCGCTGTTCGACCGCGCGGACCCGCCCAGCACCCCGCGGGGGAACAACAACAACGTGCCGCAGCCGACGACCGGCGGAGGCGGGACCCCGAAACCGGCGACCACCAGCCAGCGCCCGGACGGCAGCGTGACCGCCAGGATCAAGGGCAGCGACCGGATCTCGTGCGGCTCGATCAACTCCGAGATCACCGTGACCGCGCAGGGCCGGTCGCAGTGGACCGCCGAGGCCAAGCGCACCCACGTCCAGGCCGACCGGGGCATCGCCAACGGCGTCACCCTGTCGCCGTCGTCCGGCGAGCTGGACTCGGGCGAGAGCGCGACCATCCGGGTGCAGGGCTCCTACGACGGGGTTTCCAAGGTCTTCTACGTCTTCGTCATGACCCCCAACCGCAGCGGCAGCGGGGGCAGCGTGCTGGAGTTCACGTGCCGGTGACGACCTGGCGCCGGCCAGTGCTTGCCCCGGTCTACGCCCTGGTCACGGCCTTCGTGGTGGCCGTCGGCCTGGGTCTGGCGACCGGGGCGCCGTCGAGCGCCGCGACGCTGCGGATCGAGCAGACCGACCCCGAGCTGACCGGCTCGCTGATCGAGATCCGGGACCAGGCAGGCGCGGTGGCGGTCGGTGAACTATCGGCTCAGGGTACGTATGAGCTGCCGGACAAGGCCCGCGGCCGGACGGTCTGCCTGCGGCTGCCCGCGCGCTGGCACGTGACCGCGCCGCCGATGACCGGTGAGTGCACCGCGGCCCCGCTCCCCGACCGCCCGAACGCCGATTTCCCTGTCACGGTCTCGAAAGACGGCCGGGTGCGGGTCGAGTTCACCGGGTCGCAAGGTGATCAGGTCGCGGCTCTGCTCGCCCAGACCACGGTGAGCGTGACCCCGGTGGAGAGTGGGCCGCCGGACGCGTCCGGCGTGTACCAGCCTCGGACGGACCTGACCGGCAAGACGGTCTGCGTGACGCCGCCCCTGGGCTGGACCGTGCGCACCCCGCGAACCGAGCGGCGGGACACCGAACGGTGCCTGACCAGCGCGGTCACCAACCCCCACGACGACATCACGTTCACCCTCGACCAAGGCGGCCGGTGATGATCACGCGCACGGTGCTGACCGCCCTGCTGGCCTGCGTCGGCGCGGCGCTTGCCTGGCAACTGGGTGTGCTCGACGAGTCCTGGCAGGTGGCCGGGACGCTGATCGCCGTCGTCGCCGGGGTGCTGGTCGCGATGCTGCTGACCCGTGAGGACGAGCCCGAACCGGTTCCCGAACCGCCCCGGCCCGCTTTCCAGCCTCCGCCCGCCGACGAGCCCCAGCCGACCACGCGGATGGTGCTGGACGTGGACACCCCGGCCGGCGGCGGCCAGTGGTGGACCCAGACCAAGTCCGCGCCCCAGCCGAGCGTCAACGGTGACGCGCGCCCGGCCCCGAAGCCGCGCGACCTCGCCGGATACGTCGACACCGCCCGGGTCGTGCAGTGCCCGCGCTGCGGGTCGTTCCAGATCGACGTGACCCGCCTGGCCGGCGGTTTCTCCTTCCGGTGCCGCACCGACGACCACGCCTGGCAGTGGCAGCCCGGCCGGGCGTGGCCCGCCACCGTCGTCGTCAGCCGTCGCCGGAACCCTTGAGCCGAACGGAACCCCGAGATGTACGAACAGACTTTCTCCCGCACCAACCCCGGCCTGATCGTGTTCCTGCTGGACCGGTCCGACTCGATGAAACGCGACTGGGGCAACAGTCGCGGCACGCTGGCCCAGGGCGCGGCCCGTGCGCTCAACAAGATCCTGCTGGACCTATGCATCAAGTCGACCAAGGAGGTCGGCGGGTCGGCCCGGCACTACTTCGACGTCGGCGTGTTCGGCTACGGCGCCTGCCCGGTCGCGGGCGGTGAGGGCGTCGAGTCCGCGCTCGGCGGAGCCCTTGCCGGGCAACCGATCGTGCCCATCCCGCAGCTGTTCACCAGTCCGCTCAAGGTGGCCGAGGAGGAGTCGATCGACGCGATGCCCGGCGCGCGGATCCCGGTCTGGGTCGAGCCGGTCTTCGGCTACCGGACCCCGATGTGCCAGGCGATCGCGGTCGCGGGCGGGCACGTGTACGACTGGGCCGCCGCGCACCCGCACTCGTTCCCGCCGATCGTCATCAACATCACCGACGGGCTGGTCACCGACGACCCCTTCGACGGCGCCGGGCTGGCCGAATGGGCGAGCCGGCTCACCTCGATCGCGACCTCGGACGGCAATGCCCTGCTGCTCAACATCTTCCTCGCCGCCGACGGGTCGCCGGAGGTGTTGTTCCCGGTGACGCCGAACGGCCTGCCACAGCCGGGTCCGCAGCTGTTCGACATCTCCAGCCCGTTGCCCAAGACCATGGTGGCCAACGCGCGGGCGAGCCTGGTGAACGTCCCGGACGGCGCGCGGGGCTTCGTGTTCAACGCCGGACTGGCGACCTTGGTGAAGTTCCTGGAGATCGGCACCAGGGTCGGGGAGATCAGGGACCGGTGATGTACGCGCACTCCGTGTCCTTCCAGCGGCAGAAAAAGGGCAACTCGGCGCGGGAGTGGGAGGACGGCGCCGGGCACAGCGAGACCCGGTTCGTGGTCGTGGACGGCGCCACCGAGGCGTACGACTCCTTGCGCTGGGTGGAGCAGCTGGTCAGCTCGTTCGTCCACGGTGGACCTTCGATCACACCGGAGGCTTTCACCGGCTGGTTCGAGGCGATGCAGCGGCAGTGGGTCGCTGAAGCGCCGACCCGGTTCGCCAGCGTGATCGAGGAGTACAAGTTCCGTACCGACGGGTCCTTCGCGACCTTCGTCGGCGGTTTGTTGTCCGGTTTGGACGGTCCAGCGCCGCGATGGGAGGCGGCCGCGCTCGGCGACACCGTGTTGTTCCATGTCCGCGCGGGCCGGTTGCTGAGCCACTTTCCGGCGTTGTCCGTGGACGATTTCGGTCTGGTTCCGGACGGGGTGGACACCCGGCCGGGTGCGTTGCGGCAGATGCTGGCCCGGCTTGCTTTCGGCAGTGGGCAGTTACTCGCCGGGGACCTGCTCTTCGTTGCCACGGATGCGTTTGCGCACTGGATGCTGCAGCAGGTGGCCACCGATCAGGACGCTCTGTGGCAGACGCTCGCATCGCTGGACCACGATGTGACGTTCAGCGATCTGGTGGCGGATCAGCGTTCGGGTGGGCTGCTGCGCAACGACGACGTGACTTTGTTGCGGGTGCGGCTTTCCGACACCCCGCCGAGCCGGTTGGTGGTGTGTCTCTGATGGACATGCCCACAGCCGAGGACTACATCCGCGCGGTGCAGAACCCGGCCGCCGCGTTCCAGCATCCCAGTTTGCGGCAGGCCACGTTCGAGGTGCACCCGTTGCTGGGTATCCCGATGCCCGCGTCGGGCACCTCGGCGATCGTGTTCAAGGCGACCGTCGACGGGCAGAGCCAGGCGCTGCGGTTCCTCACCCGGCCCGACGCCGCCACCCGGCAGCGTTACACCGCGCTCAACCGGTACTTCGTCGAACGCGATCTCACCAAGGATGTCGCCACCAGCCAATGGGTCGACAACGCGATCACGGTGAACGGCCGGACCTGGCCGATGGTGCGGATGCAGTGGGTCGACGGCCACACCCTCAACAACCACGTCGAGGACCTGGTCGAGGCCGGGGACACCGCGGCGATCTCGGCTCTGGCCGTGTCCTGGCGCAACCTGGTGCGCCGCATGCAGTCCGCCCGGTTCGCGCACGGCGATCTGCAGCACGGCAACGTGATGGTCGAGGCTGATGGCACGTTGCGGCTGGTCGACTTCGACAGCGCGTGGATCGAGCCGTTCGCCGGGTCGGCCCCGCCGCCCGAGACCGGCCACCGCAACTACCAGCGGCCGGACCGTCCGTGGGGACCGTGGATGGACACGTTCCCGGGGCTGGTGATCTACCTGTCGCTGCTCGCGTTGTCGCGCAGCACGAAGACGTGGGAGCACCTGCACAACGGCGAGAACCTGTTGTTCGGCAGCCAGGATTTCGCGCCACCGCACCAGACTCAGGCGTGGTGGGAGATCTCGCAGCTGAGCGACCCCGATGTGGCTTCGATGTCCGGGCGGCTCAAGGCGTGCTGCGCGCCATCGTGGACCGCGGACACCAGTCTCGAAGGTCTGCTGTCCGCCCCGATTCCTTGGTGGGCGCGGACTTCTACCGTCGCGCTGCCCAAGGTCGCCCCCGTCGCGCCGCCCCCGGTACCTCAGCCGGTCACGCCTGCTTCCTGGTGGACGCCACCTCCGCCGGTCGCACCGCCACGGGTCCGGAAGTGGCGGTGGATCGTGGTGATCAGCTTGCTGGTCTGGGTGGTGGCGTTCGGCATCATCGCCGGTGCGGTCGGGAGCGAGCCCGGCGGGGCCGCCGGGGCGGTCACCGGTCTGGTCCTGGCCACCGCCACGTTCACCGTCCTGGCCGCCACCCGCAAGCGACCCGCCAAACCGGTTGGGAGACCACGATGAACCCCGCGATGTTCGGCCCGTACCGGATCGAGGGCCTGATCAGCCGGGGCGGGATGGGCGAGGTGTACCGGGCGTTCGACACCGGGCAGAACCGGGTCGTGGCGCTGAAGTGCCTGCTGCCTCACCTCGCCGCGGACCGGGAGTACGCGGCCCGGTTCCGCCGGGAGTCCGAGCTGGCCGCCCGGTTGCGGGAGCCGCACGTGATCCCGATCCACCGGTACGGCGAGATCGACGGGCGCCTGTTCATCGACATGCGGCTGGTCGAGGGCGATGACCTCGCGGCGGTGCTGACCCGGCGGGGCCCCCTCGACCCCCGGCAGGCGGTGAACGTGATCGGCCAGATCGCCGCCGCCCTCGAGGCGGCGCACGACGACGGCCTGGTACACCGCGACGTCAAACCGTCCAACGTGCTCGTCGCCACCAGCCAGAGCCTCGGCGACACCGACTTCGTGTACCTCGCCGACTTCGGCATCGCGCGGCCCATCGGCATCGCCGGCGGCATCACCGTCGCGGGTGCTGCCATCGGCTCGGTCGACTACATGGCCCCCGAACGCTTCGAAACCAGCACAGTCGACCCCCGCGCGGACATCTACTCGTTGGGCTGCCTCCTGTTCGAGTGCCTCACCGGCCAAAAACCCTTCACCGCCACGGAAACCTACGCAATCCTGGCGAAACACCTCAACGAACCCCCACCCAAACCATCGGTGGTCAAGCCGGGGGTCCCAGCGACCTTCGACACCGTAGTGGCCAAGGCAATGGCCAAGAAACCCGCAGACCGATATGAGTCCGTCGCCGACCTCGCCCACGCCGCCCGCACCGCCCTGACCCCAGCCCCCGCCGCGGGAGCGTGGTGGACCCGCGTGAACCCCACCAACGGCGCACCCCACCCACAACCCCAACAGGCCCAACCCCAGCCGCAACTCGCCGCCCACCCCGCCGCGCGACCCCAAGGCCAACGCGCCGAACAACCATCGGCACAAGCCGCCCAAAACTCCGCCGAGGTGCCCGCGGGGAAGCCAGCCGCCGGCTCCGCCGCGAAGCCCGCCTTCGACTGGCACAGCGCCCGCGCCGCCGCCACCCCGGCACCTCCCCAACCCTCTTCCCCGGCTCCCTCTCTCTGGCCTGCGACAACTCCTTCCCAGCCCGCAGCAACTCCCCACGCATCCGCTCCCCCGCCCGCGCCTTCGGCGCGGCCCTGGCCCGCAATATCTCCCTCCCAGCCTTCGGCAACTCCCCAACCATCCGCCCAGCCATCGCTTCCCACCCCACCATCCGCCCAACCGGCGCAGCCTTCGCCGCCGGCGACTCCCCCACCATGGCCTGCTCAGCAGCCGTCCGGTCAGCCCTCCCCGGGCTGGTGGAACCGCAAGCCCACGGCGATGCACCAGGTCGCGGCCGCGGTCAGAATCACCATCGGCCGCGCACCGGACTGCGATGTGGTGCTCGCTGATGAGTTGGTTTCGCCGCGGCATGCGGAGTTGCGGCAGGGTGGGGGTGGGTGGGAGATCGTTGATCTGGGGAGTTGGACGGGGACGCATGTCAATGGGCGTCGGGTCACGCGGGAGCCGATCACGGCCGAGGATGTGGTTGGGATCGGGCATGCGTTGCTGCGCCTGCAGAACGGCACGTTGGTCGAGTACACCGACGACGGGGACATCAGCTTCGCGGCCAGCGATCTGGTGGTCACGAGATCGGGCAAGCGCTTGCTCGATGGCGTCAGTTTCGCGTTGCCGCAACGGTGTGTACTCGCGGTGGTGGGGCCGAGCGGGGCTGGGAAGTCCACTTTGCTCGGTGCGCTCACCGGCCAGCGACCGGCGGACAGCGGTCAAGTGACTTATGAGGGCCGCGACCTGTACGACGCCATGGACGAGTTGCGGCAGCGCATCGGGTTGGTGCCGCAGGACGACATCCTCCACCCACAGCTGACCGTCCGCCGGGCCTTGCGATACGCGGCCGAACTGCGTTTCCCCGCCGACACTCCCGCGGCCGACCGCAACCGGCGCGTTGAAGAGGTCATCGCCGAACTGGGCCTGACCGGGCACGAAGACCAGCGGATCAGCACGTTGTCCGGCGGGCAACGCAAGCGCACGAGTGTCGCCCTCGAGCTGCTCACCCGCCCCTCCCTGCTGTTCCTCGACGAACCGACCTCGGGCCTGGACCCGGGGATGGACAAGTCGGTCATGCAGACCCTCAGGGGCCTCGCGGATGGCGGCCGCACGGTGGTCGTGGTCACCCACTCCCCCGCGCAACTGGATCTCTGCGACCGCGTGCTCGTGCTCGCCTCCGGTGGCCGCCTGGCCTACTTCGGCCCGCCCGGCGAAGCGTTGCAGTACTTCGGGCAGGCCGACTTCGCGGACATGTTCCTGTTGCTGGACCGGTCCCGCGACGTGGACTGGACCAAGAAGTTCCGCGAGTCCCCCGAATACGCCCGCTACGTCACGCCGACCCAAGCACCGAAACGCCCACGACCCACCCGGCTGTACAAACCGCCCCGCCGCCAGTCGGCGTTGCGGCAGTTCAGCGTGTTGTCCCGGCGCTACCTCTCGGTGATCGCCGCCGACCGCGCCTACGCACTGTTCCTGTTGGCGCTTCCCTTGGTGCTCAGCGTGTTCGCGCACGTCTTCCCCGGCAGCTCCGGACTGTCCTTGCCCGCCGCGAGATCCAGCCCGGAACGGGACGACCCGCACCAGGTCCTGCTGCTGCTCGTGCTGGGCTGCGCGTTCATGGGATACGCCACATCGTTCCGCGAACTGGTCAAGGAACGCGCGATCTTCCACCGCGAGAAGTCGATCGGCCTGTCCCCCGGCGCCTACCTCGGCTCGAAACTGGCCGTACTGGGCCTGATCGGCACGGTCCAAGCGATCCTGGTCGGCATCCTCGGCACGTTGAACACCCCAGCGCCGCCCCGTCCCACGACATTCGGCGACGGCAAGGCGGAGATCGTCGTCGCCCTGGTGACCGTGACCATCGCGATCATGGCCCTCGGCCTGCTGATCTCCGCGTTGATCGCCAACCCGGACCGCGGCATGCCGATCCTCGTCGTGGTGCTGATCCTGCAACTGTTGTTGTGCGGCATGCTCTTCCCCGTCTACGACACCCCCGGTATCGCCCAGCTGTCCTGGCTGCTGCCTGCCCGCTGGGGTTTCGCGATGGGCGCGAGCACCGCGGGCCTGCCCGGCCTGTCGCCCGAGCTCGATCCACTGTGGACACCCGACTCCGCCACGTGGCTGCTCGACCTCACCGTCCAGCTGGTCCTGACCGTCGCCCTGACCGTGTGCGCGCTCTCGGTGCTGCGACGCCAACGCCACCGCTAAGGAACACCATGCGACCACGACTCCTCGCCGCCGCGCTGGCGTTGACCCTGACCACCGGCCTCACCACCGCCTGCGACACCATCGACCAGGGCCAGGCATCGACCGGCATGACCATGTCGGAGGTGATCCAGCGGTCGGTCAACCCCGACGGAACCGTCAGCCTGCAAACGGCCTTGTGGCAGTTCTCGGCGCTGTTCGGCACGCTTCCCGGCGTCACGATGCCACCGGCGAAGCCGGATCCGCCCGGCTACAAGGTCTCCGGGACGGGTGCGCTCAACTCGGTGCTCAGCCACTGGAAGGAGCTGACCGAGGAGCAGCGGCAGGCCGTGGCCAAGGTGATCACGGTGCCGGACCGGCCGGCGCGGTTGCGGGCGGCCGAGCAGTCCGAAATGGACGCGGCCCAGCCGGTCATCCGCAAGACGGTGAACGACTTCGTCTCGCAGTTCACCGGCCTGCTCCGGCTCAAGTTCCGGATCCCCACCCCCGAGTTCGAGCTGCTGCACGTCCCCGATCCGGACAAGGAACCGCGCGCCTGGACCAATCCGCTGGCAGACGGCGAAGTGGAGAAAACAGAGGACAACGACCGGGCCCATCACGTCTACCCGAAGGGCGGGCCGGCGAGCAGGTGCGTGATGCACTTCCCGGATCCGGTGTGGGCCGGCGCGAAGGGCGGACTGTCCCCGGCGAACCGGGTCACCATCGCCCACGAGGTCATGCACTGCATCCAGGGGTTCACCTTCCCCGACACCGAGGTGTACCGCAAGGCCCCCAACTGGGAACAGGACGGCTTCGCCGAGTTCGCCGCGACCCTGGTCGTCGGCTCGGCGTTCCCGACGACCTGGCCGAACTACCTGACCAAGGACATGTCCCTGTTCCAACGGTTCGACGCGGGAATGGGCTGGTGGTTCCACCTCTACAACCTGCGGCATCCCGTGTTCAGCGCGGTGCCGGAGCTGTGGGCGCGCGGCGAGCTCGACAGCCACGCCTACTACCTGGCGGTCGGTGGCGCCGATGACGACGTGTACGACACCTTGACCTCCGCCCGCTTGCGCGAGCCCAGTTTCGGTGACGCGTGGGAGATCCGTGGCACCGACGTGTCGCCGGACAAGCCGTGGCGGTTCGAAACCTTCGCCAGGGAGGGAAAGGTCACGGTCGGCGAGCTGGACGGGAAGGTCGGCCAGGTGTCCGTTTTCGACGGTCTGGAGGGGATCCTGCGGGTCACCGCAGCGAACCCGATCCACGTCCATGACAGCGCCGGCCTCGAACGGATGCACATCACCGAAGGCGACTACTGCCTCGGCGAGGAGTGCACCTGCCCGCCGGACACCGAACGCGCGGGCGAGCACATCGACCCGATCCAGCCGCCGTTCTGGCTCGCCGTTCCCGGTGGCGAGGCGGGCAACGAGGTCCTCACCGACGTCAACTCCCTCGATGAGTTCTGCAAGAAGAAGCGGGAACGCCGCAAGCCGGCACCCCATCCGCAGCCGGGCTGGGCGCCGAAGCACGCGGGCGGCGGTGGCGGCGGGTCCGGGTCGTCCGGCACCAAGCCGAAACCGGCCAGCACCGCCGATCCGCACCTGACCAGCCTGGACGGCCACAACTTCGACTTCCAGGCCTCGGGCGAGTTCACCCTGATCCGTTCGGACAGCGGGGATCTGGAGATCCAGACCCGGCAGCAGCCGCGGATCAAGTTCGACGGCAAGGAAAGCGACGCGGCGTCGATGAACACCGCGGTGGCGGCGAACGTCATGGGTGACCGGATCTCCTTCTACGCCGACACGGACCGGCCGCGGGTGCACATCAACGGCAAGCCGATGCTCGCCGACACTTTGCCCAAGGGCGGCAAGCTGTCCCCGATCGACGCCGGTTACTCGGTGCGGTGGCCGGACGGCAGCGAGATGTGGGTGATCAACGCGGGCGCGCCGGACAGCCTGAGCGTGTTGTTCGGCCCGGCTGCGGCCAGGACCGGCAAGCTGCATGGGTTGATCGGGCCGTTCGACGGGACCGCGATGTTCGACCGTGGCGGACATCGTTATGACAAACCGGACTTCGACACGTTGTACAAGAAGATCGGTGACAGCTGGCGGGTCAGGGACTCGCTGTTCGACTACGAACCCGGTCAGTCCACCGAGACGTTCACCCGCTGGGATCTGCCGAGGAAACCGCTCACGCTGGCCGATCTGTCCACCTCGGAGCGTGCGCTCGGCGAGAAGGCCTGTGCCGGAGTGCCTCGGGAGCTGTACGACCAGTGCGTGTTCGACGTCGCGGTGTCCGGCAACGAGAAGTTCGCCATCGGGTACCGGACCATGGACAAGCTGCGGAACGTCGGCGGCGGCTCCGCGTCGGTCGGCAAGAAGTTCGGCCCGCAACGCCTGGAACCCGGTCAGCAGCAGACATTCACCGTGGACTCGGACCAGGACACGCTGTACTTCGCCAGCGACGCCGACTGCACGAAACCGACCTCCGCCACGGTGTACTGGCGGATCACCATGCCCGACGGGCACGACACCCTCCAGGTCCCGATGTGCGCCGACCCCGGGCGGCAGACCACCACGAAACACGGCACCTGGAAGATCGACGTCTGGGTGGCACCGGGCGCCGAGCAGGGCGGTATCTTCGCGTTCCACGTCGCCAACGCCGGCCGGCAAAGGAAGTTCGACATCACCCTGCCGAAGACCGCACAGGACACCATGAGCGGCGCCGGAGCCGAGGACCGTTACCGCTTCACCGCATCCGCGGGCGACAAGGTGACCCTCACCGCGAAGTCCACATGCGACAGTGACCGCCCGCTCTACTGGGGTCTGGAGAGTCCCGATGGCAACCGAGTCACCTTGCGCACCAAGGCATGCGACTCCATCGGCCAGCAGACCATCACCGTCCCTGGCACCTGGTCCGTCGCCTTCTACAACTCCACGTCGGACGAAACCCCGAAGCACTACGCCTTCACGGTCACCCGGCCGTGAACCAGTAGGCTCGAACGGCCGTATCTAGCGGTGTGGGGCGCACGCCACGTCGACTGGCGTGCGCCCCAACCTTGTCACCGTCAAGCGAGACGGCGACGGGTGACCCGCTGAGCGATCATTCGCGTGGCCAGGCCGGCCGTGGCGACGCACGCCGCCGGGACGGCCCCGAGCACCGCGATCAGCACGACCGCCAGCCCACCGAGCAGGATGATCAGCAGCAACGCCGCCCGCAGAGTGCTCGGCCAGCAGGCGAGCACGCGCTCGACGATGCAGGTCCAGCTCACACTGCGGTGGTTGCGGCGGTGCCTTCCGCGCTGGGACTTCAGTTCAGCGCCCTGCGCCTGGCTGTCGGGGGTGCAGACCAGGTCGCGCGGGGTGTTGTGGCCGGACACGAGGTCCGGCCGGATGGCCGGGCCCTCCCCGGAGGAAGGCGTCACACATCCGGGTGACGGAGGCTCTTCCTCTGGAGCGGGCCCGGTTGACGCGTCTACCATCTTCTCGTTGTCGCCTATCTCTCTTTGCATGCGGGGGGTTGGCAATGACGCACACGCGGCCCCATGTTCCAGCACGGGGCCGCGTCTGATGTGCGACAGGGGCGAGAAGTGAGGACCTCGCCCGTGCAGAGGTCATCCTGCCAATCCGCCGGACGGGTTGTCGTTGCCTGAAGGGCACGTGCGGTGAACGGTTCGCGAATATCGGCGAACGGCGACTGACAATTCCCTCGCGGTGAAGTCTGCCATAGTTCGCCTTATCACGATCCGATGACAGCAAGCGAAATCGCGGTCACCATCGTTGGCCAGAAAGTGGCCAAAGAACGGCCTCTCCCTGGCCAAACCGTTTCCTGCCTGAAGTCATTGACAAATCACGAACTAGTCACAAGCAAGACATACAACTGCATGATAAACAACCTCACGCCGTTAGTTTGGCCGTGATTGGTTCAAACCTCTCACGACTCCGACAACTGTCACCGTTGTCACCCTTGAGAGAGCGATTCCACAGCCGTAAAGCTCCGATGAAAACCGTTTCAGCTGTCCGCGATGGCTTGCTTGAGTTTCTGGCGGGTGTCGATGCCGAGCTTGCGGTAGGTGTTGGTGAGGTGAACCTCGACGGTTCTCGTGCTGAGGAACAGGGTCTGCGCGATCTCGCGGTTGGTGAGGCCGTCGGCGGCGTGGTGGGCGACGCGCAGTTCGCTGGCGGTCAACGCGTCGCGGCCGGTGACAGCGGCGCGGCGAGGACGGGCACCGGCGGCGTGCAGTTCCTGGATCGCCGTGGTGGCAAGGGGTTCGGCGCCGCAGCGGGTGGCGAGGTCGAGGCCGCGGCGCAGCGGGTCGAGGGACCGGGTCCGGTGGCCGGCGCGGCGGAGAGCCGAGCCGTAGGCGATGAGGCAGTAGGCGTGTTCCAGTTCGGCGGGCGACCCGTCGAGCAGGGAAACGGCCTCCGCCAACAGCTCCAGCTCGCACTCACGTTGCACCAACGCCATCATCCGCAATGCCAAAGCGATCGAGCGGGGCGCGCCGAACGACCGCGCCAGCCTGAGGTTCTCGGCGGCCATGTCCGCCGCCGCACCACGTTGAGACAGGCCGAGGTACGCCTGCACGGCGCCCGCCCGCCACTCGGCGAACCCGGGGTTGGCGAACCCGGCGGTCAGCACGATCTTGCCCGCGGTCAGGAAGTCCGCCAGTGCCCCGGCGAACTCGTTGCGCCGCAGGCGAAGCCGCCCCCGCGCCACCGGGACGAAGTGCATGATCAGCATCCCGCCGTGCACGTCCCCGCCGAGGTCGTAGTCCGCGATCACCCGCTCGGCCTCCTCGTACCGCCCCCGCTCGACCAGGATGTCGATCAGGGTCGCGGCGGCCAGCGGGGCGTCCTGGTTGCGCGGGTCCTCCAGTGCGGTCCGCGAGTCGCCCTCGGCCTCGGCCAACCGGCCCGCGTACCAGGCGGTGTGCGACCGAAGCATCGCCAGGTAACGGAACTCCCACTCGTGGCCGAGCGCCCGCGCCCCGGCGAGCCCGCGGTCGAGCAGGTCGAGCGCCTCGGGCAGCCGGTCGGTGACCGCCAGCGCGGCGCTGGCCATGTTCAGCAGGATCCACGAGTCCCGGGACGGCAGCGGCCCCGCGGCGGCGCGCTCGGCCAGCTCCGCCGCCTCCGCCGCGGGCCGGTCGCCGAGCCCCGCGGCGCCGAACGACAGCAGGGACAGGATCACGCGATCGGCCTCGTCGGTCCCGGTCAGCTGGGCCGCGACCTTCTCGACCCGCGACATCCACACCTCGGGCGGCTGGAAGCTGACGATGTCGGTCAACGCGAGGGCGGCGTGCATGGGCAACGGCAGGTCGGTGTCCAGCTCGGCGATCATGGCGCGGGTCAGTGCGGCGGTCTCGGCCGCCTCCGCCGCCCACCCCGCCTGCGTCGCGATGAACCCGAGTTCGAAGCTCAGCTGCAGCCGGTCGAGCAGCGGCCCGGTCAGGCCGATGGCCTCACGCAACGCCACCGCGGCTTCACTCAACCGGTTGGACATGGTCAACGCCCGGCCCAGCTCGGCGGTCACCGCGCCCCGCAACAGGTGCAGCGGCGGTTCGGCGGTGGCCCTGGTCAGGTAGCTGACCGCGGATTCCGGAGCGCCACGGCCCACGGCGTTGGCCGCGGCGGTGCGCAGCGAGTCGACGACCCACGGGTCGGCCGCCGGTTCGCAGGCCAGCAGGTGCTGGGCGTATTCCTCGGCCGCGACGCCGTCGGCCGCCAGGATCCGCGCCGCCTGCTTGTGCTGCTCGGCCCGCAGCAACCCGGTCGAGTCCGCGTAAACCACTGTCCGGACAAGGGGATGGACGAACCCGATGGGCCGGTCCGCGGTGACGATGGCCTCGCGGGCCAGTCCGTCCGCCAGCGCGATGGTGTCCCCGATGGACAGTCCGGACAGCGCCGCCAGGTGCCGAGGCTGGGCGCCGGGTCCGAGGATCGCCAGGCTGCGGGCGAACCGGACCGCGTCCGGACCGAGCCGCGCGATCCGGGCGAGCACCGCCCGGGTGATCGTGTCCGGGCGAAGCTGCTCGACCCGGTGCGCCTCGGCCGCGACCGGGCGCGTCCCGTCGGCCCGCAGCCGGGTGAGCGCCTCGGCGAGCAGGAACGGGTTGCCGCCGGTCGCGATGGTGCAGGCCCGGCAGAACTCGGCGTCCGCGTCGGCCGACAACTCCGCGCGCACCAGCACGCCCACGCCCTGTTCACTGAGCGGGCCGAGCCGGATGGCCTGCGGCCGCACCAGAACGCCGTCCACCAGCCGGTCGAGCATCGCGCCCGGACGGCCCGCGAGCAGCAGCACCGCGGGCAGGTCGGCGATCCGCCTGGACAGGTGCGACAGGAAGCGCAGCGAGGACTCGTCCGCCCAGTGCACGTCGTCGACGATGACCAACAGCGGCCCGTCCTCGGCGAGACCGGCGCACAACCAGTAGAGCCCGTGCACGACGTCGCCGAGCGCCGTGGTGCCGTCCTGCTGCCCGAACACCGGCGCCGCGATCCCGGCCGCGCCGGTGAGCAGCCCGGGCCGGGCGCGCAGCGGCCGCTCGAACAGCTGCCGGACGATCGCGAACGGCATGTCCTGCTCGAGCTCGCCGCCGATCGCCGTGACGACCTGCATGCCCAGCTCGGCCGCGTGCTCGGCGGTCGCGGCCAGCAGCGCGGTCTTGCCGATCCCCGGCGGGCCCTCCACGAGCGCGGTCAGCCCTTGCCCGCCCACCGCCCTGACGAGCAGGTCCCGCACGGCGGCCAGGTCGGCGTCGCGCTCGATCAGCAGCCGGCTGGCCATCGGTAATTCGGGCCGCAGAACATTGTCACTCCCACCCGGGTAAGCAGAGGCCGAAAGTCCCCACCGGAAGTGTAGGTTACGATGTTGTCGGAATGTTGTCGCCGGATTCGGAGCCACGGTGGCGGAGATCTGGTTGCTGGGGCCCGTCCAGATAGTCGCCGATCGGCGAACCGTCGAAGTGGGCCCGCCGCAGCGGCGCGCCGTTCTGGCGGCATTGGCCGTCGATGCCGGCCGGGTGGTCACCCCGGAAACGGTCATCGACCGGGTGTGGGGTGAAAACGCGCCCGATCTGGCCCGCCGCAGCCTGCACGCGCATATCGCGCGCATCCGCCGCCTGCTGGAGGATTCCGGCGATTCGCCCGGCGTGACCCGGCGGTCCGGCGGTTACCTGCTCGAGGTCCCGCCCGAGCGGGTTGACCTGCACCGATTCCGCGGGCTGATCGACCGGGCGGTCGCCGCGCAGGACGATCAGGCGCCGCTGCTGAGGGAAGCGCTCTCATTATGGCGCGGCGAGCCGTTGGCGGGGTTGACCGGGGAATGGGCCGACCGGGTACGGCAAAGCCTGCACCAGCACCATCTGGACACAGTTGTCGCCTGGGCGCGGGCCGAATTGCGGCGGCGGAACACCAATGGACTAATCCAATCGCTGGTCGAGCCGGCTCGTGAGCACCCATTTCACGAACCGTTGATCGCCGTTCTGATGCGCGCCATGGACGCCGCCGGAAATCGGACCGAGGCGCTGGATCTTTACACCCGGACGCGTGCCCGGCTGGTCGCCGAACTCGGTGTCGAGCCGGGCACCGAACTGCGCGAGACACATCAGGAGATTCTGCGCGGAACGAACCGGTCCCCCGCCCGCCACGAGGTGACCTGGCCGCACCGGATCGGCATCGTGCCGCCGCCCGCGGACGGCTTCCAGGACCGCGCGATCGAGCTGGGCACCGGGCCGGCGCAGGTGATCTCCGGGCTGGGCGGGGTCGGCAAGACCCAGCTCGCGGCGCACACCGCCCGGCAGGCGTGGCCGGACCTGGACCTGCTCATCTGGATCACCGCGGCCAGCCGGGACGCGCTGATCTCCGCGTACGCCCAGGCCGGCGCGGAGCTGGGGCTCGGTCCCGGTGATCCGGCGCCCGAGGCCGCCGCGACCCGGTTGCTGGCGTGGCTGGCGAGCACGGACCGGCGTTGGCTCGTCGTCCTGGACGATGTCGCCCAGCCTGGTGACGTTCGGGGGTTGTGGCCACCGGATCACCCGACCGGGCGAACGATCGTCACGACCAGGCGCCGGGACGCGACGCTGCTGCGCGGGCGGGATCTGGTCGAGGTCGGGGTGTTCAGCACCGCCGAGGCGATCGACTTCCTCACCCGGACGCTGCCGCCGCACCTGGCCGACGACGTTCCCGGGGTCGCGGCCGACCTCGGCTCGTTGCCGCTGGCGTTGGGTCATGCCGTGGCGTACATGGTCGACCAGGACCTGACGTGCGGGGAGTACCGCAGCCGGTTCGCCAACCGCAACCGGCGGCTCGCGGGCCTGTTCCCGGACCCGGACACGTTGTTCGACACCAACGCGGGCACGGTGGCCACGACGTGGCTGCTGTCGATCGAGGCGGCGGACAAGCTGCCACCCGCCGGGGTCGCGCGGCCGTTGCTGGAGATCGCCAGCCTGCTCGACGCGAACGGCATCCCGGAGACGGTGTTCTCGACCGAGGCCGCCCTGCGTTATGTGGGTGCCGACTCCAGCGATGTTCGCGACGGGCTGCGCGGTCTGTACCGGTTCCATTTGATCACGCACGAGGACGGGCTGGTTCGCATGCACGGCCTGCTGCAGCGTGCGGTCCGCGAGCAACTGCCTGGGGCGCGGGCGATCGAGGTGGTCCGGGCGGCGGCCGACGCACTCGTCGCGTGCTGGCCCTCGGTGGACGTGGAGCAGGGGGCGATCTTCCGCGCGAACGCGGGTGCGTTGCAGCAGAACGGATCGGCCACGATGTGGCGGCCGGGTGAGGGCATTCACCCGTTGCTGATCCGCACGATCGACAGCCTCGGGTCGGCCGGGCAGCTCACCGCGGCGATCCGGTTGGCGCGGGAGTGGAGTGAGGTCGCGGCCGCCCGCCTCGGCCCGGCTCACCACGACGCTTTGGTGCTGCGCAACAAGCTGGCCGGGTGGCTCGGCGACGCCGGGCTGCTGGAGGATGCGCTTGCGTGCCTGCAAAAGCTCGTGATCGACATGGCCGCCCTTGGTCCAGACCATCCGACCGCGATCGCCGCGCGGCAGAACCTCGGCTACCAGTACGGCCAGGCCGGTGATCTTCCTCGGGCGGTGGCCGAGCTGACCAAGGCGCTGGCCGATCACACCCGCACGTTGGGCCCGGACCATCCGACGGTGTTCGGGTGTCACAGCCAACTTGCTTACTGGCGTGGGAAAGCGGGCGACACCGCCGGGGCCGTCGCCGACCTCGACTCGTTGGAACCCCGGGCCCGCCGTGTTCTCGGCCCGTTGCACACGATCACTTTGGACATCCGCGCGAACCGCGCCCGCTGGCTCGGGCACGCCGGTGATCACACCCAAGCGTCCACCGCGTTCGCCGATCTGTTGGCCGACGCGGAGAAAGTCCTCGGGTCCGCACACCGCGACGTGTCGGTCTACCGCCACAACGCGGCCTACTGGCGGTGGCAGTCCGGTGACGCCGAGGGCGCCGCGCGCGTGTTCGCCGAGGTCCTCGCCCAGCGCCTGCGCATGTTCGGCCCCAAACACCGCGACACCCTCGCCACCCGCCAGCACCTCGCCTGCGTCCGCGCCGAGCTCGGCGACCCCACCGCCCTCACCGACCTCGAATCCACCGTCACCGACATGACCGAGCTGTTCGGCGACACCCACCCCGCCACCCTCAGCGCCCGCACCGACCTCGCCGACCTCCACGGCCACCTCGGCAACCCCACCCTCGCCGCGTCAGCACTGGCGGACATCCTCGCCGACCACCTCCGTGTACTGGGCGCGGAGCACGAGTCGACCGTGCGAACCCAGGAACGGCTGGCCCATTGGCAAGCCCTGCCGGTCAGTCCGCAGTAGACACACCAGGGATTGGACCCGCGGTAACCCGGGTACTCCAGGGCGCGATGCGGACTTTTCTTCCGTACCCCGGCTACGGCTGGCGGCACCATCCCGCCCCACGTGCGTAGTCAGCCAGAGCTGGCGCCTGCCGACGAACTGCCGCCGTGGCTGGGCGACACGTCCTTCCACACCAGTCACCAATCCGCGCTTGTCCGCAAGGACGCCGCCCACTACCGCCCACACTTCCCGGATGTGCCCGACGACCTGCCGTACGTATGGCCGTCCTCAGACTGCCCCCGCAGGCCACAGTGACAATGAGGGACACTGCCGGGGTGATCACGATGGAGGCGGTGCTGGAGGTCTATGGCGGTGACGGCTTCGGGCTGTGGCCGGTTGCTGAGGTCGAGGGGTATGGGTTCATGGCGCTCAACGGCGGCCTCACGCCTGCCGAGGTCGGGACCGCGGTGATGCGCATTGCCAGCGCCAACGACATCGATTCCGGGCACGACGAGCGGCCGCCTCGGCCTGCGGACCCGCTCGGCGCCTTCCTGCACGGCCTGCTCACCGTCAACAGCCTGATCGCGCCCGGAGGGTTGCGGGTGGTTGACGGCGTCGCGGTTGTGCCGGGTTGTTGCAGTGGTCTTGAGGATTGGCGTGAGTGGTACGGCGTGCTCGATGGAGATGGGTGCGCGTCCTTCGGGCACGATCCTTTGCCGACCGCCGAACGTCGTGATGAGATCGTCCGACTGACCGTGGACGCCGAGCACGAGGGCGGCCCGGTGATCGACCTGTCGGTCGCTGAGCTGCGGGGCCTGCTGGTCCGCGCCGAACGTGACCTCCTCGATTTCCTCGCCCTGGCAACAGACTGGGCCCACCACCAGCTCTCTCACCACGCCGACTCGGTCACGGCCGCTCTTGCGCGTGCATTGGATCTGCGCCGGGAAGGGCAGTGATCCTGCAATTTCGGGGTGGGAGTGGACTGAGGGGCAGGCCAATGGGGCGTTTGGCGGGGTGATCCGTGGTGGGATGAGCCGGGATGAGCGGAGTTGTGGTGGGGTCGTGGCCGGATGGACCGCCGATGGTGCGGTTGGTGAGTCCGGCGATTGTCGGCCGCGAACGGGAAATGGGGGTGTTGGGGTCCGCGCTCGCTGATGCGAGGGGTGGGCGGGGTGGCGCGGTTTTCGTTGTGGGGGAACCGGGTTTGGGCAAGACGCGGGTGGTGCGTGAGGTTGTGCGCGTGGCGACCGCCGCGGACCAGGCCGTGATGCAAGGCAGGGCGACGTCGCCGTCGGTTCAGTTCCGTCCGCTCGCGGAGGCGTTGTTCTCGGCGCTGCGGCACAGTGGTGTGCCGGACGATCCCGAGCTGGCACCGTACCGGCACGCGTTGTCCCGGCTGGTGCCCGAGTGGCGCATGGAGCGGGTGCCCGGGGACGACGATTCCCTCGTGGTTCTCGGCGAGGCGGTGCTCCGGTTGCTGCGGCGGCTCGGGCGGGAGCGTGGTTGCCTTGTGGTGCTCGATGATCTGCACGACGCCGACGCCGAAACCCTGGCGGTTCTCGACTACCTCATCGACAACCTGGCCGGCGAACCGATCCTGGTGGTCGGCACACTCCGGCCGGATCCAGGCCGGACAGCGGATCTCGTCCGAGCGGCACAGCGGCGAGGCGTGGCCACCGTGCTCACACTGTCGCATTTGGACGATCAACAGGTACGGACGCTGGTCGCCGGCTGTCTCAACACGGCGGTCGAGCGGTTGCCCCAAGACGCCATCGGCCACCTGATCCGGTACGGCGAGGGAAACCCGTTCTATGTCGAGGAACTGCTGGCCGAGATGGTCGAAACCACCGGCGGCGACAGCCGGCACGGAGTTCCGGCAGCCGTCCTCGCCAGCGTCACCGCCCGGGTCGAACGCCTCGGCCCGCGCGGACTGGGTGTGCTGCGGTCTGCCGCCATGTTCGGCCAGCGGTTCCCCGCGCCGCTGGTGCGTGCCGTGACCGGTGTGGACGAGGCCGAGCTGCTCGGGATCCTGCGGGCCGGTGTCGACGGACGCCTCATCACGGTGCAGGACGACGGCTACTCGTTCCGGCACGCCTTGACCATGGAGGCGTTGCGGGCCGGGATGTTGCCACAGGAACGAGCCGCGCTGGCCGTCCGGACCGCGCAGGCCATCGAAGTCGGCCACCCCGACCTGCCAGGCGAATGGAGTTTGCTCGCGGGTGAGCTCTGGCAGCTCGCCGGCGAACGGGAACGCGCGGCGGAACTGCTCGGCCAGGCCGGTCGGCGGGCCGCGGCGCAAGGTGGGCTCAGCACCGCCATCGGGCTGCTCGAACGCAGCCTGGCCCTGCTGGACAACGGCGGCGACCTGCCGCCCGCCACCGCCCCAGTGCTGGAATCCTTGTTCGACGCCCTGGTAGCGGCCGGAGAAGTGGTCCGCGCCACGGACCTCAGCGCCCGGCTGGACGCGGCCGCTCCGAAGGAAGTGCGCATCACTGTCCACTTAGGACTAGCCAGAGCCGCCGCCAAGGCCGGGGAATGGACGGCGGGACGGCACGAACTCGGCAAGGCCCGGCGGCTGCTCGGTACACACGCAGGACCCGCCGCCACAGCGGCAGTGGACGTCGTCGCGGCACAGCTAGCGTTCACCGACCCCGCCCCAGGCAGGCTGGCCGAGGCCGAAGCGCTGGCAAAGCGCGCACTGGACGCCGCGACCGTGGCCGGCCTGCCAGAAACCGCTTGCGAGGCACTGGAAGTCCTCGGCACCTGCGCAAGGGTGCGTGACCTCGACGAAGCCGAGGCGCTGTTCGGCCGCGCACTGGACATCGCCGTGCGGCACGAACTCACCATGTGGCGCATCCGGCTGCTGTTCCACCTGGCCGCCCAGGTGGGCATCCGTTCCGCCGATCCGGCGGACCTGGTCGAGGCGCGACAGGTGGCGGGCGCGGCGGGCGCGTTGGTCACGGCCCTTGACATCATCGCCGAGCTGGCCGTGGTCCACCTGACTCGCGGCGAGTACGAGGAAGCGGAACGGTACGCCCGCGAGTGCGAACAGACCGCCCGCCGCCTGCGGCTCGGCGAGATGCCGTTGTTCGGCCTCGGCCTGCGGGTGTGCATCAGCGCCCATCAGGGCCGCCGCGCGGAAGCCACCGACCTGCTGGCCACATACGAGCACTTCGGCGGCGCGGACTGCGACTTCTCCTCCGCGGTATGGGGTTTCGGCATGGCGTTCTGTTCTTTGCTTGAGGAGAACCGGGAACGCGCGCTGACCGAGTTCGGCAACGCGGTCGAGGCGGAGGCCAACCGACCGCCACAGTACGTTTCCTACGCGCACGGACCGCGCCTGCTCCTCGCTGTGCTCGAAGGCAAGGAAGGTCGCGAGGACTACGAGAAGGCGCGGTCAACGGCCAGCGGGAACGCCCGATGGAACCGGGTGTTCCTGACGCTGGCCGCTGCTGTCCTCGCCGGGCGGGAAAACCGGCCGGACGCGGTCAGCCTTGCAGTGCAACAGTTCCACGAGGAAGCGGCGCCGTTCCCGTTGGCATTCCACCTCGGCTTGCGGTTGCTCGGCGGCGCGGCTGTCGACGGCGGGTGGGGCGATCCGGCGCCGTGGTTGCGCGCGGCGGAGGCGTATTTCCACACGACGCCCGCGCCACGGGTGGCCGCGGCCTGCCGGGCCCTGCTGCGACAGGCGGGCGAATCGGTCCAGCAGCGGCGGCGCGGAATCGACGCGGTACCACCACAACTGCGTGGCCTCGGGGTGACCGTTCGCGAGTACGAGGTGCTCGTGCTGCTCGCGGAACGGCTGAACAACCGTGAGATCAGCGAACGTCTTTTCGTGTCCCGAAGGACGGTCGACACGCATGTCGCGAACCTGCTGGCGAAGACCGGCCAACCGGACCGGGCCGCGCTGGCACAGCAGTACGTCGAGTCCATCGCCCCTGCTCAAGGCGACGAGCCGGCGGGGCTCGGCAATTCTGAGTAGGGCCAATCAGGAATCTCGGTATGGCTGCCGGATCAGCTTCGGCCGTTCGGTGGTTAGCGTTGCCGGGCAACATCAACCGGGGTCCACAGGGGAGCAACTGATGACGATGACAGGGTCAGCACCGATTACCGTCTGGCACTTCGACGACCGGCTGAAAGTCCCGGACACCTCCGAACTGCATGGCGTCACGGCCGTGTCAGTGACCGAGGCCTGGGCCGTGGGCAGCGTGGCAATCCTCGAAGGCACACGCAGACAAGCCTTGGTGGGACGGTGGAACAGCGACTTCGGCCGCGTGCCAAGCGCTCCGGTCGACCCCGCGCTGGACGTTCACCTCACGGCCGTGGACTGGGCCGGCGACACAGTGTGGGCCGTCGGTTACGTCTCCGACACCGTCAAAAGCACGCGGGCAAGGATCGAACGCTATGACCGGCAGTCTGCGGGGTCTGCCGGTGAAGCGGTGCCCGGCCCGCTCACCGATGGCGACAGTGCTCTCTACGGAGTGGCCATGGTGTCGGACAAAGACGGTTGGGCCGTCGGCGGGTCCGGCCCGGGCAAGAACGGTCTCACCAGGACGTTGATCACGCACTGGGACGGGACCGGCTGGACCGCGGTCCCGAGTCCAAGCCCTGGTACCCAGTACAACCAGCTCAACGCCGTCGCGGCCAGGTCCGCCGACGACGTGTGGGCGGTCGGGCACTGTGTCGACGTGGCCAGCGGCGGCCGGACCGAAGCGCTTGTCGTGCACTGGGACGGATCCGGCTGGACCCGGGTTCCGGTCCCGCGCACGCCGGGCGGCGGCGACCAGCTCCTCGGTGTGGCCGTGATCGGCAAGGACACCGTGTGGGCGGTCGGCACCAGCACCCGCGTGGTGCAGAACCCGGCCGGACTGCACACCGCGCTCGCTCTGCATTGGGACGGCTCGGTCTGGCAGGCCATCCGTCCCGGTGGGCCGGTCACGCAGTTCAGTGCTGTGGCAGCGAAATCGGAGACCGAGGTCTGGTTCGCCGGGTACGCCGAGGCCACCCCCGGCGCCGAGACCGCGCACATCGAACGCTGGGACGGGGTGCGGATCAGCCCCGACCGGCCGATGACGAACGACGCCCCGGCGTCGGCGCTCAGCGGCATCACCGTTGGGGCAGGACACATCGCGGCGGTGGGCTGGCGGACCACGACCGGCGGGCAGACCCCGCAGGCGGCGGCGCTCGTGCCGGCCGGCTGACATTCGGCCGTTCGTCCACAATGGAGGGGAGAGAAAGGATGGGGGCTGGGTTGTGCGACACCGGGGGAGGTGTCGCGGTCATCACCGGGGCGGAATCGCTGCTCGCGGCCGGGATCCAGGCGCAGGAGGTCGAAGGCGACCTGCTGGCCAGCCGGCGGTTGTTCGACGCTGCCTACGGTGAGGGCGTACGAACCGGCGACGGGCCCGCGATGGCAAGGGCCGCTTTGGGCTTCGCCGGGTTGTGGGTGCACGAGCACCGCACCGCCGCCGCGTCCGGGCTGGTGCGGGAACGTCTGCAGCAGTCGCTGAAGGTGCTCGACCCGGCGTCCGCCCTGGCGGTGCGGGTCCGGGTGCGGCTGGCCGCCGAGGCGGACTACCGGACCGGCGAGCACGCCACGACACTGGCCGCGCTGCGGCAGGCGAGGGCATCGGCGGATCTCGACGCGCGGCTGGAGGCGCTGAGCCTTGCCCACCAGTGCATGCTGGGTCCCGAGCATGCCGGGCAGCGCCGGGCACTGGCCGACGAACTGGTCGGCGCGGGTGTGAACGGGGCTCGCCGGACGGAACTGCTCATGGGCCTGTTGTGGCAGGTGACCGACCTGTTCCTGGACGCCGATCGCCAGGCCGAACGAAGGCTGCGCGAGCTGCGGGCCATGCTGGCCGAGCGGGACCACCAGGCGATCGGGTTCGTGGTCGACGCCATCGACGTCATGCTGGCCATCCGCGCCGGCCGGCTGACGCACGCCGAGCAGCTCGCCAGGGACTGCTTCGAACGCGGTGCACAAGCGGGCCACGCCGACTCGGCGGCGTGGTACGGCACGCAGCTTGTCGCGATCCGTTGGTACCAAGGCAGAGTAGCCGAACTGCTGCCCATGCTCACCGAACTCGTCGACGCGCCCACCATCAGCGCGGTGGACGACTCGTTCCAGGCGATGCTCGCGGTGGCGGCGGCGACGGCCGGAGATCACCCGACCGCCGAGCGGCTGCTGGCGCGGTTGCGCGGCCGAGGCCTGTCCGAGTTGCCGCGATCGGGCAGCTGGCTGGTCACCATGTGCGCCATCGTGGAGACGGCTCACCTGCTCAGCAATGCCAAAGCGGCCGCCCGGTGTTACGAACTGCTGGCGCCCTTCGCCGACCTGCCGGTGATGGCCGGGCCCGGGGTCGCCTGCTTCGGTTCGGTGCACCATGCGCTCGGCGTGGCGTCGTTGACGATGGGAGAGACGGACCGAGCGGTGGCTCATCTGCGCGAAGCCGTGCACCGCGACCTCGCGTTGGGCCACTGGCCCGCGGTCCTCGTTTCCCGGCGGCGCTACGCCCAGGCGTTGATGTACCGGAGTGGGCCGGACGACGAGGCCGCGGCGCTCGAGCAGCGTGCACAGGCCGAGCGGCTGGCGTCCGCGTTGGGCGATACGGTGAACATCGGTGCCGCGGCGCCGAACTCGGCACGGCCGGCAAGCATGACCCGGTCCGGCAGCCGGTGGCGGGTCGAGTGGGGCGCCCGGGCCGTCCTCGTCGACCACAGCGTCGGCATGTTGCACCTCGCCGTGCTCACCGCCAACCCCGGCACCGAGATCGCCGCGATCGAGCTGGTGGCCGGTCTCGACGCAGTGGCACGGGTGGTCAGCACAGCGTCCGTCCAACCCGTCCTCGATCCCGAGGCGGTGCAACGCTACCGGCGGCGTCTCGCCGAACTTCGCGATGACACCACCGCGTCCGCCCGGCGGGAACGCGAGTGGGTGCTGGCCGAACTGTCCGCCGCGACCGGCCTCGGCGGACGCCTGCGCACGTTCACCGACGGCCAGGAACGCGCAAGATTGGCCGTGGGCAAGGCGATCCGGCGTTCGCTGAGCCGGATCGAACAGGCCGACCCCACCGTGGGCGCCCACCTGCGGACCGCGATCCACACCGGGGTTCGTTGCTGGTACCGGCCTTCCTGACGCGCGGGGACCTGTCCGTGGTGTTCGCGCGGCTGGTGCCGTCCGATCCGGTTGGTCTGCGTGGCACGCCATGGCACGCCACAGAAGGTGAACGGACAGGAAGGACCGGACATGAAGATCACCAGCCGGCGGGCGCTGCTGGCGGCGGCAATGATCACCACACTGACTGCCGGGGCGGGTGTCGTGGTTCACGCGGACGCGCCGCCGAAGGCCGGGGCCGGACCGAGTGGCTGCTTCGACCCAGCGGCTTTCGGGGCTGTGCCGGACGATGGTGCCGACGACCGGGTTCCGATCCAGGCCGCGATCGACGCCGCGACCACCGCTGGTGGCGGCACCGTGTGTCTGGGCAGCGGGCGGTGGCGGGTGACCCGGGCGCCGGTGGGTTCGTTCGACCGGTTCGCCGCGCTGTCAACGCATGGCGCCCACCTGACCTTCACCGGCACCGGGCCGGGCACGGTCCTCGAACTCGTCGGCGACCAGCAGGCGGGAGCCGTCGCGGTGCTCTCCCTCGACCCCGGCGCGAGCGACATCACGGTGGCACAGCTGAAAATCGACACTTCGGCGACGACGAACACCGACGAGCAAACGCATGCGATCGCCATCGGATCGGGGGTGTGCGCGGGTGCTACCTGTTCGCTGCCGGTCGCGGACATCACCGTGCGCGACGTGGTCTTCGCCCATCCGGCCACTCCCGGGTTCCGCAAGGGTGACTGCATCCGGTTGCTGGGCAACACACCTGCCACCGCGGTGCGGCGGGTGACGATCAGCGGCGGGTCGTTCACCAGCTGCGCACGGTCCGGGATCGGTGTGCAGCGCAACGTGTTCTCGCTCGCCGTGCTGGGCAACCATTTCGGTGAACAGATCGGTGACACCGCGTTCGACGGTGAGGCGACCGGCGGTGACTGGGACGACGGCCTGCGACTGGAAGGCAACTCGTTCGCGGACTCGACCGTCACGTTCAGCGCGTCGCTGACGTCCTACCGGCACGCCACGATCACCGGCAACACGTTCAGCGGACGCGGACTTTCCCTGTACCGCACGCAAGACGTCATCGTCGCCGACAACACCTTCGACGTGACTGCAGTGGACGGCAGCGGCGCCATCGACATCGCGAACGTGGCCAGCGGCGACAAGATCGACAACAACCTGATCCGCCGGCACGGGGTTCCTGGTACGGCGATCAGGATCACCCCGCACAGCGGCGGTATCCCGGCACAGATGACGGTCACGAACAACACCATCATCACCGACGGCGACTCCAACGGGATCTACGCGGATTCGGTGCGCGATATCGGTATCCGGGACAACGACATCACGTTCACCGAGGCCGCGCCGAACGGGTCCGGCATCCAGCTGCAGGCCATCACCGGGCCGTTCAACGAGACGATGATCACCGGCAACACCATCACCGGACCGCTGTCGGACACCGGCGCCAACACCTACTTCGCGGCCGTGCGCCTCGACTCCCGGCCCGAACTGTTCCACGGCGTGACGGTCGCGCTCAACGCGTCGCACGGCGCCATCCGTTCGCTCCAATGCTCACAGCGCGCGCCGGGTGGGTTCGCGGAACCGATCGTCTCGACCGGCAACCGGTGGAACGTCGCACCGACCTGCGTGGCAGTCCTGCAACCAGGCCAGTAGCCCAAGGAGGAATGCGCCATGAAACTACGTGCCACCACGGTCGTGCTGGCCCTCACCGCCGGTGCGGTCGTGGCAACCGCCGTGCCCGCAGCGGCAGCGGTCAGCCCGAACACGTTCACGGTGGTGCTCAACTCGACCGCGGTCGCGCAGTTCACCCGGGGGTTCGCCACCGCGACCTGCCCGGCCGGTTCCGCCATGGTGTCCGCGGGCGGTGGTGGCGACGCGATCAACAGCATCGCGCCCACCGGGTTCGGCACTTCCGCGACTGTTAACATGACCGCAAGCGGTGCCGGGGAAAGCGTTTTCGCGCAGAGCCAATGCGCGCCCACCGCACAGTTCGCGGACTCCTTCGAAACCCGCGCACTGTTCCCGAACAACGGCACCAACCAGTACAGCGGCTCGGTGACCTGCCCCACCGGCTACTTCTCGTTCGCGGGCGGCGGGTTCTTCCAAACCGCCGCCGGCCTGGTCAGCACCACCGACTTCTTCCTGCGCACCAACACACCCACCGCACGCGGCTGGCGGGTGGAGGCGATGAACAACACCCGGTCGGACTCCCTGGTCGTGGTCGCCCGGTGCACGCCGAACACCGGAACGGTGATCCTGGAGGAGAACTACCCGATCAAGTTCGCGCCAGGCACCATTTCCGGCTCCGCCAACGGATACGCGCACTGCCCCGCCGGGATGCTGCCGATCGTCGGCGGCGCGAGCGTGACCAACGACGGCGACCCGGCCGCGGTCACGTCCTTCCTGACCTGGTCGCTCGCCGTGCGCGCCGGCCAGATCGGCTGGTTCGCCGCCGGTTCGTCGGGCGGCGGCGGCTCAGTCAACCCACGGCTGCACGTCATTGTGCGCTGCGGCCAATAACTCCCGCACAGCCGGCCACCTTCGCCTCTCTGGCCGGCTGTTCCCCAGGCAGAGGGCGGCCTTCGGCAAGGGCCGCCCTCTGCCACTGCAGTCGGCTGCCTCCCCGCGTACTACTCCAAACAGGTCTCAGGCCAGGGAGGGATCGGTGCGGACGTCGGCCACGATCTCGGGAGCATAAGCCGACAATGCGGCGACGAGGTCCCGGATGCTGTGGCGGACTTCGGAAGTGAGCTCGGCATGGCGGGCGACGTCGAGTTCGTTGGCCACGGTGAGCAGGGCGAAGTCCGCCAAGTCACTGCCGGTCAAGGGAATGACCTCGCCGGTGAACCGGTCGGTGAGCGGCAACGGCGTTTCGCCGAGGTGGGCGTAGGTGGGGCGCCGGGAGCAGGCGGCGTAGAGATACACGAACGCCTCCGCCTCGGGGCCGATCGCGGCCCGCAGCCGGGCTCGTTGGTCGAGCGGTAGCAACGCCGGCGGAAACCCGTCCGTGCCATAGGTGGCGTGGCAGAGCGCGGCGAGGCGCAAGCGCCGGCTCCCGCCCCAATCGCGCACCAACGATCGCACCCGTTGAAGATGGTCGAGCAGGTTCCCGCCGGGGTGGTCGATCTGTCCCGCACCGAGGTCACGAAGGAACGCGAGCGCCCGCCACTCGGCAATGGCCTCCCCCAACGCCACCGGTTGGTCGCGGGCGACAAGGTGTGAGGCGCCAGGGATCCGAGTCACCGTGGCGTGTGGGATCAAGCGCAGCAACCCGTCGATGTCCGACGCGGTGACGGCCGACCCGTTGTCGCCGTGGACAAGCAGGACCGGGAGATCCAGCTCCGCGGTGATCTGCCGCAGAAGTGGAACCCGGGCGAGGATGTCCTCGACGATCTCGGTGTGCGCATCGAGAACTCCAGCGGCGGCAAGGAAATTCCGGACCCTGGTGGGCTCCAGATCGGGCACGACGTCCACCAGCGCGAGACCCGCCACCCGAGCCCGGACCGAAGGATCGGCAAGGGCGGCAACGGCGGCGAGCCCGCCCAGCGAAGCGCCGACGACCACACAGCCCGGCGGCGAGGCGTGCACCATCGCGGCCACGTCGTCCGCGCAGGAAGCCAGTGTCCGCAAGGTGCCGCCAGTGTCCCCGTGACCGCGCTGATCAAAAGCCACACACCGAAACCCGGTGTCGACCAGCACCTCGGTGACCGGCCGCCACACCTGACGGCGCTCACCTCCGGCGTGCAGCAGCAGGACCGTCGGCCCGGAACCGGCCTCGTCCCCGTGCAGGACCGCGTCGGGACGGACGATGCGAACCATGGACACCTCCCCTACCTCGCACTCTCAAGGTAGGGACGCCTGCCTTGACCTGTCAAGGTAAGGTTCGGGCGTGGCTGGTTCACGCGTACGCCGTACGCCCGACGAAGCACGGCGCCTGATCCTCGACGCGGCCGAGAAACTGCTGGCCGAGGGTGGGGTCGCGGCCGTCCAGGTCCGGGCCCTCGCCGCCCGCGTCGGCATGACCGACGCCGGGATCAGCCACCACTTCGGCACCCGCGACCGCCTCCTGGAAGCCCTGCTGCGCCACGGTGGTCGCAAGATCCGGGCCGGGGTCGAGGAAGTGCTGGGTTCCTGGCTCAACAAAGGCGCTGATCTCGGCGAACTGGTCGAGGCGCTGGCGGTCCTCTATCGCCAGGGCTACGGCGAACTGGCCGTCGCGTTGCACGCCGCCGGATGGCGGGACGAAGGCTCCGGCATGCTCGACCCGGTCGTCGACGCGCTGCACGCGCTGCGCCCCGCCGACGTTCCAAAAGAGGACACCCGGCTCGCGGTCGCGGCCCTGCACCAAGCCCTGGCGACAGAACCCTTGTACGGCCCGGCTTTTCGTCGCAGCGCGGGACTGGACAACCCCGATCCGGCCGCTCAGCTGCGCTGGTGGACCGTCCACCTGGAACGATCACTCGGCTTGCCATCACACGAAAACCGCCCTGGCCGGTGAGCCAGGGCGGTTTCTCGAACCGTGGTCAGGAATGAACCAGTTCACCCATCGGCGCCGGGATGGTCGGCGCCGGAGCGGACTTGGCGCGGATCCGGCGGAACACGATGCCACCGGTGATCGCAACACCCGCGCTCACCAGGATCAGCGCGATCGGGACGATCGTCGGGCCCCACGGCCAGTCCTGGCCGGTCAGCTGGACATCCATCACCGGGTACTCCAGCGTCTTGGCGGCGAAGTGGGCGGTCGCCACGTCGTAGGTGCGGGCGATGTCGCGCAGCACCGGGTCGAACGCGAACTCGTCGGCTTGGTGCAAGTACTCGCCACCGGGCGCCCCGGCGTGCTGCCGGGCGGCGTCCAGTCCGGGCACGAGCAGCCGCTCGAAGTCACCTGCTGCGGCGATCTTCGTACGCGGCACGAAAGTCAGGCCGTGCTTGGACCGGATCGGCGCGTCGCCGACAGCGACCGTGCGGGCGACCATGGCCTGCTCGGTGTAGGACACGAACGCCGAGGCCAGTTCCAGCTCATCCGTGCCGTCCACCAGCTGCACACCGACGGTCGTCGGGCCGGTCTGGTACGAGGTGTTCAGCGGGGCCACGAAATCCGCCCACTGCAGACTGTTCTCGGGGATCCGGGCGGACGAGCCGGGCGAGTAGTACCGCCAGTGCACCCGGTTCGCAGCCTGCCGGGCGGTGTCGGCGTCGGTGAGGCGTTCCAGGATCCGCAGTCCACCGTCCACTCCGGACAGAACCCCTGCGGCGGTGATGATGTTGCCGTCGTCGACGTACCGCACACCGCGCTCCCAGTTGACCTTGGGGAAGTCGTTCTGCAGACCGGAAAGCCGCAGCCAGTGCGAGGTCGCCGGGCGTCCGTCGAGCAGGCCGGTCGCCGCGAGGGTGCGTGCCCCGGCACAGACGCTGACGGTCAACGCGCCATCCGTGTACTGCCGCCGTATCCAACCGGTGACCGAGGCCAGCTCAGTGGCGTCCATCTCCTGCTCGGCCGGGATCACAACGGCGTCCAGCTTGTCGCCATTGTTCCGAAGCAGCTGCCCCAGTTCGTCGAACGTCATGTCCGGCACGATGTCCAGGCCGCCGGTCAACGTAACCAGCCGCGCACCAGCCGATACGACATAGGTGTTCACCCGGCCGGTGCCGGCCAGCACGTCGTACGGTCCAAGCAGATCGGCGACGTTGGCGCCCTTGCTGCCCACGACGAACGCCACGGTCGGCTTCGACGGGTCGTGCTGCTTCGGCGTGGGGTCAACGGTCACGTGGTCAGTGCGTGCTTCGTAACGGTCGGCGAACCGGCCGATGGTGTTCGTCGCGGAGATCGCGGCCGCGGGCAGCAAAGCGATTAACACGACCGTCGCCCGCCAGATCCACTTAGGACGAACCGGTAACTTGTGGTGGTGGTGCGTGTATTCCTCGTGCCGCCACACCATCACCAACGCCATGGCGACGAACATCAAGGTGTGCCCGAGTGACATCACCAGCATCTGCGACACCGCGCCGAACCAGTACGGCACAAGCAGAATCACGAACGGGACGATCATCGCCAGGCCCATCTCGGCGATCCGCGGCCGGCTGTGCCGGCGCACGGCCATCCAGACCGACATGCCGATGGTCATGTTCGCGGCCATGATCAGGGTGTCGAGGCCGAACCGGCCGGTCTTCGGGACGACCATGCCGAGCAGCAGCATCCCGAGCAGCATCGCGATGGTCATCTCGGCGTAGTGCCAGAGGAACCGGCCGACCAGACGGGCTTTGCCGGTGCGGGGCTCGTGGGCTGTCATCGCTGGGCTCCTAACGTGGTGGCTTGATGGCTCCAACGCTAGGAATCCGGGCGGACCGGCGAATCAGCGAAATCGCCGGTCCTCAGTGCGGACCTCGGTTCAGGACGTCAACACCAGCCGCATGAGCTCGGCGCGGGAGGTGATGGCCGCCTTCTGGAAGACTTTCCGCAGGTGGTAGTCCACGGTCCGGGGGCTGAGGAACAGCTGCGCGGCGATCTCCCGGTTGGTCAGACCCTCGCCGACGGCCAGCGTGATGCGCAGTTCCTGTGGGGTGAGGGTGCTCAACGCGCCCGCTTCCGGAGTGCGCGCCGACTCCCCGGTGGCCCGCAGCTCGCCCTCGGCGCGGTCGGCCCAGGCGAGCGCGCCGAGGCGGCGGAAGTTCTCGGCCGCGGTCCGAAGATGGTGCTGTGCCTCGGAACGGCGGCGATCGCGGCGGAGCTGCTCCCCCATCAGCAACTCCGTCCGCGCGAACTCCAACGGCGCGTCGGCCAAGGCATGCAGGCGCAGGCTTTCGGTGTAGTCACCGTCGCCGGCCAAGGCTTGGCAACGAGCGGTGAGCGCGGCCAGCGCGGGCGAGTCGATGGGCTCGGTCCAGCGGGCGAATCGGGCCGTGGCCTCGGTGGCACCGGCGATATCGCCAGCCCGCACGAGGGCCTCGACGAGGTCCGGCATGGCGCCGGCCGCCTCGAAATGCCGCGCCGCCTCCTGGTGACGGCCCGCGACCAGGTCGATCAGCCCGAGCGCCCGCCTCGCGCAGGCCGTGGCGTCGGCCAACTGGAGGCCGGTGGCCTCGGCAAGCACGGAGTTGGCCAGCTCGGCGGCCTCCGCACGACCTCGGATGGCCGCGCACAACGCCAGCAGCCCGCGGTGGCGGCAGGCGGTGTTGGGTTGGCCGACTTCGGCGGCGAACTGGCCGCCTTCCTCGGCATACGCCTCGGCCAGGCCGAACTTCCCGCGCGCGATCTCGTCGGCGACCTGGTACTCGAGGTTCCACGCGAGTGCGCCAAGAGCACCCGTGGTCCGCGCCAGCTGACCGGCGTCCCGGCACAGCCGCCGCCCCTGCTCCTCAGCACCGAGCCAACGCGAAATCGCCCCGGCCAGGGTCATCGTGATCGGGTCGCTGAGCCCCTCCACCACGACCACCGGACCAGGCTCATCCCCCGTCCGGGCCCGGCAAAGTGCCTGCAGCAGGCGCAGGGCCGGTTCGGTGGGCGCCGCTTCGTCGAGCCAGCCCCGCAGGTCCGTCCACGCCTGCGGCTGGTTCGTCCGAACGCCCAGGTCGGCGTACATCGCGACGGTCGGGGTGAACCGTTGCGCGTCGATCCGCAGCGCGGCCGGGATCCACGGCCTGATCAGGTCCATCGCGTCCTCGGGTGACCCGGAGAACCCGGCGATGATCGCCCGCATGACGGCCACCGAGATCCGGTCGGCCTCGGCCAGCTCGGGTTCCCGCTCGGCCCGGTCGAGCAGCTCGATCGCCGAGGACGTGATCCCGCCCCGGATCGCCGCGCGGGCCGCGGTCCACAACCGCCTCCCCCGGCGCGGCCCATCCGCGGTGAGGTCGGCGGCACGGGTCAACGCGGCCATGGCAGCCGCCGGGCCACCGCGCAACGCCGCCTGTTCCGCGGAACGTTCGAGCTGCTCAGCGGCTTCTTCGTCGGGTCCTACGGCGGCCTGGGCGCGGTGCCAAGCCCTGCGGTGCTGGTCGGCGGGTGTGTCGAACGCGGACGCGAGGGCACGGTGAATCACGGCCCGCCGGTCGGCGGTGGCGCTGTGGTAGATCGCCGAGCGGATGAGCGGGTGCCGGAACACCAGGCGCGGCCCGTCATACGTCAGCAGCTCCTCGAGTTCGGCGCGGTGCAACGGATCCGGGTCGATCCGCAGCGAACCCGCCGCCTTCTCAATGGTCTCCACGCTGCCCGAGCCGTCCGCCGCGATCAGCTGAAGCAGCGGCAGGGAATCCTTGTGCAGGGCCTGGATCCTGGTCAGGAACGACCGTTTCAGCTCGTCGGTCATGGCCAGCGGTTCCTGCGTGCCCTCGGGTGGCAGGTGCGTTCCAGCGAGTTCCAGCAGCGCCAACGGGTTCCCGCCGGTCGCGGTCAGCAGGCGGTTCTGTTCGCTGTCGGTCAGCTGCCGTTCGGCCAGCAATGCCTTGGCGGCGTCCGGGTTCAGGCCCATCAGCGGGATCCGGCGCAGCAGCGGCAGATCGGTACTGTGGCCTTCGTCGGCACGCGCGGCCAACGCCAGCGCGATCGGCTCGTTGTCCAGGCGGCGAGCCACGAACGCCAGCGTCCTCAACGTCGGCTGGTCGGCCCAGTGCGCGTCGTCGAGCACGCACAGCACCGGCTTTTCGCCTGCCAGCAAGGAAAGCAACGACAGGGTCGACAGGCCGACGATGAACGGGTCGGGCGGAGCGCCGTGCGCGCGTCCAAAAAGGATGTTCAACGCCCCGGCCTGCGGAGCCGGCAGCTGGTCGACCGCGGCGAGCCCGGGCAGCAGGAGCTGGTGCAGGGTGGCGTAGGCCAAGTCGGCCTCGGGTTCGACACCGACCGCGCGCAGCACCTGGAAGCCGACGGCCTGCTCCTCGGCGCATGCCAGCAGCGCGGTCTTGCCGATCCCCGGCTCGCCGTGGATGACGACGCCGCCACCGTGGCCCTCGGCGGTCTTGCTCAACAGCGACCCGAGCAGCTCCTGCTCGTTGGCTCTCCCCAGCACCCGGCACAGCATAGGAAGCCCCGGCACCTGCGGCAACGGACAGACTGGCGACTTCACCGATGCGCCCGGGCCGTTCGGGTTCCTACCGTCGAAGGCGTTACCCACAGTCGCGAAGGGGGCGAGACCGCCATGAGGTGGACCGCCATCGTCACCGGCGCCGACCGGCCCACCGGTATCGCCGTGTCCAGCGCGTTGAGTGCGGCGGGCGCCAGCGTCGTGCTCGCCGCCGAAGATGCTCAGGCCCTCGTGGAGCTGGCGGCCAAACTCGTCGCCGCGGGTGGCCACGCGGTCGCGGTGCCGACGGACCTCACCAGTCCCATCTCGGTGCGGCGGCTGGTCGAACAGACCCTCGGCGCGTTCGGCCGGTTCGACGCCGCCTTCAACGACGGACCGGTGGCCTTGGCGCTGAGATATCAGGTTCCACCGATGCGGCGGGCGGGGACCGGAGCCATCGTCAACCTGGCTCATGACCAGGCCGTCGTCGATCTGTCGCGCTCGGCCGCCCGCGAGTCCGGGGTGCGGATCGAGGCCGTCGGTCCCGGCGTGGACGTCGACGCCATCGTGGACAGCCTTCGCTCAGGTGTGGCGATCCGCCGTACTTGATCGGTCCCACATGCGGATCTGGTGATCGACTGATGACCAACAGTCACCCTTTCGAGGGTCACTCGTTAGTGCAGTCAACCGCTGATGGGAGGCGTGTCATGGCCGAGCTGAGGTCTTTCCGAGCGTTGTTGCTGGCTGCGGTGGTGGTGGCGGCTCCGTTGGCCGCCAGTCCGGCGTCCGCCGCCGTGCTGGCGCCAGTGTCCAAGTCACTGTCCACTGTGGTCGCATCGGCGGCCGACGCCCTGCCGGTGTCGGTCATGGTGCACGGCTCGAATCTGGCCGCTGCCCAGGCAGCTGTGCAGCAGGCCGGGCTCCGGGCGGTCACCACGTTCAACCGGATCGGGGTCGTGGCCGCCGCCGGGACGGCCGGACAGGTGCGGGCCGTCCGAGGACTACCCGGAGTCACCTACGTCGAGGGAAATGACCCGATCCGGTTCTTCGCCGACTCCGGCACCGTCGCCACCCGTAGCCTCGAAGCCCAGCAGGGCGCGAGCAAACTCGACGGGTCCGGCGTGTCCATCGCGGTGATCGACAGCGGCATCGACCCGACCCACCCGGCGTTCATCGGCCCCGACGGCAAGACCCGGGTCGTGCGCAGCCTCAAAGGCGTGTGCCTGACCGACACCATGACGAACTGCCTGGTCGACGTGCCCACGAACGTCAACACGGACCTGCTGTCCCTTGGCGGGCACGGCACCCACGTCAACGGGATCGCGGCCGGCAACGCGTTCACGCTTTCCAACGGCACGCGGGTCGGCGGCTCGGCGCCGGGCGCGAAGATCGTCTCGCTGTCGGTCGGCACCGCGTTGCTGATCATCGGCGCCGACGCCGCGCTCAACTGGGTGCTGGAGCACCACGCGGCGCCATGTGGCACGCCGTCGGCGGCCTGCCCGCCGATCAAGGTGATCAACAACTCCTACGGCCCGTCCGGCGGCGGCGCGTTCGACCCGAACTCGGCGACCGTGAAACTCCAGCGCCAGCTGGCCGCGGAAGGGGTGGTCACCGTGTGGGCCAACGGGAACGACGGCGGTGATGGTTCGGCGAGCCTGTCCAACCCGCCCGGCATGGACCCGACCCCGGGCGTGCTGTCCGTCGCCTCGTACAACGACCTCGGCACCGGCACACGGGACGGCTCGGTGTCCGACTTCTCCTCGCGCGGTGCCGCTTCCGACTCGTCGACCTGGCCGGACATCTCCGCGCCGGGCGAGAACATCGTCTCCGCGTGCCGGCTCTACCTGCCGATCTGTTCGACCGGTCTGCAGCCGATGAACGGGCCGGGCGCGCTGGATCTGGGCACGTACAACGTCATCAGCGGCACCTCGATGGCCGCGCCGCAGATCACCGGCATCGTCGCGCAACTGTTCCAGGCCAAGCCGTCCGCGACCCCCGGCGACATCGAGAACGCGCTGAAGTCGACCGCCTACCGCTACACCGCGGGCGCGCCCTACCAGCAGGCCGGGCCGTACCTGTCCAGCTTCGACAAGGGCACCGGTCTCGTGGACACGGTCGCCGCCGCCTCCGCACTCGGCTGAAACCGTCACCCTGGCGGCAGCGGGTGGGCGCTCAGCGCTCACCCGCTGCGTTGCGCCTGCTGACGAACCACCGCTTGACCCGGCGGTGGCGTGGGATGGCGAGCAGGATGACCGCCACTGCGAAGAACACCGCGAATCCCGGGCTGCCAACGAGAACCAGGTGCACGACGACCACCGCGAAGATCGGGTAGATCAGCCGGTGCAGCCGTTTCCAGGACCTGCCGAGCCGGCGCATCGACCAGCGGTTGGAGGTCACCGCGAGCGGGATGAGCAACAGCGTGGCAAGCGTTCCCGCCGCCAGTCCGGCCTGGCCCACGGTACCGGTGAGCACGCCGTCCATCGCAGCCGCGGAAACGAGGTCCGTGAACGCGAAAAAGCAGGCCCACAAGGCGAAGTCGCGGCGCAGGACGAGGTTTCCACGCCGTCCGGTGATCGTGGCCAGCGGTGTGATCGCGTAACTCGCCAGCAGCATCAACATCGTTGCCGCGCCGAGGATGTTGGGCAGCCGTTCGCGTAACTGGGCCGTATCGTCCAGCATGGGAACGAGGGGTACGAGGATCGTCGCGGGCAGCACCCGCGCAAGGAGAAGAACCATGGCCGCGATGCTCGCCGGGCCGGGTGAGGACGGGCTGCCACCAAGGTAAGAGTTGGGTGAGGCCGTCCTCGGGATGGCGGTTGGCTCGGCACAATGCCTCCATGAACGCACGGATCCTGGTCGCCGATGACGACCGGGCGATTCGGGAGTCGTTGTCGCGGGCCCTGGAACTGGCCGGCTACGACGTCGTGCTCGCGGCGGACGGGGTGGCGGCGCTGGCCGCCGCGCACCAGGCGGAGGTCGGGGTGATCGTGCTCGACGTGATGATGCCCGGCGTGGACGGCCTTGGCGTGTGCCGGGTGCTTCGGGAACAGGGCGACCGGACGCCGATCCTGATGCTCACAGCCAAAGTGGACACCCCGGACCGGGTCGCCGGGCTGGACGCGGGCGCGGACGACTACCTGGTCAAGCCGTTCGAGTTCGACGAACTGCTGGCGCGATTGCGTGCGTTGCTTCGCCGTGCCGAGCCTTCAGCCGCGAGCGCGTTGCTGGTCGGCGATGTACGGCTGGACCCGGCCGCGCGGCGGGTGTGGCGAGGTGGCGAGGAGGTCACGCTTTCCCGGACCGAGTTCGACCTGCTGGAGTTGTTGATGCACAACGCGGGCATCGTGCTCGACCACGGCACGATCTACGACCGCATCTGGGGGTACGATTTCGGGCCCGCGTCGAAGAACCTCGCGGTGTACGTGGGCTACCTGCGGCGCAAGCTCGACTGTCCCGACCTCATCCGGACCGTGCGCGGTGTCGGCTACACGATGCGCCGATCATGACGCTGCGCACCAAGTTCGCCGTCGCGTTCGCCATCGTCGCCGGTCTGGCCATCGCCGCGGCGATGGTGTTGAGCTACCAGGCGATGGCCGCCCTGCTGAAAGTCGACACCGAGCAGACGTTCCGCGCGCTCGTCGACACCGTTGCCTTCGAGAGCAAGCGAACCGCCCTCACTCCGGACTCCTTCGCCTCTCCGCAGGGCGTTCTGGCGAATGTCGTGACCTCTCGGCAGGTCGTCACACAGGTCCTCGACGGCACCGGCGCGGTCCAGGTGCGGGACGAACAGAGTCCCGCGATCCCAGTCGATGAATCCGATCGCGCGATCGCCGCCAGTCCCTCTCCTGGCGCTCAGGCCGAACGCGAATTCATTGCCGGGGAACGGTTTCAGCTGGTGACGGTCGCGTTTGGCGGCGGGCGGGGCGCGGTTCAGATCGCTCAGCGGGCCAGCGAGACCGACCGGTTGCTGCGGGATCTGCGGCAGGCGGTGTTGCTGGTCGGCGTCGGGGTGGCGTTGCTGGCCGCGGCGGCGGGCTGGATGGTCGCGAACCGGGTCACCCGGCGGTTGGCGCGGCTGACGACGACAGCCGAACAGGTGGCTGTGACGGGACGGCTCGACACGCCGGTGCCGGGCGCGGGCCGGGACGAGGTCGGCCGGCTCGGCGCGGCCCTGGAGAGCATGCTCGGGCAGTTCTTACGGTCCCAGGAGGACCAGCGGCGGCTCGTGCAGGATGCCGGCCACGAGCTGAAAACGCCCCTGACCAGCATCCGCACCAACACCACCGTGCTGCGCAGGCTCGACGAGCTGAGCCCCGCGGCGCGGACCCGGCTGATCGACGACCTGGACAGCGAGACGCGCGAGCTGGTCACGCTGGTCAACGAGCTGGTCGAGCTGGCGGACGGCCAGTACACCGAGGAACCGGTGGACCGGGTCGACCTGGCCGTCCTCGCCCGCCGGGTCGCGGACCGCGCACACCGCCGGACCGGCCGCGAGGTGGTTGTGCGTGCCGGCGGCGACACCGTCGTCGAAGGCCGGCCTGTCGCGCTGGCGCGTGCTCTGGGCAACCTGGTCGAGAACGCGGACAAGTTCGCCCCGGGCGCCTCGCCGATCGAGGTCGAGGTGCGCGGCGGACAGGTGTCCGTGCTGGACCGCGGCCCCGGAATTCCGCCGGCCGAGGCCACGCGGGTGTTCGACCGCTTCTACCGGGCTGCTTCGGCACGCGGGTTGCCCGGCTCCGGCCTCGGCCTGGCCGTGGTGCGTTCCATCGCCGAGGCGCACAACGGTTCCGTCTTCGCCGGGCCGCGTCCCGGTGGCGGCGCGGCGATCGGTTTCACGCTGGCTCAGCGCAGCACGAACCCGGGCAGTTTGTAGCGGGACAGGTGGATCACCTGAGCGGCCTTGCGGATCTGGGTTTCCGAGTCCCAGGACCAGCCGAAGGTGTTGGCCAGGCGGTTCACCAGGTTGAAGATCAGGTTGACGTGCAGGGCGTCGACGATCGCGTCGTCCGGGACACCGGTCGCACGAACGACGTCGATGTCCGCTTTGGTCACCTCGTCGGGCGTGTGGGTGATCTTGGCGAGCAGGTCGCAGGTGGCCGTGAGTTGCGGGCGGGGCGTGGTGTCGTCGCTGACATCCAGTTCGCCGCGCGACTCGACGCGGGTCGTCTCGCTGTGCGCGGTGGCACAGAACAAGCACTCGTTCAGCCCCGACGTGATCGCGGCCATGTACTCACGTTCGCCCGCGGTCCAGTACGACGGTCCACGAAGGACCTGGTTGACGTAGCGGTTGAGGTGGCGGCCGAAGAACTCGGGGCGGTGCATCATCGTCTTGACGACGTCATCGACCTCCGCGCCGAGCAGCGACGCCGCCACCCGCTGGAACACCCGCGCGGGCAACCGATGGCCGTGTTCGAGAACCTCCAGCCTCATTCCGAGACCGCCCTCAGCCCCGCCTCGAACCGGTGCAACGCGGCCCCCAACGCGGCGGCCACCGTGATCTCGAAGACGGCCTCCTCGTCCATCCCGTCGGTCTTCAGCCCTTCGATGTCCTCGTCCGTGACCCGGTACGACGCCTCGCACACCTTCGCCGCATACCCCCGCACCGGCTCCGTCACCGACGTCCCGGCCGCCGCCGCGACCCGCACCTCCCGGTCGGTCACCCCATCACCCTCGAACACCGCCCGGCGCAGCTCCTCGAGCCGCCGCGCATGCCGATCCACGCAATCCATGCCCGGCAGTATCCGCCAGCCCCCTCCCGCAGGCCAACCCTCCGATGTGGACTACTGACCGTGGGTCGTGGAGCTTTGGTAGTCCGTGTAGGTGTAGGGGTTGTCGAGGACTTTGGTGGTGGGGATGTCGGGGTTCATGCCTTTTCGCCAGTTCTCGTCGCCGAGGGTGCTGCGGAGGTAGTCGACGGTCTGCTCGATGTGGTGGCGGGCGGTATCGAGGTCGATGTCGACCAGGGCGTGGTCTTTCTTGACGATGCGGCCGTCGATGACCACCGTGTGGATGTCGGCGCGTTGGGCCTGGAAGACGATGTGGCCGTAGGGGTTCAGGATCGGGAACATGGCCGGGGAGGCGTCGTTCTTGATCAGGATGAGGTCGGCCTTCTTGCCTTCCTCGAGGCTGCCGAGGTCGGAACGGCCGATGGCGTGCGCACCGCCGCGGGTCGCCCACTCGACGACCTGTTCCGCGCGCAGGGCCGCGTGCGTCACGGTCTGGTTGTTCTTGTGCGCCTCAAGGTGTTCCCGCGACCGGTCCGCGCTCAACGTGGAACGCATCGCGCTGAACAGGTCACCGCTCCACCACACGGAGGTGTCCTGGGACAGCGACACCGGGATGTCGTGCGCGCGCAACGCCCACGTGGGCGGGTAGCCCTGGCCCGCGCTCTGCTCGCTCTCGGTCGACACGGACACCGAACCGCCGGTGGCCGCGATCCGCTGGTAGGAGTCGGTGGACAGCGAGGCGGCGTGCACGTAGACGGTCGACGGCGTCATGAACCCGTTGTCGTACATCAACTTGATGCTGTCGTCACTCGTCGCGCCCCACACCCCGGCGTGTGTCGTGACCGAGAGGCCCAGATCCCGCGCGACCTCGAAAGCGGGCCGTTCCGGGAAAGCCGGGTCGCCGGTGACGTCGAACGCCATCTGGAACCCGAGCAGGTCACCGCCCGCGAGACCCGAGGCGAACGAGCGGAACTCAGAAGTCCCGGACCACGTACCCGGCGACTGCTGGATGTTGCCGTACGCCAGCACGAACCGGCCCGGCACCGCACGCAGCGCGTCCACGGCCGCCTGGGCGTGGTCGATGGTCTGCAACCCGTGCGACCAGTCCACTGTGGTCGTCACCCCGGCGTCGACGGACTCGATGGCGCTCAACAGGTTGCCCGCGTGGATGTCCTCCGGCCGGAAGACCTTGCCCCACTCCAGGTAGTACCAGACGAAGTACTGGGTCAGTGTCCAGTCCGCGCCGTAGCCGCGCATCGCGGTCTGCCACATGTGCCGGTGCGTGTCGATCATGCCGGGCATGACGATGCCGCCGGACGCGTCGATCTCCACGGTGCCCTCGGGCACCGCCAGGCCGGTCCCGACCGCGGCGATCCGGTCGTCCACCACCAGGACGTCGGCGCCGGGCAGCACGCGCCGGGCGTCGTCCATCGTCAGCACAGTCCCGCCACGCAGTACTACCGAACTCACCGCTCCAGCTCCTTTGCCTCGACGGGGTGACAGCGGACAAGTGTCCGCTTGTCGGTCGGCTGTGTAAAGCTACGCTTCTCGAACGCACATCGGGAGGGGAGGGCGACATGCCGCCACGCACCGGGACCGGCCCGGACTTCATCGAGGCGCTCGCGCGCGGCCTCGACGTGATCACCGCGTTCCAGCCCGGCCGGCCGGTCATGTCGCTGGCCGAGGTGGCCGAGGCGACCGGCCTGGCCCGGCCGACCGCGCGGCGGATCCTGCTCACCCTGACCGATCTGGGCTACGTGCGCACCGAGGGCCGCGGCTACTCGCTCACCCCCAAGGTGCTCGAGCTCGGCGTGGCGTACGTGCGGTCGATGGGCCTGTGGGACGTGGCCCGCTCGCACATGGAACGCTTGGTCGAACGCACGAACGAGTCGTGTTCGATCGCCCAGCTGGACGGGTCGGACATCGTCTACGTCGCCCGGGTCGCGGTGCCCAAGATCGTCGGGCTGTCGGTGCAGATCGGCACCAAGTTCCCGGCCCTGCCGACCTCGCTGGGCAAGGTCCTGCTCGCCGCGTTGAACCCGGTCGAGCTGGAGCGTGTGCTGGCCCAGCCGAGCCGGTCCGGCCTGACCCCGTTGTGGCAGCCGGACGTGACCGAACGGGATGCCGCCCTGCGTGAGGTCCGGGCGCGCGGCTGGGCGCTGACCGACGAGCAGCTGGCCAGGGGGATCCGGTCGATCGCCGCTCCCCTGCGCGACGGCGACGGCAACGTCGTGGCGGCGTTGAACGTGAACTGCCATGCCGCCGAGACCACCGTGGACTACCTGCTCGACCACCACCTGCCGCTGCTGCTGCAGGCCGCGGGTGACATCAGCGCGGACTACGCGCGGCTGGCCACGGTCCCGCACGTCACAGCATCGGCGGGTTGACCCGGAGCGGTCCGCGGCGAACAATCACGTTCGAGCGGACACCTGTCCGCTGATCGGACGGAGGTGGCCGTGTCGGGTGTGGGGCCGCTGTCCGGCCTGCTGGTGGCCGACTTCTCCCGCGTGCTGGCCGGGCCGTACGCCACGATGCTGCTGGCCGACCTTGGCGCGGACGTGATCAAGGTCGAGGGACCGCAGGGCGACGAGACGCGCACCTGGATGCCCCCGGTTCGTGGACAAGTGTCCACGTACTACCTCGGCGTGAACCGCGGCAAGCGGTCCATCGCGCTGGACCTGCGCGACGAGGCCGACGCGAAGGTGGCCAGGGAGCTGGCCCGGCGCGCGGACGTGCTGATCGAGAACTTCAAGCCCGGCGGGCTGGCGAAGTACGGCCTGGACTATGACACCGTCAGCGCCGCCAACAACGGCGTGGTCTACGCGTCGATCAGCGGGTTCGGCACCGGCGCGGGCGCCCACGTCCCCGGCTACGACCTGATGGTGCAGGCGATCTCCGGCCTGATGAGCCTGACCGGCGACCCGGACGGACCGCCGTACCGGGCCGGGATCTCGGTGTTCGACGTGATGGCCGGCAACCACGCGGTGATCGGCATCCTGGCCGCGCTGCGGCACCGGGACGCCACCGGCGAGGGCCAGCACGTCGAGGTCAACCTGCTCAGCTCGGCGCTCACCGGCCTGGTCAACCACAGCTCGGCCTACGTCGCCGGCGACGTCGTCCCCTACCGGATGGGCAACGCGCACCCGAGCGTGTTCCCGTACGAGCCGTTGCCGACCGCCGACCAGGACCTGATCGTCGCCGCCGCCAACGACCGCCAGTTCCAACGGCTGTGCGAGGTGCTCGGCATTCCCGAGGTCCCGGAGGATCCCCGGTTCGCCCGCAACGCCGACCGCACAGCCAACCGCGAGGAACTGCGGCCGGTCCTGGTGGAGCGACTCAAGACCCGCGGTGCCCAGGAATGGTTCGACGCGCTGGTGGCGGTGGGTGTCCCGTGTGGACCGATCAACACCATCGACGGCGGTTTCGAGATGGCCCAACGGTTCGGGCTCGACCCGGTCGTCGAGGTCGGCTCCGTGCCGACCACGAGGCATCCGATCAGGTTCTCGGTGTCCAGTGTGGACTACAAGCTGCCGCCGCCGGAGCTGGACGAGCATGGCGCGGAACTGCGCGCCTGGCTGTCCAGAGAGGACGATGATGCCTGAGTACCCGACCGCGCTGGGCGCCGCCGACCGCGAGACGATCACGTTGCTGGGCCACGACTTGGCCAAGGATGTGATGGGCGAGGTCGGGTTCGGCGAGCTGGCCTACTGGCTGGCCACCCAGCGGCGGCCGACGCCCGGCCAGACCAGGGTGTTCGAGGCCGTGCTTGCCGCGCTCGCCGACCACGGCTACACCCCCACCGCCATCGTCACCCGCCTCACGTACTTGTCGGCGCCGGACTCGATCCAGGGCGCGCTTGCCGCGGGCCTGCTCGGCGGCGGTTCACGCTTCCTTGGCGTCACCGAGGACACCGGCCGGTTCCTGCACGATGTTGTGTCCGCTTTGGACACAGTGCCGACCGGCGACACCGGCTGGGACCAGATCGCCCTCGACACGGTCAAAGCACAACGCGCGATCGGCCAGTTCGTGCCCGGTCTGGGGCATCACGTGCACAAGGACGGCGACCCGCGCACGCCCAGGCTGATGACCATCGCCCGCGAGGAAGGCCTCTTCGGGCCGCACCTGTCGTTGTTCGAGGCCATCGGCCGGATGCATCCGCGGGTCCTGGGAAAGACGTTGCCGCTCAACGGGGCCGGGGTCTGCGGCGCGGCTTTGGCCGATCTGGACCTGCCGATCGAGCTGCTACGCGGGTTCGCGTTGCTGGCCCGCACGGCCGGGCTGATCGGGCAGCTCGCCGAGGAACTGCGCCACCCGGTGGCCAACGAGATCTTCCTTTCCGTCGACCGCAACAACAAGCCCGTGCCGCCCGATCCTGCCTAGGAGAACCCCGATGGCCCAACTCGTCGCGGTGATCGCGTCCACGCACCATCCGTTCTACTACCGCGCCAGCACGGCCACCGGCGAGGACCGGCCGCCGTTCGCCGACGAGTGGGTGCGCAAGGTGGAGGCGTTCCGCGAGACGCTGACCAAGGCGCGGCCGGACGTGCTGGTGATGGTCGGCTCGGACCACTTCCACCAGCTGTGGCTGGACAACATGCCGCAGTTCCTGATCGGCAAGGCGCCGTTCTACGACGCCAACTGGTACAACGAGGAACGCGAGTTCGGCCTGCCGCGGATGCTCCTCAAAGGACAGGAGGACCTGTCCTCGTACATCCTACGCGAGGGCCTGGACGCGGGCTTCGACCTGGCCTTCTCCAACGAGCTGCGGATCGACCACTCGATCACCTGCCCGATCATCACCCTGCGGCCGCAGAACGACCTGCCGATCGTGCCGGTGTACACCAACATCTTCGCTCCCCCGCTGCCGCAACCGAAACGCTTCGTCCAACTCGGACAGACGATCCGCGAGCTGGTCGAGTCGTGGCCGTCGGACCAGCGGGTCGCGGTGATCGGCACCGGGCACCTGTCGCTGGAACTGGGCGGCCCCAGGCAGTTCGGCCCGCACGGGCCCGATCCGCAGTTCGACCAGCGGGCGGTGGAGTGGATCTCCACCGGCGACCTGGACGGCTGCCTGTCCGAGGTCACATTGGACAGTCTGCACGCGCCGGGCAACGCCACCCACGGGTTCATGGACTTCATGCTGATGATGGGCGTCGCGGGCGCCGGCCAGAAGGCCGACTACGTGGACACCTACGACCTGTTCCACACCATGGAGGCCTACTTCACCTGGTACCCCTCGGGAGGCACGCGGTGAGCAAGTACCTGCTGAACAAGTTCCTGTTCACTGTGGACCGCGATCCCGAGCTGGTCGAGTGCTACCGGGACGATCCACAAGGGACGGTCGCCTGGTGGGAGACCGAGTACGCCAACCGGATCCTCAACTGCCACACCGGTGAGTCCAGCACCTGGCTGCGGTTCGAGGACAACGAACGGCAAGCGTTGGCCACGCACGACTATCCGGCGCTGTTCGAGCTGGGCGCGCACCCGTTCCTCACGTTGACGCTCTTCATCGCGATGTTCGAGCGGGACCATGAGGTACCGCTGGGCTTCCAGCTGGAGTACGCGAGCAGGCTCTCGCACTTCACGTTGCCCTACCCCGACATCGCGACCTGATCATGCGCGCGGCGATCATCGAAGAGCCCGGACGGCCACCCGTCCCGGGGCACCTCGACCGGGCGAGCGCGACGGTCGAGGTGCTCGCCGCGCCCATCACCCCGCTGGACCTGTTGTGCGCCAGCGGGACCTCGTACTTCGGCGTGCCCGCCACGCCGTATGTTCCTGGCGTGCAGGGCATCGGGCGCGTCGATGGCAGGCTCGTGTGGTTCCCGACCACCGCCGGGATGCGTCCAGGCAACGGCAGTATGGCCGAGTTCGCCGCTGTGCCAACGGATGCGCTGGTGCCATTGCCCGATGACGTGGACCCGGTGCTGGTGGCGGCGCTGGGCTTGTCGGCCGTGGCCGCGCACATGAGCCTGTCCTGGCGCGGTTCGCTCGCGGCGGGCGAGCAGGTGATCGTGCTGGGCGCGGGCGGTGTGGTGGGTCAGGCCGCCGTCCAGCTCGCCCGGATCGCCGGCGCCCGAAGGATTGTCGCGGGCGCGAGGTCCGCCGAGGCCCAGTCCCGGGCCGCCGCAGCGGGCGCGGACGCCGTCGTCGCCCTCGACACCGAAGACGTGTCAGTGCTGGCCGAACGGTTCGCGGACGCCTGCGACGGGCCAGCCGATCTCGTGCTGGACCCGTTGTTCGGCGCTCCCGCGGCCGCCGCGGCGCGCAATCTCCGGGTCGGCGGGCGTTTGGTCAACCTGGGCAGCTCCGCCGCGGACACCTGTCCGATCGACTCCGGCACCCTGCGCAGCAAGTCGCTGCAGCTGCTGGGGTACACGAACAACGAGCTCACCGACGAGCAACGCACCGAGGCGCTGACGATGGTCGCGGCCCTGGCGGCGGCGGGCGAGCTGACGGTGACCTACGAGGTGTTCCCGCTGGACGAGGTCACCTCGGCCTGGCAGCGGCAGGCCGACGGCCGGGCGCAGGGCCGGATCGTGCTGGTCACGCACTGATTTGCATTTCCGCCGCAGGCTGGTTATCCTGCGGTTGTCTCCCTCCCGTGGATGCAGGCCCAACGGCCCCCCAGGAGTGAATCTTCAAGTCCCCGGCCCCGCCCTTCGCGGTGCGAAGTCGCGGCATACCCGGGAGTCATCAGGCAGGCGCCTCGCGCCGATGCCGCACACCCCCATGAACTCAAGGAAAACCCATGAACACCGAAACAATCTCAGCGACAATCCCGGCCCAGCGCACTGATGACACAGTGACTGTCGCCGGCATCCTGGACATTGTGGACGGTCACGCCGTCATCCGGGCCGAGGGCTACCTGCCCGGCCCCGGCGATGTCACCGTCCCGATGTCGTTCGTCCGCAAGGACGACCTGCGACGCGGCGACACCGTCACCGCGCTGGCGCACCCCTCCGGCCGCAACCGCCTGGTCCGGATCGAGACCGTGAACGACCAGCGCCCACGCCACGACCGGCCGAAGTTCGCCGACCTGGTCCCGCTCTACCCCACCGACCGGCTGCGCCTGGAGACCGAGCCGCACCAGCTGACCACCCGCGTGGTCGACCTGGTCATGCCGGTCGGCAAGGGCCAGCGCGCGCTGATCGTGGCGCCGCCCAAGGCGGGCAAGACCACTGTGCTGCAGTCGATCGCGCACGGCATCAGCAAGAACCACCCGGAGTGCCACCTGATGCTGGTGCTCGTCGGCGAACGTCCCGAGGAGGTCACCGATCTGGCCCGGGCGGTGCCCGGCGAGGTGATCGCGGCCACGTTCGACCGCCCGCCCGCCGAGCACACCGCACTGGCCGAGCTGGCGATCGAACGGGCCAAGCGCCTGGTCGAGACCGGCCGCGACGTCGTGGTCCTGCTCGACTCGCTGACCCGGCTCGGCCGCGCCTACAACCTGGCCGCGCCCGCGTCCGGCCGGATCCTGTCCGGTGGCGTCGACTCCACCTCGCTCACCCCGCCCAAGCGCCTGCTCGGCGCGGCCCGCAACATCGAGAACGGCGGCTCGCTGACCATCTTCGCCAGCGCCCTGGTGGACACCGGTTCCCTCGGCGACTCGCTGATCTTCGAGGAGTACAAGGGAACCAGCAACGCCGAGCTGCGCCTGGACCGCAAGATCGCCGGCAGGCGGGTCTTTCCCGCGGTCGACGTGGCCCAGTCCGGTACCCGCAAGGAGGAACTGCTGCTCTCCAGTGCGGAACTGGCTGCCACCAGGTCTTTGCGCGCTGCTCTGTCTCGTCGGGAGAACCCGACCGAGACACTGCTGGACACCCTGCGCAAGACCAGCACCAACGCCGAACTGCTCATCCAGCTCCCCCGCTGATGCTCACTCGACCAGCTTGCCCTCCTGGGACACCTCGGTCATCAGCTCCTCGATCTCCTCTGGCACAGCGGGGATCGGCTCACGGGCGACGCCCTTCTCCGGTGACCACACCATGTTCACCCGTAGTTCCGGATCCAGACGCGGATAGTCCGTCCGGTTGTGACAGCCGCGAGTCTCCTTACGCTCCAACGCCGCCTCCATCGTCGCGCGAGCGGCCAGCACGGCGGCCCTGAGGTCGAAGGCGTGCGCGAGGTCCTGGAACCCGGCGATGTCCGGATGCACGCCGACGTTGGTCATCCGCTGCTCGATCGTGTCCAGTTCGGACAGTCCGGCCAGCAGACCGGCCTCGTCCCGCACCACGCCAGCATGGGCGGTCATCGTGTCGCGGACAGCCCGTTGCAGGGCGCGGACATTCTCCGGGCCGTCGGCCTTCAGCAGCCGCGCGATCTCGGCGCGAGCTTCGCCGATGGCCTCGGCGGACCGGCGTTGTGCGCCAAGGTTCTTCGAGTACTCGGCGGCCGCCTGACCGGTGATCCGACCGTACACCAGCAGTTCGATCAACGAGTTGCCGCCGAGGCGGTTCGCGCCGTGCAGTCCGCTGGCCGCCTCTCCGATCGCGTACAGACCGTCCACCTCGGTACTGTGGTCCTCCGGGCGCACCCAGACGCCGCCCATCGAGTAGTGCGCGGTCGGCGCGATCTCGATCGGGTCGGTGGTGATGTCGAGCATCTGCACGTCGAGCATGGTCTGGTACACCCGCGGCAGCCGGGTCATGATCGTCTCGCGGGGCAGGTGCGACACGTCCAGCCACACGCCGCCCTTCGGGGTACCGCGGCCCTCCTTGATCTCGGTGTAACAGGCCAGCGCCACTCTGTCCCGTGTGGACAGTTCCATCCGTTCCGGGTCGTAGCGCGCCATGAACCGCTCGCCGAGCGCGTTGCGCAGGATGCCACCCTCGCCCCGGGCGGCCTCGCTGACCAGCGTGCCCGCCGCGTTCTCCGGTTCGATGATCCCGGACGGATGGAACTGGACCAGCTCGGGATCGCGGATCCGCGCCCCGGCCAGGACCGCCAGCCGGAACGAGTCGCCGGTGTTCTCGTCGCGCCGGGACGAGGTGCGGCGCCAGATCCTGGTGTGCCCGCCGGCGGCGAGGATCACCGCGTCGGCGTGGATCCGGTAGTACGTGCCGTCGTCCAGGTTGAACCCGTACGCGCCGAAGACCACATTGTCGCGGACCAGGATCCGGGTGATGTACACGTTGTCCAGGATCGGTACACCAAGCCGGGTCGCCTCGCCGACGAGGGTGCGCTGGATCTCCAGGCCGGTGTAGTCACCGGCGAACGCGGTCCGGCGGTACTTGTGCGCGCCGAAGAACCGTTGGGAGATCCGGCCATCCGCCTCGCGCGCGAACGGCATGCCCCACAGTTCCAGGTCGTGGATCCCGCGCGCGGCGCCCTGTGTGACGATCTGCACAGTACGCGGGTCGGCGAGCAGATAGCTCTCCTTGATGGTGTCGGCGGCGTGTTGTTGCCAGCTGTCCTCGGCGTCCATGGTGGCCAGCGCGGCGTTGATCCCACCCGCGGCCAGTGCGGTGTGCGTGTCCGCCCTCGGCCGCTTGCCCACCGCCAGGACGTCCACCCCGGCTCGGGTCAGTTCGATCGCGGCGCGCAGCCCGGACCCGCCCGTGCCGATGACGAGCACGGATGTGGCGATCGTGCGTTCGGAGTTCATCCTCATCACCTCTGACCAGAGGACCGATCCGAGACCGGTTTCGTGACAGCCCGGCCGGGCGAACTGCGTCACACCACCCACGATGGACTCGTCCGACCAATTCACGTGGTCCACTGTGGACTCGCCCGCTTGGCCGAACCGGTTGCGGCGGTTGGCGATGCACGGCCCGGGCGCGGGAACGATCTTGCTGTCGCTACTATGCACAACCGGGCTTGGCGATCCGACCTGGTCTCGTACTCCACGCCGATCATGGAAGCGAGATGTTCGGGACGGCGCCGCGACCCGCGCGCGTGCAATGGCATTGGTGGCGCTCGGGCTGGGACGGCCTGGTGCACGCGTGGTCCCTGCCGGACGAGCCGTCGACGTTCCTCGTGACCGCGTGTGGCCGTCAGACCACCATCGGACGCATTGTGTGTGACCAGAACGCTCGCGTGTGCACTGCGTGTGTGCGCGTGGTCACCGTGGCGGAGTGACGTTCCGGCGACACCTCAGTGACGGCCCGCCTGTCATCTTGGGGTGCCACCGGAACCCTGTGGGGGTCGTCGATGCCGTTGCCGCCCAAGGCGCTCAAGCCCCGGCCGAAGGCGGCTGCGCAGAAGGTGGCGGTCCCGCCGAGGATGCGGCCGCGGAAACCGGTTCCGGTGTCCAATGCGGCTGTTCAGGCCGCGGTGCGGGCCGACCGGAAACCGTTGCCGGACAAGGCCGCGCCGGTCGCCCAGGACGAGGTCGGCAACGCGGCCGTTGCGCGACGGCGTGGCCCGGCGACCGATCCGAAGTTCGCGGTGCTGAAGAAGGACGTTCAGCACAAGAAGAAGATGGTCGCCTCCTCGCATCCGCCGCCGCGGGCCGAGGCGGTCTCCGCGCAGGACGCCTCGGTTCCGCCGAAGGACGACGCGCAGGCGCAGGGCAAGACCGCCAACGCCGAGAAGATGAACGAAGCCAAGCCGAAGGAGTTCGACAAGGCGGCGTTCATCGCGGCGGTGGAGAAGGCCATCGAGGCCAAGACCCCGAAGAACCTGGACGAAGCCGACAAGTTCGCCGACTCCGGCAAGCCCGAGGAGGTCAAGGCCGAGGTTCAGGGCCAGGTCGGCGACGGCAAGAAGGACTCGGCCGAGGACATCGCGGACACCACCGCCGCCGCACCGGACACGTCGGTGGCGGTGGAGAAGAAGGTCACGCCGATGGCGCCGGACCGGCCGCCCGGCGCCCCGGCCGCGCCCGATCCGGCGAACGCCGTGCCGGACAGGCAACCCGCCTCCGCGACCGACATGTCCGCCGGTCCGGCCCAGGTCAACCAGCAGATGGCCGATGCTCAGGTCACCGAGCCGCAGCTGCGGAAGTCCAACGAGCCCACGTTCAACCAGGCCTTGCAGGCGAAGGGCAAGGCCGAGGAGCACTCCGAGGCCGCTCCCCCGCAGCTGCGCAAGGCGGAGGCCGTCGAGCTGAAGTCGGCCACCACCCAGGCGAAACACCACGGCGGCAGCGCGATGGCCGCGATGGGCGCGCGGCGGGTGGCCACCGGGCAGCAGGTCGGTTCCGGCAAGAAGGGCGCCAAGTCCCGCGACGAGGACAAACGCGCCGAGGTCACCGCCGGGCTGCAGAAGGTCTTCGACACGATGAAGACCGACGTCGAGGCCATTCTGTCCGGTTTGGACACCAAGGTCGACGAGGCGTTCACCAAGGGCGAGAAGGACGCGCGCATCCAGTTCACCCTCGAGTACACGCGCAAGATGAACGAGTACAAGGACGCGCGGTACTCGGGGATCATCGGCAAGGCCAAGTGGGTCAAGGACCAGTTCGCCGGCCTGCCCGACGAGGTCAACAAGTTCTACGACGAGGCGCGCACCGGTTACGTCAGCCGGATGCGCCAGGTCATCTCGACCGTGGCCGACATCGTGGGCGCCGAGCTGACCAAGGCGAAAACCCGCATTGCCAAGGGCCGCGACGAGATGCAGGCCTACGTGCGCAAGCTTCCGGCGGACCTGCAGGCGATCGGCAAGGACGCGATGGCCGGGTTCGCCGACAAGTTCGAGGAGCTGACCCAATCGGTCGACGACAAGGGCAACGAACTGGTCGACACCCTCGCGAGCAAGTACGTCGAGTGCCTCAAGGCGGTCGACGACCAGATCGCCGCGGAGAAGGAGAAGAACAAGGGCCTGGTCGACAAGGCGATCGGCCTGATCGGTGATGTGATCCGGACCATCAAGGAGCTGATGCACCTGCTGCTGGCCGTGCTGGCCAAGGCGGGCCAAGTGGTCCACCTGATCCTCGCCAGCCCGGTCACTTTCCTGGGCAACCTCGTCACCTCGGTCGGCGCGGGCCTGAAGTTGTTCGGCAGCAACATCGTCCGCCACCTCGAACAGGGGATCATGACGTGGCTGCTGGGCCGTGCCGCCGAAGCAGGCCTCCAGCTCCCCGCCAAATTCGACACCCGCGGCGTCCTGACGATGCTCGCGGGCCTCATCGGCCTGACCCCCCAAGCGATCTGGGCCCGCGTCACCCGCAGGCTGCCCCCACAAGCGGCCGCCGCCGCCGAATCCGCCGTCCCCCTCGCCGCCGAGGTCCGCAAACGCGGCGTCGCCGGCATGTGGGAGGACCTCAAGACCCGCATCGGCGACCTCCGCAAAGACCTCCTCGACAAAGTGATCCAGTACGTCACCCCCACCATCGTGATGGCGGGCATCACCTGGATCCTCTCGCTGCTGAACCCCGCCTCCGCCTTCGTCCGCGCGGTCAAGCTGATCATCGACATCGTCCGCTTCATCGTCACCCAAGCACGCCAGATCTTCGACTTCGTCAACGCGGTGCTGGACGCCATGATCGCCATCGCCCGCGGCGGCACAGGCGGCGTCCCGGCCCTGATCGAACGCGCGCTGGCCCGCTCCATCCCCGTCCTGCTGGGCTTCCTCGCGTCCCTGCTGGGCATCGGCGGCATCGCCGCCAAGGTCAAACAGATCGTCCAGGCCATGTCCAAACCCGTCGGCCGCGCCATCGACTGGGTCGTCGACAAAATCGTGGCCCTCGTCAAGAAGGCCTGGTCCAAGCTCAAAGGCGCCTTCTCTCCCAAGAAACCCAAACGCCCGCGGAAACCGAAACGCCCCTTCGACCACGCCGGACCGCACCGACCCAAACGCCCGGCAAAACCGCACGCACCGAAGAAACGCCACGACAAGCACGAGAAGGAACCGGACAAAAAGGTCCGGCTGCGCAAGGCGATGGATGCGGCAGTGACCGCAGTCAAAGCCCTGGGAGACAAGGCGACACCCGCCACGGTCAACTCCGCTCTCGCCAAAGTGAAGGCTCAGCACGGACTTACCAAGCTGACGGCCGTCCACCACGAGGATGTCTGGCGGTTGCGGGGTGCGCTCAATCCCGAGGCGGAACGCGATGTCCCCGACGCGACCGACGAAGAACTACGGTTGATCGACGACGGCGTGGCATCGGTGGAGGAACGCCGAGCAGTGCTGACCGCCGCACGCGGGCTTGTCCGCAACGAGGCCGCGATCTCAGCCGTGTTCGACCGCATCCGGCAGAACCAACCAGGCCGCAAGAAGGCGATCCGCATCTTCCAGTCGATCGTGAAGAACAATCTCCGGAACGGCTATCGGATCGATGCCCAGGAAAAGAACACGTTGAGCGGCGGCCGGCAGTTCGACATGCACTACTACGGGCTGCACATCTCCCCGCTGGCCGCGGTGGGCGGGGTGCGACGGGCTCTGTCCACCGGGCTACCGCTCGGTTTCGCCTACGTCAAGGCGGTTTCGGTGCCGCAGGGCGAGATCCCGGTGGCCGCGCTGGCATTCGACCTGTTCATTCACCCCGCCGTGACGGCGGCGAACATCAAGGGAGTGGGCAGCGAGATGTTCAAGCTCGCCGCCGCGCACTTCAAGACCGAGTACGAGGCAGTGGTCGCCGAATGGGGCAGGTTCGACTTCTATACCAAGGGTGGGCGAGCGGACGACATGTCCGACAACCTCAAGGCGTACATCGCGGCCCGCCGTGCGGGCAAGCTTCCGGAGGTCGCGGTCCGGGCGACCTGGACATATCGCCGGGCCGACGACATCTACGGCCATGTTCCGCTGCACGTACAGGTAGAGGAGGCGGTCGACCTCCGTCACAACGATCCGCCACGCAACGCGCTCGCCGTGCGTGCGACAATCAGGCCGAGGTGAGGCATGGAGGTGCAGCTTTTCGACAGCGCCGGTGGGTTCCTGTTCCGCTTCCACCCCATGGGACCGCTTTCCCGGCTGTTCGATCGCTTCCTCGCCGCAGCGGCTCCGAATGCCGAGCTGGGGCAGGATGCCGAGCTTTCCGCCGACCAGGTGCGAGCCGGGTTCCCGGTGCTGGAGTCCGCGCTCCGCGAGGAGCTCGACACGGCTCTGGCCCAGGGCAAGGGCGAGCCCCGGACGCTGCCCATGGAGATCGGCGCGGTTGCGATCGACGTCCTTGGCAGGCGGCTGTTCCTCGACCTCCGCTCGGACGACGACCTCACTTTGTCCAGAATCAACACCCTGGTCAGCGCGTTGCGCGGGATCACCCGGACTGTTCGGGTTCTGGTTGTTCCGGATGCGCCGCTTCTCACCCGTCTCGTGGCGGCGGCCGTGCAACACGCCGAAGGCCCGGTGCTCGTCACCGATCTGCAGGCCGGGGTGCTCGAAGACCTGGAGCCCGAGGACGCCGAACTGGTCCGGCGACGCGGACTGGGCCTCGAGGTCGCCCACCTCGTCGACCTGGGACTCATCACCGAGACGAACTCCGGTCAGTTGCGCGCCACCAGCAAGCTCCGCACGATCATCCTCTGAGGACTCAGTTCTCGGTGAGGACGGTTCGGTAGGTGAGGGAGACGCGGCGGGCGCGGGGTGTGCGGGTGCCGTTGATGAGGTCGGATTTGCGCGGGGCGATCTCGTGGCGCCATTTGTAGCGGGAGTCGCCGGACATGATCAGCAGGCTGCCGGGGGCCAGCGGGATGTCCACTTTGGTCTCGTCGAGGCGCATGGTGAACAGGCAGGCGGAACCGAGGCTCAGGGAGATGATGGTGTCGGCGAAGCAGGGAACGCAGTCGATGTGCGAGGAGATGCCCTGGCCGGGTTGGTACTCGTTGACGATCAGCTGGTTCAGCGCGCCGGGGACGTGCCCGTCGGTGTGCAGGCGGGTCGCCAGCGTTGCAGCCCAGGGTGGGAGCGGGCCGAGGTAGGACTCGCGGTCGACGTTACGTTTCGTGTAGTCGTAACGGTAGCCATAGTGCTGGACGCGGCGCCGCAGATCTCCGCGCCACGGCAGGGAGTCGATCGTCGCGAGCAGGGCGTCTTGTTCGCCCTGGGTGAGATAGTCGGAGACACACGTTAAACCAGGCACGGTCACCGGCCAACCCTACCGGCCCGGCCGCGTTTCGGTCTGAGGCAGGGCCATGGGGATCATCCGCATGGCGGCGCCCGCGACGGCGGCGTTGCCGGCGTGGTCCTGGCCCGCGGTGAGGGTGGTCTCGGCGGGGATCACTGAGGAGTGCAGGGATTTGGCGGTTTGGGCGTTGCCGACGACCGCCGGGACCATCACGAGGGGTGTGTGGCCCTTGTCGGCGGCGGAGGCGGTGCGCAGCTCCTGGGCGTTGGCCGGCGGGGCGGGTGGGCGCTCAGGTGGCATGAGGTCAGGCATCGGGCGCACCGTTCAACAGGTGAGCGTACGAACCCAGCTCGGCCGGGCGGAGCAGGCGCGCCTCCCGTTGGAACTGCCGGGCCACACCGCGGATGACATGCCACATGGTTATGACCGCGGAGTCGGTGTCGGCGGCGGACAGGGCGGCAGTCCGCGCGGCCGAGGCGATCCCGGCGCCGGTCATGTCCAAACGGGACAGCACATCCATGTCGACATCCGGCGCGAGCGGAGCCTCAGCAGGAAAAGCCAGCTGCCACAGGCGAAGCCGCTCAGGAACGCCGGGCCGGGGGAAGTGCACCACGAAGTGGAACCGGCGGGTGAACGCGGGATCGATGTTCTCCCGCAGGTTGCTGGTCAGGATCACCAGTCCGTCGCTGGCTTCGAGGCGTTGCAACAGATAACCGACCTCGAGGTTGGCGTACCGGTCGGTGCCGTGCTTGACGTCCCCGCGTTTGCCGAACAGCGCGTCGGCCTCGTCGAACAGCAGCACCGCGTGGCTCTCCTCGGCCTGCCGGAACGCCTCCTCCATGTTCTTCTCGGTCTCCCCCACCCACTTCGACACCACCTGCGCGAGGTCGACCTTCAACAGCTCCAGCCCCAGCATCCCGGTGACGATCTCCGCGGACAACGTCTTCCCGGTCCCCGGCTCCCCGGTGAACAACGCCTTCACACCACCATGAGCCGACCGCTGCGCGAACCCCCAGTCCTCGGCGATCCGCGGCCACGCCCGGAACGCTGAGGCGATCTCCAGGATCTGACCCAGCTGCCCTTCCGGCAGCACAAGGTCGTCCACGGTCCGGCGCGGCACAATCGACTGCACAGCACTGTTATTGCGCCCACGAGTGACGGTCGCGATCGCGGGCTCAACGTGATCGAGCGGATGCCCGTCCACCAGCCGGGCACCACTCGACGCCACCGAAGCCACCGCCCGCAACTCCCCGCCGCTCATCCGGTACCGAACAGCGAGATCCTCCAGCAAAGTCCCATCGAGATGGGGCAACGCCGCCGACCACATCGCCCGTCGATCCCGATACCCGGGAACAGGAATCATCACCTCCGCGTAGGACCGTGCAGCCAGCAGACCAGCGGGCCGCCACGGAGTCAACCCGGTGAGACACACCGGGATACGCGTCCGCAACAGCGTTTCCGCGACACCAGGCGGAATGTCGTCCGTGGGAACCCACAACACCGCACCCAGGGCGGCAGCCGCACGAAGCCCGGCCTCGGGATCGAACGTCAAGCCACGCAACGGCATCCCAGCCGCACGAGCCAAAGCCTGAGCGGCATCAAGCTGACCGTCGAGCGGGCACCCCCACAGCCCGACGAGGTCGATCTCCCCCGCCCCCAACGCCTCCCCGAGACGATCCGTGGCCGGCGAAGGCGCCACGACCGGCGGCTCAGCGGCCGCGACCTCGCCCGGATCGTGCCCGAGCAAACCGACATCCCCGCCCCAGCCAAGCAGGAACTCGAACACCCCAGGCCCCAGCATCAGCTCCTGAGCCAACTCCCCGGGCGACTCACCATAAGCCCGCACCAAACCATAGCGCCGCAGCACCCCCGAAGGACCAAGCGCCCGCCGCCGTTCCAACCGAGCCGCGGGCTTGTCCGCCAGCACAGTCACGATCAGCTCGACACAAGGCAACCGCCGGTTGAGATTGTCCACAATGTACGCATAGATCCGCTCATACGCGCGGTCCAGCTCGGGAGCGGCGACCAACAGCAGGGCATCCTGATCCGCCCGCGACAGCCCGAAACGAGTCGCCAGCGCGTCCAACGGCAGAGTCTCGCCCTGAGCGGAGGCCGCGCGGCGCAGTTCTCGCTCTGCTTCGACCTCGCGCTCGACAACGACATTCGGTGCGGTCATCGCGGCCGTGAACGCGTCCACTTGTTCCAAAAGCACACTCACCTGCTCGTCGGTGACGCAGTACGGCACGAGGTCGGGCCGCGTGAGCTGGGCGGCGATCCGCGCCTGCCGTTCGACCGCCGCCCGGAGCGCCTCGTGCAGGGCAGCCATCCGGATCCGCAGGTGTTCCACCGCCGACATCACATCACCCACCCGAGAACGTCAGGGTCCGGCCACCCAGCCACACCACATCGGACACATCCGCCAACAACCCGGCCCGTAGGAGATCCGCGTGCCGCCGTCCTAACGGGACACGAACGTGCACGGCCTCCGGCGAGAACCGAACCATCCCGTCCAGATCGGTGAACCGCCGCAAAGCCAGGACAGGATCCGGAGTCTCCCGATCACGCCACAACATCCACGCGATCGTCCCCAACCCCAGACCGGCCGCCAATGTCAGGCTCCGATCGAGGTCCCCGCCGGTGTCCGGCGGAACGGCGGGCCGCTCGACCACCAGAGCCTGCACCAGATCAGCCACCCGAGCAGCGTGCTCCGGAAGCTCAGCCGCCAGTCGCACATCAGAAACACCGTGAGTCCACAACGGACTGCGCCAAGGCAAACGCTTCCCTGGGTCGCCACGCAACGGCCGCACATCAGTCAGGAACGGAATACCGGCCGCGGCCAGATCCCGGAAACACCCGGACGGCAACGAACTGGTACACACCAACACCGGTGGCCGCCCACACGCCTCCCAGTGCGGCACGATCCCGGCCACGTCGGCAGCCCACGCGATCGGAAACGTCCCCTGGGAGTCGACCAGCAGAAGATGATCGTCCACACCGGTCAGCACCAGCGGCAGCCCGAAATCATGCCCCCGGCACAACGACAACGCCAGAACACTGTCCAGGACCGGCAAAGCAGGACGAACCTGGCGAGCAAAGGAGACCAGGTCAGGAACCGGCTCAAGACCGGCGAACGCAGCCGCGACCTCATGATCACGCTCCTGCCGCCGCCATCCGCGCTCAACCACCCCAAGAACCTTGTAAGCCAACGCGGCCGCGAACAAGGAGGCGTCGACCTGCACCCCAGCGAGCGCAGGACCGACCGCGTCGAGGTAGCCGGTCCGCGCCAACGGTCCGGCAAGCAGGAACGGCAGCACCGACCAGACCTGCGTCTCGGCCTTGGCGGCACGGACCTCGACCAGCGGCTCCCGAGTCACCTCATCCGGCACCGGCAGATCATCAACAGTCGCAAGCCCCAGCCGGGCAAGCACCGCATCGACCACAGTGGACTCCGCTCCGTGCATCAGAGTCCGGGCATACAACAGCACAGAAGCGTCCGGCAGTGAAGCCAGCACCGCTGCCAGCTCTCCCCGCTCGGCCAGCTCAGCGAAGAACCCGGCCACAGTCTGCGGAGTCCAGACCCTTTCCTCAGCGAACTCCTCCGCCACAGCGGACACCGGCTCCGCAGCCGCACTCACCTCGATCGGCGAGGACACAACGTCCGCCGGAGAACCCCCACCAGGCCACGAATCCGGCCCCAGACGCACATCGAGGGTCACCGGCTCGGTGATCTCGATGTCCGGCCCGTCACCCTCCAGCACTGAAGCAAACCGGGCAGTCAACAGATCCGGCACGGTGTCGAGGACCTGTTGCACCAGGCCACGAGGATCGGGGCCCCAGCTCCACCCACCGCGCCTGACCACCGTCACCTGACAGCGGAGCACAGTGATCTGCGCGGTGGGTCCGGTCATGACCGGCTCACCGAGTCCAGCCGGCCCGCCCAGCCTTCGACAAGCACCAGCACCCCGTGCTCGCCAGTGTCCACTGTGACCGGTAGCGAGACCGTCTTCTCGTTCACCGGGATCTCCCCCACCAGCAGGTGAACGGTCTGGCCTTCGGCGACCAGGGCGATCACCTTGGCTGCACGGGAGGTGTTCTCCAGCGGGACCGTGACGGTCAATCTGGTGCCGTCGAGTTTGATCTCGTTGGTCCACGAGGCCAGCCGGGCAAGGGTCGGCTTCGGCTTCCCGTCCACCGTCTCCACACCGAAACCGAAGGCGTTGTCGAACACTCCCGGCTCATCGTCCACAGTGGCCGCTGCGAGCTGCCGGTCCGACAAGGGAAGGACGGCGGTCTCCCCGGTCGGAATGGAGATCCGGATCGGCAGCGACGACCCGGCCAGCGAGGCCACGTCCACGGCCGCGACCCCGCCGGTGACCGCGACCGCGCCCACCACATGGCCCGTCTCTGCCACGTACACAACGGAAAGGCTCATCCCTGGTCACCGCCATTCGTCGCCGGGACGGCCGCGAGCACCAGGAAGTCGACCGCCCCGGGCTGCTCGGTCACCACGGCCGGGGCGGCGGTCGGGTCGTACACCCGGACCCGGCATCGCACCCGCCCATCGCCGTCCACCCCTACGTCCACCGGACTCTGCAACGCGAACGCCGTCGCCGTCGGTACAGTTCGTGGCGTCACCTGAACATGCACCACCACCCGGCCGTCCGCGACCTGCTCCCGCGTGACGCCGGAAGGCAACGGCAACAGCATCCCGTCGGTCGCGATGCCGGAGGTGACGAGCACGCTGCCCACTGACATCCGGCCGCTGAAACTGCCCTCGATGCTGAGGTTCCCGTTGGCCGCCACGGTCATCAGCGGTGAGACGGCTCCCCCGCCCTGATACAACCCGAAAACGAGTTCGGGCTGCTCACCGCCGGACACCACGACCGCGGGCTGGCCTTCGACCGCCGAACTGGTCCGCAAAGTCAGCGAGCCCGACCGAGCCGTAACAGTGTCAGCGCGAACACCCGCATACCGAGGCCCAACCTTGCGGGCAGTCGGGACCACGCCCATGAAGTGACCATCGCCCCACTGGACGTAGCCCAGCAGCACGAGCCACCGCGCGGGTGGGCTGGCCAGCGGCGTCCCGACCGGCGGGGCCTGCTGCTCGGCCACGAGCCGCTCGTCACCGAGCCGTCCAAAGAGGACCTGGTAGGTCTCCTCGACCCGGTTGGCGGCACAGGATCCCGTCCCAGACCGGTCGATGGCGGTCAGGAACACCGGGTAAGGCTCGTCCGGTAGCCCGTCGGCCCCGTTGACCTCGGCGAAGTCGCTCTCCCGTAGCACCACTGGCGAGGGCACGACGATTTCCCGGCCGGTCCCGTCCACCGCCATCCCCGGCGACACCGTGACCTCGACGAACCGGCCCTTGGTGGCCGGGTCCGTGCGGGACTCGGTGGTCAGGGCGAGTCCTTCGGCGATGCCCCAGTCGTGCAGGTACTTCGCGTGCCGCGCGGCCGCGCCACGCGCATGTTCCACCGTGGCCGCCAGGTCCGCGGCGGCGAGGACCTGCCCCTCGTGGAACGCGGGTCGCAGTGGAGCGGTCACGAGGACTCACCGGACTTCTGGGCGCGGCTGCCGGACCGTGGACGACGCTGCGGCGCGGGCTTCTCCGGTTGGTTCCGCGGTTGTTTCTCGGGCGGACTCTCCAGTTCGGACAGACGTGTTCCGAGCTGTTCCTGTGCGGTGGACAACTGTCCACGTAGGCCTTCCAGCGCCGCCGTCAGATCCGACACCTGAGCCCGCAGCACCTGAAGCTCGTGCAGGCTGTCGGAGATCTCGCTCGGCGTGGTGTAGACCTGCTCGTGCAGCGGCTTCGGCGGCGTCTCCCCCGGCGCCCGCGTGAGCAGCAGGTTCAGCATCTCCTCCAGGTCCCCGCTGCGCTGCCAGACGTCCAGCAGTTTCTCGGCGACCGGCCTCGGCACCTCGCCCTCCGGCAGGGTCGGCGGCGCGAACACCGGAACCGGCTGGCAGCACAGGCGTTCGGCCAGTTCCCGCAGCCGGTACAGCTTCGGCAGCCACTCCCCGTACGCGGAACCGCCGGGCAGGACCTGTTCCCTGGTCGCGGAACAGACCCGCACAACGTCACAGTCGTCCAGTTCGACGTGCGCCAGCAGGACATCCGTTTCGTCACAGGATGTACACGGCGGGGTCAGTGTCGAACACGCTGTGTCACCAAGGAACCGCATGACCGCCACGGTGAACCTCCCGGCAGCGTCGGCGATCAGCTGCAGGTCAGGGACGGTGATCGGGTCGGTGTTCTTCGGGTCCGGCGCTGGCAGCAACTGCGGGATGGACACCTGCGCGATAAGTGTCCGAAGTGAACAGTCCGCGAGCCCGGAGGTCCGGTCCAGCCGGCCGAGCAGCCATTGGCGGACCTGGGCGATGTCCGACCGGAACTCCACCTGCAGGGCGTTGCTCAGCGGCGTGCCCTGAGCCAGCATCCGGACCTCGATGGGCGCGTCCGGGTCGCCTTTGTCCGGCACAAGCCGGGCACGGGTCTCGGTGACCACCGCACGGGCGATCGAGTGGTGCAGCGGCTTGCCCGGCCACACCTTCTCCGGGTCGATCCCGGCGAGCCGGTCACACGAGGTGCCGAGCACGCTACGGGCCTCCTGGATGTTCGCCAGGTCTTGGAACTGGTCCTTGAGCTGCTCCTGCCCGGCAGCGTCGTAGGTGTCGTACCTGGCCACGGCGCTGGCCAGCGCGCGGACGTGCTCGATCAGCTCGACCGCGCCCTCGGCCGGCGGGGTGCCGGTCCCGCTGTCCTTGAGCCAGGCCAGGTTGTCGGCGAACCGCGTCGCGTCGGCCGCGTCGAACCGGAACGTCCGGCCAGAGCCCAAAGCCGCGGCCCCCATGGCGTCCACATAGAACCCGAATCGCTGCACCTGGGTCCGGACCGGGTCGGACTTCGCCGGGTCACCCAGCACGTTCAACAGTTTCGTGCCCGGGTTGTAGCGATGGTCCTCCGCGGAGTCGCACTTGACGACGAACTTGAACGCCTCCCGGATCCGGGACGGCACGCAGCCCGGCGAGGGACACGGCTCCTCGGTGGCGTACGGCGTCACCGGATCGACCGGAAGCTCCTCGTACCGCACGAAAAGCCCATAACGGCGTTGCCCATCTTGGTCACACGGGTCCTTGCAGTCCACACCGAGCGAGCTGATCCGCAGCTCACGGACAAGGGCCTGCACGTCGACCTGTTCCTTGCAGTCCAGCACGATGTCGTTGCCCGCGCAGTCCAGCGCATGACCCGGGTGCACGATGACTTTGCCGCCACCACACGGGTCGCAGGACACCTCCAGGCCACAGACGACGCCAGGCCCGTAGATGTTCTTGTTGTGCAGGCGGGTCTTGCCGGTCGTGTAGTCGACCAGCAGGCCGAGATCGTCCTCGGTGAGCAGCTGGCCGGCGAAGAAGCGGGGCCGCACGAAGGCCGACGGCCGCGCCGACGTACCCCCGCAGCCGCAACCGCAGTCTGTTCGCATGATCAGGACTCCTTCACGAAGAACCAGCTCTCGAAGACGTCCCCGCCCGCGCCGGTGCCGGACGTCCACGGCCCGATCCCGGACGGCGGCACGTCACAGCCGTGCGTCTCGGTCTGGACCTCTGCCGACGCGCCGATGGCCGGGACCTTGCCGCCGACATTGGTCCCGTCCACCGGGCGGCAGCAGCGGTCGAGGATGAACGCCGCCCGCACGCTCACCAGCACGCGGTCGCCGTCCTGCAGGATCTCACGAGTGGTCTGGCGGTACCGGAAATGGTCGGTGAACTCGGCGGAACCGTCCGGCTCCTCGAACTTCCCGCCCATGTACCAGGTGGACGCGTTGCGCCCGGCGCCACCCTCGATCACCTGGATCTCGACCACCCCGGGCTTGAGCGTGTCCACCCGGACGTTGTCCGAGAACTGGATCACCAGCCCGCCGTCCTCGTGTTGCGTGCCCAGCAACGCCTTGGCTTCGTCCACTGTGTACGTGTTACCGTGGATCCAGTTGACGCCGGTGATCACGGTCGGCACGTGCTTGCCGAACGGACGGCGGATGTTCATGTGGATCTGCTCGCGGCGGACCGCCCCGCGTAGATCCACATCGTCGATCCGCGCCAGCCACAAGGTCTTGTGGTCACACGGTTCGCAACAGGTGGAGCAGCGTTCGTCCTTCGGCGGCTCGCAACCGGTGACCCGGACCTTGTAGCTTTCCTCGATGTAAGCGCATTCGGTGTCCGGTGTCTCCGCGCAGGCGTCATTGTAGACCGCGCGGGTCGGTTCGACCGCGCGCTCGCAGTAGTCGATGCCCACCCAGATCGTGGTCTTGTCGCGCTCGTCCTCCGGCAGCGACTCCAGCAGGTCGATCCGGCACCCACCACGCACGACGACCTCGTTGCCGTCGCAGTCTACCGCGAGGCCGGGCGTGAGCAACACGGTCGCGTTCAGCTGCCCGTGGCCACCACCGCCTGTGTCCACTTCGGACTCAGCGGCCACACCGAAGATGGGCTCGATCTTCAGGCCGCAGACCACGCCGTAGCCGAGCAGGCACCGCATGCGCAGCTTGAGCTTCTCCCGGAAGTACTCCTGTTCCCGCTGGAAGTCCCGGGCGCTGAGCATCTGCCCGTGGAAGTACCGCAGCCGGCGCAACGGCGGGGCGTCGAACCCGGTGGTCTGTGTCTGTGTCTCCGTCATTCCCCTTGTCCTCTCAGAAACTCTCCGTATGCACACCGACGGCGGAGACCACTCCGACGCTCACCCCGCGGCGCGGGCCGCGAGGACCGGGGCGCAGCACCCCGTCCCGGTTGAGCCGCACCCGGCCCAGCACCGGCGGGGGCAACGGCACGAATGCGGTGTCAACGCCCACTGTGGACTTCGACCCGATCACGAATCCCAGCTGTCCCACGCGGACCGAGCCCACGGTGTGCGCGGGTGCCTGACGATCCACCAAGCGGCGCAACGCCTTCTCAGCGGCCGAGCCCGCGGGCAGGGACACGCTGAACCGGTGGGCATGCTCGCTCAGCGGGTCCTTCTCCGGGTCGCCGAAGGCTTTCAGCGGTGCCCCGCCGAGTACCGACCGGCCGATCCGCAACCGGGTCGAGGACCGGCCGAACAGCCGCACCGAGCCCAGACCGGGACCCGATCCGCCGGTGTGCGCCCAGCGGCGGTCGGTGGCCAGCTCGTTGATCACCGGCGTCCGGCCGAACACGATCTCGATCGCCCGCTGCAGTGCCCAGGGTGTGCCACGGCGCCGGTACAGCTCAGGCGCTTCGGCGACTAGCTTGCGCCGGATCTCAGCGTCCCAGCCGGACTCGAACGACAGGCCCAGCAACCCGGCCAGCCACGGCACTACCCGATCAGGCACGCCGGCCGGGTCCAGCAGGGCCGGGTAACGCTCGACCACCCGGTCGATCTCGGCCAGTGAGGCGTCGAACAGGGACAGGAACCGCTCGGTGAAGTCATCGGCGGCCGGGTCCTCGCGGAACGCGGGCGGCAGCAGATCGGCGCTGGTCACGCGCGGGAAGTCAAGCCGCACCCGGCGCACGACCGGGGTCGCGGTGCCGTCGCCGGTCAGCCGCAGGCTCAGCATCAGGAACCGGCCCGGCGGCTGGTCGACCAGGAAGTCCGTACTGCCGGCCGGCGCGGTCTGCCAGTCGGTCTCGTCGAACTGGTTGTCCTCGGACACCACGATCCGCGCCTGAACCGCCGTGCCCGACGGCACATCCGCGGTCAGCCGGACCCGATGCCAGCGGCAGCGCGAGATCCCGCTGTCGATCATGGCCGTGACGAACTCGCCTTCCCGCACGTACTGCACCGGATCAGGCGACGCATCCTGTGGCTCGCCTTCCCAGGTGTAGCAGTTCTTCACCGGACCGTCGGCGCCGTTCTCCTTGAGACAGAAGCCGTCGTCGTCAGCCGATACGAGCGTGCTCGACGGGAGTTCCTTGGTGAGCTCGTCCAGTGTGGACGTCCCAAAGGGACCGCTGCGATAGATCCGCAGCCGCCCGTCATCCTCGGTGAGCAGCCAGATCGTCTTGCCCGGCCCGGTACGCAGGCCGATGATCTCACCGGTCGCGCCGGTCGGGATCACCCCAAGAGGTCGTCCGTCGGAACTGAACCGCCACAAGTCCGTGCTGCCCTGACGAGCCACGAGTACCTTGTCGCCGGGTGCCAGAGCGGCCCACCGGGCGTCGCGCAAGTGGATCACGCCCGCGAGTTGTTCGCCCTGGCGCCGCCAGACCATGACCCGGTTCGACTCGACCACCGCGAGGCGGTGACCGCGCGCTGCTACCGAATACGGCTCGTGCAGTCGCACTGGAACCCGTGTCCAGCCGCACGCATCCCGGTGCAGGAGTTTGGTTCCGGCGATCAGGTACCAGGCGCATGACTGACAACCGGGCGCCAGCCGCCGGTCAGGGAACCATGGCAACAGCTGACTGCGGGACGGGCCGTCGGGATCGCCGGTGAAGGCCAGCCGGATGCCGTCCGGGTCGGCGAACCCGACGATGTCCCGCACATCCAGTTCGTCCCAGCCGACGTAGGCGTCGAGCAGGCGGAAGGTCGCGGGCTGCGGTGCGCAGGTCACGGCGTGCCTCCAACAGGGATCAGCAGCGGCCGTCGCGGCCAGACCAGGGTGTTCGGCGGCAGAACGTGATCCGTGCACGGCGGCAGCCGTAGCCCGTCCACAGTGAGCGAAAGCTGGGAGACCGCAATGATTCCGCCGACCGTCAGCAGCCTGCGGACCAGCGCGCTGTGCCGGAGTGCGCCGCCGAACGGCCACCCTGCCCCGTCTTCCCCGCCTCGTACGGGATCCAGGTACGTCGTCAGCGCATCCCCCGCCCGGGCAAGGACTCCGGCACGGTCCTGGTCCTCGTCCACGACCACCCACGCCTCCACCGCCACGTCGTGGAACACGGCCGGAGCGGCCACGACCGTGACCCCAGCCGGGGCGACTTCCCGGGTGAGGAAGTTCGCCACCGCGTGCAGAGTGGCCGCAGCGGGGATCGGCGGCTCGCCGGTCGGAGCGACCACCAGAACCCCCACCACACCAGGGATCGGTTTGCCCGCGAAGTCCGGATGCAGCCCAGGAACCCCATGAGCCCGCGCGATCTCAGCGCCGGGCGCGCGAACCGCCAGCAAACCGTAGTCAGCAGGCGCTACCGCCCGGCCGCGCGACCGCAATTCCCCAACGCCCCGGCGGATCGCGTCCGCGTCCGGCTCAGGGTCGGTTCCGCCGGAGGCCGCGAACGGGTTCGTCACGCCGGTCACGAACGGCAACGCCGTTACGACACTGCTGACCGCGTTGGCCCGGACGGCGCCGCTCGATCCGCCGCCGACCCGGTAGCGGATCGCCCGCACGTTCCGGAACCCTGGCGGAACCGCGGCTCCGTTGATGCCGTCGCCGAACGTGACCTCGCCCGTCGCATAGTCCACAACGAACACCCGGTCGTCCGCGCCGAACCCGGCGAGGCTGTCGACCTCCCGCCACTTCGGGCGGGGATCCGTGGTGGTGCCGAAGACATCGGCCCCGGGGTCGTCGTCGACCTCGATCTCGACCGTGCCAGGCAGGATCGGCACCTGGCTGAGGCGCATCCGTCTGCGGCCGGCCGCGCCCGGGTCCTGGATCGGTTGCAGCGGTTCGTCTCTGATGGTCCGGGCGGCGGTCGCGGAGACCGTGTTCAACCGGACTCCAGCCAGGACGGGCGGTTGGGCGAACTCGCCGTGCGCGATCTGGACCCGCAGCCAGCGCATCGACCGGCCGAGCCTGCTCGCGGGCGCCCAGTCGCGCGGAACCCGCAGCTCAAGGGTCCCGCTGACGGTCAGGCCACTGGTGTCATCGCGGACCACGTCGGCGGGGACGAACCTGCTGCCGTCCAACACATCCCACCGGAGCAGCGGGCCGGGCTCCAGCGCGGCAGGCGACGCCGCTGGCTCCGGCACTCCGGCTTGCACGACGAACCCCAGTGAGATCGACGGAAACGGGCTCGCGGTGCCGGCCAGGCCGATCCACAGACCGTTTCCGGGCGTGGGAATCAGGCCGAAGGGAGCGAACGCCCGGCCTGTCAGGGGAACCGAGTCGAAGGAGCCGTCCTCTTCGGTGGCGAGCGCCGCGAGGGCGGCCGGGGTGGCGAACAGGTCATGATCCGTCTCGTAGATGATCTGCCCATCGGGCCCGGAGGCGGCCGCCTGGAAGCCGGCCGGGACCAGCACCGAGCGGCCATCCGGCGGGGTCACCGTGAACTGCAACAGGGCCGCGGCGGCGGTGGCGGCCCTCCGCCGGACCCCTGCGGTGTTCAGGTGTTCGGCGAGGATCTTCTCCGGCAGCCGGTTCACCCTGGTCAGAACGGGTTCGACCTGGGTGCCGAACAGCCGGACGAGGGCGACGCCGGCGTCCTGGCGGTCCGGATTGGTCCAGTCCGGGGTGTAGCCGGGGATCCGGTCGCGGATGTCCGAGCGCACGGCCTCGCGGGTCGCGTCGACCAGCTCGGGCCGGCCGTTGGTGATCCGGCCTTCGCCCTCGGCGTCGCGCTCCCACCACACGTCGCTGGTCACGTGAGCCCCTCCCCTGGTTCGACCGCGGGCACGACGGTGGTCCGGACCTGTCGGAGCATCGGCAGCTCACCGGGCTTCAGGGGCACATCGGCGCAGGACTCGAATGTGCCGTCCAGGCTGATCGCCACGCTCGCAACGTCCGCCAGATCGCCGAGCGCCTTCTGCGCTGCCCGTACGAGCGCAGAGGGTCGCAGCGCCTCGCCGAACGGCCACCCGGTCTGGTCTTCGCCGCCGGTCAGCGGGTCGAGATAGCGCCGCAACGCATCGGCGACCACGGTGGACACTCGGTTGCGATCGGCGGGCGAACCGGACAAGTCGACGGTCAGGGTCACCGGCCGGTACTTCGGCGGGCGGACGAAGACCTCGGCGGTGAGCAACCTGGCCCCGTCGAGCCGCTTGGTCACTTCGCACAGCATCCCTGGGTCGGGTTCTGGCGCCAGAACGATGTCCGACGGAACCGACGGGACAATGTGGACGGTGACCGCACCGGGAACGTTCGAGCATGGGAAGCCCGGATGCTCACCCAGCGCGGCGAAGGCGCGGGCCACGTCGACGCCTGGTGTGGTGACCGCGAGGGTCTCGTAGTCCTCCGCCGTGACCGCCCGCGTCACCTCGCCCAGTGCCCCTGCGGCACGTTCCCGCGCCTCCGCCACGGTCTCTGGGTCCGCCCCGCCTTCGGCCTGAACCAGGTTGGCGGCAGCCACAGGCAGGTCCGCACACACCCAGTTCGCAGTTGTTCCACCGTTTCCAGCTCGGCCGCCGCCGAGGACGTACTCCACCTCGGCATCCTTGGTGCGCTGGGGGATCCGGCCGGTGAGCCCATCGCCGAACACCAATGCACCCTCGGCACGATCGAGCCGGAAGATCCGGTCGGCTGAGGCACCGAACGTGAAGTCCTGAACCTGCGTCCACGGCTTCCCATCGAGCTTCAGGGTGGCTTCGAGAAGCCTGTCTTCGGCGTCCGGGAGTACAAGGTGCTGGCCGGGCAGCTTCAGCCAGGTACTCATCTGGCCGGCGAGATCTTCCGGCGAGACACTCCGCGTCTCTCGGTTGCGTGCCGTTGACACGTTCACCGCGACTTGCAACAGCCTCGGCGGCGCCGAGAACGTCGCCGCTTCGGTCGAGACCCGTAGCCCTTTGTCCTCTGTGGACCAGTTCGGCGGTGGCTTCAGCCGGACGATGCCGGACCGCCGGAACCCACCGGTGCCGTCTTCGACCTCCGCGAACTGTCCGGTGTTCTCGCCGTCCGGCCGGAAGAACGACCATGTCAGTTTCGCGGCCGGCGGGATGTTGTGCGCTGCTCCCGGCAACCACTGCGCGGGCACCTCAGTGTCCACTTCAAACAGTAGCGAAAGCCAGCCGTCAGTTGACATTACTCCGGTGAACGGCAAGGTGAACCGCACATCGGCAGGGTGCCCGTCAGTGGCGAATAGCGGCACACCGTGGCGGGCACGCAGGTCTGCCGTCCGGTCGCGGTCTGTCCACACGGTCACTTCGCCGTCGAGCGGGAACACCGAAACGTCCTCGTCCACGGTGAACGTGATGAGCCGCGTGGGGTCGCGCGAGAACACCGTCCCTTTTGGAACGAGCCCGACGTCGCTGGTCAACTGGAGCACAGTCGTCGCGGGCTGAGCCGGGCGCGGCGGGTCCAAGCCGAGCAGACGCAGGATCGCGACCACGAGCGCGTCCGGCACCTGGTCGAGCCAGTACAGGCGCTGTTCCAACAGGTAGGCGAACAGCTCCAGGAGCGTGACGCCGGGGTCGGAGGGTGCGTGCAGGGTCCACATGCCGCCCGACTCGGCTGGGATCCGGCGGCGGATGGCCGCCATCATGTCGGCCCAGGTCAGGTCGTCCAGGACGGGCGAAGGCAGGGTCATGGCGTACTCCCGGTCAGGCCGACGTAGAACGGGAACACAAGGTTCGCCTTCGTGTTGCTGTGCCGGACCCGGTACACAATGGACACTGTCACGCGGGTCTCGTCCTGCGGATCGGCTTCGGCGCGGACCTCGTCCAGTTCGACCCGAGGCTCGTAGGTTCGCACCGCGTCGGCGATCGAGCTCTCGAGGTCGCGCAGGCTCTGCACGCTGCCAGGGGCGAACAAGGACTCCTGTGCCTTGGTGCCGAAGTCGGGGCGCATGACCCGCTCGCCGGTTCCGGTCAGCAGCAAGGCTTTGAGGCAGTGCTCGACGCTCTGCTCGCCGGCGGCGTAGCCGAGGCGGCCGGCTTCGTCGGGCAGGATCGGGAACCGCCAACCAGTGCCGAGGAACTCGTCGCTCACGCTGTCCTCGCTTTCTTGGCCAGCACCGACGGGGTCAGCGGCGGCGTGGGCGGTGCGCCCTGCGAGGCATGCGTGTGCGAGTTGAACGCCTGCAGCAACGCATTGCCCAGCACCAATGGCTCATTCGCGCCGGTGCCGATGTCCACGGAGGACGCGTCGATGGTCACCTTGGGCGCCTTCACCGTGACGTCTCCCTTGGCGGTGATCGTGATGCCCGCACCCTCGGCCGCGGTGATCCGGATTTCCTTGCCCTGGTCGTCCATTTCCAGCAGATGCCCGGCCGCCGACTTGATCCGGACGGCGGCCTTGTCCTGGGTGTCGTCGAGCAGGACCTCGTGGCCGTGCTTGGTGCGGATGATCTTCTGGTCCTGACCGTCTTTTCGGGCGGTGGGCGGCTTGTCCACGCCGTTGTAGAGTCCACCCAGGACGATCGGGAACCGCATGTCCCCGTGGATGAACGCAACGAGCACCTCGTCGTTGACCTCGGGGACGAACACCGAGCCGTAGCCGTTGCCCGCGTAGAGCTGGCTCACGCGGATCCAGTCGGTGACCGTGCTGTCGTCGAACCACGGGAACTTCACCTTGACGCGACCCTCGTCGTCGCCGCTGTTCTCCACGACCAGAGCCTCGACCACGCCGTAGTAGCGCTGATCGGTGCTCCGGGCGCGGGGCGCCATCCTGGTCATTTGTCCCCCTGGTGGATGCGCCGGCCGGTGAACTGGGTGAAGAACCCGCTGGCGCCCAACGTGTGTTCGACGCATTTGACGAAATACGTGCCGGAGAAACGGGTTCCCAGGCCGAAGATCTCCAGGTTGTCGCCTGGCCTCAGTTCCGGCAGCCCGGCCACCCGCCCGGTCGCGGTGATGAACTCGTATGCCCGTTCGCGCAGCAGGCTGATCGCCAGCTCTCGGGCCTCCTGGTCGCTGGTGACCGGCGCGTCGACCAGAACCTCTTGCCTGCCGCCGAGTGTGCTGTCCGCCGCCTCCGGTCCACTTTGTCCGTCCGCCGTGTTCTGTCCGGCCGGAAGGTTGTCCACGGTCGCGGTGAACGCGATCTCTTGCTTGGTACGGGGATCCCAGCCGCGCACGGTCAGCTTGCTGACCTGTTTGGACACTGTCAGCGTCGGGGTGAAGTCGATCAGGTTGGGCACCAAGCCTTCCGGTTGCCCGGACGGCCCGGTCGTGAGTCCCGGCGCATACGCGAGGCGGTAGACGCGGATGGTGCCGCTGTCCCGGCCGTCGGTGGGCTTGATGAAGTACAGGGTGTCCTCACCGGACGCCGGATCCGGCAGTATGTAGCAGTCGAAGTCGAGGCGCTTGGCGCGTTCCATCAGGAAGCTGGCGTCATCCTGGTTCTTCTGCACCACGATGTCGTGCACCGGGCCCTCGCGGGTGACCGTGATCCGCAGGTGGTTGCGTTGCGCGATCTGCTCGGCTATCTGCCAGTCGGGCATGTTCCGGTAGATCTTGGGCTCGTTCCCGGCCGGCTTGCGGTCCTTGAGCTTGATCATCCCGTCCACGCCGCTGATCGTCACCGTGGGCGACGCCGAGTCGGTGAACTTGGGGCTGAGCGTGGTGATCGTGCCGGTCGCCACCGTCATCAGCTTGTCCGCGTAGCCGAGCCGCACCGAGACCCTGGCCCCCAGCTGGAGCTCCGGCGAGTCGCTGTGCTTGAACTTCAGCGTCGCGTCGTCCCAGTTGTTCAGTTCCAGGTCGAACCCGGACATCTCGTCGATGTCCCGGTGCACCTTGATGTCGATGATGTCGTTCTTGGTGGTCGGATCCATTCGCAGGCCCTCGATGTGCACTTCGAACTCGGGCGCGTACCGGTCCGGTGAGGCGACTTCCGGCGTGGTCATCAGGGCAGCCTGGGCACGGTCAGGACCTGGCCGGGGCGCAGGTCGCGCGGGTCGGTGATCCCGTTGGCGCGGGCCAGCTCCCGCCACGCGTCCGGTCTGCGGTACACCGCGGCCGAGATGCTGCTCAAGGTGTCGCCCCGGCGGACGACATAGCTTTTCTCCACGGTGGGCGATGACCTCGGCGGGTCGGACACCTGCGCGGCGGCCGGGCGGAACTCCTTGAGTGACAGGTCAAGCTGGGCCCGCAGCGGCACTCCGTCCGGCCGGAACAGTTGATAGGCGATGTCCAGCTTCTCCATGACTCCGGTGAACACCGCTTCGTCCCAGACGAACCGGACGATCGGCGGCGCGTGCTCGCGGCTGTCCGGTCGCATCAGGTTGCGCAATGCGTTGACATACTTGGTTCTGACGTTCTCCAGAGTGTCCGATGTGTCCACCAGCGCCTGGACGGTCAGTGTCTCGGAGCCGCCGCGGACGTACTGGATCGGCGGAGTCTCCAGGCCGGGGATGGTGATCTCCGCGAACGTGTTGGACTTGCTCAGCTTGTAGTCGGTCGGGTTGAACCGCAACGGGATCCGGCGCTGGCGTTCGTCGGCGATCACCGGCCGGACGATCTCCAGCCGGGCCAGCGCCGCGCCCTGCCGCGCGAAGGTCACGGGCGTGATGCTCACCAGCGTCCCTCCTCGTCGTTCAGCTTGCGGTCGCGTTGGCTCTGTTTGGCCCTGGCGCACTCGTCTTCGTAGAGCCGGGACCACGCCTGGATGTGTTTGTTGAACATGCGGGTGAACACGGCCCCGTCGTCACCGTCCACTTGGAACCGGACCTCGAGGTTGTGGATGATCACGTTCGGCATCGGCTCACCTCAGCACCTTCGTCAGGCCTTCGTGCGCGATCTCCAGCTGTTCGACGGCGATCGCGTTCTGCTCGGCGTGCAGGTCCGGGCCGGTCCACTTCGCCGCGAGCCCGCCGTGAAACGCCCACGACACAACGGCCGTACCGTCGATGTCGAGCAGGATCACCGCGCCATCGCGGCGCGCGCCCAGCGACTCGGTCAGCCCGGCCTGGTACCAGTCCCACAACCCGGTGTCCTTCGTGACCCCACGCTTCAACGTGATCCGATTCCACGAATGCCTGAGTGGCAACTGGTGCACCGAATCGTTGCGGCCGCCCTCCGCGTAGCTCGTCACTTCCAGCTGCGCGCTGAGACCCGTCACCTCCTGGAACGCTCCAGCGGCGACGAGCGGCAGCAGAAGTGCTTGCGCCGCTGGCAGATACGCGTCGCCGGGGTCGAGCGTGACCAGGAACCGGTACTTGGGCAGGGGATCAGTCATGCCTCGATCACCTCCAGCGCCCGGTCCTGGCCCAGCACCAGCTTGAGCAGGATGAACTCCATCGGCACCGCCGGCGCGACCTCCACGTGGCAGACGATCTGCTCCGGGTCGTCGTCGACGGTGATCCGGAACGCCTCTTCGGGTCTGGTTCCCTTCAACGCGCCCGCGCGGAACGCTTCGAGCAGCACGGAGGTGACCGCACGGACGAGGGTCAGCCGGAGCTCGGGAGTGTTGGTGTCGAAGACAAGCGGGGTCGCCACCCGCCGGATCGCCCTGGTGATCAAGTGGATCAGGCGGCGGTGGGCCACGAACCCGTTGAGCGTCCGGCCTCCCCACACCACCAGGCCGCGGCCGCGGGTGCAGCGGACCAGGTTCACGTTCGCCTCGAACAACCGGGCCTGTTGGGGCTCCGGGAGTTCCGTCGCCAGGTCGACCGCTTCGAGGACCACCGCGTTGGCGGGCGTGTGGTGGGCGCCGCGTTCGGCGTCGAGCCGCGCGATCACCCCCGCGATGTGGCCGCTCGCGGGGACGGTCGCCGTGGGAGTCCTCAGCGCGGGGAAGTACACCGCCGCCGCGTTGCCCTGATCTTTGAACGCCTCTGTCCACGCCACGATGTCGTCCACCGACGTCAGCTGCGGCGGCACATCCAGCACCACGAGCCGATCCAGCAACGGCTGCACCGTCCGCAGCAGCTCCAGCACCGTATCCGTGTGCGCCGCGCCCACCAGATCCGTCCCCAGATCCGGCACCGCCACCAACGCCGGCTCCGGCAAATCCCCCTGCCGCGCGATCGCCGCCCGATACTCCCCCTCCCCCGGCCCCGTCTCAGAACCCCCACCCAGCACCAGATCCCACCCCATCGAGATCGGCCCAGAACTGTCGGTCCCCCTTGCTAGCGTGGAAATCGGGGGGTCCCCAGGCCGGGTACCCTCGTCGCGGCGTGCCGCCGGCCCACCCGGACGCGCCGGATAAGCGGCGACCGACCCCCACGGCGACGAACCCTTCGAAGCCGTGGCAGAGCCGCTCGATGCAGGCGTACCCCATGGCGGGCCGCTCGATGGAGACCCGCTAGGCGTCGAGGCGCCACTCGCGCCCCACGGCGGCCCATCGGCCACGGAAGGACGGGGCTCGGCGGCCTCAGGGCCCCTGGCGCCTTCGGCTTGGGGAAGACCGGGCCCGGCGGCCTCGCCGCCGACCGCCGAGGATCCGGCGGACACCGGATGGCCTCCGCCCGCCGCACCCCAAAGCGGCCCTCCGGCCCCTGCCGAAGCAGGGCTGCCGGGCGCCGGACTACCCGGCTCGCCCGAAGGCGGACCAGGGGCCGAGGACTCCGCGACAACTCCTTCGGCCCGGGACACGCCGAGACCCTCGGTCTCGGCGCCAGGCGCCGAGGATCCAGCGGACACCGGCCGGCCTCCGCCCGCCGCACCCCAAGGCGGACCTGTGGACGCGGGCCCACCGGGAGCTGAGTTACCCGGCTCGCCCCATGGCGGACCGTCGGCCGACGATTCGGTGGGCCCGGGCCCAGGCGGTGTGCCGCCGGGCACGGTCTGCGCAGAGGTGGGCGCGCCCCGAGGTGGGCCAGCGATCTCGCCCGAGCCAGAGGGTGCGGGGGTTAGGTGGATGAAGCGGGAGGTGGAGAGGCGGTCGGCCAGTTCGGGTGGGGGGATGGCTGGGAAGGTTTCGGTGGGTTCGCCGGGGACCGCGATGCGGACCGTTACTGTGGGTGGGCCGGCTTGGGAGCTTGCGCGGTAGCGGATGGTCACCCGGGTTCCGTTGGCCCAGCTGCCGGGGCTGGCGGCCGTCACGGTGTACGCCGGGTGGGGGAAGCGGGGGCCGGGCGTCCAGAGCGCTGAGGCGGTGGTGGTCTGGCCCGCGACGCGGATGATCCACGCTGTGCGACCGCCGTTCTCGAAGAAACCGTGCACGGCGTTCGACGTGGCAGAGCCGCGAGGCGGCCCGAAGGTGGCCAGGAAGTCGTTCCAGCTCGACACTCGCCCCGGCGCACCCACCGGGCCTCGGTGTGTCCGGCCCAGGAACACGGCCACGTCGGTCCGCAGCGGCTCGGCGACCGGAGCCGGCGGACTGACCGTGAGGCGGACGCCTGGCAGGGAGGTGGTCATGAAATGTCGATTTCCAGCTTCTCTACCGCGAGGACGAGGGTCTCCATGGCGATCTCGTTCTTCGTCGCCGCCAGCGTCGGGCCGGTGTACTTGGTGGGCCAGCCGCGGTCGAAGTTCCACCGCATGGCTTCCTGGCGGTTCTCGTCCAGCAGCACGATGGAGCCCGCGGTGCGCCGCACTTTGCCGTTCAGCGCCTCGACGATCCAGCTCCAGAACGCGACATCGCCGGTGATGCCCCGCTTCAAGGTGATGTTGGTGAACTTCTTCAGGCCGGGGATCTTGCGGACGGTGATGTCCTCCGCGCCGGTGCGGTACTCGATCGGCGAGATCTCCAGCTCCAGGCCGCTCACCTCGGTGAACGCTCCCTTGACGGCGACCGGGTCGTTGCTGACGTTGGTCACGATGACCTGGAAGTTGTAGGAAGCATAGGGATCTTCCCGGAACACGGGTGGCATCGCTGCCTCTCCTCACACACTCAGGCGAGCTGGGTCTCGCGGGTCTTCTGCTGGATCCGGAAGATCACGAACTCGGCCGGGAACACCGGCGCGACACCGATCACGCAGATCAGCCGCCCGTTGGCCAGGTCGTCCTCGGTCATCGTGGTGCGGTCGCAGGCAACGAAGAACGCCTCCTCGGCGGTGGTGCCCGCCAGGGCGCCGCCGCGCCACACGCCTGTCAGGAAGTTCGTCACGGTCTGGCGAACCAACGCCCACAGCGACTCGTCGTTCGGCTCGAACACCGCCCAGTGCGTGCCCTCGTCGATCGACTCCTCCAAAAACAGGAACAGCCGCCGCACGTTGATGTACTTCCACGAGCTGTCCGACGACAACGTCCGCGCGCCCCACACCCGGTGCCCCAACCCGGGGAAGAACCGCAGCGCGTTGATTCCCTTGGGGTTCAACAGGTCCTGGTGACGCTTGGTGATGTCCTGCGCGATCCCGTCGGTCAGCCGGATACCGCGGATCACCACGTTCGCCGGTGCTTTGTGGACACCCCGCTCGACATCGGTGCGCGCGTAGATTCCGGCCAGGTGACCGGACGGCGGCACCTCGACATCCGCGTTCACCGAGAGGTCACGCGTCACGAGCCACGGGTAGTACAAGGCGGCGTACTTGGTGTCAAAGGGTTCCCGGAACGTCTGAATGCCCTCGATGTCCAGACCGTCCTGCGGGTCGAGGATCGCGAACCGGTCCTTCAACGTCTCGCACTGCGTGATCAACGCTGACAACACGGTCCCCGACCACATCCCCGGCACCGCGCAGATCGCGATCTCGTCGATGTCCTCCAGCGCGACGATTCCGGTGCGCTGCCCGCTCCCGCCGTCCGCACCAACGAAGTCACCAACGGAAAGCGACCCGAACGAGTCGTCGCCGTCGGCCAAAGTGAGCCACGAGCCGATCGCCGGGGTCGGGAACTTGCCCGGATCATCGGAAAGCCCAGCCAGCCCACGCGCTCGGACCAACTGCGACTGCCCTGCCAGCACACCAGTCAGCGAAGACGGCCCATCGCCGGTCAACCGGAGGTTGCTGAAAGTCTCAGTGACGGCTTCGAAGCGCGTGTTCACCTGAGCCTCGACCAGATACAACCGGTCGGACTCCAGCACATCCTGGGCAACATCGACGTCGAACGTCACCACGTCCAGGTCAACGGAAACGACCCGGAGCACGGCCAGCCGATGACCATGGTCCAACTGGACCACAGCGCCGGTGTACAACCGGCTCGCCCCACCGACCCGAAGTGTCCTCTGTGGACCAGCCGGTGACGCGCTGCGAACCCGCCGCACGGTGAGCCCAGTGTCCCAAGCGGGATGCGTGGCACCAGCGGCCAACGTCAAGGTCACCTTGCCATCGGCCGGAGTGCCAACAGTGACAAGGAAAACACCGCGACCGATCTGCACCCACACCTTGTCCGGAGCGGGCGACGGCGGCAGCCCATTCACCTCGGCGACCTCGACCGTGGTGCTGTCAGCGGAAGCATCCGCTGTCAGCTGGGTAACGAAAAGCCCACCCTGGCTGGGATCCGGCAGCACCGGCAGCGAAGCACCCACCACAGGCTGGATCCGGACCTGAACGCCCGACCCCCACGCGCCCGGGCTGACCGCGCTGAACTCGAGGGAAGCCGTGTTCGACCGGGCACCGACCTGGACGAAATCCCCTCGTGCGGCACGAACCTCAGCGGTCAGCGGCGTATCCAGGGTGATCCGCCGCGAGGTTACGTCATATGTGGCAATGCGAGCGGTGTGAATGGACTGCCGGTCGTCGCCGCGGACGATGTCGACCTGGTCGTCGCCGGCGAAGCCGATCAAATGGCTCAGCTGCAGCGAATCGGCGCCGGCGGCCGCGTCCGCGACGATCGAGGAAGTCAGACCCTGACCCAGGGTTCCCTTGGCGGCAACGGCATCCTTGCTGACCACGCGTTTGACGTACAACCGCTGCCCGCCGTTGTCGAAGAACCCCTTTACCGCCAACGGGAACAGCCACCAGCGCCCGCCCTCGCCGGGGTTGTTGGCCCAGGCGTCCCGCACGGACGGCTCGGGAGTGGGCACGAACCCGCCGAAGGTCCGCTGGAACTCCAGGAAGTTGGTGACCAGACGGGGTTTTCCGGTGTCCGGCCCGCGCACGGTGACCCCGGCCATGCCCGCCGTACTGGTGCTCACCCCCGCGATCGGCCGTGGCCCCGCGTCGACCTCCTCGACGTACACCCCGGGGCTCAGATACTCGGGCATGGCTCCTCGCTTCCTCGCTGAGACTGCTAGCTGATCTCGATGACCTGACTGGCGCCCACGTCCTGGGGCAGGCGCACGGAGACCGACCCGCCGCGACCGGGCCGGTCGGTGGCGCTCACCGCGACCGGGCCACCGTCGGCCGGCCAGCGCAACGACAGCCGGAACGCGCCTGCCGCACCGGAAAGCGTGCGTTCCCGCCACTGCACCTGGTCGACCTGCCCGGCCGCGCTGACGAGCGCGTTCACGATCGGCGCCTGGGTGTTCGCGTCCCGCACGACCCCGTGGACGACGCGACCCCCTGGGGGATAAGCAAAAGTGACGTCCGGCAGCAACCGCACCAGCCGCGGTGAGGCGCCCACCGCGGGCGGGTCGGGGTGCACGACGAACTCGACGCCGACCACACCGGCGTCGAAGGCGACATCGTCGGCCGGGTACAACGGCTGGTAGCCCGGAGAACTCAGCAGCACGCGATGCCGTACCGGCGCGGTGAACCGGCGGCCGAGACCCGGGAAAGCGAAGGCACCACTGGGAGTCCGCACGACCTGCGCGTCCGCGGGCCGCCATTCCGCGCCGTCCCAACGGTCCACGGAAACGCGCACGATCCCGCGCACGACCTGGTTGTACTCGTCGAATGGGATCAGCCAGGCCGGGCTGAACAGCGACGACCGTTCCAGCGGCAGCAGACGGGTCATCGCCGGGCCACCCCGTCGATGATCCGGTTCTGCACCGGCCGGACCCGCTGGGCCGACTCGACATCGAGGTTCACCACGCGGACCTCGTAGTTCAGCGATAGCCGGTAGGGCTTCTGGATCGCGTACCAGACCCAGGACTTCTGGTCGAGCGTCAACGACGTCAGCGTGACGTGCAGCGAATCGTTGCTGCCCGCAAGGCTTCCGGTCAGCTGGCCGCCGTCCAGGATCGCATCGTCGTACAACGCTTGCAGTGCACGGCCGAGCATCCGGTGCTGGGTCACCTGATCGCCGCCCCACGGGGTGATCAGGTAGCGCAACAACAACGCCATCGGCGGTTTGCGGGTCGTCGGCGGATCCGGTGGCAGGGAACGCACCGGCGGCCGGTTGCGGGACGTCGGGTCCTCGGCGATCTCGTAGAGGAACACCGTGAGCGTCGGCGGCGGTGTGGTCGGCGTGTCCAGCAGGTCGTCCAGCTTCGCGATGGGCTTCTCCAGCATGCCCAGCCCGTCCAGCGCCTGGTTCAGGGTCTCCACGATGATCGTCGAGACGTCGGCGATGACGCCGAAGTCACCCATGCGAGTCCTCCCCAGGCTCCGCACTCGAAGGCGTGCCGGGCGAGGATGGCAGGCCCCGCGTGACCACCCCGCGTTCCGCTCGTCACGACGGCGTCACCGAACCGTTCCGCGGCGCCGGTCGCCGGAAAATGGCGACGTTGTGACAACGGGACCGACAACGGCGAGGTGACACCGGATGCGGCATTCTTCCGTTTCGTGAACGCACCCCTCGAGCGCTCCGGCACCCTGATCCTGCGGGTGTGGGTGGACGGCGACGCGTTGCGCGTTCGCGTTCTCCGGTCGATCGGCGCACGTCAGGCCCCCGCGATCGCCGTCACCACAACGGAAGAAGTGCATCTCGCGGTCCAGGCGTGGTTCGACGAACTGCTGCGCCGGGACTCGTGACGTCCCGGAGATGGCACGGCGACGCCTCGGCGACGGATCACCATTAATCTGCGCGGCGTTCGTAATACCGGCACGATCATGAACTTCTGAGTAGTGTGGGGAGCGACTGATTCCCTGCGTATGCGGGAAATTGATCACATCACACACGGCGGCATCGCCCGGGGGGACCGATGAACGCGGACCACGACCAGATCACCCTACGGCTGCTGAAAGGGTTCGCGCTGACGGTCGGCCAGCGGCGGGTGCCCATTTCCGCCAGCGCGCAACGGCTCCTGGCCTTCCTGGCGCTGCAGGACAGACCGAGAACACGGTCCTATGTGGCCGGCACACTGTGGCCGGAGAACACCGTGTCCCGCGCGAGCGCGAACCTCCGTTCGTCGTTGTGGCGGGCAATGCGCGCCGGGCACGACGTGATCGAGGCGTCGGCGCAGGAGATGTCCATCGCGAAACACATCACCGTGGACATTCACGACGCGACGACCCGTGCATACCGATTGCTGGACACGACATATTCCTGCGACGACATCCTGACCGCGGACACCCGCGCCGATCTGTCGGCCGACCTGTTGCCGGACTGGTCGGAGAGCGAGTGGGTGCTGATCGAGCAGGAGCAGTACCACCAGTTGCGGTTGCACGCCCTGGAAGCGATGTCCGAGCGGTTGATCGAGGCGGGCAGGCATGGTGAGGCGGTCGCGGCCGGTCTGGCGGTGGTGCGCGCGGAACCGTTGCGGGAAAGCGCGCACCGGGTACTGGTAAAGGCACATCTGGCGGCCGGGAATCGCGGCGCGGCGTTGCGGCAGTACGAACAGTGCCGCCGGATCCTGCGGGCGGAACTGGGCCTCGAACCGTCACAGGCGCTCAAAGACCTGTTGCCCCACCGCGTTATCGCCGCCGCCAGCTGACCAGAAACCCTGGCCCACTCTCGTGAGGGTTTTCGGTCGTTCTAACGACCGAAAACTCTCACGAGAGTGGGCGCTCGCGGCGCGCATAGAGGGCGGCGCTAATGCATGGGGATGTTCGCTTCCTCGGCGAGCCGCTCGTTGCCGGTCTTGGTCTTCAACGGGATCTGCTTGAGGAAGAACACGACCGCCACCGACAGCACCGCGAACGGCAGGCAGTACAGGAAGATGCTGCTGGTCGCGACCGCGTAGGCATCCTGGATGACGGCCACGATGGGCGGCGGCAGCTTGGTCAGGTCCGGCACCGCGGCCGTGCCCGAGCCGCCCGGCAGCGGGCCGAGCTTCGCGGTGATCTCGCTGGTCACGCGGTCGGCCAGGACCGCGCCGAGCACGCTCACCCCGATCGACCCGCCCAGGCTGCGGAAGAACGCCAGGTTGGAGGTGGTCGCGCCGAGGTCCGCCGCGGGCACGTCGTTCTGCGCGACCAGCACCAGGTTCTGCATCAGCATGCCGACCCCGGCGCCGAGCACGACCATGTACGCGCTCAGCACGACCAGGTTGGTGTCCCGGTGGATCGTGGCCAGCAGGGCGAACCCGGCGACCATCAGCACGCCGCCGATGACCAGGTGCGCCTTCCACTTGCCGGTCCGGCTGATCAGCTGGCCGGACACGGTCGACGAGACCAGCAGGCCGAAGATCAGCGGCAGGCCCATCAACCCGGCCACGGTCGGCGTCTTGCCGAGCGACAGCTGGAAGTACTGCGACAGGAACACCGTGCCGCCGAACATGGCGACGCCGACCAGGAAGCTGACGACCGTGGTCAGCGTGACCGTGCGGTTGCGGAAGATCGACAGCGGCACGATCGGCTCGCTCACGCGCGACTCGACCCACACGGACAGCGCCAGGACCACGACACCGAACCCGACCAGCAGGAACGTCCAGCCCGAGCCCCACGGGAACTGGTTGCCGGCCAGCGAGGTCCAGATCAGCAGCGTGGACACGCCGAGCATGATCAGGAACGCGCCCAGGTAGTCGACCTTGGCACCCTCCCGCCGGATGGTCGGCAGCTTCAGCGTGCGCTGCAGCAACGCGATCGCCGCCAGTGCGAACGGCACGCCCAGGAAGAAGCACCAGCGCCAGCCGAGCCACGAGGTGTCCACCATGACGCCGCCGATCAGCGGCCCGGCCACGGTCCCGGCGGCGAAGATCGCGCCGAACACACCCATGTACTTGCCCAGCTCACGCGGCGACACCAGCGCGGCCATGACGACCTGGGCCAGCGCGGTCAGACCACCCGCGCCGACGCCCTGCACGACCCGGCTGCCGATCAGCACGCCGATGTCACCGGCGAACCCGGCCACCAGCGAACCGACCACGAACATCGACAGCGACAGCTGGACCAGGAGTTTCTTGTTGTACAGGTCGGAGAGCTTGCCCCACAGCGGCACGGTCGCCGTCATGGCCAGCAGCTCTGTGGTCACCACCCAGGTGTACGACGCCTGCGAGCCGCCCAGGTCGGCCACGATCCGCGGCAGCGCGTTGGCCACCACGGTCGACGCCAGGATGGCCACGAACATGCCCATCATCAGCCCGGACAGGGCCTCGATCACCTGGCGGCGGTTGGGTGCCGCCACGCCTGGTCCGTCGGACATCACGGTCACTTCTGCTCCCCCTTTGGTTGCGGTAGCCCGGCTGCGATCGAGGCGATGGCCTCGTCGAACAGCTGCGTCACGGACGCGTCGCCGTCCTTGGCGAACCACCGCCGGATGGCCGCCTGGAAGGCCGCCCCCACGGCGGCGAAGATCAGCGCCGGGTAGTAGTCGTCCGGGTCGACACCCGCGCGGGCCGCGATGGCCTCGCAGGTCATCCGCTCGGTCTCGCGCCGGGCGCTGAACATCTTCACGATCAGCCCGGGGTCGTTCTCGATGATCGACACCCGGACCAGCCACTCGTCGGCCTCGCGGTCGATGCGCAGCGCGGCCGAGCGCATGGCCGTGGCGAACGCGCGGAACGTGCCGACCTCGGCGGGAACGGCGGCGAACTCGTCGAGGATGCGCTGGGTCTCGGCGATCGGGTCGTCGTCCGGCCGCAGGACGGCGTCCTCCTTGGCCGGGAAGTAGTTGAAGAACGTCCTGGTGGACACGCCCGCGCGCTCGGCGATGTCGTCCACCGTGACGTTGTCGTACCCGCGCTCGACCGACAGCCGGATGGCGGCCTCGGCCAGCGCTTTGCGCGTCTCGATCTTCTTGCGCTCGCGCAGGCCCAGCTTCAGGTCGGCATCCGGCATGCGACCAGGCTAGCGGGGATCTTGCATCCTCTGCAAACTTGCAGGGTGTGAAATGAGTCCCTCGGACAGCACCGCGTTGAGGCCGTAGAGGGTCGCCCGGACGTCCTCGACCTGCGCGTCCGGCCGGGCCAGGTGGGCACCCAGGCGCCGGACCTGACGCTCGATCTCGCCGGTGCGCTGCAACGGAACCACGTGGTCGGAGATGAGGTGGTAGGCGCGCAGCACCGAGCGCTGGGCCTGCGGGGTCATGCCGGAGGACAGCTCGTCCGCGGCCTTGCGCACGGCGAGCCGCACCGGCCGCAGGTGATCCGGGACCGGCCCGGGCAGCTGCGCCTTCGGGCGGACCGGGTTCAACGCCCGCAGCGCCCCGGCGACCATCGCGACGTCGATGACCGACCGCAGCAGGACGGCCACGATCGGCGCGAACCAGCCCAGCGCGGACAGCCCCATCGCGCCCGCGACCAGCAACAGTCCACTCAACGTGGTGATCACGGCGATGATCCGCGACCGGCGCGCGGTGGTGATCGCGTCGGCCAGGCGCGCGACCATCCCGTCCGCGATGATCATGTCCGCGACACAGGTCCCTCGTCCGCTCAACGCGACGCCGACATCGGCCGCGCCGACCGCCGGGTCGTCGCCGACCATCAGCGTGCGGCCCTTGCGGCGTTCCTCGCGGACGCGCTCCACCTTGTCCGCGGTGCCGCACCCCGTCCACAGTTCGTCGACGCCCAGCAGCACGCCGACGTCCTCGGGGTCGTTCAGCCGTCCCCTGGTCACCAGCACCAGCCGCTTGATCCCGGCGGACCTCAGTTTCCGCAGCGACTCGGCGGCTTCGGGGCGGACCTCGTCGCGCACGAGCAGGGCCCCGGCGGGCTGACCGTCCACAATGACCCATGCCAGGCCTGCGCCGTCCAGACTCGCGCGCGCCTGCGCCACCTTCACCCAGTCCGCGGTCACCTCCGGCTGGGTCTCGGTGACGATGACCTTGCTGGTCCGCGTCCTGTCCCGCACTCCAGCGGCTTTCGCGGCACGCACGACCGCACCCGCCAACGGGTCGGGCCGGTACTGCTGCACGGACGCGGCCAGCGCGAGCACATCGTTGGTCAGCCGCCCCGGCGCGGCGACGACCTCGGTCACCGACAACGCCCCCAAGGTCACCACGCCCGCGCTGTCGACCACTCCGACGCGGGTGCGCGCGAGGTGATCGAGAATGCCCGCGTCGCCCATCACCACGCCTTGCCGCGCCGCCCGGTTCACGCCCGCGAGCAGCGACAACGGCCTGGCCAGCAGGATCGGGCCGGGCGCGGCCACCGCCAACGCGGCGAACGCGGCCAGCGAGTCGCGCGTGACGAACCAGATCACCCCGGAGATCAGCACCGACAGCGGCAGGAACACCACCGCGGCCCGGTCCGCGCGGCGCCCGGGCTCGGCGCGGTCGGACACCGCGCGCCCGGCGAGTCGCGCCATCGCGGCCCACGTTCCCTCGTTCGCCGGCACGGTCGCGATCAGCTCGACCGGGTCGCCCGCGTTGATCGCGCCGCTGCGCACGGACTCGCCTTTGCGCCGCAGCACCGCGATCGGGTCACCGGACAGCGGCGCCTCGTCCAGCACCGCGTCGGCCAGCAACCGTCCATCGGCCGGGACGGCCTCGCCGGTCACCACCCGGATCCGGTCGCCGGTGGCGATCTTGGTGTCCTGCTCGGCGACCTTGATCGCGGCGAGCTGTCTGGTCGCCATACGCCAGGCGCGGATCTCGATCATCCGGCCGAACACGGCCAGCACGCCGATCGCCGCACCGACTTCGTGCTGGTGGACCAGCAACGCGGCGCCGACGACCGGCATCGCCAGCAGGCTCGCGTCGACCCGCCGGCCGGCCAGACCCTCGATCGCCCACACCGCGAGTGGCGCCAGCCACACCGGCGCCGCGACCGTCCACAGTAGATCGGCACCCGGCATGCCCAGTAACTCCACCACCGCCGCGACCACCGTCAGAAGGATGGCCGCGACGAGCGCGGGCACGGACGCGAGCCGCCAGATGAGGCGGTCCTGGCCGGTGATCATGCCGGAACTCCCAGCTGTCAAAAGACTTATAGCCAAGGAGTACCCGCAATCGGCCGGACTGCGCAACCGATTGACTGATCTTTTTAGACCATTTTTTCGCTGTGCTACGGAAGCCCTCTCAGTTCGCGCTGGGCTTTGTGAAGGTTCTGCGGGGAGACTGTGACGTCGCCGTAACTGTCCAGCCGGGCGCCGAGCGGGCCGGTGAAGTCCGGGCGGTCGACCTGCCCGAAGTCGCGAACCGTTGATATGCCTACGGTCGCGCTCATCGGGGCGACCTCGTCGATGCGCACGCAGCCCGCCCGCTGGTTGGTCACCGTGACGTTCCAGTGCGCGAACCGGGCCCCGTACAAGGGACCCGCGTCCGCGCTGCCGCCGTGCGAGCCGTCGTTGAAGATCACCACCTCGGTTCGCACGTTGCCGAACGGCAGCCCCCGGTGGGTGTCGAAGGTGCCCGCCTCCATCCGGCCCTTGGACCAGACATTCCCACAGGACAAGCCTTCCACGTTGATCCCGTGGTGACCCGAGCCCGGGGTGGGCGGCTCGGTGAACTTGCCGATGCCGAAGTCCTCGATCAAGTTGTCGTGCGACTGCTCGCGGCAGCAGTACGAGTGGTGCTGGCCGCGGCCGGCCACCCACGTCCGCGAGAGCGTGACGCCTTTCGCCGCTACCAGCAGGAACCCGTTGTCACTGTCCACAACGGTCACATCGTCGGCCCAGCAGTCCCAGGCGCACTGGAAGACCAGGCCGTTGTACCCCTTGTCCTGCAGGTGCGCTGGTCGGACCGTCTTCACCAGCCGGATCGTCAGGCCCTCGACGCCCGCTCCGGTTACCGCCGGGGCCGACGTGGTGAGCCGCGCGTTCCACTCCGGCCGCAGCTGCACCGGCAAGGGCTGCGCGAACGTCACCTTTGTCCCGGTTATCGCGGCGATCCGGACCGGCCACTGGAAAGGCTTGTAGGACAGCAACTTGGTCTTGTCGGTCCACACGTAGGTCCGCGTGCCGGGGATGTCGCCGCACATGTGCTTGAGCAGACCGTGCGCTGGATCGTCGTCTACCTGCAGCAACACCCGATCGCCGACCTCGAGGCCGCTCGCGTCGGCCACGTCCACGGTGAAATCACCGCGCCGGGCGGGCTTCACCACAGTGGTGATCGGCGCCGAGGCGTCGCCTTCGTTGCCCAGCCAGCCTTCGAGCGGCCAGTTGTGCGCCTGAATCGCGTTGATCAACGTGCTGCGGCGATCACGGTGGCAGACCCAGACCAGCCCGCCGCACCAGCTCCACGCGGAGTTCTCGCTGCCGTAGCGGCTGCGGTTGATGCCGACGATCTGTTCGAGCGACCGGGTGGCATACAGCGTGGTCCGGCCGCTGCCCGCGCCGCGCAGCACGACGTTGGAGTAGCCGACCTCGACGATGTCGTCGATCCGGAAGGTGCCTTCCGGCACGTACACGACTCCCCCGCCGGACTTGCCGACGTCCGCGATGGCGCGGTTGATCGCCGGGGCCGCGTTCGCCGACCCGTCCGCCTTGGCGCCGTAGCGGAGCACGTTGACGTGCGCGGGCCGCTGCGTCGGCAGCCGCTCGCCCAGCCGGTAGCCCGCGAAGGAAACATTTGGGATCTGGGGATGGTCGTAGGGGTTCTGGACGAACTCCTGCCATAACACTGGTACCGCTGCCTGCGCGGAGCCCCCGCCCGCCGCCAAGGCCGCAGCCGCGGTGCTTCCCACCAGGAACTTCCTGCGATCGAACGCCATCGCCACTCGTCCTCACATCCCGGTCGTGGCGGCGGCAGGGGTCGTCATTCAGTGAGTACCAGAGACCCCGGTCACAGTGAAAGGACGAATTGCCCTACCCGGGCCTCGGTAAGGTCGGCGGAGTGAGCACCGCACCACAGCTGCTGGCCATCAGCGACCTGCACGTCGGTCACGAGGACAACCGCCCGATCGTCGAGGGCCTGCGCCCCGAGCACCCGGGCGACTGGCTGATCGTCGGCGGCGACGTGGCCGAGACCGCCGCGGACATCGAGTGGGCGCTGAGCCTGCTGAAGTCGCGGTTCGAGACCGTGGTGTGGGTGCCCGGCAACCACGAGCTGTGGACCACCTCGAAGGACCCCGTGCAGCTGCGGGGCGTCGAGCGCTATCAGCACCTGGTGGCGATGTGCCGCCGGATCGGCGTGCTGACGCCCGAGGACGAGTTCCCGGTGTGGACCGGTGACGGCGGCCCGGTCCGGATCGCGCCGCTGTTCGCCCTCTACGACTACACGTTCCGGATCGACGGGGTGAACAGCAAGGAGGAGTCGCTGAAGGCCGCGCACGACGCCGGGATCGTCTGCACGGACGAGTACATGCTGCACCCCGACCCGTACCCGTCGATCGACGCCTGGTGCGACGCGCGGATCAAGGAGTCGGAGAAACGGCTCGCCGACTGCGACCCCGATGTGCCGTTGGTGCTGGTCAACCACTGGCCGCTGGTCCGCCAGCCGACGCGGATCCTGCGCTACCCGGTGTTCGCGCAGTGGTGCGGGACGGTGCAGACCGCTGACTGGCACACGCGGTTCAACGTCGCCGCCTGCGTGTACGGCCACCTGCACATTCCGCGGGCGACGGTGTACGACGGCGTGCCGTTCACCGAGGTCTCGCTGGGCTACCCGCGGGAATGGCGGCCGCGGGGCCTGCCGGAGAAGCTGCTGCGCCCGGTGCTGCCCGCGCGGGTGACGCCGTGATCATCGAGAAGCTGATGCCGGCGGGTGTCGTCTGCCGGGACACGACCGAGGACGCGCCCGAGTCGACCCTGTTCCCCGAGGAGGCCGAACGGGTCGCCAAGGCCGTGGACAAACGGCGCCGGGAGTTCGCGACCGTCCGGCACTGCGCCCGTCAGGCGCTCGGCGAGCTGGGCATCGAGCCGGCCCCGATCCTCAACGGCGAGCGTGGCGCGCCGCAGTGGCCCGCCGGGGTGGTCGGCAGCATGACGCACTGTGCCGGGTACCGGGCCGCGGTGGTGGCTCGCTCCTCGGACATTCACACGATCGGGATCGACGCCGAACCGCACGCGCCGCTGCCGCAGGAGGGCATGCTGAGGATGATCGGCCGCGAGGAGGAGATCCCTCGGCTGGCCGCGTTGTCGGCGCGCGACCCGGGCGTGCACTGGGACCGGATGCTGTTCTGCGCCAAGGAGGCCGTGTACAAGGCGTGGTACCCGCTCACCCACAAGTGGCTCGGCTTCGAGGAGGCCTCGGTCACGCTGGACCCGGCGGGCACGTTCGACGCGCGGCTGCTGGTGCCCGGGCCGGTGATCGCGGGCGAGCAGGTCTCCGGGTTCACCGGGCGGTGGATCGTCAGCGACGGGCTGGTGATCACCGCCATAGTCGTCCCGGTCGCCGAATAGGGATGCGCCCGGGTTGGGTCACTGCTATGGTGATGCCATGGGCACTTTGGGCAACTGAGAACCTCCGCACGCTCGTTCCAGCGCCGCGTTGAGCCGTTTTGCCGTCCCCTTTTTCACCCTTTCCGGGAGGTTTCCCATGCGTGCACGCCCGAAATCGAAGAAGAATTCCGAGGCTGAGCCCCAGTCACTGTCCTTCATGCAGCCGATCGAGCCGCGTGACCCGGCCGACGAGCCGGAAAAGCCCAGCCGCGCCGAGCGCCGGGCCGCCAAACAGCAGCATCAGCAGGGTCACGGCGCGAAAGTGCAGACCATGCGCAACCAGGCGACCCAGAACCACCGCAACTTCGCCAACCGCCGCTCCGGCTGACGGTTTCCATGTACACCGCTATGCGGGAGACCGCCCTCCGGCGGTTTCCCGCTTCGGCGGCAACGGGAAAAACCCGCTCGTGCGTGCGACGTAGTCCGCGTATTCCGGGCGGGTTTTCCGCATGTGTTTCTCGGTGAGCGGTTTGCCCGAGCCGCCTGCCAGCAGCCAGATCATGGCAATGGGCGAAAGAACGGTCGCCGCCCCGGCCCAGCCGCCGAGCGCGAGCAGATAGAGCCCGGTCCACACCGCCGCGTCCCCGAAGTAGTTGGGGTGCCGCGTGTACCGCCACAGACCGGTCGTCATCAGCTTGCCCTGGTTCGCCGGGTCCGCCTTGAACCGGCTCAGCTGCCAGTCCCCCACCGTTTCGAACACCATCCCGACCGCCCACACGACCGTCGCGACGACCGCCAGCCACACGGGCGGGGCGGGCAGGTACTGGGCGGCTTGCACGGGCAGCGAGACGAACAGCATGATCAGGCCCTGCGTCAGGTAGACGACCTTGAGCAGGTGCAGGTTCGGGTTGCCCTTGGCGCGCCGGCGGATGGCGGCATAGCGCGGGTCCTCGGGCTTGGCGCTGTTGCGGATCGCGATGTACCCCGCCAGCCTCGCGCCCCAGATGACCGTCAACAGCGCTGGGAGGACCTCCGGGTCCGTCGCGAGCGCCAGGGAGACGATCGCGATCAGCGCGAACCCCAGTCCCCACGCGGTGTCGATGAGGTCGTGCCGGTCCCGCTTGACCGAGACCCCGAACACCACGCCCATCAGCACGACGACCGCGAGCGCCGAGAACGCCAGGTTGACCAGGAAATCGCCCATCGGTCCAGTCTCCCATCAATCCGCGTGCTCGTGCCTGCGAACGGGCAGCGGCTCGACGCGGGTCAGCGGCATTCCACTGTGACCGTCCACTGTGGTCTTCGTGGCGGTGATCTGGTCGACGCCCATCCGGTTGTCCTCGAACGCTAGGGCGCCGCCGGCCAGGTAGAGCCGCCAGATGCGGGCCTGTTCCCCGCCCACCAGCTCGACGGCCTCGGCCCAGCGGTCCTCCAGGGTCGCGGCCCAGGCGTCGCAGGTCAGGACGTAGTGCTCGCGCATGGCGTGGACGTCGCGGATCTCGAAGCCCGCGTTCGCCAGGTGGTTGAGGGTGGCGCCGATGGGGCGCATGGTCATGTCCGGGGCGATGTACTTCTCGATGAACGCGCCGCCGCCGGGAGCCGTGGCACCGCGGGACATCTGCTGCAGCACGAGGCGGCCTTCCGGTTTGAGCATGCGGAACAACGTCTGGGTGTAGACCGCGTAGTTCTGCTCGCCGACGTGCTCGCCCATCTCGATCGAGGCGACGGCGTCGAACGGGGCGTCGGTCAGCTCGCGGTAGTCCTGCAGGCGGACGTCGACCCGGTCCGACCGCGACCGGATGAAGTCGCGTTGCTGGGCCGAGAGGGTGATCCCGGTGGCGTGCACGCCGTAGTGGGCGGCGGCGTGGATGATCAGCGAACCCCAGCCGCAGCCGACGTCCAGCAGCCGCATGCCCGGCTCGAGGCCGAGTTTCCGGCAGATCAGGTCCAGCTTGTCGGTCTGGGCCTCGTGCACGCCATAGCCCGGGTCCCGCGAGGTCCAGTAGCCGCACGAGTAGGCCATGTGCTCGTCGAGCAGCAGGCTGTAGAACGCGTTCGACAGGTCGTAGTGGTGTGAAATGGCCGCACGGTCACGACGGCGGGTGTGCAGGCGCCCCTGCAGCCGCGCCTCGCTGAGGGGGATCCGCGGCCGGGGCCCGATCACGCCCAGCCGCACCGCCGACCGCGCGATGTCCAGCCAGTCCACCGGACTGGGCTTGGCGGTCACGCCCAGGCTCCAGAACCGGCTCAGCCCGTCGGCCAGCGAACCCTCGACGTCGAGATCGCCGCTGACGTAGGCACGCGCCAGCCCGAGTTCGCCAGGCTGCCACAGCACATGCCGTAGTGCACGACGGTTCCGCAACACGATGCACGGCCCGTCCACGGCACCGGCCCGGCTGCCGTCCCACGCCTTGAGACCGACCGGGAGCTTCGCCCCGAGCAGCCGTTCCACCAGATCCACGAGTTCCCGCGCCACGCCCATGGCTGAGGTTCGGCGCCGGACGTCCCCCGGATTGGGGACAAGCCGGATCCGCGCCCGCACCGAATGACCGGCATGGTGCGCACCGAACGAGTGGCCGTGATCGGCGCCGGAGTGGCCGGGCTGACCGCCGCCTACCTGCTGCAACGCCGTCATGACGTGACGCTGTTCGAGGCACAGCCCAGACTGGGCGGGCACGCGCACACGCACGACGTGCCCACAAAGGACGGTGGGCTGGTCGCGGTGGACTCCGGCTTCATCGTCCACAACGAACGGACCTACCCGAACCTGCTCCGCCTGTTCGGTGAACTCGGCGTACCCACCCAGGACACCGAGATGTCCATGAGCGTTCGCTGCGACGGGTGTGGCCTGGAGTACGCCGGTGCGCGAGGCTTGCCAGGGTTGTTCGCGCAGAAGCGGAACACAGCGAACCCGCGGTACCTGCGGATGCTCACCGAGGTGCTGCGGTTTCACCGGCATGCCCGGCGGGTCCTCACCTGCCCGGAGGCGGATGAGGTCACCTTGGCGACATTCCTGGCCATCGGCGGGTACTCGGAGTACTTCGTCCGGCATTTCGCGATCCCGGTGGTGTCGGCCGTCTGGTCGGCCGGACCGGCGGTCAGCGGACGCTATCCGGCGCGGTACCTGTTCTCGTTCCTGGCGAATCATGGGATGTTGTCGGTCACCGGATCACCCCAGTGGCGCACGGTCGCCGGCGGTTCACGGACCTATGTGGACCGTGCGGTGAAGGCGTTGACCGCGGTGCACGTCTCCACCCCGATCCGGGCGGTACAACGGACATCCGGTGGGGTGACCATCCACGATGACGCCGACCAGGTGCATCGCGCGGACCGGGTCGTGATCGCCACCCACCCGGACGAGGCCCTGGCGCTGCTGAAAGACCCCTCCCCGCGGGAAACCGAGGTGCTGGGCGCGTTCCGTTACTCGCGCAACGAGACCTGGCTGCACACCGACGAAACGGTCCTGCCACGGGATGCCAAAGCCTCCTGGAACTACCGGAAAACCGCGTGCCGGGACGAAAACGGCCCCGTGCTGGTCAGCTACGACATGAACCGGCTGATGAACCTGACCGGGCCGGAGAGCTACGTCGTCACCCTGAACGCAGCCGACCGCATCCGGGAAGACCGCGTGATCGCCAAAATGGTCTACGAACACCCGGTGTACACTCCGGAATCGGTTGCCGCCCAACAACGTCTGCCGGAACTCAACACGAACACCACGGCCTACGCCGGGGCGTACCACGGCTGGGGCTTCCACGAGGACGGCTGTGCGGCGGGAGTCCGGGCGGCCGCGGCGCTGGGCGTGACGTGGTGACCACGCTGTATGAGGCCGAGGTCGCCCACTTCCGGAACATCAAGCCGCACAAGGCGTTCCGGCACAAGGTGGCGATGTGGCTGGTCGACCTGGACGAGTTGCCGCGGCTGTCCTGGTGGCTCCGGCCGTTCGCCCGGTTCGAGGCCCGCGACCACCTCGGCCGCCCGGACCGGACCATCCGGGCGAACCTCGAAGCGTGGCTCGCCAAACAAGGTGTCGAGGCCGACGGCAAAATCCTTATGCTGGCCAACGCCAGAATCCTCGGCCACGTCTTCAACCCCGTCAGCGTGTTCTGGTGCCTCGACGCGCAGGACACCACGACGTGTGTCGTCGCCGAGGTGCACAACACGTACGGCGAACGGCATTGCTACCTGCTCACCACCGACAAGCAGGACAAAGCCAGCACCAGCAAGGAGTTCTACGTCTCACCGTTCCAGCAGCCGGGCGGGACCTACCGGATGCGGCTGCCCCGGCCCGGCGACCGCCTCTCGCTGACCATCAGGCTCAAGCAGGACGGTGCTGTTCCTGAGATCCCGCTCGTGGCCACCCTGCGGGGCACGAGCGTGCCGGTCACGCCCAGAACCGTGCTGCGGGCGGCGTTCCGCTGGCCGGCCAGTGTCCTGATCAGACGGCACGGCATCGCCCTGTGGCTGCGCCGGGCCCCGATTGTTCGCAGACCACACCACATCGCGCAGGATGGTGTCCAATGACGACAGTTGCCACGGCCGCCGAGCGCTGGCCCTGCCTGACCGAGATCCCGCATTCCCCGGCCAGGGCGTGGATCGCGGAGAAGTTGTTCCGGCGCACGGCCGGGCGGCTGCCCATCCAGGTGGTCTTCCCGGACGGCGAGCGGATCGGCACCGGCGGCCCGGTGATGACCCTGGTGCGGCCCGGGGAGTTCTTCCACCGGCTGGGCGTGGACGCGAAGATCGGGTTCGGTGAGGCGTACATGGCCGGCGACTGGACCAGCGAGGACCCCGTGGGCCTGTTCACCCCGTTCGCGCAGCGGATGGCGGTGCTGGTGCCCAAGCCGTTGCAAGTGTTGCGGCGCTGGGTGGATGCGCGCCGGCCATCGAACGAGCGCAACACGGTCGAGGGCGCGCGTGCCAACATCCACCGGCACTACGACCTGTCCAACGAGATGTTCGAAGTGTTCCTCGACTCGTCGATGACGTACTCGTCGGCCTGGTTCGCGCCCGGCGATGACCTGCATTCGGCGCAGCTGCGCAAGATCGACGGGATCCTGGACCTGGCCGGGGTCCGCGCGGGCATGCACATCCTGGAGATCGGCACCGGCTGGGGCTCGCTGGCGCTGCGGGCCGCCCAGCGGGGTGCGCGGGTGACCACGTTGACGATCTCCGGTGAGCAGCAGGCGCTCGCCGAGCAGCGGATCGCCGAGGCCGGGTTCGCCTCGCAGGTGCGGGTGCTGCTGCGGGACTATCGTGCGGCGCAAGGACATTACGACGCCGTGGTGTCGGTGGAGATGATCGAGGCGGTCGGCGAGGAGTACTGGCCGGCCTACTTCGCCACGATCTCCCGCGTGCTCAAGCCGGGCGGCCGGGCCGGTCTGCAGGCGATCACCATGCCGCACGACCGGATGCTGGCCACCCGTCACTCGTACACGTGGATCCACAAGTACGTCTTCCCGGGCGGGCAGCTGTTGTCGGTGCCCGCGATCCAGGACAACGTGGCGAACGCCGGGCTGCGGATCTCCTCGCGCCGCCAGCTCGGCCCGCACTACGCGCTGACCCTGCACGAGTGGCGGGAGCGATTCCACGCCGGCTGGGGCCGGATCGCCGAGGCCGGGTTCGATCCGGTGTTCCGCCGGATGTGGGACTTCTACCTGGCGTACTGCGAGGCCGGGTTCCGCGCGGGATATCTGGACGCCTGGCAGTTTTCTCTGCGCAAGGCTGGTTCGCGGCTACCATCGGGTGGTGGCTGAGCCGATCCTCGAGACGGTGCCGGTCCGCCCGGACCCGCCACCGAAACCCGGGTACCCACCCGGAATGTGGTTGCTGGCCGGGCTGGCCGGCCTGGTCGTGGGCGCGCTCGCGATCGGCGGCGCCTGGCTGGCGACCGGCACCACCGCCCGGCCCGACACCCGGCCGATCCCCGCGCTCACCCAAGTGGGCCAGTTCGAGCCGTACGACCGGGTGCTGGCCGGGCAGAACCCCCGGATCACACGGGTGATCGAGAACGAGCGCAAAGCCGCGCAGGAGAACACGAAACGGTTGTCGGAGTCGCACGGCGGCGCGGCGGCCCTCTACGCGCACCTGGCCGACGACGGCATCAGTTCCCAGCTGATGGTGCAGATCTACCGCGACCAGACGGCCAATCCGCCGTTCGTGCCGTTCGGCGACTCGACGCAACAGACCATCCAGCAGCACGGCGATGTTTCCTGCGTGCTGATCGGCGATCTCACCCGGGCCGCTCGCTGCACGAGGTCCAGCGAAACGCTGACCGTCGAGATCACGCCGGCCGGTGTGGTGGCCCAGAACCCGGCGGAAGTTTCCGGACTGGTGGACGAAATCTGGGAAAAGGTGTCGTGACTGTCGCTACCCTCGCGCGGCTCCGGCGGGCAGGACTCCCGCCCGATCGCCGCACCCGCCAAGATCGGCGCACTGGTCCCGTTCGACAAGGCGGAGCCGAACCGGAAGCCGATGGCCAAGCCGGTGGTGGAGCGCACGCTCAAAGCGATGCAGGAGAGCACCAAACGACTGTCCGAGTCGCACGGCGGCGCCGGTGCCCTCTTCGCGCACTACGCCGACAACAAGCTCGAGTCGAACTTCATGGTGGTGGCCTACCGCGACCGCTCCGCCGATCCGTTGTTCGTGCCATACGTGAACCCGGACGACCTCGGCCTGGCCAAGCCACAGCAGACCGTGGAGCGGTACGGCTCGGTGTCCTGTCTGGTGATGAACGACCCGACACCGCAGGGGCAGACGCCCGCGGCCGGCTCGGCGCGGGCGGCGAAGTGCTCGCGGTCGAGCGGCGCCCTGACGGTGGAGATCACGCCGGACGGCGGCGACCACTCGCCGAAGCAGGTCGCCGAACTGGTGGACGAAGTCTGGGCCTCGGTGTCCTAACCTTGGTGTTATGCGTGTTCCCTGGGCTTTGCTGATGGCTGGTCTGGGCGGGCTCGCGACCGCGGGCGTGGTCGTCGGTGGGGCGTGGGTGCTCAACACGACGGGCACGTACATCGACAAACAGCCCATCGACCCACCGGCGCGGGTGGGCGCCTATCTGCGGTACGACAAGATCGATGTCCGGTCGTCGGGGCGGCCGGACATCCAGCAGAAGATCCTGGAGCAGAACGCGAAAAGCTCGGAACTGCTGTCGCAGGCGCATGGCGGGGCGGCCGCCGTCGTCCAGTTGTACGCCGGACGGGATCTGCGGCAGCAACTTTCCGTCCAGATCTACCGGGCCCCGTCGGCGCACCCGTTGTACGTGCCGTACGAGGACTATCAGCGTTACCGGTTGGCGAAACCCACACAGTCGGCCGAGGAGTTCGGTGAGGTGTCGTGTGTGGTGCGCAACGACCCGACGCCCGCCGGGCAGCCGCCCGGGCCGAACGGCACGCACACCTCGTTGTGTTCCCGTACCAGCAAAGCGCTGACCGTCGAGGTCCGGCCGGTCGGCGATCTGGCCGACCAGCCGGACGACGTGGCCGCGCTCGTCGACTCCCTGTGGAACGCGATCACATAGCGCGTTCGATGATCGCCTTGGTGTCCACACCCGGTGGCAGCGCGCCGAAAGCACCCGTCCACTCGCCGAACCGCGAGGCGCAGAACGCATCCGCGACCGCCGGGACGCCGTGCCGGACGAGCAGCGAACCCTGCAGCACCAACGCCATGGTCTGCACCAGGTGCCGCGCCCGGTACTCGATGTCGTCCACATCGGACAGCTCCTTGCGGAGACCGATCACGGCCTGGTCCAGCCGGGCGTCCGCGCCGGTGGCCTGCTCGACCTCGGCGAAGTAGGCGTCCACGGTCGCGGGCTGGCGGGCCATCGCGCGCAGCGTGTCGAGCGCGGCCACGTTGCCGGAGCCTTCCCAGATGGACTGCAGCGGCGCCTCCCGGTACAGCCGAGGCATCCCGGACTCCTCGACGTACCCGTTGCCGCCCAAGCATTCCAGGGCCTCGGCCGCGTGGATCGGGGCGCGCTTGCAGACCCAGTACTTGCTCACCGCGAGCCCGAGCCGGCGCAACAGCTCCTCGTCCGCCGAGCCTTGCAGGGCCGCGTCCGAGGCTCCCGCGAGCCGCATCGCGACCGTCGTCGCGGCCTCCGACTCGACGATCAGGTCGGCCAGGACGTTGCGCATCAACGGCTGGTCCACCAGCCGCGCTCCGAACGCCCGCCGGTGGCTGGCGTGGTGAACCGCTTGCACGGCACCGAACCGCATCCCGGACGCGCTGCCGACCGTGCAGTCCAGGCGGGTGTTGTTGACCATCTGGATGATCGTCCGCACGCCCTCGCCCTCGGCGCCCAGCGGCCAGCCGACGGCGTTCTCGTACTCGATCTCGGCGGACGCGTTCGACCGGTTGCCGAGCTTGTCCTTCAACCGCTGCAAGCGGATCGGGTTGCGCGTGCCGTCCGGCAGCACCCGCGGCAGCAGGAAGCACGACAGGCCGCCGGGCGCCTGCGCGAGGGTCAGGAACATGTCCGACATCGGCGCCGACGTGAACCACTTGTGCCCCACCAACCGGTATGTGCCGTCCCCGGCCGGAGTGGCCACCGTGGTGTTCGTGCGGACGTCCGACCCGCCCTGCTTCTCGGTCATCGACATGCCCGCGATCAGGCCGCGCTTGGCCGAAGGCACGCGCAACCCGAAGTCGTAGGTGCGCGCGGTGAGCAGCGGCTCGAACTCGGCGGCGAGGTCGGCGTTCGCGCGCAGCGCGGGGATGGCCGCGTAGGTCATCGAGATCGGGCAGGTGTGCCCGGCGTCGACCTGGCCCCACACGTACAACTTGGCCGCGCGGGCGATGTGCGCGCCGGGCGTCGGGTCGGCCCACGGTGCCGCGTGCACGCCGTGTTCGACGGCGACGGTCATCAGCTCGTGCCAGTACGGGTGGAACTCGACCTCGTCGATCCGGTTGCCGTAGCGGTCGTGCGTGCGCAGGACGGGTTCGTTCTCGTTGACCACCCGGCCGCGTTCCTGCCACTCCTGGCTGCCCGCGAGGCGTCCCAGGGCGTGCAGGTCGTCCTCGGCCCAGCCGGCGCCGTGCCGTCGCAGGCCTTCCAGCAGCGCCGGGTCGGCGGCGACGTCGTGGCCGACGAGCGGCGGGACCTGGTTGGTGACCTCATGAGTGGGCATCGGAACCTCCGAGGGCGCGCAGTGTGAACGCGATGAGTTCGGGCAAGGAATCCGGCACAGCGTCGACTCGTTCTTCATCGATCTGCGCACCGGCGGCCAGGGGGCCGACGAGGATCTCGCCGAGCGCGCCGATCAGGGCGGCGGCGGTGATCTCGGCGTTCTGCGGCGGCAGGACTCCGGTGGCCACCGCCTCGGCGATCCGTTCCGCGGCGATGTCCCGGAACGCGCGGCGGAACACCAGGCGCTCCTGGTCCACCGCGGGGTCGACGGGTTCGACCAGGAGGGCGTAGGCCAGGCGAGGGGACTTCAGGGCGCGGGAGGTGAACGTCTCGACCACGGCGACGATCCGTTGCACCAGGTCACCGGGCTGCGCGGCGGCCTGGGCGACCGCGTCGACCTCATGGCCGCAGACCCGGCGGAACAGCTCGACGGCGAGCTCGGTCTTGCTGGTGAAGTGCTTGTACATGGTCCCGGTGGCGATCCCGGCGCGGGCCGCGACCGCGGCCATCGAGCAGCCCGCGTAGCCCTGCTCGGCCACGAGGTCGATCGCGGCCTGCAGGATCGCCGCGCGCTGGTCGTCCATCCGCGCCTGGACCCGAGGGGTTCGCCGGTAGGGCACGCAAGAAGTGAACCAGTGATTCACTGCTTCACGCAAGAGACCGGTATCTAGGCTGCACCTATGCCGTACGACGTCGAGAAGGTCCGCGCTCACTTCCCGGCGCTCCACGAGGGCGCCGCGCACTTCGACGGGCCGGGCGGGTCCCAGGTCCCTGACGTGGTCGCGGACGCCGTGGCGGGCACGTTGCGGGCGGCGGTGTCCAACCGCGGCTCGGTGACCAAGGCCGAGCAACGCGCGGAGCAGATCGTGGCAGAAGCCCGCCAGGCGGCCGCGGACCTGCTGGGGGCGCAGCCGGCCGGGATCGTGTTCGGCCGGAGCATGACGCAGCTGACCTACGACCTGTCCCGCACGCTGGCCAAACAGTGGCTGCCCGGGGACGAGGTGATCGTGACCAAGATGGACCACGACGCCAACATCCGGCCGTGGGTGCACGCCGCCGAGGCCAGGGGCGCCCTCGTGCGCTGGGCGGAGTTCGACCGGGCCACCGGAGAGCTGCCGGTCGAGGCGATCAGCAGCCTGTTGAGCACGCGGACACGCGTTGTCGCCGTGACGGCCGCGTCGAACCTGCTCGGCACGCGGCCGTCGATCGCGCGGATCGCTCCGCTGGTGCACTCGGTCGGGGCGTTGCTGTACGTCGACGGGGTGCACCTCACGCCGCACGCGTGGGTCGACGTCGAGGCGCTGGGCGCGGACTTCTACGCGTGCTCGCCGTACAAGTTCCTCGGTCCGCACCTGGGCATCGTCGCCGCCCGCCCGGCGCTGCTCGAGTCGTTGCGGCCGGACAAGCTCATGCCCGCCACCAACGACGTGCCCGAGCGGTTCGAGTACGGCACGCTCCCCTACGAACTGCTGGCCGGGACCACCGCGGCGATCGACTTCCTGGCCGATCTCGTGCCCGGCACCGGTCCACGCCGGACCCGGCTGGCCAGGTCGATGCAGGCGCTGGAGGACCACGAGCACTCGCTGCTGACCCGGCTGGAGACCGCACTGCAGGGCACCCGCCAGTACGGCTCGCCGACCCGGGACCGTACGCCGACGCTGTTGTTCAACGTCGACGGCGTGACCCCGATGGAGGTGTACCGGAAACTGGCCACACACAACGTGAACGCTCCCGCGGGCACCTTCTACGCCCTGGAATGCGCCCGCTGGCTGGGCATCGGCGACGCGGGCGCGGTCAGGGCCGGGATCGCCCCGTACACCAACGAGTCCGATGTGGACAGACTGGCCGCCGCGGTGCGCACTCTCGGGTAACTGCGCGCGATCAAAGCGTTCCGGCGGGTGTTCGTGCGCGGTTGCCGGTGAACCGTGATCATTCGGGCGGTAAACTTCAGGGACTACACCGCATGAACCGGGGGGACCGAGATGGGCTGCCGCCTGCCATGACCAACCTGATCATCGCGATCGTGCTGTGCGTCGCGGTCGCCATCGCCTACGCGGTGGCGGCGCTGATCCAGGCGCGCCATGCCCATCTCACCGTCAGCCAGCTCGCGCGCGTACCGGTGTTGTGGGCGGCCATGGGGCTCAACGGTCTTGGCGCCGCGCTGCACGTCACGTCGCTGAAGTTCGGCCCGTTGTCGCTGATCCAGCCGCTGGGCGTGCTCACGCTGGTGATCGCCGTCCCGCTGTCGGCCGCTTCGGCGCGCCGCCGGGCCACCCGGCTCGAGCTCACCGGCATGATCAGCACCGTCGTCGGCCTGGCCGGTCTCAGCCTGATCATCACCACGACCGGCAACCACGGCACGCTCGGTTCCGGCGCCCTCGTCGGGCTCGTGGTCGCGACCGTCGTTGTCGTGACGGTGTTCGGGTTGCTGGGGCGGCGACCGGGGGCGTCGACGCTGTGGGAGGCGGTCGCGGGCGGGATGGCGTTCAGCGTCTGTTCGGCCTTATGCCAGACCATGGTCGTGACTGTCGGCAACGGTGGTCTCGGGACACTGTTACACCCCTTGTCGATTCTCGCGATTCTCGCCATCGGCACGTTCGCGGTCGTCGCAACCCTGCTCACCCAACGCTCCTACCGCGACGGCCTCAGCGCTCCCCTTGCCATCACCAACATCGTGAACCCCGCCACCGCCACGGTCATCGGCGTGGTGCTGCTGAACGAGACCCTCGCCACCACCAAGCTCGAGGTCTTCCTCGCCGTGGCCTGCGCTCTGCTGGCCGCCTTCGGCGTCACCCAGCTCGCCCGCGCCCGCGACGCCGCCGCACATCCGGCCATGGACAGCGCCCCGCCGCAGCGATCAGCCGCCGCGGGGTGACAGTCGTAGGCTCGTGGGGTGACCACGAAGGAGTTCAAGCGCGACACCAACTACATCACCACCCGGATCACCAAGGACGGCAGCGAGGGCTATCCGGTGCAACCGGGGCGCTACCGGCTGGTCGCGGCGGCGGCCTGCCCGTGGGCCAACCGGTCGGTGATCGTCCGCCGGCTGCTGGGCCTGGAGGACGTGATCTCGCTGGGGATGGCCGGTCCGGTGCACGATGAGCGGTCGTGGTCGTTCGACCTCGACCCCGATGGCCGTGACCCGGTGCTCGGCATCGAACGGTTGCAGGAGGCGTACTTCAAGCGGGAACCGGACTATCCGCGCGGGATCACCGTTCCGGCCATTGTGGACATTCCGAGCGGAGCCGTGGCCACCAACGACTTCGCCCAGATCACCCTGGACTTCTCCACCGAATGGCGGGAGTACCACCGGGAAGGCGCGCCCGACCTGCTGCCCGAGGACCTGCGCGACGAGATGGAAGTCGTGATGAAGCGGGTCTACACGGAGGTCAACAACGGCGTGTACCGGTGCGGGTTCGCCGGCAGCCAGGAGGCGTACGACGACGCCTACGACCGGTTGTGGACCGCGTTGGACTGGTTGGAGCAACGCCTGACCGCGCAACGGTTCCTGATGGGCGACTCGATCACCGAGGCCGATGTGCGGCTGTTCACCACGCTGGCCCGGTTCGACGCGGTCTACCACGGGCACTTCAAGTGCAACCGGAACAAGCTCAGCGAGATGCCCGCGCTGTGGGGCTACGCCCGGGACCTGTTCCAGACCCCCGGATTTGGCGACACGATCAACTTCCCGCAGATCAAAGAGCACTACTACGTCGTGCACACCGGCATCAACCCGACCCGGATCATCCCCAGGGGCCCGGACCTCTCCGGCTGGACCACCCCGCACGGCCGCGAAAAACTGGGCGGCCGCCCCTTCGGCACCGGCACCCCACCCCCCTAACCCCCGCGTGTCCCACATTCACGGCCCCCGTGTCCCACATTCGCCGCCCCCGTGTCCCACGTTCACGGCCAGCGAATGTGGGACACACCGGCGGCGAACGTGGGACACGCGCGGAAGGGAGGGCTAGAGGCGGGCGCCGACGGCGTACTCGAAGGCCAGCTGGGACAGGTGCGCGAAGCCGTAGCCGCGTTCGGCGGCCTTGTCCGGGTCGAACTCCTCGAACGCGGACTTGTCGTTCCTCAGGTCGGCCGGGGTCTCGCCGGGCGCCAGGGTCGGCACGGACAGCTCGGGCACGCGTGAGGCCGCCAGCGCCGCCTGGACCTCGGGGTCCTTGCGGAACGCCTCGGCGCGTTCCTTGAGCAGCGTGTAGCTGCGCATGTTCGCGGCCGCGCTGGCCCACACGCCGTCGATGTCCTCGGTGCGGAACGGCTTGTAGTCGAAGTGCCGCGGGCCGTCGTAGCCGCCCGTCTCCAGCAGGTCGACCAGGAAGAACGCCGACAGCAGGTCGCCGTGGCCGAAGATCAGGTCCTGGTCGTAGCGGGGGCCGCGCTGGCCGTTGAGGTCGATGTGGAACAGCTTGCCCTGCCAGAGGGCCTGGCCGATGCCGTGCACGAAGTTCAGCCCGGCCATCTGCTCGTGGCCGACCTCCGGGTTGAGCCCGACGATGTCGTGGTGCTCCAGCTGGGAGATGAACGCCAGCGCGTGCCCGATCGTGGGCAGGAAGATGTCGCCGCGGGGTTCGTTCGGCTTGGGCTCCAGCGCCAGCCTGAGGCCGTAGTCGTTGTCCTTGACGTACTGGGCCAGGGTGTCGATGCCCTCGCGGTAGCGGTCCAGGGCGGCGGCGACGTCCTTGGCGGCGTCGGTCTCCGAGCCCTCGCGCCCGCCCCACAGCACGTAGGTGTGCGCGCCCAGCTCGGCGGCCAGGTCCATGTTGCGCATGACCTTGCGCAGCGCGTACCGGCGGACCGAACGGTCGTTGCTGGTCAGGCCGCCGTCGCGGAACACCGGGTGGTTGAACAGGTTCGTGGTGGCCATCGGGACCACGAGCCCGGTGTCGGCCAGCGCCTGCTTGAACCGGGCGATCTGGGCGTCCCTCGCGGTGTCGTCCGACCCGAACGGGATCAGGTCGTCGTCATGGAAGGTCACGCCGTAGGCGCCCAGCTCGGCCAGCTTGTGCACGGCCTCGACCGGGTCGAGCGCGGGCCTGGTCGCCTCCCCGAACGGGTCCACCGCGCGCCATCCCACGGTCCACAGGCCGAAGCTGAACTTGACTGGGTCGGTCACGATCACTCCCGCGTCTCGAATCGAATAGTTCGATGCCTAAACTTAATCGTGGTGATGCGGCGAGGCAACTACTTGTGCACCCCGTCGCGCCATTAGCATGACGTGGTGACCCAACCGCGGCCAGCGGGCCAGCACACAGTGCGCCGACACAACTCCGCGCTGGTGCTCGGCGCCATCGCCGACTCGCCCGGGATCTCCCGGGCGGGTGTGGCCGCGCGCACGGGCCTGACCAAGGCGACCGTGTCCAGTCTGGTGGACCGGGCGATCGTCGCCGGCCTCGTGGTCGACGGTGAGCCGGCGCACCGCGAAGGCCCCGGCAGGCGCGGTACCGCGCTGACCCTGTCCCCCGCCGGGCCGCACGGCCTGGGTGTCGAGATCGGCGTCGACTACATCGCGACCTGCCTCGTGGACCTGACCGGCCGGGTCAGCCGCCAGCGGATCCGCCCCGCGGACAACCGGGCGCAGCCCGCCAACCGGGTGCTGGTGAAGGTCGCGCGGGCGATCCGGTCCGTCTTCTCGGAGTTGCCGGTGGTCGTCGGCGGCATCGGGGTGGCCGTGCCCGGTCTGGTCGAGAACTCGACGGGCCTCCTTCGAACCGCCCCGAACCTCGGCTGGCGCGACGTGGACATCCCCGCGGAACTCCGCGACCGCGCCGCCCTCGCGGACATCCCCGTACTGGCGGGCAACGAGGCCAACTTCGCCGCCCTGGGCGAGATGTGGAGCGGTGAACACCCGGAGCTGCGGGACTTCATCCACGTGTCGGCCGAGATCGGCATCGGCGCGGGGATCGTGATGGACGGGACGCTGTTCGAGGGCGTGCGGGGGTTCGGCGGCGAGATCGGCCACCTGTCCGTGGACGCCAAGGGGCCACAGTGTTCCTGTGGCGCAAGGGGTTGCCTCGAGGCGGTGGCCGGGCAGGACGCCATCCTCGCGCAGTCCGGGGTTTCGGACGTCCCGGCGTTGGTCGCACGGCTGGAGTCCGGTGACCGCAAGGCATTGACGGCGGTGCGCCCGGTGGCCCGCTACCTCGGCACCGCACTGTCCAATGTGGTCAACCTCCTGGACGTGCCCACCATCGTGCTGGGTGGCACGTACGCGGCCCTCGGCCCGTGGCTGCAGGAGCCGCTGCAGGAGGAACTCACCCTCCGCGTCGTCAGCGCGGCCTGGTCCCCCATCACCATCCTCCAGTCCACCCTCGGCACCGAGGCGGCCATCCGCGGCGCCGCCACCTCCGCCGTCCGCGCCATCATCGCCGACCCCGACCCGTTCATCACAGCCACGGTCCCCGGCTAGCGGGGTCGAGGTTCTGCTCGTCCCACACGGAGACCGCGTCCTTCTTCGCATCACGGCGGGAGACCGGCAGGTTCCGCTCCGACAACGCCGGGGTGACGGCCGCGAACTCGTCGCCGGGTCCATCGGCCGCGCCGACGTTCCGTGGCGAGCAGTTGCTCGTGAAACCGTCAGCAGGCGGTTTCGCTGGGCCCGGCACCTGTCCGGCGGCGGTTGCCGATCAACGGGTACGCTCGATACTGGATCGGATCTTTCGGACAATTGGGGTGTCGTGAAGCGCGTAGGGATGGCGTTGGTGGCCGGGGTGATGGTGGCGGGGTGTTCGACGGGTGCGCCGGCCAGGCCGGTGCCGCCGCAGAGCCCGTCGGCGAAGACAACCGCCACCAGCACGAGTGCGGCTCCGCAGGTGATGAAGTTCGGGCAGGAGCGGCCGGGTAAGCGTGGGGTGATCGTGGTGGGTGCGCCGGTGGCGTTCGAACTGCCCGCCGACCCCGCCCGCGGCAAGGACCTGACCCGCGGCCTGCGTTTCGAGGTCACCGTCCGCAACACCACCCAGCAGGCGCTGGAGGCCGCCGCCTTCGCCTTCTCGGCCACCGCCAACGGCGCCCCCGCGACCCTCATCACCGACCCACAGAAGCAGATCGGCGACAAACTCCAGGCCGATGTCCTGCCCGGCAAGGAAGGCAAGCTCGGCGTCGTCACCGCCCTGCCCGCAACCCCCGCCGAGGTCACTATCAAGGTCGTCTTCGAGAAGACCAACCCCCTGTACTGGACCGGCACGGTCTAGCGCGGTCCAGGACAACCCGATTGCCACATAGCGTCACCATCGACGAGCCACTAACGTCGGACAGCGCGCGAACAGGTGAAAGCCGAGGCGGCGGCCCTGACGCGGATGGTCGCCGAACGCGCTGCCGAACTCGACGGGTTGCTGCTCAACGGAGTGGCCGACCCCGGAACAACCACGTTCGATCAACTGCGCCAGACCTACCTGCCCGTCCCGTTCGACGCTGCCGGACTCGGAACACCCTGCCCTGCACCGCAATGGCACCAGTTCGCCCCTGAGCCGCCTGCGGGCCTGGGCCGGGTGTTCGGCAAGAGCGGTCACGAACGCGCGGTGCGAGAGGCGAACACACGCTTCGCCCAGGCCACTGCCGACCACCAAGGAGATCAGGGAGCGCTACGCAAGCCTGGTGGCGCAGATCGTGCTGCACACGATGCACCGGGTCTTCTCGATCATGCCGCACGACGTTGTCGGCGAAGTGGCCGTGAACGGGCATGTCCCCACCCGGAACAAAGCCACCGGCCAGCCCGAACGACCTTGCCTGGTCAGTGTGTCCGGGACGACGGTGTGGACGCCGTGGCGGTCAACCCCAACCCGATCATGGGCGGGGTGTGCGTCATCCAGGCCAAGCGCTACAGCAAGGTCGTCCCGATGGAGGCCGGGGTGATGGAGGACAAGAAGGCCAGCCGGGGCGAGCTGGTGACCACCTCATGGTTCGGCAAGGCCACTGAGGACTTCGCCGGTCGTCACGAACGGATCCAGCTCATCGGCGGTCCGCAGCTCGTTCACCTGCTGGCCGAGTACCTGAACCTCAACGTGATAGTCGGCCAGCTCCGAGTGCGGCCCGCTTAGCCCGGTGGGCGGATGCCCTGGGTGGATGGGGGTGGGGTGGTGGGGCCGAAGGCGGTGAAGAAGCGGTCGCGGAAGGCGCTCATGGGCCAGACGGGGGCGTGGTCGCTCGGCCGGAGGTTGTCCTCCCAGCCCCAGCCGGCGATCCGGTCGAGGACGGCGGGGTCCTTGGCGACGAGGGTGATGGGGACGTCGTGGCTGGCGCCCTCGCCGCTGACGATCGGCTGCGGCTGGTGGTCGCCGAGGAAGACCAGCACGAGGTTGTCATCACCGTGGCGCTGGAGGTACTCGATCAGGGTCGTGAGGCTGTACTGGATGGACTGGCCGTAGGCCGCCTTGATCTTGCCCTGGTCCGGCCAGACGTCGTTGGGCTGTTTGGCCGCGGCGGGTTGGGGGCCGAAGATGCTGCCGTCGCCGACCTTGTCCCAGTCGACCATTGTGGGCAGTGGCGCCCACGGGGTGTGGCTGGTCACCAGGTCGATCTCGGCCATCAGCGGCGCGTGGCCGGGGGTGCGCTCCAGCCGCTGGAACGCCGACATCGTGTACTGGTCGGGCATCTGCGCGTAGAAGTACTTGGGGCCCTTGTAACCCACGTTGCGTGAGTCGTAAAGCTTGTCGTAGTCGTAGAACTTGCCCTCGGGCCAGTCGTACATGTTCTCCGGCAGGTCGCCCACGGTCCGCCAGCCGGACTTCTTGAACGCGTGGCTGAAGGTGAACCGGTCACCCGCCACCAGGGAGTCATACCGGTGCTGGTTGCTGATCCACACCCCGGACTGGAACGTCGAGTGCGCCAGCCAGCTCCCGCCGCCGAACGTCGGCGAGGTCAGAAAAGCGCTGCGCACCCCGAAACCGGCGTTGCGCAGGGCCGTGGTCCCGTTGGCCAGCACCGAGTTGACGCCCGGCGCGATCGCCGGGTCGGAGATGGCGACCTTGCCATAGCTCTCGATGAACGTGAACAGGACGTCCTTGCCGCGCAACCCGTTCAGCAGGTCCGAAGAGGACCGGAACGCGTCGACGGCCACCTCGTCCTTGAAACTCCTGGCGTCCGCGATGTTGTGCGTCACCTGCCGGGTCTGCAGATACGTGTATCCGGCGGCACTGCGCGAAGCGACCGGAAATCCGAAAGCAGCACAGAAAACCCAAATAACACTCAGAACGGCGAGTGTCCTAATTGCACCGGTCCGGTGCGCGACGGTCAAACGAGTCACCCGGAGAGCCGCGAAAACCATCAACACCAGCAGTCCCACGGCGACCAGCACGGCGACAATCACCGCGATGACCGCGCCGGTCTGCCCGAAGCCCTCCCGGACGATGCTCACCGCCGGGCCGAGGAAGTCCCAGTCGTACATGGGATCGAAGCCACGGTCGAACGCCGAGTAGAAGCCGAAGTCGAAGGCCTTGAAGATGGCCACCAGACCGAGCAGCACACCGCCCACAATGGCCACTGCCTTGCGCGGCCTCGGCGGCAGGACCAGCACGAGCGCGACGCCGATCAGCGCCTCCACCGGGATCCGCAGGAACGCCCACGGGGAGAGCTTGCTCAACTGGTTCGGCGTGACCATCGCGTACAGCAGGAGCAGGAACGCCAGCGCCGTGAGCACACGGCCGGCGATCACCCGCCAACGCGGTTCGTGGTCGGCCGTGCGCACTTGGCCGTCGTCGCTCATATCGTCCTCAGCTGTCGATTGCTTCCCCTTACCGCCAATACGCACAGCCGCGCGCCAACGGTTCAAAGAAGATTCGCCAAACCCTAGCCGGACAGCGAAAACGCCTGAGCAACAGGTGGATTCAGTTCATAACGCGGCGAATCACCGTAATCGGGCCGATCGAGTCGATCGGGGCGATCCGGATGTTCTGGCCGACGGTCGGCGCGTGGATCGCGCGGTTGCCGTCGATCGCCATCGCAACGTGGTGCACCGGGTTGTAGTAGAAGATCATGTCCCCGGCGCGCACGTTGGCGCGGCTGACCACCTGGCCGAACTGCGACTGGTCGATCGACACCCTCGGGATGTTCAGCCCGGCCTGCTTGTAGGCGGTCTGCATCAGCCCGGAGCAGTCGAACGCGCCCGGCCCGGTCCCGCCCCACAGGTACGGCTTGCCCTTCTGCGCGAGGGCGAACTGGACGACCGCGCCCAGGTTGCCCTTCGGCAGGACCACACCGGCGCCGCTGTCGCCCGGGTCGGCCAGGATGGCCTTCTGCTCGGGGGTGAGCCGGTCGAGCGCGGCCCGCACCTCGGTGATCTGCCGGGTCAGCTCGTCGCGGCGGCGTAACACCTGGTCGGCGCCCGCCTGGGCGGTCGCCTCGGCCTTGCGGGCCTCGATCTGGGCCGCGGTGGCGTCCCTGGCGGCCTTCTCGGCGTCCGCGATGGCGAGCCTGCCCTGCTGGGCGGCCGCGCCGGACAGCTGCGAGGCGATGCTGGCCGCCTGCATCTTGGTGACGACGTCGTCCTTGCTGTTGCTGGTCAGGAACGCCGACATGGCGTTCAGGTCGCCCCCACCGACCAGCAGGGTGTCCACCCGCGCCTTGTCGTCGCGCGCCTGGGTGACCCGGCCGCGGGCCGCGTCGGCGGCGGCGCGGGCGGCGTCGGCACGCTGGGTAGCCGCGGCGGAGTCGGCCTTCTTGTGCTCCAGGTCCTCCTGGAACCGCAGCAGGTCCTCGTTGACGCGCTCGGCCTGGTTGGACAGGTCGTAGTAGTGGCCGAGCAGGCCCGCGACCGTCGTCGGCGGCTCACTGCTCTCCTCGGCACCGGTGGGCGCAGCGGTGATCAGGCCCGCGACCAGCGCACTCAGCGCCGCGAGCACGATCCTGCGCACCAGGGCACCTCTCCAGCCGCCCGACCGCACCAGCCTGCCCACTCGTCCCCCTCGCTGCCTCACCGATCCCCTGCCGCCGACATTGTTACCGATCTTGAAGCGATACGGCAGGGCCTTACGGCTCAAAGACTGTCAGATACAGGCTGTGCGCGGTGTGAAGTCGCGCGGAACTCCGCTGCCGTCGAACACCTGAACGCGGGTGGCCGGGCTCCAGCAGGACACGGCGACGTCCGGGTTCGCGGCCAGGTGGCCACCGAGCACCAGACCACCTCGCCGGTGATCCGCCAGGAACTCGTCTTTTGAGCGCCGCGAACGACCCGGCCATACCGGTGCCCTCCCCTTTTCGCCGGGATCATCCGGGCACCCGCTGCGCTGAATGGGCGATTCGGGGGGAACTCATCCGGGTACCCCGGACGTTGAGCAGAGTGACGCCGACACGACAGAAAGGTTTCCTTGTCATGGCGAAACTGTTTCGCAAGGTGGCCGTGCTGGCCGGCGCCGCGGAGGCCGCCCGCCGCTACGCCCGCAAGAATCCGGAGAAGGTCGGCCGGATGGCCGAGAACGCGGGCCGGTTCGTGGACAAACAGACCAAGGGCAAGTACCACGCGCAGATCCAGAACGTAGTGCGGAAGGTGAACCCGCAGACCCCGCCGCCGCCGGCTCAGCCGCCTGCCTGACATTCCGCGCAGAGCCATTCACCGGCCGGTGTGGTGATCCAGCCGGACGTGGTCAGCGCCGTGCGCAGGACGGCGTGCGCGCTGGCCGGGTCCGTCTTCACCACGACCACGGGGCCGTCGCCGCAGTGCGCGCAGTCGATTGACGTGAACACATTTCCGGGAGCGCACCTCACGCAGTATCGAGTGCGCCGAATACGTCCGTGGGCTATTACCCACCAGACCACGGTCAGGTCGGCCAGCATGTCCTCGTGCTCATACGGGCCGTCCGGCCGGTGCCGGCACACCGGGCACCGGCGTAACGTGAAACTCCTCGGAGCGTCCACGGTTGATCATCATGCACGTTTGTCTGAGAGTGGACAAGACAATTCACTCAACAGGCCGCGCCGGTTCAGCATTTCGTCACAAAGAAATGCGATGAATGGGCTCGGTTTCGCGCATAATCTCAGGCGCAGCGGCGGGCGGCGAGCCATTCCGGCGCTGGCCGTTGCTGGTCCTCACACCATTCCAGCAGCCCGATCGTCCAGAGCAGGCAGTGCACGACCACATCGAGAGTGGTGTGCACTGTCTGTTCGCACAGCGCGAGTTCGAGCTGGAATTCCGCTTCATCGGGACGGCCGTTCAGCTCGGCTAACAGTGCCCTGACGGTCGCGCGCAGCGGCGGGGTCAGCTCGTCGATCGGGACCGCGAACTCGTCGTCGTCGCGCAGGTCGACCACGTAGGTGACGTCGTCGGGGGCCTTGCCGACGCGCAGCAGCATCATCTGCGCGGACGCGGCGACCAGCTGCCCGACGATCTCGCGGGCGTCCACCGCGTCCTCGGTCAGCCTGCGCAGGACCTCGAACACGGCCTGCGTGTCGCCCTCCCTGGCGACCTGCACCAGTTCGCGCGCGCCCGCCTGGGCCCGCCGCACCTCGTCCCTCCGGTCCATTCGGGCGGGGTACCCCGCCCGGCCCTCGCGCTACCGTAGAGCGATGGGACAGTTCGGTGAGCTTTTCGGTGCGCAGAAGCTGCGCAAGGAGAGCGAGGACGACGACGGCACCGGCGAGCGGTTCGACCACGGCCCGCTTGACCTGGCCTCGGGCGTCGTCCCGGTGCGCCCACGCCCGGCCAAGGCCAGGGACGCGGACGACAGCGAGTGAGCCAGCCCTGGCTGGAAGGCCTGTTCACGATGGGCAAGGCGCTGCTGCCGGGCCTGGCGAACAGCCCTGCCGCCATGCTCCAGATGGCGGTACGGGCCGCCGGTGACCGGGTGATCGGCAAGCGGCTGACCATGCGGGCCGGTGATGCGGACGTCGAGCTGACCCCGGTCGTGCTGGACACCGAACTGGACACCGTGGGCCTCGCGCTCGGTCAGGTCCCGCACATCCGGATCGTGGCCGAGGACGTGACCTGGCCGTCCGCGCCGCTGTCGAGGCTGGCGATCACCTGCGAGAACGTCCGGATCCAGTCGCTGCCGGTGCCGAGCGTGGTCGCCGGGTCGGTGGACCTAGAGATCACCGTGTCGGCCGACGTGGTCCGCGCCAAGGTCGCCGAGCTGCAGCCGAACCTGGTCGTGGACATCGGCGAGGACAGCGTGGTGCGCCTCCGGTGGGCCAAACACCCCTCCTGGGGCCACCTGGAGGTCGAACCGACCCTCGACCCCGCGGCGGGGCTCATCCTCGCGCCTCAGGTGCTCCAGGCGGCCGGAATGCGGTTCAGCGCGGTCCGCCGGCTGCAGCCGACCGTCGTCGAGGTCCCCGACCTGCCCCGCGGCCTGCGCCTGACCGCCGTCGAACCCGGCCCGGGCGAACTCGTCCTGCGCGGCGAGGCCGAACGCTGGCGCGAGACCATCCCGATCACCGAGGTGATCACCTGGCTGGCCACCGCCGCCGCGACCCTCACCCTCCCCCGCTTCCCCACCTGACCCCCGCGTGTCCCACGTTGGCGGCCCCCGTGTCCCACACTCACCGCCCCCGAATTCCCCCCTGGGGTGAGCGAGTGTGGAACTCGGGGGCGCCGAACGTGGGACACGGGGGCCGCGAATGTGGGACACGCGGTTAGGGTGGGGGATGCGCGTGGGGATCATTGGGGCTGGGTTCGGCGGGCTGGCCGTGGCGATCGAGCTGCGACGGGCCGGGATCGGGGACTGCACCCTGTTCGAGAAGGCCGCCGACCTCGGCGGAACCTGGCGGGAGAACACGTATCCCGGCGCAGGCTGCGACATCCCGTCGCCGCTCTACTCGTTCTCCTACGAGCCGCACACCACCTGGCCGCGCCGGTTCTCCCTGCAGGCCGACATCCACGAGTACATGAAGGACACCGCCAAGAAGTACGGCGTGGCCGGCCACATCCGGTTCGGCACCGAGGTCACCAGCGCGGTGTTCGACGACTCGGCGGCGGCCTGGACGGTCGGCACGGCGGGCGGCGAGACGTTCGAGTTCGACGTGCTCATCTCCGCGGTCGGCCAGCTCAACCGGCCCGCGCGGCCGGACATCCCCGGCGCGGACACCTTTCAGGGACACAGTTTTCATTCCGCGCGGTGGGACCACGACCACGACCTGACCGGGCGGCGGGTCGCGGTGATCGGCACCGGCGCGAGCGCGATCCAGTTCGTGCCAAGGATCCAGCCGATCGTCGAGCACCTCACGGTGTTCCAGCGCACCGCGCCCTACCTGCTGCCCAAACCGGACCGGACCTACCGCCGCTGGCACCACGAGCTGTTCCGGCTGTTCCCGCCCGCGCAGCTGGCCGGGCGGCTGTCGATCTGGACGCTCTGCGAGGTGATGACCAAGGGCTGGACCGGAACCCGCCCGGTGGCCGCCGCGTTCGAACGCGTCGCGCTGACCATGCTGCGGCTGCAGGTCCGCGACCGCGGGCTGCGCGCCAAGCTCACCCCGGACTATCCGGCAGGGTGCAAACGTGTGTTGTTCGCCAACGACTACTACCCCGCGCTCACCAAGCCCAACGTCCACCTCGAGACCGAGAAGATCACCGAGATCACGCCGAACGGCATCCGCACCGCCGACGGCACGCATCATGAGGTCGACACCATCGTCTACGGAACCGGTTTCAGCACCATGGACATGCTGGCGCCGATGACCGTGCGCGGCAGCAACGGCCAGGACCTGCACACCGAGGCGTGGGCCGGCGGCGCCAAGGCCTACCTTGGCATCACGGTTCCCGGTTTTCCCAACCTGTTCCTGATGTACGGGCCGAACACCAACCTCGGCGCCGGGTCGATCATCTACATGCTCGAACGCCAGGCCCGCTACATCACCCAGCTGGTCGGCAAGCTCACCCCGGGGTCCTCTGTGGACGTCAGACCCGAGGTCGCGGACCGGTTCGACGCCGAGGTCCAGCGCCGCCTGGCCGGCAGCGTCTGGACCAGCTGCGGCAACTGGTACCGCAACGAGAGCGGCCGCGTGGTGACGAACTGGCCGGGCCTGGTGTCGGAGTACGACAGGCGCACCCGCCAGGTCGACATGACCGAATATACGCTGAATCGCCCCAGGTCAACGACCTAGAAGCAACGCCAGCACCCCCTGTGACGTCCTTCGAGTGATGAAGGTCGGGGGAAACAGGGGAACACGTGAGCGGATGGTTGGACTGGGAGCTGGTGCACGGCCCGCTGCCCGCGGTACTCACCGCGCTGGGGGCCGTCGCAGGCGCCACCCTGCTCGTGAGTGGTTTCGGTCGTTCCAACGGCCGGAACCCATCACGAGGGGTGGGGCGCTGGGTGCGGGTGGACCGGGGCTGGTGGCTGCGGGTGGTGCCGTTCGTCGGCGGGGTCAGCGTGCTGCTGACGGCGTTGATCGCTTGGCTCGTGGAGGATGTCTGGCAGCCGTTCCCGGATGCGGTGCCCCTGCGGGTGGTGTTCTGGGTCGGCGTGGGGATTTTCGGCCTGGGGCTGGCCATCGCGGGCATGCGCACACGCGGATGGCTGCGGCGTGGGTCCGTCGTGCTCGCGGTACTGCTCGTGGTGGCGACCGCGACGATGAAGGTCAACGCGTTCTACGGGTACTACCCGAGCATGCGCGCGGCTCTCGGACTGCCCCCCGCCAACGAGATCGCGTTCGCGAGTCTGTCCACTTCGGTCCCGCCCGCGGCGACCGGCCAGCCGCCGGCCGTGGTTCCCAAGCAGGGCGCGGTGACCCAGGTGCCGATCCCGTCGCCGAAGTCCAAGTTCCCGGCCAGCCGCAACGCCTACGTCTACCTTCCGCCCGCGTACCAGGCCAATCCGCGGCCGTTGCTGCCGGTCGTGGTGCTGCTGCACGGCGAGCCGGGCGGCCCGGTCGACTGGGTCAACGGCGGCCAGATCGCCGCGATGATGGACCGCTATGCCGCCGCGCACAAGGGAATGGCGCCGGTCGTGGTGATGCCCGACGCCACCGGCGGCCCGTTGAGCAACCCGTTGTGCGTCGATGGCAAGCAGGGCAACAGCGAGACCTACCTGGCGCAGGACGTGCCCGACTGGATCCGGCACAACCTCCAGATCGACCCCGACCCCAAGCGCTGGGCCGTCGGCGGCTACTCCTATGGTGGCACGTGCTCGTTGCAACTCGCCCTGCGCCACCCGGACGTCTATCCGTCCTTTTTGAACTTCTCCGGCCAGGTCGAGCCGACCCTGGGCTCGCGGGCCCGGACGGTCAAGGAGATCTTCGGCGGGGACGAGGCCGCGTTCCACCGCAACAACCCGGCGGACCTGTTGGCCGCCAGGAAGTTCCCGGGCAGCGCGGGCGTGATCACTGTCGGCGCCGCCGACCACGAGTACATGCCCCAGCAGCGCAAAGTCTTCGACCAGTGCAAGCACAACGGACTCGACGTGAGGTGGCTTGAGGTGCCGGGCAACCACAACTGGCAGGGCTGGGCCGGCGGCATGGAGGCCTCGCTCGACTGGCTGGCCACCCGGCTGGGGCTGGTGAAGGCGTGAAGTCGTTGCTCCAGAAGAACCCCGGCACGATCGTCATGGTCGTGACGTTCTGGGTCCTGGGCGCCGCGACGGGATTCGGTCCGCACGACGACGTCCTCGACCGGGTCGGCCTTGGCGGCGAACAGATCGCCCAGGGCAAGTGGTGGACGCTGGTCACCTCCGTGTTCTTCTCCGCCGACCTGGCCAAGTACATCGGCGTGACGCTGGTCGTCGCGCTCGGCTGCGGGCTGGCCGAGCGGAAGATGGGCACCGGCCGGATGTTGTCGGTGTTCTTCGCGACCCACGTCTTCGGATCCGTGCTGGCGGTTGGGCTGGTGACCGGCGGCGCGGCGATCGGCGACTGGTGGACGACGGACCTGATGTCCACTGTGGCCGTCAGCCCGTCCGGCGCCGCGTTCGGCACCGCACTGGCGGCGAGCGGACGGCTGCCCGCGTTGTGGCGCAGGCGGCTGCGGCTCACCCTCGTGCTCACGATGATCATGCTGGCCCTCTACGCCGGGAACCTGGCCGACATGGTCCGGGTGTTCGCCGGGCTGACCGGGCTCGCGCTGGGACCGTTGATGCTCGGCCGCAGCCAACGCCCGCCGGACAGCGCGCCGTCCCGGATCGAGTCCCGCCTGCTGGTCGCGATGAGCGTGGCCATGTCGGCGATCGGGCCGTTGGTGGCAACGGCTTCGCAGACCGCCAACGGTCCGCTGAACGTCCTGCAGTTCCTGCTGGTCGGCGAGCAGCCGGATCCGTCCGATGTGGACGAAGTGTGCGCCGACCCGACCATGGCCCTGGACTGCCAGCACGCGAGGGTGGCGTTGCGCCTGGCCGGGCTCGGCCCCGCGTTCCTCTCGATCCTCCCGGCGCTGCTCCTGCTGGTGATGGCCGAAGGGCTGCGTCGCGGCCGCCGGTTCGCCTGGTGGGGCGCGACCGGCCTGAACATCGCCCTGACCGGACTGGGCATCGCCCTGCTGGTGTCCTACCTCAGCGAACCGGCGCCGATGACCCCGCAGGACTGGATCGAGACGGGCGCGTCTTTGCTGCAACCGTTGCTGGTACTGGTTTTGCTGGCCGCCACGAAACACCGGTTCGACGTGCAGGCGCCGCCGGGCGTGTACCGCAAGCTGGCCGTGACGGTCGGGCTGACCTTCCTGCTCTGCGCGGGAACCTACCTCGTGGTCGGGAACATGGCCCGCGGCCAGTTCGAGCACACGCCGAGCTTCGCGCAGCTGCTGGCCGACCTGCCGACCCGGTTCGCTCCCCCGGGCTACCTCGGCGCGTTCGACCTTTCCGTGGTACCGAACGGGATCGTCGCGATGTTCCTGCACCAGTGGATCGGTGTGATCTTCTGGGTGATCGCCATCGCGTGCTGCGTGCTGACGTTCATGCGCGCCCACGTGGTGAGCCGCCTGGCCGACCAGAACAAGGCCCGGGCGCTGCTGACCGAGCACGGCGGCACCTCGATGTCGCACATGATCACCTGGCGCGGCAACCACTACTGGTTCACCCCGTGCGGAAACGCTGTCATCGCCTACCGGGTCATCGCCTCGGTCGCCCTCACCACCGGCGAACCCGTCGGCTCACCGGAAGCACGCGCCAAGGCCGCCGCGCTGTTCGCCAAGTTCTGTGCGGACAACGGTTGGACGCCATGCTTCTACGGCGTCAGCGAAGAACTCCGCGAGGAACTCACCACGGCCACCTGGAGTTCCGTCCAGGTCGCCGAGGAGACGGTCCTGCCGTTGCCGGACCTGCAGTTCAAAGGCAAGAAGTGGCAGGACGTCCGGACCGCGCTCAACAAGGCGGGAACCCTGGGTGTCACCGCCGAGGCCGTCCGGTTCGGCGAGGCTCCACAGTGGATGGCCGACCAGATCACCGCGCTGTCCAAAGCGTGGCTGGCCGACAAGGGCCTGCCCGAGATGGGCTTCACCCTCGGCCGCTTGGAGGAACTGGCCGACGACGACGTCCGCTGCGTGGTCGCGGTGGACGCCGAGCAACGCGTGCACGGCGTCACGAGCTGGCTGCCGGTACGGCGCGACGGGCAGATCGTCGGTTGGACGCTCGACTTCATGCGCCGCGACCACAACGGCTTCCCGGGCGTGATGGAGTTCCTGATCGCCTCGATGGCCACCCAGGCCCGCGAGGAGGGCATGGAGTTCCTGAGCCTTTCCGGCGCGCCGCTGGCCCGGCTCGACCGGGCCGGCCGCACGCCCCCGCTGCAACGGGTTCTCGACCTGGTCGGCCGGACTTTGGAGCCGGTGTACGGGTTCCGCTCGCTGCTGGCGTTCAAGGCCAAGTTCCAGCCGCAGTACCGCCCGCTGTTCATGAGCTACCCGGACGCGGCCGCGCTGCCCAGCATCGGCAACGCCATCACCCGCGCCTACCTGCCCAAGATCACCTTCGACGAAGGCATGCGATTGGTCCACACATTGGTTCGCCGGTCCCGCAACCGCCGCTGAGCACGTAACGTGAGCGCCGTGCAGACGCTCGAATCGAACATCGACGGCAAACCCTGGATCCAGGGCGCCGAGTACCTGTCTCGCAATCCGGCACAACTGGATGACGTGGTGGCCACGGTCAAGCTGGCCGGGCCGGACGCGGTGAAGGCCGCGGCGGAGTCCGCCCGGCGCGCGCAGAAGGAGTGGGCCGCCGTGCCCGCGCCGGTCCGCGGCCAGTTCGTCGCCGCGCTCGGCCGCCTGGTCGAGGCGAACGCGGACACGCTGGCCCGGCTGGTCACCCGCGAGATCGGCAAGCCGCTGGCCGAGGCGCGCGGCGAGGTCCAGGAGATCGTGGACACCTGCGACTTCTTCCTCGGCGAGGGCCGCCGCCTGTACGGCCACACCGTGCCGTCGGAGATGCCGGACAAGCAGCTGTTCACCTTCCGCGTCCCGGTCGGCGTGGCAGGCGTGATCACCGCGGGCAACTTCCCGGTCGCGGTGCCGTCCTGGTACATCGTCCCGGCCCTGCTCTGCGGGAACGCGGTGGTGTGGAAGCCGGCCGAGTACGCCGCGGCCAGCGCGAAGGCGTTCGCCGAGCTGATCTGGCACGCGGGCCTGCCCGCCGGGGTGCTCAACCTCGTGTTCGCCGACGGCCAGGCCACCTTCGACGGGCTCGAGGCGTCGCTGGGGGCGGGGCTGGTCGACAAGGTCGGGTTCACCGGGTCGAGCGCGGTCGGCACGAAGATCGGCGAGCTGTGCGGGCGGCACCTCCAGTCGCCGTGCCTGGAGCTGGGCGGCAAGAACCCGATGGTGGTCACCGAGGACGCGGATCTCGACCTGGCCGTGGAGGGCGCGCTGTTCTCCGGGTTCGGCACCGCCGGCCAGCGCTGTACCTCGCTCGGCACCGTGATCGTGCACGAGTCGGTGCACGAGGAGTTCTTCGGCCGGTTCTGCGAGGCGTTGCGCGGCGCGAAGAGGGGCCAGCCGGACCAGGACGTCCTCTTCGGACCGTTGCTGGACGAGAAGTTCGCCGCCTCCTTCGAGGGCTACCTGGAGTGGATCTCCAGCCACCACCGGGTTTCCGGGTCGATCGGCCGGGTCACCGCGGACAACCCGCCGCCCAGGGACTTCGCGGGCTCCTACGACAACGGGCTGTTCTACCACCCGGTCATCGTCGACGGGGTGCGCCCGGACGACCGGCTGTTCCTCGAGGAGACGTTCGGCCCGATCGTCGGCGTCACCTTGTACCGGACCCTCGACGAGGCCATCGAGCTGGCGAACCTGCCGGGCTACGGGCTTTCCTCGTCGATCTACACCACCAACCCGACGTCCGCGTTCCGGTACCGGCAGGGCATCAGCGCGGGCATGGTGAGCGTCAACAACTCCACCTCCGGCGCCGAGGCGCACCTGCCGTTCGGCGGGAACGGCAAGTCCGGCAACGGGTCCCGCCAGTCCGGCATCTGGGTGCTCGACCAGTTCACCCGCTGGCAGTCGATGAACTGGGACTTCTCCGGCAAGCTGCAGAAGGCCCAGATGGACGTGGCCACGGTGACCCCGGATCCCGGCTTCCGCCTGTGAGAGCCGACGTCGTCGTGATCGGCGGCGGCGTGATGGGCGCGAGCACCGCGTTCCACCTCGCCGAGGCCGGCGTGGACGTGCTGCTGGCCGAGCGGGACACGCTCGGCTCCGGCAGCACGAGCCGCGCCGCGGGAGGGGTGCGAACCCAGTTCTCCGACCCGGTCAACATCGCGTTGAGCGTCCGGAGCCTGGAACTGTTCGCCCAGTTCGGCACGCGCCCCGGCGGCGAGATCGACCTGCACCGGCACGGATACCTGTTCCTGCTGGACAATCCGGCGGACGTCGCCGAGTTCACGTCGAGCATCGCGCTGCAGAACTCGCTCGGCGTGACCGGCAACCGGATGCTGTCCGTGGCTGAGGCCGTGGAGTTGTCGCCGCCGGTGTCTCCCAACGGTTTGCTCGCGGCCGCGTACTCCCCTGGCGACGGCCACTGCACGCCGGAGGCGGTCGTTCAGGGGTATGCCCGGGGCGCCCGGCGGTTCGGTGCCCGGATCCTGCAGCACTGCTCTGTCACGGGAATCTCGTCATCCGGCGGCGAGATCACCGGTGTCTCCACGTCTTCCGGCTTCATCTCGACATCGACCGTGGTCTGCACCGCGGGCGCCTGGTCGTCCACCGTCGGCGACATGGTCGGCGTTTCGTTGCCGGTGCGGCCGTTGCGGCGGCAGATCCGGACAACCACACCGATCCCGTGGCTGCCTCCACGGTTGCCGTTGACCATCGACTTCAGCAGCTCGTTCTACTTCCACCTGGAGGGCCAGGGGTTGCTGGTCGGGATGTCCGACCCGGACGAGGAGTTCGGCTACCACACGGCGGTGTCGGACTCCTGGCTCGAGCGGCTCGGTGAGGCCGTCTCACTGCGGGCACCCCGGCTGGCCGAGGTCGGGCTGGCGCGCGGCTGGGCCGGGCTGTACGAGGTCTCCCCCGACCACAACGCCATGGTCGGCGAGGCCCCCTCGGTGAGCCGGTTCCTTTACGCCACCGGGTTTTCCGGGCACGGCTTCCAGCACGGCCCGGCGATCGGCGAGGTGCTCCGCGACCTCGTCCTCGGCCACCCTCCCGGCATCGATGTGTCCGCTTTGGACGCTCAACGGTTCGCCGGGTCCGCCGTCCGCCCGGAGCACAACATCGTGTAGTAGCCGGGTCGCTTTTTGGGGGTCTCCGCCTCCGTGCGGTTGGGTTTCGTCACTGTATAGACCTACTGTGAACGTAGTCCCAAAAATAGTTCTCAAGAACTCTGCGTAGTCGTTGAACCGCACCCGAGATCCGTCCGTATCCCCAGATGGAGGAATGGAGGGTCGATGCGCTCACGACTGATCGCGACGATGGCCGTCGTCGCACTGGCGCTTGCCGGATGTGGGTCCAGCGACGCGGCGGCGCCCAAGGCGCCGGCGGGTGGCGAACACAACGAGGCTGACACGCAGTTCTCGCTGATGATGATCCCGCACCACAAGCAGACGATTCAGATCGCCGACCTGGCCACCAAGCGCGGCTCCGCCGAGCCGGTGAAGGTGGTCGCCGCGGAGATCATGAGCGCGGAGGAACGGGACATCCAGCAGATGACCGGCTGGCTGAAGGGCTGGGGCGTGCCGGTGCCGTCGGCCGACGAGCACAAGGGCATGGACATGCCGGGCATGCTGACCGACAAGGACATCAAGTCGCTCGAGTCCGCCCAGGGCGCCGCGTTCGACAAGCTGTTCCTGCCGATGGTGGCCAAGCACCTGGAGAACGGCGTGACCATGGCCAAGGACGTGCTCAAGTCCGGCCAGCACGCGGAGACCAAGGCGCTGGCGAACAAGATCGTCACCGAGCAGGAGGACCAGATCAAGAAGGTGCAGGCGCTGATCACCTGACCTGACAACGCGATCACTCGTCGTGGCTGTCTACTGCGGCGAGGATGGCCCTGCCCGCGCGGCAGGGCCATCTCTGGTTCTACGCGACCGCGGTGAGCTTGCCGGTCAGCACGTTGTTGGTGGGGTCGATGTCCTTGTACACGCCCTTGTGCACCTCGATCTTGACCTCGGCGTCGGTCATCGGGCGGTTGATGCGCACCAGCGCGCCGACGAACTCGCCGTCACCCGGGAACCGGCGCTCGGTGAAGTCACCGATCACCTGCTGCCCCTTGATGTGCGAGGGGGTGCCGCCGCGGGTCTCCAGGATGGTGACGCCCTCCGGCAGGGTCAGCGTGCCGCCCAGGTGCTCGGCGACGTTGCCGGAGTTGGACACCGACCCGTAGACCTCGATGACGTCGCCCACCTTGAACACCTTCCCGGGCGGGCTCATCGGGTCGACCAGCACCTGCACGGTCCGCAGGTCCACCTTGGCGGGCACGAAGCCGGAGTCGAAGTTCTCGACGTGGGTGAACTTGCCGTCCTGCTTGGTGATCTGGACCGGGATCCGGTTCATGTCCTTGTAGTCGTAGCCGAGGCCGGTGGTGTTGTCGAACCGCGAACCACCGCCGGTGGGGTGCTCGAGCGTCCACCCGGTCTGGTCGATCCGGGCCCGGTCACCCGACTTGAGCACGTACCCACCCTCGGGCAGGTTCTTCAGGCAGTAGTGGCCGTTGAGGTCCGACAGCGCGAACCGCGGCCGGCCGTCCACCCGCACGAGGTGGAACGGGATCGGCTTCTCGTCCGCCTGCCGCAAGCCGTCCCCGTTGGTGTCGGTCCACACCGTGCCACAGATGGAACCGCCCTTCTCGACCTCACCGGCGGAGGCGTTCCCGGCCAGCATGACCGGGCCCGCGGCAACCGCACCGACCGCGACTCCGGCGGTGAGAACGCGCACGACAACATTGCTGATTTTCATGATGTGTGATCCCCCATGGGAAGAATTGTTTCTGACATTCACCAGGACGCCGGGTGGGACGGATGGTTGCCCACCCGGCCGGGCCTGCGGCAACGGCACCGAAAGCAATTCCGGCGGCGACCCGCGCGACAATACCCGTGCGATTGATCTGATTGAGCCCCACGAACTGCGAAATCTTTCTGACATAGAGGAAGACGCCACGCTCATCAGGTGGTTGCTCGCCCCGGGAAGAAAGACCCATGTTGGTCCGAAGGGCGCAACTACGGACGCCCAAAGGCGTCCGGTTGCTAGCGCGGCAGACGGCGCCAGATCGCGCGGGGCAGCAGGCGCATCACGGCGAAGACGGGCCGCAGCACGCCCGGCACCCACACGACGCCCTTCTTGCCCCGCAAAGCCTTCACGGTGGCGTCGGCGACCTGTGCGGGGGTGCTGGAGAACGGCGCGGGTGACATCCCGGCGGTCATCCGGCCGATCACGAAGCCGGGCCGCACCAGCAGCAGGTGAACACCGCTGCCTGCGAGGGCATCGGCGAGGCCGCTGGCGAACCCGTCCAGCCCCGCCTTGGCCGAGCCGTACACGTAGTTCGCCCGCCGGACGCGGATCCCGGCCACCGACGAGAACACCACCAGCTGCCCACTTCCCTGGTCCCGCAACAGGTTCGCCAGGTGGGTCAGCACCGATACGTGGGCCACATAGTCGGTGTGCACGATGGCGACCGCGTGGGTGGCGTCCTGTTCGGCGAGTTTCTGGTCGCCGAGGATGCCGAACGCGGTCACCACCACGGAGATCGGACCGAACCGGGTGAAGATGTCCTTGAGCAGCGGGCCGTGGGAGGCGAGGTCGTCGGCGTCGAACGGGACGCGTTCGACCGCGGACGCGCCGGCCGTGAGCAGCGGCTCGACCGACAGGGCCGCCGGGTTGCGGGCCGCCAGGACGACGGTGCCGGTGGCCAGGCGTTCGGCAACGGCCAGGCCGATCTCACTGCGCCCGCCGAGAACGAGGATCGTCACCGCGGCATTGTGACGCGCGTCAGTGTTTGCTCGCCCGGCGGTCTGGCTGACAATGGAACGTTACCGGTTCTACCTCGGGGAGGCGGCCATGACGGGTTTCGTGCATCCGATCGCCCGCGGCTGGGTGGTGCGCGACGCCGTGCCCGGGCCCAACGTGGACGAGTTCGGCGAGCCCGACCAGGTGCGGGCCGCGCTGGCCCGGCCGGGTGCGGCGGACGGCACGCTGCTCGCGGTCCAGCATCCACATCGGACTCCGACGGCCCTGGCCGAGGGACTGGACCTGCTGTCCGCGCTGCCGATCGCGCACGCCGCGCTGGCCCGGCTGCGGGCCGAGCACTACCGCCGGGTCGACGACGTCATCGCGTTGTCTTGGGGAGATGGGCCGGACGGCGAGGCGATCGGGATCATCTGCATCGTCGACCCCACCGCCGTCCTGCCCAACGGGCTGACGTTCGTCCGGCACACCGAGGACGTCTATCCGGAGGTGGTCGCCGAGCGGGCGGCGGTGATCAAGGGCCTGGGCTGCGCGACCAGTTCGGCCATGCTGATCCCGGCGGACGGCGGCCGCCGGTTCTCCGAGCTGGTCGCCCGGACCATCGGTGAGATGGGTGACCCGGATGTGTCCACTGTGGACGTCAAGGGCCGCAGGGAACGGTTGTGGCTGCTGGGTCCGGGCGAGCGCCAGGACGAGATCATCGCCACCGCTCAGCGCGAGTCGCTGCTGGTCGCGGACGGCAACCACCGGGTCGCGGCGGCCACCCTGGCCGGCAAGGGCTCGTTGCTCGCCCTGGTCACCGGCGGCCCGGACCTGCGGATCGGCCCGATCAACCGGGTCCTCGTGCACACCGGCCTGACCATCGACGACCTGGCCGTCCGCTGGACCGCGACCGGCCTGCACGTCCAGCCGGCCGAGGACCGCACGCCCGAGACCGGCGTGGTCGTCGTGGTCGCCGGGAGCACCGCACTCAAAGTCACCCTGCCGGGCGACGAGCTCGACCACCAAGCGGTGGAACGGCTCATGGTCGCCCAAGCTCTGGACATCGAGCCGGCCAAGGTGCTGCGGCCGTTGTACGAGGGCCAGACGCCCCGGCCGGACGCGGACGCGGTGGTACTGATCGCGCCGGTCCGCCGCCAGGACATGCTGGCGATCCACGCGGCCGGGCACCGCATGCCCCGCAAGGCGACCTACTTCACCCCGAAGCCCCGCAGTGGCCTGCTGCTCGCTGATATCGGTTGGTCGCGCTCAGTAGACTCGCCTCGGTGGGGATCGTGGGGCGGGACCGTGAGCTGACCATGCTCGCTGAGGCGGTGCAGGACGCCGCCGGGCGCTTGCTGCTGCTCTCGGGTGAGGCCAGGATCGGCAAGTCCCGGCTCGCGGACCACGCCCTGGACGGTGCCCGCGAACAAGGTCAGGCCGTCCTGCGTGGACAGGCGCACGCGCCGCACTCGGGGCTGGCGTACGCGCCGATCGTGGAGGCGGTCCGCCCGCACGTCGCCCAGCTCAGCGACCACACCGGGCTGGAGCACCTCGGCCGGATGCTCGCGCCCGCGTTGCGTCCCGGCGGCGACCCGGCGCTGGAACGCACCCGGATGTTCGAGGCGGTCGCCGCGCTGGCCACCCGCCTGGCCGCGGCGGTGTTGTTCGTCGACGACTTGCACTGGGCCGACCACGGCACGGTCGAACTCGTCCACTACACCGGCCGCAACACCCACGGCGTGCTCCTACTGGGCGCGTACCGGCCGAGCGAGGCCGTCGCCGAGCCGACCGAGATCCTGCTCGGCCACACCCCCGGTCCCGAGTTCGCCGCCACCGTGACCCAGCGCGCCAAGGGCGTGCCGTTGTTCGTGACCGCCCTGGTGCACGAGGGTTATCACGAGAACGCGGCCCTGCCCGCGATCGTCCGGGATGTCGTCCTGGCGCGCCTGCACCAGCTCGACGGCGCCGAGCGGCGAGTCCTCGAGGTCGTGGCGGTCGCGGGCGAGTCCGCGTCGGGCGCCGTGCTGCGCCTGGTGAGGGGCGCGCCGGCCCGGTGGGCAAGCGAGAACCTGCCATGAGGATCGTCGGGCGCGAAGCCGAACAGGACCTGCTCACCCAGGCGATCACCGATGTGCTGTTCGGCAACGGGCGGGTGGCGTTGCTGCGCGGTGAGGCGGGGATCGGCAAGTCCCGGCTGGCCGAGTACGCCCTGGACCTCGCCCGTCACCGTGGCCTGAGGGTGTTGCGCGGGCAGGCGCATCCGCTGCACGCGGGACTGGCGTATGCGCCGGTGGTGGAGGCGATCCGGCCGCACCTCGGCACGCTGGCCGACCACAGTGGACTGGAGCAGCTCGGCCGTTTGCTGGCCGATCCCCGGCTGCCCGCCCCGCGGCCGAGCGTCGACCCCGAGCTGGAACGCACCCAGATGTTCGCCGCCGTCACCGAGTTCATCGCGCGCCTTGCCCCAGCGGTGTTGTTCGTCGACGACCTGCACTGGGCCGACCGCGGCACGGTCGAACTGGTGCACTACATCGGCCAGAACACCCGGGACCGGAAAGTCCTGGTGCTCGGCGCGTACCGCCCCAGCGAGGCCGGGTCGCCGCTCGACGACCTCGCCGCGACCGTCCGGCGCCACCCGGGCGGCGAAGTCACGGTGACGCCCTTGCCGGATGCCGCGGTGGCCGACCTCGTCGGTGACCTGCTCGGCGAGCAGCCGGCGGCCGGCCTGCTGGACACTGTGACCGCCCGCGCCAAGGGCGTGCCGCTGTTCGTGACCGCGTTGGTACACCAGGGTTTCACCGCCGACGCCACCCTGCCGCTGATCGTCCGGGACGTCGTGCTCGGCCGCCTGCAAGCCCTCGACGAGACCCAGCGCCGGCTGCTGGAGATCATCTCGGTCGCCGGGGACGCGGCCACCGACACGGTCGTCCGCACCCTGCTCGACGAGTCACAAGCGTTGCGGGCGCTGGTGATCGGCGGCCTGATCACCGAGCAGACGGTGAGCAGCGCCTTGCTCTACCGGGTCGCGCACCCGCTCTACGCCGAGGTCGCCTACAGCGAACTGACGCTGGCCGAGCGCCGGAGCCTGCACGCCGCCGTGCTGCGGGCGATCGAACGAACCAGCCCGGACGACGTACTCGCCCTCGCGCCGCACTACCGCGAGGCGGGCGATCTGGCGGATCCGGTGCGGGCTGCGGAGATCCTGGCCGACGCGGGCTGGCGGGCGCTGTCCATGGGCGCGGCCGACGAGGCCATCCGGTACCTCGAGGCCGCCGCGGACCAGGCCGAGGAGAAGCAGGTTCCCGCGCTGCTGGACGGAATCGCGCGGGCGCACCAGAGCCTCGGCCGGTTCGACGAGGCCACCGCGGCCTGGCAACGGGCGACGGCAGTGGCGCAACACCAAGGACAGACCGACATCGTGGCCGAGGTCCGGTTCCGGATGGCGATCCTGGACGCGCAACGCTACGACTCGACCGCGGCCAACGAACGCATCCGCGCCGAGGCCCGGGCGCTGAGCCAGCAGTCGCCCGAGGCGGCCGTGCAGGACTTCATCTTCACCATGCGGCACGGCACCTTGGCCGAGGCCGTGGAGGTGTCCAAGATCCTGGCCGGCTACCTCGACCGCGACCACTCCCCCGCCACGCAGGGCGTCGGCTGCCTGGGCGCGGGCGTGCTCCGGCTGTTCGACCGGGACGCCGGCACCGCGATCACGTTGCTGGAGACCGGACTCACGCACGCTGTCGAATGCGAGGACGAGCAACCCTATCTGGCGCACTACCTCCGCGTCGTACTGAGCGGCACGTACCTCGTCGACGGGGACATGCCGAGGATGCACGCGCGGGCACAAGAGCTTTTCACCAAACGCGCCTTGATGGACATTCCCTCACTGTGGTGCTGGGAGCAGTACATCTTTTCGTTCAACCTCTACCTGCAAGGTGATCTGCCCGCCGCGCAACGGGAAATCGAGCGGGGCGTGGCGGTGGCCCGCGAGGCGGGGTTGCCCCGCTCGCTGGCTTGCACGCTGGCATTGCGCGCGTTCCTCCTGGCCGAACAGGGAAAGGTCACCGAGGCGGTGACCACGCTGGCCGAGTGCAAGCGCGCCTACCTGGCCCCGGAACAGGGCCTGTACGAGGTGACCGAGCTGGCCGCGGCGGCGATCGCCTGGCACGAGGGCGGTCGCGTGGTGTCGGCGCCGTTCAGCTACTACTCGTTGTTCAATGACCCGTGCGCGTCGGTCCTGCGGGGCCTGCATACCGGGCTGGCGGCCCTGCGGAACGGCGATCGGGACCTGCTGGCAAAAACGGAGCAGCAGTTGCGAGTGTCCGGAACGGACCGGCCGCGGCTGGTGATCGCCTGCGCGGACCGGCTGCGGGGGTTGCAGCTCAACGACTCCGCGCTGCTGGCGGATGTCGCGACCAGGTTCGCCTCGATGGGCGCACCGCTGCTGGCCGCTCAGACAGCAGTGGAATGCGCCGAACTGACGGGCGACAAGTCGGCCATTCCCGGGGCGCTGCAGGTGTTCGAGCGGTCCGGAGCAGCGCCATGGGCCGATCGGACGCGCCGATTGGCCCGGTCATTGGGTTTGCGGATGAGCCCGGCCCGCAGCGACGGCGTGCTCACCAAGCGTGAGAGCGAAGTGTTGCGGCTGCTGGGCGAAGGTCTGTCCAATGCGGACATCGCCGCCCGGCTCTACCTGAGCGAACGCACGATCGAGACCCACCTGCGCAACGCCTACGGCAAGCTGGGCCTGACCTCGAGAGTCGCGATGGCCCGATGGGCCGTGGAGAACCTCTAGCCCTTGGTGATCTCGCTGACCAGGGCGGTGGCGAAGACATCCGTGTCGGGGCAGGGAACCGCGAAGTTCAGCGACCGCTGGTCGGCGATCGTCGAGGTCACGGTGATCAGCGTGACGTCGTTCATCCCGACGTTCACCGTGCACTGGCCCTGGTCGGGCACGCTGCGGTCGGTGTCGGTGTGCACGGCCGGGTAGCCCGCGATGTCGGTGGGCTCGAAGTACGGCAGCCTGGCGCGCTTGCGGTACAAGGCCTCCAGGCCGCCGGACTTCAGGTCCACGGTGACGGTGATCTGCGGCTGCAGCGGGGTTTTCGCGGTCCACGTGCAGGTGGCGCCGTCGGCCACGCCCTTGGCCATGTCCTTGGCGACGGTCGTGCCCGGCTTGAGCAGCGTGCAGGGCGCGTCCGCGTAGGACGAGACGTCCAGCGGCAGCGGGATCTGCGGCGCCAGCTTGGCGGGGCTACTGGCCTCCGGGGCGGCTACGGACAGCGCCTCCGGGCGCGCGCACCCGGCAAGCACCACAAGGCAGGCCGTCAGACCCAGCCCGATCCGTCCCATCCCGGCTCTCCCTACTCGGACTCCCACCAACTATCACATGGTTTCGGCGACCGAGCGCTGATATCCAGCCTTCGCATGTCACTCAATGTCCACCGAGCATGACCGGCGGGTGCGCACCCTCGCCGTCATCCTCACGATCGCCTTCCCCGGACGCAGACGATACCGTCCGAGCCGCCTTCGGCAGGAACAACGCGGGCACGACACACACGGCGATCAACACGAGCGCCCAGATGAACGTCGACGCGAACGCGTCCGCGGCCGCCGACGCGGCCATGTCGTGCGTCGCGGGGTTGTGCACGGCGACACTGGCCGCGCCGATCCCGAGACTGGTGGCAACGTTGAACTTCGTGGCCAGCAGACCGGCCAGCACCACGGACATGATGGACGTGCCGATGGCGCCGAACGCCTGCTGGACGATGTTCATCGCCGAGGAAGCGTTGGCCACGTCGGCCGGCTTGAGCTTCTGCAGCGCGGCCGACATGATCGGCATCATCGTCGCGCCCATGCCCAGGCCGAGCACGAACAGCCCGAGCAGGAGCTGCCAGTACGGCGTGACCGGTCCGACCTGCGTGTAGATGACCATGCCCACGAGGATCAGCACCAGGCCGGGCAGCACCACCTTGCGCACGCCGATCCGGTCGGCCAGCACGCCCGCGATCGGCATGGTGATCATCGCGCCGATGCCCTGCGGGGCCAGCAGCAGGCCGGCGTCCAGCGCCTGCTCGCCGCGGACGAGCTGGAAGTACAGCGGGAACAGCAGCATCGCGCCGAAGAAGGACATCGCGAAGAACGACATCGCGAACACCGCGATGGAGAACCCCTTGTCCTTGAACAGCTTCAGGTTCACCAGCGGGTTGGGCACGCGCAGCGCCCGCAGCACGAACCCGGCGATCAGCAGCAGACCGGCCAGGGTCGGCAGCCACACGTCGACCGCGCCGACGCCGCCCGCGCTCGGGATGCGCGACACGCCGAACAGCAGCAGCGCCAGGCCGGGCGAGAGCATCAGCATGCCGGGGAAGTCGAACCGGCCCACTTGGCCCGCTTCGTCCTTGGGCAGCAGCCGCCAGGCCAGCACCAGGGCGACGATGCCGATCGGCACGTTGATGTAGAAGATCCAGCGCCAGCTGACCGAGTCGACCAGCCAGCCGCCCAGGATCGGGCCGCCGATCGGGCCGAGCAGCATCGGCACGCCCAGCACGGACATCACCCGGCCGACGCGGGCCGGGCCGGCCGCGCGGGTCAGGATCGTCATGCCGGCGGGCATCAGCATGCCGCCGCCGAGGCCCTGCAGCACCCGGAAGGCGATCAGCGACTCGATGTTCCAGGCCAGCCCGGCCAGCACCGAGCCGAACAGGAACAGCACGATGGCCAGCATGTAGAGGCGCTTGGTGCCGAACCGGTCGGAGGCCCAGCCGGTCACCGGGATCACGGTGGCCAGCGCGAGCATGTACCCGGTGGCGACCCACTGGATGGTGTCCAGCGAGGTGTTGAACTCGAGAGCCAGCGCCTGCAGTGCCACGGACACGACTGTCGTGTCCAGGATCGCCATGACGGCGCCCAGGATGACGACCGCGGCGACTTTGAGGACGGCACCGTCGAGTTTGTCGGTTGCCGGTTGTGTCACGGGAAATCCCCCATAGAGTCAGGGCGGGCGCCCGTGAATCCCCCACAACACCGGGCCCCGGAGAACATGCGGCGGCCTCGCCGCAGAACTGTGCGAACGCGACTGTATCCAGCGCGGTTTCTTACGGACAAAGAGTTTTAGGCGTGTGCGCCGTCACACTACGAACAGTCCCAGCATGATCACAGACCGGCGAACCGGCCGACCGCAACGAAAGCGGCCAGCGCCAGCAACACCAGGTTGCCGGGGACGACCTTGCTTTCCTTGCGCCGCAAGTGAACCACGATGGCGCCGAGCTGAACGACCACCAGACCGACGGCGGCCAGCGGGGTGAGCACCTTCGCCATTCCCAATGCCCACGGCAGAATCAAGCCGATCGCGCCGAGCAACTCCGCCCCGCCGATCGATTTCACCGCCCTATCGGTCATGTCGCCCGCCCACCCCATCTGCCCGTCGGCGAGCTTCTGGCGGGGCTGGGTCAGCTTGGTCAGGCCCGCGGCGAGGTACACGGCCGCCAGCAATCCGGAGACGATCCACAACGCCACGTTCATTCCGGCCCTCCCATTTCTGATACCTGTCAGAATAGGGTTGTTCTGACAGCTGTCAAGCGGCACCCTGACCTAAGATGCCGGAGAGAGGGGTGATCGTCGAGGTGCGTGACTGCGTGAAGCGGCGGGGCCGCCGGTCGGCGTCCGAGCCCGAGGTGCCCGGCGAGGACGTGATCCTCCGGCACGGGCTGGCGGCGTTCGCCGAGCTGGGCTACGCGGGCGCCTCGGTGCGGGAGCTGGCCCGGCGGATCGGCGTGAGCCACAACTTCATCAACGACCGGTACGGCTCGAAGGCCGCCTTCTGGGAGGCCGCCGTGTCGTTCGAGCTGGAACGCATCAAGTCGGCGATCGAGCGGGTGGTCGCCGCCGAGGCCGACGACGCCTGCCGCCTGGCCGCCGTGGTGCGCGAGTTCTACCGGATGGCCGCCACGAACCCGCATCTCAACCGGGTGCTGAGCGATGAGTCGGGCCGCGAGTCCGAGCGGGTCGACTTCCTCTGCCACGAGTACCTGGAACCGACCCGCGCCGCGCTGGAGCCGACCCTGGACCGGCTGATGAGCGCCGGCCGGATCCCCAGACTGCCGCTCCACCTGGTGTTCCTGGTGATCACCGGCCCGCTGGCGTGTTTGAGCCAGGACCCGCTGGCCCACCGCATGGGCCTGCCCCATCAGGACGACGCGGAGCGCGTCGCCACCGCCGACGCCCTGGCCTCGGTCGTGCTGCAGGGTCTGCTGCAGCCGTCAGATCGCGCCACCGTTGGTGTAGATGACCTGGGCGTTGACCCAGCGGCCCGGACCGGCGAGGAAGGACACGACCTCGGCGACGTCGGTCGGCAGGCCGAGGCGCTCCAGCGGGGGCACTGACGCCAGGCGGTCGATGACCTCCTGCGGCTTGCCGTCGAGGAACAGCGGGGTCGCCACCGGGCCGGGGGCCACGGCGTTCACGGTGATGTCACGGCCACGCAGCTCGCGGGCCAGGATCAGGGTCATCGCGTCGACCGCGCCCTTGCTCGCCGCGTAGGCGGTGTAGCCGGGCAGGCCGAGCTTGGTGACCGAGGTGGAGAAGTTGATCAGCGCGCCGCCCTTGCGCAGGCGACGGGCGGCCTGCTGGTCGACCACGAAGGTGCCGCGGATGTTGGTGCGGTGCATGCGGTCGAGGACCTCCAGGTCCTGCTCTTCCAGCGGGGACAGCAGCATGATGCCCGCGGTGTGCACGACGACGTCGACACCGCCGTAGCGCTGTTCCGCGGCATCGAAGAGGGCCTCGACGTCGGACTCGTCGGCGACGTCCGCCCGGAACGCGCTCGCCTCGCCACCCCCGGCGATGATCTCCTCGACCAGTTCCTTGGCCCGGTTTTCGTTGCCGGTGTAGCTGAGCAGGACGGTCATCCCGTCCGCGGCCAGCTTCTTGACGATCTCACTGCCGATACCGCCGGTAGCCCCAGTGACGATCGCAACTCGTGTGTTCATTGCTGCCTCCTTCGTTCTGTTAACAACGCTACGCCACTAGCGTTAGCATCGCTACGCGACGTCCGTAACAACGCTAGCGTCACTTGTTAGCACTGTTACCCTGGCGGTATGGAGGACATCAGAACCCGCATGCTGGAGGCAGCGGAGGCGCTGCTGGACGCCTCCCCGGACGGTGACATCTCGACGCGCGCGGTGTGCGACGCCGTCGGCGTCGGCGCGCCCACCCTGTACCGGCAGTTCGGTGACAAGAACGGCCTGCTCAGCGCGGTCGTGGACTACGGCTTCGACCGGTACCTGTCAGTCAAGCGCGCGGCCACGCCCTCCGCCGACCCGGTCGCCGACCTGCGCTCGGGCTGGGACAGCCACGTCGCGTTCGCCCTGGCCCACCGGGCGGTCTACCGGATGATGTACTCCCCCGCCCTCGCCGGCGTGCCCAAGGCCGCCGAGGAGGCGCTACGGCTGCTTCGCGAGGTGCTCGACCGCTGCGCCGAGGCGGGCCGTCTGCGCATCGCCCCCGACCTGGCCGCCCAGATGATCATGTCCGCCACCATCGGCGTCGCCCTCAGCCTCGTCACCCAGCCGGACACCTACACGGACGAAGCCCTGCCCATCCGCGTCCGCAACGCCATCTTCGCCGCCGTCCTCACCGACACTCCCACCACCCCCGCCAACACCCTCGCGGGCGCCGCCCTCACCCTCTCCGCCCAACTCCGCTCAACCCCCACGGAAGCCTTGACCGGCAACGAGAAAGCCCTCCTCCACGACTGGCTCACCCGCCTCACCACCTAATGGGGATTGATCGGCGTGGCCTCCCACCGATTGTGGTTGGTGGGGGTGAGGCTGGTTGCCGAGCCGCTGGCCGGTGAGCACTGT